>JBEKDA010000008.1:0-249559 GCA_050014595.1 Bryobacteraceae bacterium
AGGCGAAGCCACAGCCCGAACAACAGCAGAACAAGCCAGAGCAAGAGACCGTTTGCCGACGAATACGTCGCCACCAGCGCAGAAACACAACTGACCGCAAACCACAACTCGGGATCGCGACCCTCCTGCCATCGCTCGGCCGCACGTATTAATGCAAGAAGCGAACCACAGGATGCACAATACACCATCGTAAACTGGATCTGAAACCCCATGACGAGGTTCGGGAATTGCTGGGCGGATGACAACGCCGAACAGATCGCACATCCTAGTAGAAGACGTGATAGGCGGCTTGCCTCTCCCGTCCGACGCGTCATTCTGTAGAGCCATACTCCCGTGGCGACTTGAAGAAGCAGACTGCAGACAAGAGGAAACAGGCCGCGCCCATGAAACGCGAAACGATCAATAATGTAAACCAGTCTCGTCACCACAATCCGGTGCTCGTTGTGTTGCCGGAACAGGAAGGTCGAGTAGTTTCCGTATTGTTTATACTGTTTCCAAAGACCCCAACTATCGGCCAGCGGCAGCGGCGAATAGGCGTCGTGAACGATGATCAAACTGGTGATCAGCATATAGGCTGTCACCAAACACGCCACACAGGCCAGAACGGAATTGAAGGTTGCATACGAACGCGCGCGCGATGGCGGCTCTGGAAGGTCCCTGATCTGCTTACCCTCAATGAATGGTCTAGTCACTGATTGAACGCCTCATTTGTCGGCCGGATTCAGTCTGCGAAGCTTTGCTTGCCGGTATCCTGCCGGGTGATCTGCGAGGTCCATGGAACAAAATTAGCAGGAACGGCATCGCAACGGGTCGTTTGCCAGGAGATCGGCCGGGGTCCGGGTGCCGGAGCATCGCCGGAAACCTGCCGTTCAGATCACTCTGAGTTGCGGATTCCTGACCCACGCCCAGGCGAAATCCGGAGATTCCGAGCCGGGGGCCAGAACTGTCGAAAGCTCCAGGCTGGCCGTGGAGAAGTTTCGGGGAAAGGTCACCTGCCAGTGCACCGGTTCCGCCGGCTGCACTTCCCGAGTGCTCTCCTGGATTGTCAGGCCGTTCTCATCGCGCAGGTGAAACCGAAAACAAACCGGCGCGGATTCGGGATGGTCGACGCTCAAATCGGCTTCAAAGCAATTGTGGCCCGCCAGCCTGAGGCCCTCGAACCGGACGCTGGCTGGTGCTGTCTCTTTAGGGCCCGGATTCAGAAATACTCCATTTCCCTCCGGGGCGAGTCTGCTCCATCCACCGCCATCGAAAGTGATGGGGGCGGAGTCGATTTCCCCGATTAGCCGAAGCCGGTGGCCAACCCGCGGATGCTGAATCCCGGCGCCGATTGCGCATCGCAGTTCGCGATTTTCGGAAGCCTGTGAATCGAGCGACCGGAGCAGATCGCTATACAACGACGCCAGGCGGGGACGGTCTCGACAGAGGCGCTGCACAATATCCACAAACTCTCCGCGCCCGCTGGGCAGGACATAGCCATTGGGACCAATCGGGAAAGCGTTGGGCAGATCAAGAGGCAGATCGATGATCCGGGGGGCCTTCAGTCCTTCCGCAATGGCAGATGCCAGACCGGGGTTGCCGATGAATACCCCGGCCTGTTGGATCAGCCGGGCCATCTCCAGAAAATCCGCACACCGCCGGACGCGGCCCGGGATGCCGGCCACGCTCCGCCACTCGTCCGGAATCGCCAGGATCAGTATGTCGTCGAAATACAGCATCAGGTCGCGCAGGGATTCGTCCGTCAGGTCCCGATAGCGAGGCGTCAGAGCCAGAACCACTTCACTCACCTCCGGCGTTTCTACGGGAACCCGGAGAAACGGCGCGTTGGCGTCTATTTCCGCGTGCATGGCTTTAGCGTGGGCGTGCATCAGGTGAGCACGCCCGATATCCTCGTTTCGAAAACGATCTAATACATAATCGACATCGATGCACCCCGGATCCACCGATTCGAGCGGCACGCCCGCAGTGACCAGGGTTACGCGATCCAGATAGTCCTGCTCCAGCAAAAGAGGCGCCAGCGCCCGGGCGTTCTGCTCGGTCAGCTCCCTGAACGGTTTGGGATCCCGATATACATTGAGGATCAGATGGCGAATCCCCAGCGCCCGGACTGCCGGCAGGGAGTAGATCACGTCGCCGGCGTTCCCGCTGTGGATCCCGGAGACCTGCCGGGCGGCCCGGTCGCTCTTGCGAAAATCCTCGATCGTCCTGAACTTAATAGAGACCATGTTCTTGGAGGGCGCCCCGTAGAATCTCCAGGTACTGCGCTTCCTGGTTGCGTTTCCAGTTGAAGAGATTTCTCGTGACCGGGTCGGGCTCAAAGTGCTCCAGAAACCCGGGCACGTCTTCCGGTTCGCGAACAAAAATGTACGGGCACAGTTCTACAGCCGAGCAAACTCGTGGCTCCGTATTCGTCATGATGGCCGGTTTGAGCAGGGAGTTGGCAATCAGCGCACTGTGCAACCGCGTCGAGATCACCACGTCGCAATCGGACAGGAGGCCGAAATATTCGCCCGAATCGTACGAGTAACAGACCGGGCAGTCGATACTCGAGGAAAACTCGAGGTACTCGTCGATGTAGTTGCAGATGATCTTAACGGAAAACCGCGCTTGCAGCAAAGGCAACATGCCCAACATCCGGGCCTTAAGCTGGGCGGAGACGGCCTGGTTCGGGACGCGGTCGTTTTGCAGGACGATTCCTATCCTGTTGAGCGCTCTCGCAGGGTACTCGAAGGGCGCCGCAAACAGCGCCGGGCACGGCAGCATGTGGGCTTGGATTCCCAGGGCCAGCAGCGCCTGCCTGGCGATGCCGCCACGAGTGACGATCAGGGCTCCAGAGAGCATCCGGACGTCGTCGGGGCTGCTCGGCAACTCCGTGGATGGATAGTCGATTCCCAGATAGAACACCGGCGCGGCGGAAGTGTGATGGATGCGGGCCAGCGGCTCCAGATGCGGGCCCAGCCATTCCGGCGTGCCGGCTATGACCACCAGGTCCACTGCCGGCAACTCCTCCCCGGGTTGGTATGAGTTGCCCAGCAGATGAGGCCTTCTTGCAGACGCCACCCAAGGCTCCAGGAAACAGTCCGGGCTGCGGTCGTAAAGGATCCAATTCACCACCCTCTCAGGGTAGAGAGCACGGAATAAGCGTCGGATGCCGAGCGCAATCCACTCGTCCCCGGGATTCCATTGACGTGTGGACGAGCAGAGTATATTGAGGGGCCTCACTGGATCTCCGCTATCCGTATCCATTCCGTGCAGCGCCGAAAGGAAGCACTACGCACCTGTCTAGACCAGTCTAGCTCACATGCGCCCACCCAATCTCCGGCAGCAGGGCGTGGCAAGGCGTGTGTGCGTCCGGCGTTTCGCCGGACCAGCCAACATGGGCCATTTTTTGGCCGTCCGGAAAGAGAAGTTGCAGGAAACTGGCTGGCTGCGCAGCTCTCCTGTCAACCTCTCTGGCGAAGATGCCAGTTTAGTACTCGAACACAATTGTGAGGCGAGTCCTCGGCAAGGAGCCTTTAGGAGGGAAGCGATCGGCTATGGACGAGCCTCCAGCGTAGTCCAAGTCCGATCAGTCCAATGCCGGATAGCACCATCAGCCCATTCGATGGTTCAGGCACAATGTCGTCGTTGAGCTGAACACTATCGATGAAGTCGCTCCGATCCCCGCTTAGAGGATCATATGCCTGAAACTCCAGTAAGCCGCTGGTCGCCCCTGCCGTGAACGGGGCCGTCGAGTATTCCGCAAAGCTCAAGTACGACGGCAGTTGGTTGTCGAACTCAATGAAGTCAATCGGGCTGCAGCTCGAGCCCCCTGGGCACCAATAAACATAAAAATCCAGCCCTCCGCCAAAAAGAAAAGCCCCAGTAGGGCCTAAACTCTCGGGGCGTTGCGCAGCCTCGAAGGAAAGTACGTAAGACTGGGCGGCGTTTAGCCCGCCAATGCTCTGACTTATGTTGCCAGGAGACGAAAGTGGGTTGCTAGGGTCATACTGAAGAAAAGCCACCTGAGTGCCATCCGGGGCCGCATTACCGTCCCCAGGTGTATCCACGCCGAAGGGACTCCCATTCGCGGCAATCCCTGAACTTCCGAAAAACGTCCAACCACCAAGGCTACCGTGCGGATAGTCGCAACCAGGTAAACCCGTCAAACCACACGTCATGCCCGACACGTTCGGGCTCTCGAATGAAGGATTCGCAACAGGGATGGTGCCCGCCCAGCCATAACAGCTCAGCAGCAACAGGATGCTAGCGATTCTGTGAAAACGCATACGTTGCTCCCACTTACTACGCGCTTCTATACCATACGCATAATACACCAAAATCCACCGAACATACCAGATCTTTTGCTCTTAGTACTGGCTAGAGATCCAGAGACGGCCTGCAACTTTCTCAAAATATTGGGTGGTTTGAAACGCGCCGCGGTCCCAGCGGTACCGTTCGCCCCACCTCCGGCCTGAGATGGAAAGTTTGGTACCCAACCCGCCCGGATGTGCGATGGGATTGTCGCCACGCCCGCGGCCATCGCTAGTACCAACTGGAACCCAAAGCCTTCGTATGGCGAAGAAAAGGCGAATACAGCCGCGCCAGCGAACTGGCCCGGCACCCATGGTTCCGGCACATATCCCTAGTACCGGAGTACCGTACGCCGGGCGGCTTTGACACGATCCGCTTGAGCAACTCCTCGTTTGCCCATCGCACGGGGTGCTCACTCAGCCCGGACTACCATTTCGTCCTCACGCCGCGTCCAAATATCTTCGAAGCTCAACTTGCATTCTGCCAGTTCGTAAAGTTCTCTCCCGACCTCCACATCGACGGCCTCATCGCTGCCGCGAATCCAGACCCTGACACGGCCGGTGTGGGCGTCGGGTATGCCAGTGGCATAGCCCTGGGCACGCAGGATGTCCAATGCTTCCGTGTGCTTCATCATTGGCTCCTCCTTCTGTGATTGTGCGCCTTTTCCCGCTCAAGGGCGCTGGCGAATTCTTCGACACTACCTGTTGACGGCTCCCGGCTGCCGGCCGGGCGCCCGGACACCTTCAGTTGGGTCGCATTCCCTATGGCGGGTGTATCCACTTTCCCCGCCTCGGTTTTCGAGGGCTGGAATATCGGTGCCGTCTCGGTAAAGCCGGTGCGTCTCCACGAGCACGGTTTTCCCTGCTTTGACCCCCTCCTGGGCCGCCGGAGTCGTCCCGGATGGGAAAAACAAGACAAACAGCTCCAAAAGAGGCGGTTGGATGTATAATCGATACCGGCCAGGATGGCAACATGGAAATCCTGGTTAAAGCCATGCCGGGTACCTTCCACAGCCGGGTCCACGGACGGGGAGAACAGAGTCAGGTCACCGTGGAATCCGCTTTGTTGACCGCCGCTGTCTTAATCCTCACACTCCTGACCATTGTGATTCTGTTCTTCGGCGTGTTCGTGACTCCGGCAACCTAGAATTGTAATTTTGGTGCCCGAGTCTGGCCGGTCCAAAGTCACAAGCCGGTGCGACCTGCGGCCAAAACCAGCCTTCCTGGCTTAAGCCTGCCCTGCGATTCGGATTTGGGGGACGCTTTACCTGTTATGGGAGTAGAATAAAAACGGACAATTCGCCCCGTCCGCTGTGACGCAGGCCAGGAGGTGACGGTATGGCTTGGCTGTCCAGAATCCTGGCGCCGGTGGCTTTTTCTCCGCGCTGCCGTGGCGCCACTCAGTATGCCGAAACGCTGTCGTGTCATTTCCACAGCGAACTGATTTTGCTCCACGTAGTGGCGCCCCCCGTGGCCCTCTACGCAGCGCCCGAGGCAATGGCCTACTCCACAGCCGCCGAGCTGACCGCGGAGAGACTCGAGCAGAGGAAAGTCGAACTGGGGACCTACCTGGGCGGCCAGTGTCCCGATATCCCGCTAACCCAAGAAGTGGTGGAAGGCGATCCGGCCAGAGAGATCGTCGAGTATGCGCGGGGCCACGACGTCAGCCTGATCGTCATGGCGACTCATGGCTACGGGCCATTCCGGCGGTTTCTTCTGGGCTCTGTGACAGCCAAGGTGCTGCACGACGCCGGGTGCCCGGTGTGGACGGGTCCCCACCTGGAAGAGGCTCCCAGTTATGAGACCATCGGCTTCCGCAGCATCGTGTGCGCGATCGATCTCGCTAAGGGCAGTCGTGCGGTCCTGGAGTGGGCCGGGCGGTTCGCGCGGGAATACGGCGCGGAGCTTGCCATCGTTCACGTGCTTCCGGAGTCGCTCGTGCAATGGGGCGGAGTGTACTTCGATCCGGAATGGCGCAGCCAGGCGGCTGCCACCGCGCGAAGCCAGGTCGTCCGCCTCCAGGAAGATCTCCATACGGCAGGTGAGGTATTGATCGAGATTGGAGACGCCCCGGTCCAGGTGAGCGACGTGGCGTCCCGCCGCAAGGCCGATCTCCTGGTGATTGGACGCGGCCGCGAGTCCGGGTTGCTGGGGCGGCTTCGCGCGAATGCGTATGCCATTTTGCGCGAGTCGCCATGTCCGGTGGTGACGGTCTGAGGTGCAACTATGTGGGTGGTTTATTGCTTCGTGAGCTATCTGGCTTTGGCTTTGATAATCCCGGCCGGTTGGGCGCTCGTGCCCGTCTGGCTGAGAGCCCGTGCGGCCAGGCACGTGTACTGCCCCGCCGCTTCGCACATCGAAACGGTGACTCTGGACCCGTGGTACGCCGTGCGAATGCACGCCCTCGGCAATCAGGAGCTTTGCGTTAAGGCTTGCTCTCAGTGGCCGCAGCGCCGCAGTTGCGGCCAGACCTGTCTGGTCCGGATCGGAGCGGTGGTGTAGCGGTTACTGCCGCAACTACAGCCACGACCCAATCATGAGCCCGGTGATTCCCGGCAGGCTCGCGTGGCGGATCTCCCGGAAACCCGCCTCGCCCAGCCAGGCGGCATATTCCGGCTCGCTGTAGGTGCTGCCGCCGCTTGTGCCCACCAGCATGTTGAGCGCGAACAGCGCGGCGAAGCGGGGAGCGGTCTTGTCCGGCTCCAGGATGAAGTCCTGAATGACGATGCGGCCGCCGGGCGCCAGGGCCTCGCGGCAGCGGCGCAGCAGGTCGAGATTCTCCCCGGGGCTGAGCATGTGGCAAATGGCGGAGAGAAACACCAGGTCGTATCCTTCGCCCAGACTGTCGGAACGCAGATCGCCGGCGCGGACCCTGACGCGGTCCGCCACCCCGGCCTGCTGGATGTGGCGCCGCGCGATGGGCTCGACGGTGGCCAGGTCCAGGATGTCGGCCCGCAAAGCCGAGTTGGCCTGCGCGAAAGCAATCGAATACGCGCCCGATCCGCCGCCCACGTCCAGCATGCGGCGCAGGTTCTCCGCGCCCACAGCGCGCACCACCAGCGGCGCGCGTTCCGAGGCGTTGCGGTGCATGGCGGCGATGAAGGCCTCGGTCCAGTCCTGGCCGCGGCCGGCGACTTCGTCGCGGGCCACGGCGGTGCCGGCGCGCACGCAGTCGGTGAGCGTCGACCAGCGCTGCCACAGGTGCGCGGTGTGCAGCAAGGCTGGCCGGGCGTTGTCACGCGACCCGGCGGTGAAGTAGCGCGCGGTCTCGGGCGAGTTGCGAAAGACCCCTTCCCGCTTGACGAGCAGGCCCAGGGACGCCAGCGCGTTCAGAAGCATCCCGGTCGCGCGCGGGTCGGTGTCGAGCCTGGCGGCCAGTTCCACCGCGCCGGCGCCGTCCCCCACGGCCGTAAACATGTCGAGTTCCAGCGCCGTGAGGACCACGCGGCTCCCCTGAAATGCCCGGATGCGCTCGTTCAGGTCGTCGGGGAGGACGCCGGCGGCTTCCCGGGCGCGGCGCGCCGCCAACATCTTTTCGCGGTTGCTCAGGATCTCCGTGCGCACAACCGCGGCATCGGCGCACACCAGCCGCTCGACGGGCGCGCCCTCCTGGAAATGCGAGCGCACCATCTCCGGCACGTCCGCCGGGGTCACGCCCGAGTACCAGGTGCCTTCGGGATAAACCACCAGGTTCGGCCCATGCTCGCACAAGCCCAGCGAGCCGCACGCCGTCACCTGGACTTCGCCTTCGAGGCCACGCGCCGCGACTTCGCGCCGCAGCGCCTCCAGCACCTGGCCTGAGCCCCGCGCCGCGCAGCACGGCGCGCCTTCGGGCTTCTGCTGGTCGCAGACAAACACGTGAAACCGGAACGGCGTCATATTTCCTCTCCGGCTTCACAGTAACAGGTTTGCTTAGTGCAAGGGCTCCGCCCTTGATATCCCTTCGGGATATGGGAGTCAGGAGTCAGGAGTCGAGGAAGTCAGAATGGAGCCTCTAAGGCTTCGCCCTTGCCCCGCGACGGCGCCGTGCTTCTGTTCTAGCTTCTGCTCAGTCCAATACCTAGAATCCCGGCGGCCGCTCTCCCGCCACGCCGAGCGCCCGCTCGAACTCGAGGCCGGC
The DNA here is from genome assembly GCA_050014595.1 of Bryobacteraceae bacterium. Taxonomy (GTDB): domain Bacteria; phylum Acidobacteriota; class Terriglobia; order Bryobacterales; family Bryobacteraceae; genus PALSA-129. The sequence goes on from JBEKDA010000008.1 coordinate 8,413, forward strand.
GCGCCCCACCGTACCCTCATCGAAGAGCCGGCCGATCAGAGTGACCCCGTGCGGCACGCGGCGAGGCGGCGAGAACTTAGGCAGCGGATTCGCCGCATCCGGCGCCCAATCGCTGCGGGCCTCGGCCACCTCCACAAAGCCCGCCCGGAAGGTCAGCGACGGATGTCCGGTGAAGTTGCTGATGGTGAGCATTTCGTCGCGCAGCGATGGCACCAGCAGCACGTCCGCCTGGGTGAAGATGCGCGCCATCTCCTGGGCCACTTTGCGCCGCAACCGGTCGGCCTGGACGAAATCCACCGCCGAAAGAAAGCGGGCCTGGCGGAACAGGTTGGGCCACGCGTCGGGAACCTGCGCCTTGAGCTGTCTCAGCCCGCCGCTCAGCGTGAGTTCCTCGAAGGCCGCGGCGCCCTCGGCGAACAAAATCAGGTCGAGCGAGTCGTACGGCCAGTCGGGAAGCGCCACCTCCACCGGGACCATGCCCAGCTTCTGGACGGTCTCCAAAGCGGCGCGGTCCACGCCGGTGGCCGGAGGTTCTTTCATCCAGGCGGGGAAGTAGCCCACGCGCAGTCCTTCGACGGAGGCGCCCGAGTCGAAGTCCAGCCGGCTGGCTACGCTCGAAACGTCGCCGGCATCCGGCCCCGAGATCGCCTGTAGCACCAGCATGGCGTCTTCCACACTGCGAGTCATGGGGCCCAGCTTGTCGAGCGACCAGCACAGCGTCATCGCGCCCGTCCGCGGAACCCGCCCGTAGGTCGGCCGCAGACCTGTGATCCCGCACCGCATCGACGGGCTGACGATGCTGCCTCCGGTTTCGCTGCCGATCGAGAAGCCCACCAACCCCGCCGCGGTGGCTGCCCCCGGCCCCGCGCTCGAACCCGACGCGCCTTCCTCCAGCAGCCAAGGATTCATGGTCTGGCCGCCAAACCAGATGTCGTTGAGCGCCAGCGCGCCCAGGCTCAGCTTCGCGGCCAGCACCGCGCCCGCCTCGTGCAGACGCTTCACCACCGCCGCGTCCTCGGCCGGCACGCGGTTCCGGAACGGCTCGGCTCCGTAAGTGGTAGGGATGCCGGCCGTATCCAGCAGATCTTTGCCGCCCCATGGAATGCCGTGGAGCGGCCCGCGGTACTTGCCCGCCGCCATCTCCCGGTCCGCCTGTTTGGCTTGCTCGAGCGCCAGTTCCCGCGTCAGTGTGATCACGCAGCGCAGCTTGCCGTTGAACTGTTCCAGCCGTTCCAGATAGATGCCGGTCAGCCGCTCCGAGCTCAGTTTGCGCGCCTCCATCCATCGCGAGAGCTGCGTCAACGGGGCGAAGGCGATGTCCCGGTCGCTCGTGGGTAGCGGCACCGGCGCGCTCTTGCTGCGAATGAATCGGTCGCGCTCCGGCCCCGCCTTCTGCCCGGGCAATACCGGATTCCAACACGTCGCCGGCGCCACCGGAGGCGAGAGCGTGATCTTACGCGGTCCGGTGCGCCGCTCGTAGACCGATGCCAACGTCCTGCGCCAACTGCCCGCCGCCACTTCGCGCTCCGCCTGGCTCAGTTCCACCTGTACCAGCTTTTCGGCTTCCGCGAAGGTGGCAGCCGACACCCTCGGTCCCACTTCTGGCGCCGTCCCAAAGGCCGGTGGCGCTCCCGGCGTCTGATCGACGGCGGCCGTTTCGACGCTCTTGCGGCAAGCAGTAGCTGCGGCCGCCAGGCTGATCGAAGCGCCCCTCAAGAATTGCCTGCGCGATTTCGACATGCACACATTGTATCCGCCGCAGCCAAGCCCGGAGGGCGAAACATGATAGCCCACGGCGTGAGCCGATCTGCTCGTCGATTTTGGACCAAAGACCGGCGCAAACAGGCTGATCCATCGCTCATCGCAAATGCCGCGCGGTGCCGGCAGCCTACTTAGTGATCGCGCCGCAAGCGATGCGGTCGCCCGCGTTGCCCGACGGGTCCGACTTCATGTCGTCGGCCTTGGCATGAATCACCAGCGCCGTCCCGCCGTTCGAAAACAACGAATGATCGCCGGCGCCCAGGTTCACAAGCGGATCCGTCAGCGTCGCCTTCGACGTTCCGTCGGCCTTGACGGTGAAGTTCGGCATGTCGCCCGCATGCGGCCCCGCAGGATTCTGCAGGCCATGGTGCTTCCCGTCAGGATTGAAGTGTCCACCGGCCGTCGTGAATGCCGGCCCTTCGCACTTGGCCGCCTGGTGAAAATGTATGGCATGCTCGCCCGGCGTCAGGTTCTTGAGGTTTAGCTTAATGGTCACGCCCGATCCACCCTTGCCCTCGCTCAGAGTGGCCGATCCGACGGCCTGTCCATTCGTGTCTTGCAACTTCACGGTGACAGGCTTTTCCGCGGCACAGACAGCTACGGCACCCATGAAACCGGCAATGGCAGCAACAACGAAGTGTTTGGTCATGGTGTTCTCCTCCTTGCCATGGTCTCACAAAACTCCGGCTGTCCGGCTACCGGAAGTGTACTCAAGTATCCCCGCCGCTGTGCTACCTGCCCAATGGCGCTATGCGCCTGACCGCCCTTTTCCTGCTAGACTGGCAACGGGAACACTCTTGGTAGGGCAGGGAAGGCCGGGTGTATGAAAAGTCTTTTCGTAGGTAATCTCAGTTTTTCGGTCACGGAACAAGCGCTCCGTTCTCTGATGGAAACTTATGGGCCCGTGGAACGGGTCAGCATCATGACCGACCGTGACACCGGTCAGCCCAGAGGCTTTGCCTTTGTTGACATGACCAACGACGCAGATGCCGCCAAAGCCATCAGCGCCCTGAACGGCAAAGATCTGGAAGGCCGCACGCTCAGCGTGAATGAAGCGCGCCCCAAAACCGATCGCCCCGGCGGTGGGGGCGGCGCCGGCCGCAAACGCTGGTAGCTTTTACGCCTTCTTGGCGGCTCGTTGCGGCTTCTCGGCTCCCGCCCGCTGCAACGCCCAGCGGCGCTTGGCGGCCTCGCTGATCGCCTTCCTGCCGGCGGCGCTCAGTCTCCTGCGCTTTCGTGCGGGAGCGGCGGCTTTGGCGGCAGGCTCCTTGGCGCCGCCCCCGAGCATCTGCTTCAGCTCGGCAATCCGGGCGCTTAAGTCCGCTTTCTGTTTTTCGAAACCGATCAGCGCCGCGTTGAGTATTTCGTCATTGAGCTTGGTGGCCATGTGAATCCCCTCCCAATTGTACCGCGCTGACTCCTTCTGACTGGCGGCCTTTTGAGTGATACCATGACTCTACCGACACTGATTCCCCTACGGACGGCCCGGATGACCTCTTTCCGGCCTGATACCCGCGGGTGACTTGCCGGAGAGAGGAAGGCGCCAGCACGCGGTTGGCGCTTGAGACCGGCACGCCCATGAGAATCCTGCTGTATAACCCCGATAACGGTGTCACTCAGAACTTCATGCCTCACCTCTGGATGTTTCTGCTGCAGTCACTGACGCCCAGCCAACATCAAGTGGTGCTGATTGACGGCAACACTCAGCCCATGACCGACGCCGAACTTGTCCGCTTCGCGCTGGATCAACACATCGGCCTGGTCGGCATCGGCGCCATGACCCGCATGATCGCCAAGGCCTACCGCGTGGCCGATGCCCTCCGCGCCGCGGGCATTCTCGTCGTCATGGGCGGACCGCACATCACCGAGGTCCCCGATGAGGCTCTCGGCCGCGACGGAGGCCCCCGTCACGCCGACGCCCTGGCCCTCGGGGAAGCCGATGAAACCTGGCCCCGCATCGTCGAAGATGCCGTCCGCGGCCAACTCAAGGAAGTCTACGCTCCCGTCGACGCCTTCGGTCAGGACCGCAAGCCCACCTTGCAGGATTACCCGGCCATTCCCTGGGATACCCTCGACATCAAGCAGTTCAACCGCATCCCCGCCTTCTTCCGCCGCATCATGCGCCATTACGGCGTCGAGTGGGAGACGTTTCACATCATCCCGATTGAGAGCGGCCGCGGCTGTCCCTATGGCTGCGAGTTCTGCACCGTCACGGGCTTTTTCGGCGATTCCATCCGCTTCCGCTCCAACCAGAGCGTCGTCGATGAAATGCTCATGCTCAAACAGCGCGCCCGCTCGACGCGCGGCAAGTTCGCGGTCTTCTTCGTCGATGACAACTTCGCCATCAACGTCAAGCGCACCAAGTCGCTCTTGCGTGACATCATCGCGGCCGGCGCCGAGCTGAACTGGGTGGCGCAAATCAGCGCCAACCTCCTGCGCGATCGGGAACTCGTGGATTTGATCGCCGCTTCCGGCGGCAAATGGATCTTCATCGGCATGGAGTCGCTCGATCCGGCCAATCTTGCCAGCGTCAACAAGAGCTTCAACAAGCCGTCCGAATACGCCGGCGTCCTTCAGTCGCTGGCCAGCCGCAACATCTACGCCATCACGTCGTTCATTTTCGGCTTGGATAACGATACGCCTGGCGTGGCCAGCCGAACTCTGGACCAGATGCGCGAATGGCCCCCGGTGCTGCCCGTTTTCGGACAAATCACCCCGTTTCCAGCCACTCCTTTATATACGCGCCTGCAGAAGGAAGGCCGCCTCACCCGGCCCAAACACTGGCTCGAATTTGCTCCCTTCCGCATGGCGCACACGCCGCTCAAGATCACCATCCCGGAAGTGCAGACTGAGGTCCGCTACGCGTGGACCAACTCGTACAGCCCGGCCGCCACTCAGCAAGCGCTCGATTCCATCGCTCACGAACCGGCCGCCTATAAGATCAGCCACTTGGCCTCGCGCTTCTTCTTCCGTGGAATTTATTTCCCGCAAAAGGGAGTGTTGGGCTGGCTAAGATTGATCGCGCAAAACCGCGGTCCGCTCTACAGTGTAGTGAAGGACTGCTTCACGCAATGGCACGGCACGCGCCGTTCTCCGGAGCCTGTCTTCCTCCCCAAAACCCAGCCCGAGCCCGGCTCGAACTAGCGCAGTGCTTGTGCAAGTTTTGTGGGGCGGGCAATCTTGCCCGCAGCCGGCTTTCAGCCGCTCCATTCCTGGCTTTGCGAGTCTTGCGCGGCGCACCTGCCCGTCAGGCCCGCAGGGCGCAAGAAAATGCCCATGGCGCAAGCCGTGCGCAATATATCGTCCGCCGGCGCAGCCCCGGAACGGGGCGTAAGAGCGAAGCCCGCGGCGTCAGCCGTGCGGAACTTTATCCCTTGCGCCACGGCGTGAACTGCTGTCCCGCCTCCGGCTTGCGCCGGTGAGGCCCCGGTCTCCGCGATTCCGCCCGCCGCACCTCGGCCGCGGTCCGTTCCGCCACGTAGGCCAGCAGGTCGTCGTTCGTCAGTTCGTGATTGCCCGCCCGCGCCGCCTCGACGTCGGCCGCCAGTTTATGAGCGCAGAGCACCGGACCTTCTTGAATCCCGACGCGGTGCTTCAAGAACAACACCATGTCGACGCTCACCAGGAAACGCGTGGTGGATTTGTCCGCGGCTTTGCAATCGAACTTATAGACGCGCCGGCTTTGCGCCTGATCAAAACCTAAATATCGCAGTTCCACCGCCGCCTCCTTCGGTTGGAACACAGGGTGTCTGAGTTCCGAAGTCACTCTTTTACGCCGCTAGCTTCATCGGCTGGTTTGGCAATTTCGCCGGTTTCGTCCGCGCTGTCGAGCGGATGGCCCGTTTCCTCCGCGCTGTCGATGGGATTACCGAATTCATCGGTGCCATCCAGGGCAATTCCGGCTTCCCGGGCAAGCTTCCGCTGCACCCGCTGTGCCGCCTTGTCCCGCTGCTTCTCCACGCGCGCGAGTTCCTTCTGCCGTTTCTTGAATGTGGTTCGTGAGCGAGTAGGAATAGCCGTCGCCTCCTCAGGGTAAAGCCGGCCTTGGCGGCCGGCTCCCAGTTCTTCAGTTTACCAACGCGGCTCGCGACGCTGCCGTCCACCGCCGCCGTTGCCGCCCGGTCTGCCGCCGCCGGATCGGCCGCTGTCGGTCTTCGGTCGAGCTTCGTTCACGTTGAGGGCGCGGCCATTCATGTCGGTGCCGTTCAAACCGGCGATCGCCTTGTCCGCCTCGGCGGAGTCCGTCATTTCGACGAACGCGAAGCCGCGCGCGCGGCCCGTTTCCCGGTCAGTTACTACGTTAACGCGATCCACAGTCCCGTACTGCTCAAACAGCGAACGGATGGACGATTCGGTTGCGGCAAAATCCAAATTGCCTACAAATAGGTTTTTCATGTTGTTTTCCTTTGTTTTGATAGTTCGGGCGAGAGCCAAGGCAGAAGTGGAAACCAACCAAGCTGTAGCGGGACGATCAAAGACACCCTCAGTATAGCAGGTTTCCCTGGCCAACGCGCTGTGGGCGAGCGGGTTTTGCCGCTTGCGCCCGGGGAGGTGGGTATTGCGCCTCCCCGATTGGCATTTTTACCCCAAAACAAGCTCCCGCTGGCGAACTCACGGAGTTGCGCATCGGGCGCCGGATTTGTCTGCGCCCACCGATTCGCGACGACATGCGAATCATGGCGCGACCAGGACCCAGCCGCCTTCGACTTTCGTTTCGTAGGTGCGGATGGATTCCGTTCGGACGTGCTGCAGCAGCATGCCCACGTACTGCAGATAGGCAGCCACTCTGGGCGGAACGCTCTCATTGCCCAGATCCGCGGGAACCGGGCCGGAGAGGGCTTCGCCGGTGGTGACGTCGAACTGCGCGCAGTGCATGGCGCAAGTGACGAACTTGCCGTCGAGCGCACCCATTTCCAGCGGCGCATTCATGTGCCCGCAGCGCCGTTCGATGGCGTGGTAAGTTCCACCGCAATTGCAGATGACGATCTCGTGTCCCTCGATCTCGACGGTCTTCATCCCGCCGGGCGCGATCTCATCGGAGCTGATTGCGCGGACGAACTTGTCACCCAAGGCCCACGTCCTTTGGCGGCAGTTGGGGCAGGCTATCCGGGTCGGTGACATCCTGGTGGACGAAGAGCCCGCACCAACAGCGTTTGATAGCGTCGAAATGTTGCCGGTGGAAGGGAATGCATGGGCAGACGATCTGCATGTCGCGGGCGCGGTCATGGCGCACTGGTTGGCAGGGGCAGAATGGAACGCCGTGCTTGTCCTCCAGCATCACTTCCTGTTCCAGCAGAAAATCCGCCAGCTCCGTGTCGGGCGTGAATTTGAAGCCCAACGGCCCCACTACTTTGTCGTAGAAATGGCGAAGCGCCTTTTTCCGCGATTCAGTATCCATTCGACACCGCCTTACGATTTCAGCGCCTTCGAGTAGAGTTCCGGCTGATAGCCCGAGATGACTTGGTCGCCGATTTTGACGAATGGGAAGCCAGTGGCGCCGGCGGCATCGAGCTCCCGCAAAATCTTCGCTTGTGTCGCTTCGTCGGCGAGATCATAGTCGATGTAAGTGAACGGGATGTGATGGTCGGTAAAAAACTTCTTCGTCTTGTGGCACCAGGGACAAGTTGAGAGAGTATACATGCTGACTATTTCCATGCTATTTTCCTTTCAACCGAGGTTAACAAACAGTCTGCCCGCTTCGATCTTTGTAGGGTAAACGTCGACGCCAAGCTCCGGCGCATCGAGGAACCTGCCTGTTCGAACATCGAAACGCCAATCATGGCATCCGCAGATGATTGTGTAACCCTCCAGCCTTCCCGCGGACAGCGGACACGCCATGTGGGCGCACTTGCCTGAAACGGCGTAGACCGCGCCGCCGACGCGCGCCAGAACGACATTCACTCCCAGCGGAAAGACCGGCGCCATGTGGCCTTCCGGCAACATCGCATCGTCCAAGACATACTTCCAGTTGAGCGCACTGATTGGGGTGCCCCCTGTCTTTCCCGGAAATTCCGGTTCGTGGGCGGACGTCATCTCTCGGCCTTTATACCCAGGATTTTCATTTTACATCCGAAACCCAAGACCCGGTGAAGACCGAATCCGATGGTTGATTTCGAGAGAGTACTCAGCCACGTGCGCGGCTACGCTTCGGGCGGTTGGCCCGGTATTGCGCGTAAGGAACACCCTTTTCCTTGTGGCGCGATTCGGAAACAAGACCGTCCCGGAGGTCCTCCCAGATAGCCCCGTGCTTCTTCAGGTCGATGAGCACACCGACCTTGCGGCCTTTCTCATCGGTGACGAACTGAATTCCGCTCATGGTTTCATTTTCCCTCATCCGTCGACACCGCGTCGAATTCCCCGCCCGGTTCCGTCTCCCGCCGCAATCTGTTCTAATGGGAATCCGATCGGACTCCCCATCATGGCCATCTCCCTTTGGCAACTTCTCGATTCCGGAGATCCTTCGCTTTACCACGTCCGCAGCCAAGCGCCCGGCCCGCGCGGCTCGCTGCCCCTCACTCCGGAGATGCTCCTCAAGCGGCCTTCCGGCGACCTCTTCGGCTGGAGCCAGGATGCCGGAATGGGCTGGGACCCCGCCGCGCTCGGCGCACCCGAGTTCCTCATCCTCAGCACCCACGGCGGCATCCGCGCGGCCGATGGCTCCCCTGTCGCGCTCGGCTATCACACCGGCCATTGGGAAGTCGGCCTGCTTATGGACGCCGCCGCCAAGGAGCTGAAGTCGCTCGGCGCCATCCCCTTCGCCGCCTATTGCACCGACCCCTGCGACGGCCGCACCCAGGGCACCACCGGCATGTTCGATTCGCTGGCCTACCGCAACGACGCCGCCAGTGTCTTCGGCCGCCTCATCCGGTCTTTGCCCACCGCGGCCGGCGTCATCGGCGTCGCCACCTGCGACAAGGGCCTGCCCGCCATGATGATGGCCCTCGCCGGCGCGCCCTCGCTGCCCTGCGTCCTGGTCCCCGGCGGCGTCTCCCTGCTCGCCGAAGAGGGCGAAGACGCCGGCAAAGTCCAGTCCTCCGGCGCCCGCTTCGCTCGCGGGCAACTCTCGCTCGAAGCCGCCTCCCAAATGCTCTGCCGCGCCTGCGCCACTCCCGGCGGAGGCTGCCAGTTCCTCGGCACCGCCGCCACTTCCCAAGTGGTCGGCGAAGCCCTCGGCATGTCCCTCCCCCAGTCCGCGCTCTCGCCTTCCGGCCATCCCATCTGGACCGACATGGCCCGCCGTTCCGCCCGCGCCGCGCTCTTGCTCCAGGCCCGCTCGCTCGCCATGCGCGACATCCTCACCGCCGCCTCCGTGCGCAACGCCATGGTGGTGTACGCGGCCTTCGGCGGATCCACCAACCTCATCCTCCACATCCCCGCCATCGCCCACGCCGCCGGTCTGCGCCGCCCCACCGTCGAGGACTGGAAGCGCGTCAACCGCCAGGTCCCCCGCCTCGTCGATGCCCTCCCCAACGGCCCCCAAATGCACCCCACCGTGCAGGTTTTTCTCGCCGGCGGCGTGCCCGAAGTCATGCTCCATCTGCGCCGTGCCGGCCTGCTCGAAACCGGCGTCCTCACCATCACCGGAGAAAAGCTCGACTCCATTCTCGATTGGTGGGAGCAGTCCGAACGCCGCGCCGCCCTGCGCCGCGTCCTGCGTGAAACCGATGGCGTCGATCCCGACGACGTCATCATGGGCCCAGATCGCGCCCGCTCCAGCGGCCTCACTTCCGCCGTCACCTTCCCCACCGGCAACCTCGCCCCCGGCGGCTCCGTCATCAAGAGCACGGCCATCGATCCCTCCGTCGTCGATCCCGCCGGCGTCTACCGCAAGACCGGCCCCGCGCGCGTCTTCGTTACGGAGAAGGCCGCCATCGCCGCGATCAAGAGCGGCGCCATCCGCCCCGGCGACATCATCGTCTTAATGGGCCGGGGCCCCATGGGCTCCGGCATGGAGGAGATCTTCGAAATCACCGCCGCGCTCCGCTACCTCGCCTTCGGCAGGGAAATCGCGGTTCTCACCGACGCCCGTTTCAGCGGCGTCTCCACCGGCGCCTGCATCGGCCATATCACTCCCGAAGCCCTGGCCGGCGGCCCCATCGGCAAAGTACGCGAAGGCGACCAGATCGAAATCGTCATCGACCGCGCCCGTCTCGAAGGCTCCGTCAATCTGATCGTTCACGGCAGCGCCGAAGACGGCGACTACACGCTCGCCACGCGGCTGCCCCATCCCGATCTCGCGCCCGATCCCGCGCTGCCCGCCGCCACGCGTCTGTGGGCCGCTTTGCAGGAAGTGAGCGGCGGAACCTGGGGCGGCTGCGTTTTCGATGTCGGCGCCATTTTGCAACGCCTGGAATAACCACATGCTCATTTACCGGACAGCCGCGGGATGGGAACTCGAAACCGGCAGCGGCCGCGTGCGCCTGCCGCAGCAATCCCTCACTACCCGCGAAGATCTTCACGAATACCTGGCCCAAGTCTCCGGCACGCCTTCGAGCGGCGCCGGCCCCTTGCTCGCGCCCATCGAGCAGCAGGAAGTTTGGGCCGCCGGCGTCACTTATTACCGCAGCCGCACCGCCCGCATGGCGGAGTCGGAAGCCGCCGGAGGAAACAGCTTCTATGATCGCGTCTACCGGGCCCAGCGCCCCGAGCTCTTCTTCAAGGCCACGCCTCACCGCGTCGCCGGTCCCGGCGAGCGAGTCCGCATCCGCTCCGATTCCGCCTGGAATGTGCCGGAGCCCGAGTTGACCTTGCTGGTCTCGCCCGCCGGCCGCATCCTCGGCTATACCATCGGCAACGACATGAGCTCCCGCGATATCGAAGGTGAGAACCCGCTCTACTTGCCGCAGGCCAAGGTCTACCATCGCTCTTGCGCGCTCGGTCCGGGCATCCTGGTGACGCCGGAGCCGCTGCCGCCCTCCACCGCCATCCGCCTGGAGATCAGCCGCCATGGCGCCCCCGTCTTCTCCGACTCCACCACCCTCGCCGCCATGAAGCGCCACCCCGCCGAACTGGTCGATTACCTCTACCGTGAGAATTCCTTCCCCAACGGCTGCTTCCTGCTCACCGGCACCGGCATCGTGCCTCCCGATTCCTTCACCCTGTGGCCCGGCGACGAGATCGAAATCCGCATCGACGGCATCGGCGCGTTGCGGAATACCGTCCAGCAAGGAGAGTTATAGTAGCGTTTTTGCAGAGTGGGGCAGGCGCTTCCGCCTGCCAACTCTTATGACGGTGAACAGGCGCAACGGAGTGGACGCGGCCTTCTCGCGCGCCGCGACAGAGAGCTGGTGAGAAATGCGGGCTAGCCCCCCATCGCCCATGAGACGGAAGACCATCGTAATCCTGACGGCGGCCCTGGCGGCGCTGGCCTGCCTGTTGTTTTTCGTGCGCCCCTCGCGCTTCCTGCAACCGGCATTCCGCCCCGATGCCGGCCTCCAGGCTTCCCTCGATGGGGTGCGCGACGATTACCGCAAGGTCATCGTCCTCATGGATGGCGCCGACGCGCTCGATGACCAGACCCACGCGCGCGCTGTCGCCGCCGGACGCCTGCTCTTCTTCCGTAAGCAGCATGCCCTCGAAGATATCGGCGCCAAACTGAGTGGCGGCAAAAACGACAACGGCATCCGCCAACTGGTGCACTACCTCACCGCCGATCCGGCGCTGCATGATGCCGACAAGCTGGCCTTCGCCGACCTCGTCGAAGAGTTGATCGACGCCATTCCGGCCACTGGTGTATCGCCCGGTGCCCGCCGCAATCCCCTCGCCGATTCCCTCAAGAATTTGTGGGACAACATCGGGTCCATTCAACTGGCTTACCGCCAGGAAGTCACCAAAATCTTTTCCCAGTTCGCGACGCGCGGCGCGGCCGGCACGCGCGAGAAGTGGGAAGCCTATACCGCTTACCTGCGCACGCTCACCAGTCGCGACAAGATCCTGGCGGAGTTCGGCGACGTCGTCACGCCCGAACCACCCCAGGCCATGCGTGGCGGCTCTACCGAAATCTTCGGCACGGATTTTGCCGCCAGGACCGTGGCCCTCACCTTCGACGACGGCCCGCATCCCAAGTACACCGAACAGATTCTCGCGCTGCTCCGCAAGTACGGCATCCGCGCCTGCTTCTTCGAGCTGGGCGAGCATCTCGGAACCGTCGACGCTTCCGGCAACGTGAAGCTCAGCCCCACCGCCGAAATCTCCCGAAAAGTGCTGGAGGCCGGCCACATGATCGCCAACCACAGCTACTCCCACCCCGTGCTGCCCAAGCTCGACGAGGAGCGGCGCAAATCTGAAATCGACCGCACCAACCTGCTGCTCGCCAAAGTCATGGGCCACCCCACGGACCTCTTTCGCGCGCCCTACGGAGCCCGCAACAAGGAGATCCTCGATGAGGTGACCGGCGACGGCATGAAGAGCGTCATGTGGTCCATCGATTCCGAGGATTGGGCCGACCCCGTGCCCGAATCCATCGCCATGCGCGTGCTGCACCAGTTGGCCCAGAAACAGAAGGGCATCATTCTGTTTCACGACATCCACAAGCAGGGCGTGCTGGCGCTCTCGCCCGTCGTCGAGGAACTGCTGCGGCAGAACTATACTTTCCTGTCGCCGGACAAAGGCAAGTTCGTGAAAGAGGCTCTGCCGGCCGAGCCGCAGCGCGCCGGCGACACCACCGGGCCCACCGCCACTGCCACCGCGTCGTCCCCAGCCGCGCCCGAAGCCAGGCACAGCTACTACCGCGAGAGCTGGGCCGTCATCATCGGCATCAACGACTACGAACACTGGCCCAAGCTGCGCTACGCCGTCAACGATGCCAACGGCATTGAAGAAGCCCTCACCGCCAAATTCGGATTCAAGAAAGAGAACGTCCGCAAGCTGCTCAACGCCGAGGCCACGCGCCAGCGCATTATGCAGGTGCTGGGCGACGAGCTCACCGACGGCAGCAAAGTCCAGCGCGAGGACCGCGTCTTCTTCTTCTTCGCCGGACACGGCGCCACGCGCACTTTCGAAGACGGGCGGCAGGTGGGCTTCATCGTGCCGGTGGATGCCGACCAGCAGAACTACGTCTCCACCGCCATCAGCATGACGCAGATCCGCGAAGCCTCCGATTTAATCCCCGCCAAGCACGTCTACTTCGTGATGGATTCCTGCTACAGCGGCCTGGCTCTCTCGCGCGGCTCCGGCGCTTTCGCCAAAGACCGCAGCTACCTGGATGAAGTCACGCGCCGCGCCGCGCGCCAGATCCTCACCGCCGGCGGCGCCGATCAGCAGGTGGCCGACGACGGGCCCAACGGCCATTCCGTTTTCACCTGGGCTCTGCTCCAAGGCCTCGATGGCGCGGCCGATCTCGACGGCAACGGCGTCATCACCGCATCGGAACTCGGAGCCTACATCAGCCCCATCGTTTCGGAGTTCGCCAAACAGACTCCGGCCGTCGGCAACATGGTGGGAAGCGAAGGCGGCGAATTCGTCTTCGAGCTGCAGCCCGAAGCCCTCACCTCGCACAGCCCGCAAATGGATTCGCAGGCCATGCACCTCAACCAGGAACTCGACACCCTGCAGAAAGAGATCGCCGCCAAACAGGCCGAGCTGCTCAAGCTACAGCAGAGCGTGCAGGCGGAGACCAACAAGCTGGCGCAGGTGACGCGCTCCGGCGCCCCCGCTCCCGCCCCCGCGGCGCCGCCCAAAGCCAGGACGAAAGCCAACCAGGCTTACGAGCTCGACAAGCAGGGCCTCCAGCTCTACCGCGAGAAGAGCTACGAGGGGGCGCTCGCGAAATTCCAGGGAGCCGTCGCGCTCAAGCCCGGCGACGCCGTGCTGCTCAACAACCTGAGCTTCATCTACTACGTGATGGGCCGTTACGACGACGCCGTCGCCAACCTGCTGAAGACGCTCGCCATCGATCCCAAGCGCAAAGAGGCGCACGAAAACCTGGGCGACGCCTATCTCAAGTTAGGGAAGCGGGCGGAGGCCAAGGAACAATACGAGCAATTCCTGGCGCTCAACCCCACCTCCAGCCGTGCCGACGAAGTGAAGAAAATCCTGAAGACGCTGGAGTAGTACAGACGATCGCCTTTTGTCGTCTGTCACGCGCATTGCTTGAGCGATGTGCCTCCGGAGTGGGGCGGCCAATCCTGGCCGCAGCCGCCTTCAGGCGGCTGGACCCGCTGGAAAGCGGGTCCGCGGGCCGTACAGCCCGCCTCACAGTTGCATGTAACTACAAAAAGAGCTACATTCGGAAATGAAATACGAATGGGACGAAGCCAAGAACCGGAAGAACGCCGCCAAGCATGGCCTCAGCTTCGAGGATGCCGAACAGGTGTTTTCCGGGCCTTGCGTCACCTTCGAAGATGACCGTCTCGATTATGGGGAAGAACGGCTTATCACATTGGGTCTGCTGGTCGGCCGACTGGTCGTTATAGCCCATACACCGCGCGATGACGGAACGCGCATCATCTCCATGAGGAAGGGGAACCGACGTGAACAAAAAATCTATCAAAAGCGACTTGGCACGGATTGACCGGATGCGGGATGCCGATATTGACTATTCGGACATTCCGCCGCTCGGCAAGACGTTTCTCAAGAAGGCAACGGCGGCTTGGCCCCCTGCCAAAAGGCAATTGACGATTCGTCTCGATGCGGACGTGCTCGACTGGCTCAAGGGTCATGGCAGGGGCTACCAGACGCGCATTAACCGCATTCTGCGCGTTGTGATGGAGAGTCAGCCCACCCGCTCAGCTCATCGGTAGAACCTTATAATCAAGTCTCATATTTGCAGTTTGTTGAGACTTCTGCCGCCTGCGGATCGTTACATGAGCCGGTTGCTATAATCAGGCCCGGAGGTCCGGGATTCCATGGCCGAGAGCGAACTGGCAGGCAAGGAAGTCTTTGATGCGCTGGCAAAGTTGTTGCGCGACATCCGAAAGCGTGCGGAGGCAAAAGGCGACGGCGAAACTTCCAGAGATGCGGACAAGGCGGATGTTTTACTCAGGGATTATTGCGTCGCGGTCGGTAAACAGGTGGGACAATTAAAAAACACTTTGATCGCGTATCGGGAGCTTGCCCTGAAGAAGGCCGACGCCGCTTTGCGGGGCTATCAGAAAGCTAACCTCGACCTCGAAAGCATAACGAGTGAGGCAATCGCCGCCATCGAAGTGGCGTTCGAAACGTGGCCCTGAGGTGATTGATGACTCCGATAGCCACTCCAAAACCGTTGCGTGCAAATGTTCTTGAAGGTCTTCTGCTGATTGCATCTTCTGTAGAAAACGATTTGCCTGTCGACTTGGCCGTAAAACGGGGCTCGACTAAGTGGACGCGCTATATCGAACCAGCTCTAAAGTGGATCTATGCGCAAAGCAGCGGACCGAGGCCGGTCATAGAATGCCCGGATTGCAAAGCCAAACTCCACAGGGGAACATCGCTTGCCTCGCATCTGCGGAAGTGTCCATATGGCCCAAAGCTTCTACGGCGACGGAAGCCAGAAAAATCACAATGACAAGAGAAAGGATCCCGGTATCTGCGGAGTTCAGGACAAGTTTCAGTGACGGCCTACGCAACTCCCAATCGCTCAGCCGCTGGCGTTGGGGAGTTTCGTCGCCTACCCCGGAATCCGCCAGGGTTCGGCCTGGGGTGTTGAGCGTGTCCTGAGTCGCTCAGGTCTGTTTCAAGATCGCTATCAGGTGATCTACTGTTTCTCTGATCTTCGCGTCGGACACATGCCCGGCACGGTAAACGATGATTCCTGAATCGGCGGTGAATAGCCGATTCGGACGAATCCTGCTGCTCTGGTTGAGCCCGCCCGAGATGAAATCAACATCATCCAGGCGAACCGAGTATTCATCGGCTCTCGCTTGGCTGGTGATCTGGCAAAGGACGACATCGTCGCCCTTGAGCGTGGCGATCACCAGTGCCGGTCGTCGCTTTGTCTGGCTGAGGTCCGAGAACGGGAAGTTGAGGACTACAATATCACCCCTTACAAATTGGCCCAGGCCGCATCCTCCTCAGGCGTGAGCCAATCCTTGGCCAGCGATGATTCGGCGGCCAGCGCCGGCACGGCGCTCTCAATGTGCGCTTCCTTGAGCGATCGAAGGAAGGCCAGCAACCGGTCGAGATCCTGCTCGGGTATGTGATCCAACTCGCGGGCGATCAGTTCCCGTTTGCTCATTGCAGCCTCAATCCCATCGTAAGGCATTTCATGCCTGCCGAAAAGGACAGCCCGCGTCCGAAATCATCAGATGCGACGGTGGTCGCCAACGGCCGCGCCAGCTTCTTTCATCGCGGGCGCCAAGCTTCGTTGCACCGGGGTCGCGTGAGCGGCCCTGCTACCGCGTCTCTCCTCTTACCAAATCTTCGTACGTCTCTCTCTGCCTTATCACCCTCCACGCCGCCCCTTCCACCAGAACTTCCGGCGCGCGCGGGCGCGAGTTGTAATTCGAGGACTGCACAAACCCATACGCTCCGGCCGTACACACCGCCAGGAAATCGCCCGGTAGCACGTTCGCCATGCGGCGGTCTCTTGCCAGAAAGTCGCCCGTTTCGCAAACCGGGCCCACCACGTCGGCGGTGATCGGCGGCAGCGTGTTGCGCCGCACCGGAATCACTTCGTGGTGCGCTTTGTAGAGCGCCGGGCGGATCAGATCGTTCATGGCCGCATCCACAATCACGAATTCCTTGGAGCCGTTTTTCTTGCGGTAGAGCACGCGCGTCAGCAGGACGCCCGCCGGGCCGGCGATCGAGCGGCCCGGTTCCACCATCACCGCCAGGCCGCTGCCGCGCAAGCGGATTTGCAGGCTCTCGATGAAGTTCCGTATCGCCGGAGCCTTCTCGCCGGGTTGATAGGCTACTCCCAAGCCGCCGCCCAAGTCCACGTGGCGGATGTGGTCGCCCTGCGCGCCGCGCGCCGCGGCCATCGCCAGCACCCGGTCCACCGCTTCCAGAATCGGTGCCGGGTCGAGCATCTGCGAGCCGATGTGGCAACTCACGCCTTCGGCGGCGAGATTCTGCAGGCGCCGCGCCCGTTCGTAGACCGCCGCGGCGTCTGCCATGGCAATCCCGAATTTGTGCTGGCTCAGCCCGGTCGAGATGTACGGGTGCGTGGCCGCGTCGACATCCGGGTTCACGCGGATGGAGAAGCCGGCCTTCATGCCGAGCCGTCCCGCCAGCGCGTCGATCAGCGTCAGTTCCGCTTCGGACTCGCAATTGAAGCTGTGGATGCCGTTCGAAAGCGCGTACTCCACTTCCGCCGCGGTCTTGCCCACGCCCGAAAAAACCACCTTGGCCGGATCGCCGCCGGCTTGGAGCACGCGGAAAAGTTCGCCGCCCGAAACGATGTCGAAACCCGCGCCGGCCTTAGCCAGCAGCGCCAGCACTCCCAGCGAAGAGTTGGCCTTCACCGCGTAGCAGACGGTGTGCGGAATGTCGCCGAAGGCCTCATCGTAGGCCCGGTAGTTGTCGAGCAGGGTCTGGCTGGAGTAAACGTAGGCTGGCGTGCCGGTGCGCGCTGCCAGGTCGGCGAGTGGCACCTGTTCGCAATAGAGATCGTTCTGCGAGTACGAAAACATGGGGGAAACCCCAGTATGGCATCAGCGCAGCCATTTCAGAAAGACCGGAAGTGAGTGCAGTTGATCCACGTGGTCGGGCGCGGAGTTGCCCGCGAAGCCCAGCAGCAGAAACCGGCCGGCCGAAGCTTGGCTCAGTTGTTGCAGCCCCATCGGCCCCCACTTGAGCACCGCGCGCCGCGGCACCCCCAGCATCTTCAGAAGCGCATCGGCCGTCTCGGTGGTGGAGGCGTAGGTGCCGGGGAAGATTTCGGAGTGGGTAATGATCACCCGTTTGCGGCCGGCTACGGCGTCCCGCAACAGCGGCATCCAGACTTCCAGATTGGCCGGATCGAGTTGCGATTCGAGCGGCCCCGGCTTTCCCTCGGCGTAGCCGGTATGGATGCCGTCGATCAGCAGCGCGCCGTCCACCCGCTGGTAGGATGCGGGCGTCTTGATGATCTGCCGCACCGCCCCGCATCCGGCGCTCCAACCGCCGATCAGCACGCGGCCGAACTTCCTGCCGGCCTTCGTTTCGGCCTCCGCCAGCAGCTTGAGAAATCGCTGCGGATCCTCGAACAAACGCGCGTAGACCGTCGAGCCCGTGCCGGCCTGCACGCTTACGGCGGCCGTTCGGTTGCGCGCCGCCGCCGCTTCCGGGATCCAGGTGTCCCCGTGAAAGAAGAAGAGGATCGGCGCGCCGTTCTTCACCCCTGCGGGCAGGAACAGAGTGCCCACCTCGAGCTTCTCGCGGCGCCCCGGCGGTGGCTGCTCCGCCAGGCGCAAGTGCGCCCGTGTGTGCTCCACCATGGGCGAAGGGTTCTGCGGCTGCTGGGCGTCAACCGCCATCGCCGCCAGCGCGAAAACGAGCAGCGGTTTCATTTAGTCACCGATTTCAGAAGTACGCTCGCGTATTGTCAGACCGCTCGCTGAGAACGTGTAAGCAAAGCGGGCAAGCTCAAGCATGCCCCACCAAACGGCCTGATTCGCTCGGTGGTGGGGCATGCTTGAGCTTGCCCTCGCAGTAAGGCAAAAGATACCACAATCGCGCCGGCTCTTGACAACGGGGTTGGCGCTGCCGCGGCTTCACGCCAGCGTGAGGTTGGCTTGGGCGGCGATGTCGAGGGCGGCAAATTCGCCCCGCGCCAGTTTGGGG
Organism: Bryobacteraceae bacterium; assembly: GCA_050014595.1. Classification (GTDB taxonomy): domain Bacteria; phylum Acidobacteriota; class Terriglobia; order Bryobacterales; family Bryobacteraceae; genus PALSA-129. The sequence continues at coordinate 26,857 of JBEKDA010000008.1, forward strand.
AAGGCCGCCGCGGCGATCATGGCGGCGTTGTCCGTCGACAGGCCGGGCGATGGGAAGTAGACCGGATACGGCAGATGTGCCGATTTCGCCACCGCCCGCAGTCCCGTATTACAGGCCACCCCGCCGGCGACGATCAACGCGCGCGCGCCGAAGGACTCGGCCGCCGTGGCGGCGCGGGTCAGCAACTCCCTAATCACGGCACGCTGGAAGGATGCCAGCAGTCCCAGCGTGCGCGGCGGAGTGAGCGCCAGCCATTCTTCCGTGGACGGTTGCGGATGGCTGCTCAGGAACGCGCGGCGGGCGGCGATTTCCGCCTCCATCGGATGCGCTTCCACCCAGCGAAGCACGGCTGTCTTCAGCCCGCTGAAACTGAAATCGAGCGCGTTGCCTTTCATTTTGGCGAAGGTGAAACCAACCGCGGAAGCGTCGCCATGGGGCGCCAGGCTGTCGATGATGGGGCCGCCCGGATAGCCGAAGCCCAGCAGCTTGGCCACCTTGTCAAAGGCTTCGCCCGCCGCGTCGTCCCGGGTCTTGCCCAGCAGGCGATACGCGAAGTTTTCACCGACTTCAAACAAATGCGTGTGGCCGCCGCTCACCACCAGCGCGAGCGCCGGCAGTGCCACCGGCGCCGAGGCGCGCCGGGCTTCCAGGATCACCGCGTGGATGTGACCCTCGATGTGATTCACCGCGATCAGCGGCCTGCCGCTGGCGTAGCTCAGCGACTTCGCGTAGGTGAGACCAACCAGCAACGAGCCGACCAGGCCCGGGCCCACCGTGACGGCGATCGCGTCCACCGAATCGAGCGTGGTGTGCGCAATCTCCAGCGCCTCGCGAACCACCGGAACGATCGCCCGCAGGTGCTCGCGCGATGCCAGTTCGGGGACCACGCCGCCGTACTTGCCGTGCGTGATGAGCTGCGAAGCCACCACCGAAGAAAGCACCGTCTCGCCGTCTTCCACCACCGCCGCGGCGGTTTCGTCGCACGAGGATTCAATCGCGAGGATGCGCACTGGTTTCCCGGCCATGCTACTTCTTCTTTTCGAGGTTCCAGAGTTCGCGCGAGAGCGCCCGGCCGCAGAACGGGCAGTAGTTCAGCCCCACATATTGGTGGCGTTCCTCGCCGAAGACCAGGAAGTATTCGGTGTCGATTTCGGTAATGATCGTGCCGTTCGCGAGTTGATAGGGCTGCGCGTGGCGTGCCAGGTCGCGGTCCATCAGGCGTTCGAATTGCGGGCAGCAGGTCATCATCTAGTTAATCGTGCTCGCGCCCTGGATCCCCAGATCGGTCGTCATCACGTTCTTGTTGATGTGCCGGTCGAGGTTGATGACGTAGGTCTCGGAGGCCTCGATCAAAACCGGCGAGTGAGTGGCGCAGATGATGCGGAAGCGCTTCCGGTCGGCCAGTTCCAGCAGCATTTTGAGGATGCGGTGCTGGTTGGAGACCGAGAGCGCCATCTCGGGTTCGTCGAGCAGCAGGACGGTGCCTTCCGGAAGCTTGGGGAAGCTTTCACGAAACAGCGCCAGCATCACCTGGCCGTGGCTGGCCGTCTGCAGGAATTCGAGCATCTGGGGCTGGTCGCGGAAGAAGTCGAGTTGGTGGCGCGGGTTGTGCTGTTCGGCGTCGAACAGATAGGTGGATTCGGCTTTGACCCCGCCCGCCTCCAGCCGGTAGATGTAGCCATCCACCTTCTCGCCGCGGAGGGCGTAATAGATGGAATGGAGCAGGGTCGATTTTCCGCTGCCGTTCTCGCCCTGCAGCACGATCAGCGGATGCGAGAGGTCCACGATCATCGGCATGTGGAAGTTGAGATTCATGAAAACGGGGTGACCCAGGATTTTGAGGTGCATGGAAACCCAGCATAGCAAGGGCGGGCGGCGGGCAGATGGGCGGCAGGCCGTGATAGGATATAAGTTCCTATAACATCTTGAGGTTTTCGTGGCTAGAATCACCCGTAAAGAGCTGAAGTCCGACAAGTTTGCCCAGGACGTCGGGCTAACCGTAACGTTTTTCGAAGAGCACCGGAAGGATGTCGTCCGCTATGGCGCCATCGCGGTGGCGGCGGTGCTGCTGGTCGTGGGGTACACCGTGTACTCGCGGCATCAGCGCGTGGCGCGCGAGGAAGCGCTGACGCAGGCGATTGCGATTCAGGAATCGCCCGTGGCGCAAGCCGGCGACGCGCACAGCTTCCCCACCCAGGACGCCAAGGACCAGGCGGCCCTCAAAGCTTTCAGCGACCTTGCCAGCAAATACTCGGGCACCGACGAGGGCTACATCGCCGTCTACTACATCGGCGCCATTCGCGCCGACGAGGGTAAGCTGGCCGAAGCCGAAAAGTTTTTCTTGCAAGTGGCCGACCACGCCAGTGCCAACTACGCCTCTCTGGCGAAGCTGTCGCTGGTGGACATCTATTACTCCGATGGGCGTGCGGATCAGGGCGAGAAGACCCTGCGCGACCTGATCAAGCATCCGACGATTTTCGTCTCGCAAGACGACGCTACCATCACGCTGGCGGGGCACCTGGCGGTGAAAAATCCGGCTGAGGCGCGTAAGCTGTTGAGTCCGATCAAGGGTGGCAAAGGTCCCGCGGCCTCCGCGGCGCAGGAACTCTACGCCGAACTGCCGCCGGGATAATCCGGCGTCCCCCGTCATGCTGGCATGCCTGCGTTTCCCGGTGGAACGAACTCGCGGGCGCGTGTACCCGGAGCCGGCGCATCCTTACCGCAATGCCTTTCAGCGCGACCGCGACCGGGTGGTGCATTCGCGTGCCTTCCGCCGCCTGGAAGCCAAGACGCAGGTCTTCACGCAGGGGCTCTCCGACCATTTCCGCAACCGGCTGACGCACACCATCGAAGTGGCCCAGATCGCGCGCACGCTGGCTTCGGTGCTGGGGCTGGATGAGGACCTGACCGAGGCGCTGGCGCTGGCGCACGACATCGGCCACCCACCCTTCGCGCACGCCGGCGAAGAGGCGCTGAACCGGCAGATGCAGCGCTTCGGCGAACGCTTCGACCACAACCTGCACGCTCTCCGCATCGTGGAAAGCTTCGAGCAGCGGTATGCCCGCTTCCCGGGACTGAACCTGACGTTTGAAGTGCGCGAGGGTGTGGTGAAGCACTCGCGGGATTTCGCGCCCGGCGAGCGGCCCGAACTGGACGCCTATCTGCCGGGGCTGCGTCCGCCGCTCGAAGCGCAACTGATCGACCTGGCCGACGAGGTGGCGTACAACACGGCGGACCTGGACGACGCTTTTTCCGCGGGCATGCTCACCAGCGAGGATGTGGCCGCCTCGGTCCCGCAATATCGCGAGATTCACGAAGCCATCGAGATGCAGTTCCCCGGCGCCACGCCGCGGGAGCGGTTTTACGAAGCGCTGCGGCACTTGATCGACGCCCTGGTCTCGGGCCTGATGGAAGGCACGGTCGAGCGCGCGCGGGAATCCGGCGCCGCCACGGCCGATGAGGTGCGCGCCGTGCCGCACCGCCTGGCGGCCTTCACCGCGGAGGCGGCCCGCACCAGCCGCGAACTGAAACAATTCCTCTACCGCAGGGTTTACGCCTCCGAGGAACTGCAGGAAGGCCGAAGCCGGTCCATGGCTATGATCGAAGAGCTGTTTCAGTTCTTGCTGGATCATCCGGAGCGGCTGCCGCAAGGGTATCGCGAGCAGAGCGAAAACCAGCCGCCGCACCGCGTGGCTTGCGATTACATTGCGGGGATGACGGATGGGTTCTTCCGGCGGACGTACGAAGCCATGCTGGGGCAACCGTCTGCTTGACTAATACATGCCATAGACTGCATAATATCCGCGGTTTCCAAACTCGAACACCGGACCGACATGTACGTCAGCACTCTGCGGCGGTGCATCGTCGCCATGGCAAATCGAGCTCACACTAGTCGGGCTTCGCCATCCGCTCCCCCTGCCGTGCTACAACGGTAGTCGGCACTTGCCGGTTCGCTTATGGCGCCCCTTGGAGATCTCTCGAAAGGCAAGATCCTGAACTCCTGGAAGGAGATCGGAGGCCGGTTGGGTGTCACCGTACGGACCGTCCAGCGTTGGGAGAAGATTGCGGACCTTCCGGTTTACCGGGGCACTGGCAAATCGGCGCGAATCTTCGCCTACGCGCGTGAGATCGATCAGTGGCTTGCTGCACGGGACTCCGCAAGCGCGGGTCTGGAAGAAGCAGCCGTGGAAGCGCACCGCGCCCTGCGGCTTCGCTATCGCCTGACGGCAGGTTTCGCCGCCCTGGCCCTCGCGGTGGCGAGTCTGTGGTTCGCCGGCTTCCTGCAGGGTACCCGGGTGCCCCGGCACTGGTCGCTGGAAGGTTCGAAACTGACGGTTCGGGACGCCCGCCAACGGATTTGCTGGGAGCGGCAATTTCCCCTCTTCCATTCGAATTTCGAGCCCGAAGTTCGCGACAAAGTGCTCATCGCCGATATCGATGGCGACGGCCGTCAGGAAGTCCTGTTCAATTATTTCCCCAGGGACTTGACCAATTCGCGCGGTTCTTTGATGTGCTTCGAAGCATCCGGACGTTTGCGATGGGAGTTCCGCTACGGCAGCCCCAAAACCTTTGCCGGTAGACATTTCGAGCCCACGTACAAGGGCAACCTGATCCGTCCCGTGCGCATCGGGGGCCGTCCCTATCTCCTGACGGTGGCAAACCACTACATCTGGTATCCATCGCAGATCGCTTTGCTGGATCCGGTCAGTGGCCGGCTGGTGGAGGAATACTGGCATCCGGGCGCTATCTATCACTGTGTCCTTCACGATCTCGATGCGGATGGCCAGGAAGAGGTGGTGTTCGGCGGCCTCAACAACCCGGGGACCGGGCTCGGTCATGCGGCCGCGGGAGTTCTGAAACTCCCATTCTCCAAGGCCCCGCATCGTTCCCCGAGCCTGGGCGAATCCTTGCCGCAGCTTACCGGAGGGGGTGAGTTAAGCTATGTGCTCTTTCCCACGCCGGACGTCAGCCAGGTTTTGGGCGTGCTCCCCGAGGTGTGGGCGCTGCGGGTGGATGGGAACCGCGTCTTGGTCGAGGTCCGAATGCCCGAGTTCGGAGCCATCGTTTATTACCTGAATTTCGATCTGTCGGTCCAGGAGTACCGGTTCTCAGACAACTTCATCCCGTTACATGAGCGCCTGTACAGGCAGCACCTCCTCGACCATCCTCTGGGCAGCGGTGAGCGCGCCATGCTCGGTCGAGCCATTCCCTTCTCCGCCGCCCCCGACGGCAACAGCCCAGACCTGTTACAATTCTGGACATTCTGATCCGCATAGCCGAACACCTGACGACATAGCGCGACATTTCACCCCTGTCGTCTTGCAAACCAGGCGCCGCGAGCCCATGCTTGGGCTGTCCTGTAACGTCGAGGAGACAGACCGTGCCCCATCGGACGCAGTTTGGCTTTCGCGGAGGTTTAACCATGTCCCGTCTTGCCCGTACCTTTCCCTTTCTTTTCCTTTGCGCTTGTGAGACGCTTTTCGCGCAGGTTCCCACTGTCAGTGGGGTTCTGAACGCCGGCGACTACACCAACGTCATGGCGATGGGAAGCATCGTCGCGATTTTCGGCACTAATCTGGCGCCGCGACAGGTGTCCGCACCCGGCTACTCTCTACCTGCGATGCTGGCCGGCAGCCTGGTGGAAATCGTCGATGGATCTCGCGTGATCGACGCGCCCCTGTATTTCGTCAGCAGCGGCCAGATTAACGCGCAATTGCCATTCGGCCTGCAAAACAACACCGTGCAAGTTCGTGTGCGGGCCACCGCCGGCGTCAGCAATGCGGTGCCTGTCACGGTCTCGGCCGTCGCGCCGCGTCTCTTCACCAAGTCGATGGACGGAAAAGGCGAGGCCATCCTGCTCCACAGCGACAACGTTACCCTTGTCTCCACCGCACAGCCGGCACAGCCGGGCGAGGTGGTGGTCGCCTACATGACCGGCCTCGGCGCCGTTTCTCCTGCCATCCAGGCGGGCGCCGCCGCAGGCGATGGCAGCGCCGCCTATCCGCTCAATGTGGTGGCACAGCCAGTTGAAGTCCTGGTGGATGGTACCAGCGCAACCGTGCTTTGGGCCGGCATGGTGCCGTACTTCGCAGGCCTGTACCAGGTGAACTTCCGGATGCCCCGGCCGCTGCGCGACGGCAAAGCCACCATCGCCATAGCGGCCGCCGCCGGCCAGTCGCAGGATAACGTTACGGCGGCCGCAACATCGGGTATCGCCTGGCAGCCCGTGGTCTCCGCTTCCGTGGGTGCCGCGGGCGGAACGGTCACCGGGCCGGGTGTCAGCATCGCCATTCCGGCGGGCGTGCTGGTTGACACGGGCGCCATTACAGTAACCCGCAGCACGGATCAAGCGCACCCGAATCCCAACCGCATCAGCGATCTCTTTGCCGTGGACGGCATCCCATCCGAACGCAGCGTGCCGGTGACCATCACTATGGACCTTCCCTCCGCGGGCGGTCCGGTCGATGAGCCGGAGCTCGTGATGGTGCTGCCTTATGGCACGCCGAATACCGCTCCCACCTTTCTGCACACTACGCGCAACGGCAACCAGTTGACGTTCACGCTGCCTGCGAGCAGCACGACCGCGTCGGGCACGGGTTCCGCGCACGCCGTCGGCACGGCCGCGCCGGGCACGAGTTCCGCGTACGCTGTCAGCGCAGCCGCTGGCGGCATACCCATCACCCGCTATTTCTACTACGAGGTGGTCAATGGCCTGAAGTACTGGAAGAGCAGCGACAACATCACCGTTCTATACTGCAAGAATGCCGTTACGCTCAGCCGGGCCCAGGCGATCGCCGACGGGCTGGACAAGGCATTCAGCCTGTTGGAGAATCCCGTCGGGATGAGCTGGGCGGGCAAGCCGCTCCCCGTCGAAGCCTTCATCTACCCCTTCGAGACCTTCCTGTATTTCTGGGGCGACAATCCGGACAACCCCGGGGGCGAAGGTTCGCGCTCGTTCGGCATCGCCGGCCAGTCGCTAAACCTGAACTCGAAGTTCCTGAAAACGGATGGCGACATCCCCGCCATGCAGATCCTGGCCGGCCATGAGTTGTTCCATGTTCTGCAAAACGTGTACGATCCGCGTGCGGGGGCGCGCCAGTCCATGGAACAGACCCAGTGGCTGTGGATGGAGGAAGCTACCGCGACCTGGTTCGAGCACCTCTATGAGCCCACCTGGATTTCGGATATGGTGATCGCCGGACAGTGGGCCTTCATGACCCAACATCCCCTGGAATACCTGGGGGATACGCTTTCCACGCAACGGCACGGCTACGGCGCATCCATGTTTATCGAGTACCTGACATCCAAGTACGGACCCGCGTTCGTCAGCAAGATCTTCAGCAAGCTGAAAGTCTCCACGGTGGCGACTCAGCCCTACCCGACCGAGGCGTTGCGGAGCGTTCTTACCACCACGCTCTCCAGCGAGTGGCTAGGCTTCTGCGGCCAGTTCATGGCGGGCAAGGTCTACGCGAACTACGTGGTGCCGGACCCCATTGCCCTCCTCGCAAACGTCTCTAGTACCTCGTCGTTCACCGACGATACGCCGAAAGCGGTGACCCTGGGTGGCGACTTCGGCGACCTCACCGGGCAGTTCTACTCGGTGAAATTCAGCGGCACGTGGAAGGCCAACACCGCGCTCACGGTGACGCTGAGTTCTCCCGGCAACGCGCAGGCCGTCATTTACCTGATGAAGGGAAAGACCTGGGAGTTGAAGCAGATCGTGGATTCAGCCAAGTGGCAAATTCCGAATGCCGAGCAACTGGCGGCCGCCAAGGAGCAGTGGGTCATTATGATCGCGAACGGCAATTCGACCCTGACGGGAACCGGTTCTACCCACATCGAGTTGAAGCTCGAAATTCAGGAAAGCGGCCTGGTGTACAGCTACAGAGAAAGCTTCCACGGTTTGCTATACAACCAGTATTACGAGTTGGATTTCGACGTAGCGGTGGACGGGACAGCGCCGTTCAAAGTGAACGAAGCACGGGTGTATACGGGCGCCGGCGGGTGCTGCTTCTCGGTCTTTTCCGCCGGTCTGATTACACCGGTCTTCGATCTGAAGGCAGACGCGAAGGAGCCGGGCAAGGACCAGGTGGACGAGTTCACCGTGACGGTGACCTACAGCAACCTGAAACGTGGGCCGGGCGCGCCGAGCGGGTGGATTGACGGGATAACGGTGAAGGCCGGTTTCGATGTCGCGAGCACCATGGTTCCGGGGTTGTCGACCATGTCCAAGACTTACAAAGTGACGCGGGGAGGTAAGGCGGTTTTATCGACTTTCCTGACACAGTTGTTGTGGCCGGGCGGCGGGACACTGGGCGGCACTGACAGCCCGGTCACCATCACCTTTTCACCGTCCAAGTGAAGGGGCGTAAGGGGAGTGCCGTCTCGACTTCCCGCACACCGTAAAGTTTCAGCACGTGGCGGCGGATTTCCTCGCCGATGCGCTCGGGGTTTTCGGCGCGGTCGTGTTCCACTTCCACCTTGAAGAAGAGATCGGTACGGCTCATCGGTTGCAGAGTCTCCAACCTTTATACTAAGGGAATGGCCTGCGCCTTGTGCGAGACGCGCCGGCCGCGGCGCTATTGTCCCGGAGTCCGGGGTGAAATTTGCACTACGTGCTGCGGAACGGAACGCGAGATGACCGTGGACTGCCCGCCGGATTGCGAGTTCCTGCTGGAAGCGCGCAAGCACGACAAGCCCGTTCCACTGGATGCCGCGGCGATTCCCAACCGGGATATCCCCATCACCGAGGAGTTTGTGGGGGAGAACGAGGAGTTGGCGCTCCACCTGGCGGGCGCCCTGGTGACGTCCGCGGAGGCATCGCCTTCGGTGGTGGACTTCGATGCGCGCGAAGCGCTGGCAGCGGCGATTCGCACCTACCGGACGCGCCAAAGCGGCCTCTATTACGAGAGTCTCCCCGAGAATCCGCTGGCGGCCGGGTTAACGCGAGCTGTTCTGGATGCGGCGGAGGAGTTTCAGCGCGAGGAGACCGAGCGCCTGGGAATGTCGCGGACACGCGATTCGGCGGTGCTGGGCATGCTGGTGTTCCTGCAGCACTTCGAACTGGACCGCAACAACGGCCGGCGGCGCGGACGCGCGTTTCTGCACGCCTTGCGGACGCTCTACCCTTCCGGATCGGACGGGGATTCCCCAGGAACCTCCTCACTGGTCCTGCCCTGAGCCGGGACGGGACGGATCTGATCGACCAGGCAGGCCCTCTTTCGTCCGGCTCCGACCACCTGAGCGGAATACCGGTGGGTATCGTTGACCAGTAAATCCACGGAGCGGCCCACCGGGTAGTCGAAGGTGAGCAGGTGGCCTTCGGCCAATGCCAGCAGGTCGCGAACCGCCAGAGTGGGGCCTTCCAGCCGGGCTTCGAGGGTGAGGGCGGCTTCGCGAAGCACCGACAGGACGCGAAGTTGCTCGGCGACGCTGGCGTGAGTCTTGCGGACGGACCACTGCTGGTCGAATTTCTGCCGCATCATCTTGATCACGATGGAAGGCATGGCGATATTCATCATGCCGACGGTTTCTCCGATGCGGACTTCCACGCCCACCGCGACCACAGCTTCATTGGGAGCCAGCAGGTGGAGCAACTGCGGCTCGGTCTCCATGGATTCGATCGTGAAATCCACGGCCGTGACGCCTTTCCAGGCTTCCCGCAGGTCATGCAGGATGATGCGGAAGAGGCCGTCGAGGAGTTTCTGTTCGATTTCGGTGATTTCGCGCTGGATGGTCGTGGAGGTCTTGCCGGTGCCGCCCAGGAGCATTTCGAGGATGGGAAAGACCAGGGAGGGGTTCAATTCGAGGACGGCGTTGCCATCGTAAGGGCTGAGGCCGAGCGAGACCATGCAGGTGGGAGAGGGAAGGCCGTCAAGGAATTCGGCGTAAGAGAGTTGTTCGACGCTGACGAGGTTGACGGTGAGATAGGAGCGAAGGTAGGCGGAGAGGCTGGAGACCAGGTTGCGGACGAAGGTGTCGTGAAGCAGGTGAATGGCGCGGACCTGGGATTTGGGAATGCGGTCGGGGCGGCGGAAGTCGAAGCGGACGACCGGAGAATCGCGTTTGCGCTCGGCCATGTTGGAGAAGACCGCATCGATCTCCTGTTGAGACAGTTCCCGGTTCAAATTCCACGCTCCTGGGTCTCATATCGACTCTTTTGCGGCAAACCTTAGCCCCCTCCAGGAATTCCGGCGCGGCCGCGCGGCGGACGGCCTTCCCCGCCAGAATCTCCGCCCTGGCGCTAATGAAAGCCGCTCTTTGTTCCGATGAATAACAGTGTAAGGAGCCGAATGGAATCCGACGTCTTAGTAGTGGATGACTCTGCTGCGATCCGCAAGATCCTGCAGCGCGTGCTCCGCCAAACCGGCATGGCCATTCGCACGATCCATGAAGCGGGTGACGGACAGGAAGCGCTGGAGGTCATGAACGCCCACAAGGTGGACCTGGTTCTCACCGATATCAACATGCCCAAAATGGACGGATTGCAATTCCTGGCATCGGTCAAGGCATCCGCTCACTGGCGTCAGGTGCCGGTGGTCATGATCACCACCGAAGGCGGCGAAACCAAGGTGGGCGAAGCGGTCAAACTGGGGGCGGCCGGTTACGTGCGCAAGCCATTCACAGCCGATCAAATTAAGGAGAAGCTGGCGGGGATTCTGGAGCCGGCGGTGCCGTTATGAACTTGCAACCGATACTGGTGGAGTCTGTGAGCCAGGCCACGGCCCAGGTTTTTTCGACCATGCTGGGCGTCGAAATTGCGCGCGGCGAGGTCACCGCCGAGGATGGCACGCAGGAAGCCAACGACGGCGTCGTGTCTTTCATCGGCCTGGCCGGCGAATGGGCGGGGACCGGCAGCTTGAGCTGTTCCCCGGTGCTGGCGTGCCGCATCTGCGCCGCTATGCTGATGTGCGAAGCCACGGCCGTCAACGAGGAAGTGCTGGACGCGGTCGCCGAGTTGACCAACATGATTATCGGAAGCGTCAAGACCGATATGGAATCCCACCTGGGTCCGCTCGGCCTAAGCATTCCCACGGTGGTTTTCGGGCGAAACTTCAAGACCAAGAGCGCCGGCAGCAATGAATGGATCGTCGTCAGGTTCCACTGGGAGGACGAGACCCTGCAGGTCAGGATCTGCCTGGCGCCCAGCGGCCGTTCCCCTCACGTGATGCTGCACCCTGGCGGCCCGCAAGCCTGCGCCCTGGACGTCTGAAGTCATGGGTATGGAGGTCAAGATTCTTCTGGATATCGACAAAGTGCTCTCGGGGCAGGATCTGCACGGCTGGAACGGGCTGCTCGATTGAGGAATCCGCCAGCCACAATTTCACGGGGAGGGTGCCACTGATGAACGAGACGAACGGCTGCAGCGAGAAGATTTCGAAAACCATTCCGGCGACCGATGAAATCGCCTTCCAGGCCAGCCTGTTGGCGCTGAGCGCGGCCGTGGAAGCGGCGGCGGCCCGGCGCTCGACCGAAACCCCCGCCGACATCGCCCGCGTGAAAAAACGCGAAAACCGCTTCTGAGAAGTCACTCTGGCGCCGCATCTTGCAGAGTTGCGCCGCCAACAATGTTGCTTCATGACAGCCCCTGAAGTTGACGCTGAGGCACTCGCATCGTTACAGTAGAAGCGTTCACCTTTCCTTTGGCCAGAAAGTCCCCATCGTCTAGCCCGGCCTAGGACATCGCCCTTTCACGGCGGTAACGGGGGTTCGAATCCCCCTGGGGACGCCAAACCTGATTTCCTCGACAGGGATCATTGGGAATTGCTTGCCCCTCGAAACCGTTGTCCCTTCTGGGAAGAACTTCGTCTGCATACCCGATGCAGACCGGATAACACACCCCTGAAGAGTCCTGCCAGTCTTGGCAAGGATTCAGGCGGTTCGTGAGATTCTGATCCCGCCGATAGGCGATGGCAATGGCCATTTGTGGTTGGAGGTCTGAGAATCGTTTATGATCGTGCGGTCCCCTTCCGGGGTGCTCGTTATTGCACCGAGTAAGGCACCGACACGTCGACGGTCTTCGGCTGGAAGCAGGACCTGTCGTTGCAGGCCTGATAACGCAGCTTGCCGACGGCCACGCCGGGGCCCGCCGCGGCGGTGGCTGCCACCTTGAAGCTGACGGCCAACTCGAAATTCCCGGTGTAGACCGAGAGCGGCTTCTCGGCGAACTCGTACTTCTCGATCGTGGGCTTCGGGTAGGTGACCTTGCCGCCTTCGAGCGAGCCGAGCGCGGACCACGTCAGCGAAAGCGGAATCAGATAGTCTTCGCTGGGCGTGTTGCTGTTCACGTGGTAGCCGGCCAGGATGGAAATCGGGATCTTGGTGTAGACCGTCTCACTGCGCTTGCCGGCAACCTTTTGGGGTGGTCCCACGGTGAGGCGCTCGTTAGCGGGAGACTGCGGCCAAAGGGCCGGCAGGCAAAGCAGTGCTGCTAGCGCCGGCAGGCGGCCGCAAGAGTTCCTGAACAGCATCTTCGTAATCCTTCCTGGTCGCGTCGAGCCCAACGTGGATCGCGGCGACTTTTCCCTCCCGATCGATCAGGAAGGTGGTGGGCAGCGCGTCCACGCCGCCGTACTCGCGGGCGGTCTCGTCGTTGCCGATCACCACCCGGTAATTGACTTTCAATTCCGTGAGAAACGGCTTGACGGCTTCCCAGCCCTCGTCGTCCATGGCCACGCCGAGCACTTCGAAACCCTTGTCCTTATTCTGGCGCTCCATCTCCATGAACCACGGGATCTCGATGCGGCAGGGGCCGCACCAGGTGGCCCAAAAATCCAGCAGCACCACTTTGCCTTTGTAATCGGAGAGGTGCACGGTCTTGCCATCGGCATCCTTGAGGGCGAAATTGGGGGCCTCGCGTCGGTCCTTATCGGGCTTCACGCTCGCGGCCTTCGCAGAGCTGGAAGAGTGGTCGTGCAGCAAGAACGCCAGCAGCGCGGTGACGGCAAGGGCGGCGACGAAGTAACGCGGTACGGGCACAGATCGATTCCTGATCCAATTATAGCGGCAAACGCCCGTTTGCAAAGGTTTGGTGAAACCAGGCGCGGCGGGCGGCGCGAAACCGGGCGGCCAGAGTGAACTCGGGGTGACGGGCTGCGCCGGAGTACAGCCAGGCCGCCGTGTCGCAGAAACTTTCGCAACAATACTCGCGCCACCGCCGGCTGCGGGACTGGTGGTCGCGGGCGGCGATGGCCCGCTTTCTCCACTCGGCGGACCAGCCTAGTTCGCCGCCGGCGCCGGCTTCGAATTCGCGGTCCAGCAGCGCTTCCCACCGAAAGCGGGCGGGATTCCCGGCGCGCAGCCAGACAAAATGGAACAGCTCATGCACGAAGATGCGGGGAAACTCGGAGCGGGTGCAATCGAAAACCATGCGGCGCTCGCGCAGCCACGAGCCGGCGTGAACCGCCTGGCCGCGGCTGTGCAGGCCGCGCGCGCTTTCGATCTCGAGCGGCGCTCCTTCAACCGGCGGAAGGCGTCGCAAGATGGCCGCCACTTGCGATTGATGGGTGCGGTCCCGGAAATGGAAGAGCGTAGCGCTCGTCATGTGGAGCAGGCTTTCCAGCCTGCAACGCCGGCATTCTTGCCGGCGCCAATGCCGGCTGGAACGCAGGCTCGCAGCCACCATTGGCTGCCCCACGAATGGCAATGCTGTTCCATCACGGCCCTCAGTTCGCGGGGCTCTTGGCTTGTTCCTGGCGCGCGATTTCGGCGGCGTGTTCTTTGAGCTCGGCCGCGGTGAGCGTGACGAGATCCTTTTCCATGTCCTCGCCGGTCTCCACCAGCCGCAGCAGGTGCAGTTCCGCCATGCGGGCGCACCAGGCATCGTCCATTTTGCGGCCGGTCGAGCGGCTCAACTCCACCAGCAAGGCGTGCGGAAGCGCCATGGTCTTCTCGGTGCGGGCGCCGCTTTCGTCCTGGAGGATAAACTTCACGTCCACGGTGTCGGCGTGACGAATCGAGATGGCGGTTTGCAGCCATTTGAACATGACCTGAAATTTTCGGCCGAACGGATCGGGGCCGGCCTCGAACTCGCGGAAATTGAGCATCTATGGCTATTTTACAATGGGGCCAGGATGCTTGTTGCTTCGCTTGCCGCGCCGCGCACATTTCGCCTGCTGGAGCAGGCCGCCGAAGATCCCGCCCCCGGAGAGATTCAGGTGCGCGTGGACGCCACCGGAATCTGCGGTTCCGATCTGCACGCCTACGGCGAAGGTGCCGTGGGCGACACTCCATGCCAATACCCCATGGTGCTGGGCCACGAACCGGCCGGGACGGTGGTCAAGACCGGCGCGGGGGCCATGGGTTGGGCGCCGGGAGATCGCGCCGCGCTCGAACCGGCGCTCTACTGCTATCACTGCGAAGCCTGCCGCACGGGGCATCACAATGTCTGCGCGAACATCCGGTTCCTCAGCCATCCGGGCCACCCGGGATTCTTCCGCGAGCTGGTCAACCTGCCGGCCACGAACCTGCTGCCTATTCCGGCGGGCCTCTCGATGGAGCTGGCGTCGCTGGCGGAACCGCTGGCGGTGGCCATGCACTCGATGCAGTTCGCCGCCGTCGGGCCGGGAGAAACGGCGGCGGTGTTCGGCGCCGGCCCCATCGGGCTGCTGACCATCGCCTGCCTCAAGGTGGCCGGCGCCGGCCGGATCTGGGCGGTGGAACCCGTGGCGCACCGCCGCGAGATGGCGCGGCAGATGGGCGCAGACGCCGCTATCGACCCGGCAGAGATGGATGTCTCCCGCGAGCTGAATTCGGAAACCGGCGGGCGCGGCGTGGATTGCGCGATCGATTGCGCGGCCAAGCAGCAGACCACCAACCAGGCTATTCGCGCGGTGCGATTTGCCGGACGCGTGGTGCTGACCGGCATTCATTCCGATGCGCTGGTGCCCTTCGAAGTATCGCCGATGCGGCGCAAGGAACTGGCGATTTTCAACGTGCGGCGCTCCAACGGCGAAACCGAAGCCGCCGTGGAGCTGCTGGCCGAACGCGCGGCGTGGTTCGCGCCGCTGGTGACGCACACGCGGCCGCTCGACCGCATCGCCGACGCCTTCGACATTGCGGAACGGTACGCCGACGGCGTGGGCAAGATGGTGGTGACGGGCTAACCGACGCGTGGCGCAGTGGAACTTCGAGCCCGGCAGGGCGAAAGATAGTAGCCCACGGCGTAAGCCGTGTGGAATCGCGGTGTGGTAAGACAGAGCCCCGGAGCGGGGCGTAAGAGGCTCGTCCCCTATGCCCTGGCCGAGTCCGTCTTTTCCGGGTCCACCCCCAGCTCCTCCAAAGCCGCGACCGCTTTGCGCGTGTCGAACTTGCCGTCCCGCGCCAGGCGCGAAAGGGCGGCGCAGGCGATCGATTCGGCGTTGACTTCGAAATGCTTGCGCAGGTACTCGCGGTTGTCGCTGCGGCCGAATCCGTCGGTGCCGAGCGTTTCCAGGCGGCCCGATAGCCAGGGCGCCACTTGATCGGCCACCACCTTCATGTAATCGGTGGCCGCGATGATGGGGCCTTCGGCGCCGCTGAGCGCCTGGACAATTTGGGGGACCTGCGCCGGTTGATCGGGGTGCAGGCGGTTCCATCGCGTCGCGCGGAGAGCTTCGCGCCGCAATTCGTTATAGCTGGTGACGCTCCACACATCCGCCGCGACGCCGTAGCGGTCGGCCAGAATCTCCTGCGCGCGCAGGGCTTCGTTCAAGATGGGGCCGCTGCCGAAAAGTTGTACCTGGGCCTTGCCGCCCGGGGCCATGCGGTAGCGATACATGCCGCGGATGACGTCTTCGGGATCGAGCCCTTCCGGCATGGGCGGCATGGGGTAGTTTTCGTTGTAGAGCGTGAGGTAGTAGAAGCGGTCCTCCTGTTCCTCAAACATGCGGCGGATGCCGTCGCGCACGATGATGGCGATTTCGTAGGCGAAGGCCGGGTCGTAGGCGGCGCAGGTGGGCACCGTGCTGGCGAGCACGATGCTGTGTCCGTCCTGGTGCTGCAAGCCTTCGCCGGCGAGCGTAGTGCGCCCGGCCGTGCCGCCGCACAGGAAGCCCTTGCCGCGGGCGTCGCCGAAAGCCCAGATCATGTCGCCCACCCGCTGGAAGCCGAACATCGAATAGTAGATGAAGAAGGGAATCATCTCCAGCCCGTAATTGACGTGCGCCGTGCCGGCCGCCGAGAACGACGCCATGGAGCCGGCCTCGGTGATGCCTTCCTCCAGAATCTGGCCGTCCTTCGATTCCTTGTAGTAGAGGAACATTTCCGCATCGTGCGGTTTGTAGAGTTGGCCCTGGCTGGCGTAGATGCCGAACTGGCGGAACAGCGACTCCATGCCGAAGGTGCGGGCCTCGTCGGGGATGATGGGCGCCACGCGCTTGCCGAGCTCCGCATGCTTCATCAGCAGGGTGAGCACGCGGACGAAGGCCATGGTGCTCGAGACTTCGCGGCCGGCCGAACCTTCCAGCGATTCCTTGAGGTAATCGAGCGGCGGGGCGTGCAACTTGCCGGCCGGCGTCGTGCGCGTCGGTATGTAGCCGCCCAGTATGCGGCGCCGCTCATGCAGGTAGCTCATCTCCGGGCTGTCCGCGGGCGGCCGGTAGAAGGAAGCGTTGAGCGCGTCCTCTTCCGGAATGGGAATCTCGAAACGCGAGCGGAAGTGCAGGATTTCTTTCTCGTTGAGCTTCTTCTGCTGGTGGGTGATGTTGCGTCCCTCGCCGGCTTCGCCCAGGCCGTAGCCCTTGATGGTATGAGCCAGAATGACCGTGGGCTTGTCCTTGGTGGAGACGGCCGCATGGTAGGCGTTGTAGACCTTTTGCGGGTCGTGGCCGCCGCGGCGCAGCTTGACCAGGGCTTCATCGCTGAGGTGCGCGACCAGGTCGAGCAGTTCCGGATACTTGCCGAAAAAATTCTTGCGAATGTAAGCGCCGTCGCGCGTGATGTAGGTCTGAAACTCGCCGTCCACCGCTTCGCCCATGCGCTTTTCGAGCAGGCCGGTGGTGTCGCGCCGCAGAAGCTCGTCCCAGTCCTCGCCCCAGATGGTCTTGATGACGTTCCAGCCGGCGCCGCGGAAGGCGGCTTCCAGTTCCTGAATCATCTTGCCGTTGCCGCGGACGGGTCCGTCGAGTCGCTGCAGGTTGCAGTTGATGACGAAGATCAGGTTATCGAGTTTTTCGCGCGAGGCCAGGGTGAGAGAGCCCATGGATTCGGGCTCGTCCATTTCGCCGTCGCCCAGGAAGGCCCAGACTTTCCGCGGCGTGGGCTCGATCAGGCCGCGGTTCTCGAGGTAGCGCATGAAGCGCGCCTGGTAGATCGCGTTGATGGGGCCGAGGCCCATCGACACCGTCGGAAATCGCCAGAAATCGGGCATCAGCCAGGGGTGCGGGTAGGAAGAAAGGCCGGGCTCCGCGCGCAGCTCGTGGCGGAAATTCTTCAAGTGGCCTTCAGTGAGGCGGCCTTCCAGGAAGGCGCGCCCGTAGACGCCCGGCGAAGCGTGACCCTGGAAATAAATGAGATCGCCCGGCTGGTCGCCATACTGCGCGTGGAAAAAATGGTTGAAGCCCACTTCCAGCAGGGTGGCCAGCGAGGCGTAGGTGGAAATGTGGCCGCCGATGCCGTGGTCGTACTTGTTCTGGCGGACCACCATGGCCATGGCATTCCAGCGGATGACGCTCTTGATGCGCCGCTCCATGGCGCGGTCGCCGGGGTAGGGTATTTCGTCTTCCGCGCGAATGGAATTGACGTACGGAGTGTTCAGGTGAATGGGGAGTTCGGCGCCGCTGTCGCGGGCCTGTTCGGCAAGGCGCTCCAGCAGGAAACGGGCGCGGTCCGGCCCGGCCTCGTCGATCACCTGGTCCAGGGAATCCAGCCACTCCTCGGTTTCCTGCGGATTAAGGTCTACAAAGCGCTCACTTCTCTTCTGGTGCATGTATATTCTCATTATACCGATTGGACGGCGGCGGCTAGGTAGTGTCCGAAATTTCAGACACTACCGGCGGCCAGGATGGGGTAGTACGTCAAATCCGGGGTGCTGGGAAGTTGCCGCTCCCTTGAAACGCGGCAAGGGGCTGAGAGTTGCCCATCAGCGCCCGCGAACACAACAGAATTCAACGGTTGGGGTAGGTTCTTTATATTGTTGACTTGTGCGGTACGCTAGGTGCATACTATTAACAGAGCAACTGGTGCAGCTGGATGAAGGTGTTACCCAGGCGAGTTGCTTGATCTTGGAAAGAGGCTACCCGGAAGGATGGCCTCTTTCTTTTTGGTGGGCCTGATTGTGTCGCCCTTGGGCATGACAGAAAAGAGTTCAGGGCGTGGGTGGTGTGCCGTACATTCAAACACAGCCCTGTCCTTAACCAGATTCCCGTAAGCGTCTGCTCTAGCGGTGGGGTTTTCCATTGCTGTCATATGTTCTGGATCAAGCACAACCGACTCGCTCTTCATCGCGCTTTCGATTTGATCAATAACATCGGCGATCCGATAGCCGTCTCCGATAATGCGACTCTTGTAAACATGCCAACCGAAGAAAAGCACCTCCGCGGTGACGGGAGGCAGCCCTGCTGCTTTTCTGCTTCCGTTTATGGCGCCAAGTTGGACATCCGTTAACGTACCTATTACTACGCCTCGAACACGGGTCTTGACGTTCGGTTGGAAGTGTCCGAGGTTGGCGCGAATCAGGGCATGGGCACCATTAAGCAGCGGCATCGTTGTCCGTGGAACCGCCTTAGGATATCAGGATTCACGCTCAAGCACGCCAGGTCTAGCGCACTACCCGGCTGGCCTGGCGCTGTCTCCGTTCTCCCCCCGCTTGCGGGTACAATGTGGACATGATCAGAGTGGAATACGTCCTCGATTCCTGGAAGGCGGTCCGGCAGGATACCGCCAACGCAGTAGACGATTTTCCGGCCGCGGATTTCGATTTCCGGCCGGCGCCCGATACCATGACTTTTGGCGAAGCCGCCCGGCACATTCTGGACTCGAGCGACGGGCTGGCGGGCCTGCTGCTGGCCGGCGACGATAACTTCGCGACTCCTGATTTTCGCGAGAAATTGAAACCGCATCAGCGGAAACCGGCCGCGAATGGCGGCGCGCCCGAACTGGCGGCGGCCCTGCGCGAGTCGGTGGACCAGCGCACCGCGGCGCTCGCCGCCCAGCCGGCCGCATTCTGGGACCACTACATCACCCGGTTCGACGGGCAGCGCGTCACCCGGCTGGAAATGGTGCAGATGATCAAAGAGCACGAAATGACGCACCGCGCGCACCTGTTTCTGTGCCTGCGGATGAAGGGAATTGTTCCGGCCACCACGCGCCGGCGCCTGGCCAAACAGGCTGGCCAATAGGATCCGCAAAACGAGGTTGCAAAACGCGCAAGTTATCGTATAACAGTATTATCTCGGGAGGAATTGTCGATGGTCACATGTCCGGTATGTAAGGGCGCAATCGATGTGGAAGAAGAAGACGTCGACGAAGGCGATACCGTCAGTTGTGACGAGTGCGGGGCCGACCTGCGAGTGGTCAGCACCAGTCCTTTGGAGATGGAATCAGCCGAGGAGCTGGAGGAAGACGACGAGGACGAAGAAGGCTTCCTGGACGACGAAGAAGAAGAGTCCGACGCGGACTGGAAATAGCCGCGGCGCGCGTCGCCGAACGGCGCGTGTCAATCGCGCCGGTGGAAAGCAGGATGATATGAACAGAGTGTGGGTGGTTCTGCTGGCGGTCCTCCTGGCGTCCGCTCCGGCCGGCCTGGCACAGAAGAAAAAGGGGCCGGCCACGCGCAGCGTGGCGGGCGAAGTGACCTCCGCCGACGACAAGGAGGTGGTGGGCGCCGTGGTGCAGCTCAAGGACACCAAGACCAAACAGGTGCGTTCCTTCTACACGCAGGAACACGGGCACTACTACTTCAACGGGTTGAGCCCGGACGTCGATTACGAGCTGACGGCCTCGTTCGAAGGCGTCGGCAGCTCCACCAAGACGCTTTCCGTCTTCGACAGCCGGAAAGATGCGGTGATCAATCTGAAGCTGAATCCGAAGAAGTGATCTGCTGCTTCCGGCGGCGGATTTCTTCGAGGCGCTCGGCGATGCGTTTTTCCAGGCCCCGGTCCGTGGGGAAGTAATACTGGCGGCCGGCCAGCGACGGCGGCAGGCATTCCATGCCGACTATGGCATCGTCGAACTGGTGGGCGTGCTGGTAGCCTTCGCCGTATCCCCATTCCTTCATGGAGCGCGTGACGGCGTTGCGCAAATTCATGGGGACGGGCTCGGCGCTGGTGTTCTGCACGTCTTCGCGCACGGCTCCGCTGGCGCGGTAGGCAGCGTCGGATTTGGGCGCCACGCATAAGTAAATCGCGGCCTGTATGAGGGCCAGGTCGCCTTCCGGAATCCCCAGGAAATGCACGGCTTGCATGGCGGCCACGGCCTGTTCGAGCGCGCGTGGATCGGCCAGGCTGATGTCTTCGATGGCCATGCGGATGAGGCGCCGCGCGATGTAGAGGCGGTCCTCGCCGGCTTCCAGCATGCGGGTGAGCCAGTAGATGGCGGCGTCCACGTCGCTGGAACGGACCGACTTGTGCAACGCGGAGATCACGTTGAAGTGCTCTTCTCCGCCCTTGTCGTATAGCAGCACTTTGCGCTGCATGGCGTCCTGCACGGCGGTCGCGGTCAGCTCCGGCCCGGGCGACGCGGCCGCCGCCGCTTCCAGCGTGTTATAAGCCTGGCGCGCGTCGCCATTGCAATAGATGCCGATCTGTTCCAGTAGCTCGCCGGAGGATTCCTTGCCTACCAGGGGCAGCGCGCGGCCGAGCAGCGTGACCAGCTCCGGCACGGTGAGCCCGCGCAGCGCGTAGACGCGCGAGCGCGAGAGCAGCGCCGAGATGACTTCAAACGACGGGTTCTCCGTGGTGGCGCCGATCAGGATGATGTCGCCGCGCTCCACGTACGGCAGGAACGCGTCCTGCTGGGCTTTGTTGAAGCGGTGGATTTCATCGATGAACAGGATGGTGCGGCTGCCTAGACGGCGCAGACGCTCGGCGTCGGCCATCACCGCTTTGATTTCCTTGATGCCGCTGAGCACCGCGCTGAACCGGATGAACTCGCACTTTGTGACTCGCGCGATCAAACTGGCCAGCGTCGTCTTGCCGACGCCGGGCGGTCCCCACAGGATGATGGAGGTAAGCTCGTCGCGCTCGATCTGGCGGCGCAACGGTTTGCCGGGGCCGAGGATGTGTTCCTGCCCGATGAAATCTTCCAGGCGCGTGGGACGCATGCGCTCGGCCAGCGGCCGCTTGCCATCGGGCGGCGTCGGCTCGGTCGTATCGAAACCGGGCGCGTCGAACAGGCTCACCTTGCCGTCCTCTGCCGCTGTGCCTCGTAGAGCAGAATGCCGGCGGCTACGGCGGCGTTGAGGGACTCCACCCCGGCGGTGGGAATCGAGACCTGGAGCGCGGCCGACCGAAGTTCGGGGCCGACGCCGCGGGCTTCGTTGCCGATGATCAGCGCGCAGTTCGCCGTGAAATCAACCTCGGCCGGCGCACGCACCGCTTTTCCCTCGCGCGCCGGCACGGCTGCGTACAAACGCGGCTTCTCCCGATGCGAGCTGTTCTGCTCGAAGGCGGCCAGTACCCCTGCCGCGTCCATGCCGTGCACAAACGGGACGCGAAACAGGGAGCCGGCCGAGGCACGCAGGGTTTTGGGATTGTAAGGGCTGACGCTGCCTTTGAGAAAAATGGCGCCGGTGGCTCCGAAGGCTTCGGCGGCGCGCAGGATGGCGCCCGCGTTACCGGGATCCTGCATGCCATCGAGCGCCACCACCAGGGCGCGGCCGCGGAACAACTGCTCGAACGTCCACTCTGGCGGGCGCACCAGCGTCACCACACCCTGGCTGGTTCGGGTGGTGGAGACCTTCTGCATCACCGCGTCGGGGACCGCCACCACTTGGACGCCCGCCCGGCGCCCCACCTGCGCCTCCGCGGCGGACCGCACCGATTCGGCCGCCAGCACCACTTTCACTTCGCAATCGCTGCGCAACGCTTCTTCCAGCAGGTGGAAGGTTTCCGCCACACACCACCCCTGCGCGGTCAGGCCGCCGCGGGCCATCGCCCGGCGCACGTCTTGCAACAGCGGATTGGCCGCGCTTGTGATCCTTTCCGGTGTAGCCATGCGATTACAATGAGTTCTGAACGATCAGAATAACGCAGATGAAACGTGCCGTATCGGCCGCCGTCCTCGCCGCAGCGATTGCGGCTGCCGTCTCGATTGCGTACGTGTCGGTGCGAATCGAACGGCAATCCACGCGGGATGAGGCGCAGCCCGCCGACGTGATCCTGGTGCTGGGCGCCGCCGAATATCGCGGGCGGCCCTCACAAGTGCTGAAGGCCCGTCTCGATCACGGGCTCGAACTCTACCATCGAAAAATGGCCCCGCGGATCATGACCACCGGGGGTTCGGGCGGCGATCCGGTCTATACGGAAGGCGGCGTGGGCCGCTCCTACCTGATCGGCCACGGCGTGCCGCCGGAAGCGATAGTGCTCGAAAACGAAGCCGAAAGCACGGTGGAATCCACCGCCATGGCCGGCGAGATCATGCGCCGCATGGGTCTGCATTCGGTAATCGTGGTGAGCGACGGGTATCACATCTACCGGGTGAAGGAAATGCTGCAATTCCGCGGCCTCAGCGTCTACGGCTCGCCGCGCAAGGATCGCGGCGGCGACACCATCCACGATCGGTGGAACTACATCAAGCAAGCCATCGGGTATCTGCTGTGGAGGGCAGGGGTTGCGGTGTAGCCAAAACATAGGGATCAGGATAGGAACGATTTCGCGCTATGAAGTGCATCCCTGGGAATGTGGCTGCATTCCAGGGAGTGTTTGGGGCCAACTTCCGAGTGGGCGACGATGCGCCCTGAACGTTGTCGAACTGTCGAACCTCTGATGCGATTGCATCCGGAGCGCGATCGGAAAGCCTTCAAGAAGGGCCTTGGTCTTATCCAGTGCACCGCGTTGGTCACGAATCTCATCCTCGTTGAGAATGGCGCGGCCCCAGAAGGGCAGGCCGCCTTGGAGCCGCTGCGACGTGGTGACCAGCTTACCGAGTGCTGGCAGACGCGGCCCCGGTTTGGGTGACTGGACGGTGGTATTCTGCGGTTTACTCTATGGGCCATGGCGATCACTGGCGCTGCATTTTTCCAGATCTGGAGAACGGCATAGGGCACGCCCTAGGATGGGTGTCTCGGGGACCCGTCGTGGGACAACGGGAATACCCGTCGTTGCCGGTTCCCGGCGGGGATGCGGGCGCCACGGTGAGCGTCATCGCGTGGCCGACGGCCGGTCTCCGTGCGACGTTCGTCGTTGTTCGGGGGCAGCGGGGTGAACGAGCATACCTGCACACTTCGTTCCCGTCGGCTGGTTCAGGATGCATACACAAGGTGCGCATCGACTCCGTTCACGAGGTGAGCTGTGGGCTGGAAGCGCGGATCTCGGGAGTACTGGGTGATGCGGCGGTGACCTTTTTCGATCCGCTCTACTGCCTGAACCGTGATCGATATCGCCCCGGAGCAATCGTTGACGTGGAACTGGCAGGCATTGCCTATTCCCTGAGGATTGTGCCAGTCGGGACCACACTGCAATCCGCAGTTGGCGATGTGCCGATGGCCGGGGCGGCCGTCCTGTTGTCGGCGCGTAAACACGGCCCCGAACCGACAAGCAGCACTTTCGGCGACGAGCAAGCGTTCGGAGTAGCTTACATCCAGCAGCCGGATTCGTTTCCGCTGCCGGATGATTATCAGTTCTGCGCGCCGGTGAATGGCGTCGAGGAATCTGAGATTGACGCGATCCCGGTCTGGAAGTTTCGAGGTACGGTGATGCGCGTCCACGACGGCCGCCAAAACGTCGACATCGACATCTATGCTACGCGCGAGGGCATGCCGGACGCTGCTGCGCCAGTGCCAGGAGATGAGATTTCCGGGACACTATGGCTTCAGGGGACCCTGCCACCTCGGTGACCCCCGCCGATGATCGCGTCGGCTGGCCCACTACTGGGGCTTTTGCTCTTCCTGCCTGGCCATTTCGTCGAACATTTCGTCCACCGTCTTCCTGCCGAGCACCGCGTCGGCCATATTCCTGTGGGCTTTCACGCTGAAAATGGGCTCGCACAACATGTCGCGTTTGACGTCTGCATAGTCCGCACGGTCGCGCGGAACGATACGGTCAAACTCTTCTTCGAAGCCAGCCCAGCCGCGTTTCATGAATGCATCGAAGATTCGGGAGTAGTTTTCCGACCCCACAGTCTTGGGTCCCGGTATCGATGGCAGATCCTCGACCAACGCCAGCAGCCGGGTTGTCAGGGGATCGGTGGGAGGATTCACGAACGAGTGGAGAAACCAGGGGATCTCTTCCTTTTCCGCCGCCCGCTTTCGCCGCAGATCCTCGATGTAGCCGAGTTCATTGTGGGCGGTCTCGCTGTCCGGCTCCAACTCCAGCGACCGGCGTAACGCGTCCTCCGCTTCGTCCAGGCGGTCAAGGTCGACAAGCTGGACGCCCTGGCCGCGCAGTGCTCGGGCGATCTGTGACGGCGGCGCCCAGTCCCGAACAGAGGCCGCACGGACGTAGCAGTCGAACGCCTCCTGGTGCCGTTTCAGCCGGCCCAGCAAATACCCCTTCTCATTCCACAACTCGGGATGGTCCGGCTCGAGTTCGACGCCGCAATCGATGCAGAAGAGCGCATTCTCAAACCGCCCATCCTTGCTCGCCACGACGGCCAGTTGATACCAGGCCCTGGAGTACGAACCGTCCACCCAGAAGATCGACTTGGTCAATCGCTTCAACTCAATCTCACGGTGGCTGTGGGCGAGGAACTCCTCCTGGTTCCAAAAGGCGATGGTCAGAGACCGGTCATCCTCCCGCCTGGGAGTCCAGCCGGTGGGCATGTCATGGATCGCCGCTTCCAGCAGCGCCCGCGCGTCGGCATGACAGCCGTCAACAATCAACTTGTCCGCGCGCCGGTTGAAACTCGACTCCATGACAGCGATTATCGCGCACGGCGCAGATTGCGGCGTCACGTGAGAGCGGACGCGAGCGAAAAGCGTCGAGAATGGTATTACTGCAGGGAGTGGCATCATGATTGAAATCGCGCATGGCAACATTCTGGAAGCCCACGCCGAAGCACTGGTGAACACCGTGAACTGCGTCGGCGTTATGGGAAGAGGCTTGGCGCTTCAGTTCAAGCAAGCGTTTCCGGCGAACTTCAAGGCTTATGAGACCGCGTGCCGGGCGCGTGAGGTTGTGCCGGGAAGCATGTTCACCTTCGACAATGGCGAGCTCATCAAGCCCCGATACATCATCAACTTCCCGACCAAGCGGCACTGGCGCGACAGGTCGCGAATCGAGGATATTCAGTCCGGGCTGAAAGCGCTTATCGACAATGTCCACCGACTGGGAATCCGCTCGGTTGCCCTACCGCCGCTTGGATGCGGACTTGGTGGACTGAATTGGCGCGACGTCCGGCCGATGATCGAGAACTCGTTCTCCGAATTGTCCGACGTGCGCGTGCTGCTCTTTCAGCCGTTCGGGGCACCGGATATCAGGATTGAAGGTGGTTTGAAAGTCGTTTGAGCTTGGCCCCCCGCGTTGGACGGGGCCGTCAACAAACGCAACCTGTCAAGCGGAGAAACCGGAGAGTTCGCAAGCGAAAACTCGGGGGGCGGGCTGAACCCTGGGGGTTGAGCGCGCACCCCCGCGAAGCCGCCTCTCCAACCGGAGAGGTTGGCTCCCGCAAATACCTTTGAATTGTTTGGGATAACGGACGTGCCGCTAAGGGCTGCTGTCAAGCCGGACAGGGAAGCAAGTTTATAGCCAAAATGGATGGCTCCCCGGCATGGATTCGAACCACAATAAACTCGATTCTTGAAAAGTCAGTAACTTGCTGACTCTGCAAGCTTCACAATATCCAGAATCTCATGTAAAGGAGGACACTCTTACAACACTTTTACACGAGAGCTTCAGCGCGGCGCGCATTGCTCTGTGATAGACGTTTAAACCTTCCAAGAGATCCATGCACTCCTCGCAGATGAGCGCAGGTGTTCCTCCACGGGAGCCGCTTCATCCTCTCCGATCCTACCTAACGAGTAGCGCTCAAGCAACTCCTCATCGACGTGGTTCACGTTATCCATGGGCCTGTCCTTTTCGGATCTTCCCATCCTCATTTTACATAAATTTTGGGGCGGCTGGATCTTTCAGGGCGGGTCTTGTGGCTCGCTGCCTATACTTCAATCGTGCCGGTGAAATAACCAAACGCCTGGCACGCAAAACCCTTTTCCCAATGAACACCGAAAACCATAAAGCCCGAAGTGCCGTGATCGAGCGCGGGCGCGATCCGCAAACCGGCTCCGAAGTGAAGCTCACGAAGACGGCACAGGTACGGATGTGCGGGAACTCCGTATCGCCTCCGCCGGCTGAGGCTCTGGTACGTGCGCAGTTCGGACTCACAAGAGCGGCGGTGGCGGCGTGACACGGGAGGAGTGGCTCAACACGTTGGCGGAGAGTCTACGGCCGTTGTTCGATGCCGTGGGCGCCACAGTGCCGGACCTGGTACGGGTGAGCGTAGGATGGCCGTCGCGCTCGGGATTGTCGCTCAAGAAGCGGACCATCGGGCAGTGCTGGAGTCCGAAGTGTAGCGCGGACCATGCGACGGAGATCTTCATCAGTCCGTTTCTGGGAGACGGCGGACAGGTCGCGGAGACGTTGCTCCACGAGATGATCCACGCGGCGGTGGGGACGGAGTGCGGGCATAAGGGCGCATTCGTGGAGACGGCAAAGAAGCTCGGTTTCACGGCTCCCTGGAAAAGCACTCCGGCGACTCCGGACCTGAAGGGCAGACTTCAACTGCTATTGCCGGGGGATTATCCGCACGGCCAGCTTGAGCCTCTGATGGGGGGAATCAAAAAGCAGACTACCCGGCTGGTGAAGGTGTCGTGTCCGGGATGTGGGTACACGCTGCGCACTACGCGCAAGTGGATCGATGAGCGAGGAACGCCAATCTGTCCATGCAACTCGAAGCCGATGGAAGCGGAGGCGGCTCAGGTTTGAGGAGGTGGGCTATGCGCGGGGAACGCCGGCAGATGTAGCGGATGGTTGACGGCGAAAGCCCGCTGGACTGCTGGAAGTGGCGGGGGATGTACCGACGAAACAGCGCGGGGCCGGGACAGCCTGGCTCCGCAATGAAAAAGGAGCGAAGAGGTGGGACAACCGGGACCGGAAGTAACGAAACGGAGTGATGGGCAGTGGTGGAAGTGGGACGGCTACAGGTGGTCGGGTCCGTTCGCCACGGCCGACGAAGCACGGAGGGAAAATGCGACGCGTCAATAAAACCATTCTGCTCGGGATCGCCAGAATCAAGCGCTGGTGGAACGGGACGCCTGTCCAGGTCCGGAAGGCGCACGCATACTCCATCCATGGATGGACGCGCGATGAAAACGGCATTTATCGCAACGGGGCCACGTTTCCGGAGTCGGATTCGGTGATCTTCCGGGATGGCCGGAGCTGGATCAGACAGTACCGCGCGGCGGGGTTCGATGTATTCACGAACCCGGAGGAATATCCAAACCTACATGCGGCCATCCGGCGAGAACGGTCGGAGACCACGGACGGTCGAATCTACCTGGTGGCCGCCGATCCGGAGACTCCACTCCTGGACCAAGGCGAGTGATGAAGAGCTACCGCGAATTCCTGGAATCGAAGTCGGTCATCGCTGTCGAACGAGGATACGACGGACCGGTGACGTTGAATCCGGACCTCAAGCCGCACGCTCGCGATATCGCGGCTTGGATGATTCGCGGTGGCGCGCGGGCTTGCTTCGCGAGCTTTGGTCTGCATAAGACCTCGATTCAACTTCAGGTGTGCGAATCGCTGCTGGACGTGTTTCCGGGAAACTCCGCGCTGATCGTGTGTCCGCTCGGCGTCCGCCGGGAATTCAAAAAAGAGCAGGTGGCGCGCGGATTTCGGCGGGCTCCGGTGTACGTCGCCACCAATGAAGACTACGAGCGGTTGCGCGCTGCGGGAAATGAACTGTTCCTGACGAATTACGAGAGGGTCCGTGACGGCGCGCTTGACCCTAACCGTTTCCACATCTGCTCGCTCGATGAAGCGGCCGTTCTACGGTCCTTCGGATCGAAGACCTACCAGACGTTCCTACCGTTGTTCGACAGGGTGAAGTTTAAGTTCGTGGCGACGGCAACGCCTTCGCCGAACCGATACAAAGAGCTGATTCACTACGCCGGGTTCCTTGGCGTGATGGACACCGGGCAGGCTTTGACGCGGTTCTTTAAGCGGGACTCTTCGCAGGCGGGGAACCTGCAATTGCATCCGCATAAGGAGCGGGAGTTCTGGATCTGGGTGAGCACCTGGGCTACGTTCCTGACGAAGCCTTCCGACATGGGGTACTCCGATGAAGGGTACATCCTACCGCCGCTGAACATTCATCGTCACCGATTGCCGGTTGACCACACGTCCGCCGGCTACGATTCCTGGGGACAGGGGCGGCTACTGCGCAACGCGGCGGTGAGCCTGAGCGCGGCGGCCGGCGAGAAGAGGGACAGCCTCACGGCGCGCGTCCGGCGGTGCAAAGAGATCATCGAGGGGGCGCCGGACCGGAGTTGGATTATCTGGTGCGAGCTGGAGGATGAGCGCCGGGCGGTGGAACAGGCGCTGCCGGGCGTGCGGTGTATCTGGGGAAGCCAAGACATCGAGCATAGGGAGGCTATTGTCGAGCGGTTCGCCGAGGGCGAATTGAAGCTCTTTGGCACGAAGCCGAGCTTGAGCGGGTCCGGCTCAAACTTCCAGGAGCACTGCTATTCGAACATCTTCCTCGGGCTCGGGTACAAGTTCGCCGATTTCATTCAGTCGATTCACCGGACCCAGCGGTTCGGCCAGGTGCATCCGGTGGATGTCCACCTGATCTACACGGAATCGGAAGATCCGGTCCACGATGCGCTGATGGCGAAGTGGAAGCAACACGATGAACTGCACGCCACGATGGCGGGGATTATCAAGGAGTTCGGGTTGAATCAAGCGAAGGCCAATACGGAGATGCACCGCTCGATTGGGATCGAACGGCGGGAAGAGAAGGGCGAACTGTTCACGGCCGCCAACAATGACAACGTGCTGGAACTTCAGCGGATGGCGGACGGATCGGCGGACCTGGTTGTCACATCGTGGCCCTTCAGCGACCATTACGAGTACACCGAATCGTACAACGACTTCGGCCATAACGACGGGGACAAGGGATTCTTTGAACAGATGGAGTACCTCACGCCGGAGGTGATGCGCGTACTGGCGCCGGGGCGGATGTACTGCGTTCACGCGAAGGATCGCATCGTCTACGGCACGGTGAGCGGCGACGGGATGTACACGGTGAACCCGTTCAGCGATAAGTGCGTGGAACACCTCCGCCGGCACGGCTTCCGGTATTGCGGGCGCATCACGGTGGTAACGGACGTGGTTCGAGAGAACAACCAAACTTACCGCCTGGGATGGACCGAGAATTCCAAAGACGGGACCAAGATGGGCGTGGGTTCGCCGGAATACGTGCTCCTATTCCGTAAGCTGCCAACGGACCGAGCGAACGCTTACGCGGATAGCCCCGTGCCGCACGAAAAGCCGCGCTGTGTGGGTCCGGACGGCGAGCCGATACCTTTCGACGCCGGGGCGCCGATGATCGCAGGGACGGGCTACAGTCGCTCGCGATGGCAGCTTGACGCGCACTCCTTTTGGCGCTCGAACGGGAACCGGTTTCTACGGCCGGAGGAAATCGCCGGGATTCCGATGGATCAGCTCCGCGCGGCGTGGCACCGCTACAGCCGGGAGAAGGTCTACGACTTCGCCGAGCACGTGGACATTGCCGAGCAGATGGAAATGCGCGGGATTCTGCCGAGCAGTTTCATGGCATTGGACCCGCCGAATCCCGGAGCGCCGAACGTCTGGGATGACGTTATCCGCATGAAGACGCTGAATAGCCAGCAGGCGCGCAAGGGATGGGAGATGCACGTGTGTCCGCTCCAACTGGACATCGTGGAGCGCTTGATTGAGCGGTATTCCTCGCCTGGCGATCTGGTGATGGACCCGTTCGGCGGGATCGGGACGGTGGCGTACTGTGCGGTGCTCGCGGGCCGGCGCGGATACACGGTGGAGTTGAACGCGGGGTATTGGAGCGATTCGGTGGCATACTGCCGGGCGGCGGAACAGAAGGTGAGCGCTCCGACGTTGTTCGATTTGATAGGTGCGGAGGATGCGGCGTAGAAGCGCCACGATGGTGAGACGTTTCTTTTAGGAGCGGGTGGATCGTCATCCGACGCAAGACAAGATCCGATGGGAGGTGGAAGTTTGACAAGGGAGCAAGTCTACAAACGAATCGATGGGGAAAGGGAATACCATGACAGGAAGTGGCCGGGCCATGGGCACCACGTTGCCGCCTACCTGACGTACATGCACTATTACCTTCAGGCCATGATCTCATCGGCCACGCTGTGTGAAGAGTGCGAATTGGGATACATCCAGGGAGCGCGCGGGGGGATGCGTAAATTCGCCTCTTTGGCCGTGGCGTGCATGGAGGAAAACGGAATCAGCTACCGCAATGGCCAGGTCACGCGGGTATTCAACGGTGTGAGGTTGGAGCGTGCCAGCGTCTATGCGGCCATCGACGCCGAGCGTGAATGTCAGGAAAGTGGCAGCGGGGGACGGTTTACCGCACTACGCCGGGCGCATGAGTTCGGCGAGTTACTGACGATGCTCCGGCATTACATGCGGCTGGCCGATGCCGCCTGGAGTGGAATCCCCGGCTCCGATGCTGCGCTGGATGTGGTGCGCAAGCTGGCGGCAATCGCCGTGCGGGCGATGGAACTCTACGGGGCGCCGGAGAGATGACGCGCGTAGTAAACCGCAGGCGAGAGGCGTTCGAGGTGTACATCGGGCGGCCGTCTCCGTACGGGAATCCTTTCAGCCACATGGCGGGAACGCTGGCGAAGTTCAAGGTGGCGAACCGGGCGGAGGCGATAGCCAGGTTCCGGGAGTGGTTTCTCTCTCAACCGGAGTTGGTGGCGCGTGCTCGGCGGGAACTCCGCGGGAAGGTGCTCGGCTGCTGGTGTAAGCCGGCCGCCTGCCACGGGGACGTGATCGCGGAGATAATCGACTCCGAATAGGGATCTTTCAGGGCGAGACTGGCTAGTCGATACCTATACTTGCGGTAGTTGACTTGAAGTTAACTAGCAAGTCAAACGAGGTCAACATGCGGTTGATCCTATGTATTGTAGTGTCTTAAATACAAGAAGCATCTAGAAGAGAAAATCATGGAAACGACAGCGACGGGACGGGTGCGTTTAAACCGCGTCATAATTTTGAGGAGTGAGGCGGCGCGGCTGATACGCCGAATCGCAACCTGGATAGATCCGGAGACTCCACGGCGCCGTGCGGCGCGGCGCGATCAGGGGAGATGCGCTGGAAGGCCTGTATTCATCATGGGGAGGGGTTTGTGAGAATCCATAGATCTCCAGAGACAGTAATCCAGGCTATCGATAGGGATCGCAGGGAGCGTACTTCGGCTTCGTGGGATACCGTGCGATACGCCTTCCGTGGACAGCCGGCACTGTCGGAGAGTCCAGCACCTGATGCGTTTCCGGTGTTACTGGTGAGCCGGGAGACGGCGCATATCCCACTGGCCATCGATTGGCAGAAGCGGGTTCGGGAGGCGCGGAAGGTTACGCGTGAGGTGCTTGATAACTTCTGGGGGGATATCGAGTACAACGCTTCGGCACCATTCCTGCAACTCATGGACGCAGGCGGATACAACGAAAGCGCTCGGAAAAATCGGGAGCGTATCGCGAGTGGGCGCTAACTAAACCCCGGAATACAAACAACATGGAAACAGCATCAGTGGGACAGGTGTGTCTGGACAAGCGAACTGCCATTGTCAATGGGATTCTGCGCGGGATGCGGCGGCGTGGACTGCCCGGCAATGTTGACGTGGATGACCTCCAGCAAGAGGGGGTTGTCGCTGTGTTTCTGTCGGGCATTGAGGGGCCGGAATCGCTGGTTAAGCGGATTGCGCGTAATTCCATGCTGGATTTCTTACGGCGGAAGCTCCGGGAGAATAAGACCTTTACCGCGATTGACGACTCTCCGGATATGGACGCGCGAAAGACGTGGAAAGACCCGTTTTTCTTTAGTGCCGTTGATGCGCTCCGGCAGGGACATGAAGAGTGGAGCCGTGAGCGCGCGGAGCGGTGGGCGTAATGACGACTTCTATCCAAACACTCTGGGATGAGTTCCAGAATCTGACAGCGCATCAGAGGCGCGTAGTTTTCCATATGTACTGGGACGGATATACGGCTGTCGAAACTGCTGAAACGATGGGGATCGGACTGCGAACGGTGGAGCGCGCGCTGGCTAATGCTGAAAGTCACCTGAAAAATAATTTAGAAAAGGTGGCGGGTTTTGGTGGGTCTCAAACGTTAGTACAGGCGAGAGGGAAAAGCGGGATGGCTAAAAGCGGCAAAGGGCTAGTGCCTACACAGGCTCCGAACGAGCATAAAGCGCCGCCTAATCTTGAGCGTCCCGCTGACTCTCAATGTCCTCCGCCGGATATCTATGACGCTCTGCTATTTGGCGGCAAGCAATCGGAAGATATGCCAGAGCGGGACGTGTTTCTGGAATCGCTGAATCAGGTATGCGCGTCGGCTTTCCTGCAACTCATGGATAAGGGCGGATATAACGAGTCCGCCAGGCTAAATAGAGCGCGCATCTCACAGGCGGTGAGCTGATGGCGCGCAAGACCGGTGCGATCTCCAGTGAAGGCGGGACGGTACATCCGCACTTCTACGAACGGGCAAGCGCGGTTGAGGATCGGCTGATTAAGCTGATCGACGGCGGTGAGGACTTGGCGGATTGGTACCCGCGACCGGATCTGAGTACGGTGATTCGGATGCGGCAGGCGTCGGGGATTGGTGGTAGCTACGACGTTTAAACTCGCAACCACATGCAGGCATCGAGCGCCTGTAACATCGAGCGAGCGGATGTTTTTGCGGGGACTCGCATATGCGCCAAGGGGCGCTAAAGGCGATGGGCGGCCTGGACTGCCAAGACTTTGAGGGTGGACAGTAACCCTCACGGCCGGGTTAGCCTCCGTTGTCCTGATGGACTATCGGCTCGTTTCTTCGGATCGCATACCGAAGTGTGCTGGCGGAAATGCTCGAATGGCGATGAGCGGTTCAGGGCGAGATAACAAGCCTAGCCAGAGGTAAGGGTCACGGATCAATTCTGCGCGGCTGGTATGCGTGGGATGGCAGTTCGAATCTGCACCGCCTGCACAATCCTGAACACAGCGAAATTCTTAAAACGCGATGACGTAGAGATTTGGGACCTGACATCGAAGCGTTAAATATCCGGATCAAGCAACCTATAGCAGGCTGTGCCGGGCCAGATGACAGGCCACAGCGTTGAATCCCAAATCGCAACAATGAGCGGGGAGCGTCGGAGAGATCCGATTCTCCCCGCGCCGGTATTTACGATGACTTTTGACGAAGCTCTCCGAAAATACGGTGTCAGCGTGAAAGAGGACGTGGCGGACGCCTGCCGGATGCTGGAATCGCAGGGATTCCGGTACGGCAAGGATTTCGTAACGGGCAACGCCATCGAGACGGCGGGTTCGGCGATTATCGAGTTGGAGGCGGAGCGCAATGGACTTTGATTCCGTTTGCGCGCATCTCCGCTTGAAGGTTGAGCCGGACGTTGCGGATGCGTGTCGATTCCTCCAGGAGCGCGGTTACGTGTTCTGTGTGGACTTCGGAATCCGCAACGCACACCAAAAAGCAGGGGAAGTGATTTTCGGCTATGGCGAAGCACCCTACACCGGTATTCCGCGGGTTGATCCAGAACGGAAGGATCGGCCTGGAACGGAAGGAAGACTTCGCTGCTCTCATCGCGCGTTTGGAAGGCAAGGAGATCGACCTTCGGCTCAGCAAGCATCGGCAAGCACGGTCGCTTAGCCAGAACGCGTATTACTGGTCGGTGGTGATTCCGTTGCTCGCCGAGCACATCGGCTACGAGACGGAAGAAATGCACGATGCGCTGAAATGGCGCTTTTTGCAAACCCACACACAAGATGAGCACGATACGGCGGCGAGTTGGGTGAAGCTGCCAACGGTCCGCAGTACGGCCGATCTGGATACGGCTGAGTTCACCGAATACATCGAGCAGTGCCGGCGACTCGGCGCGGAGATGGGTGTGGTGATACCGGGGCCTGGCGGAATGGATCGATGACATGGCGAATGAGCACGGCGCGGCGGATGCACTGATGGCGGTGTTCGGTCTCAAGCGTGTCAAGGCGCGGCGGGGAACGGCAAGGCGTGGGCGCGTTACGGACACTGCCTACCTTGGATGGATGGCGAAGCAGGCGTGTATGGTGTCGGGACGGCGCGCCACGGTTCACCACGTACGGCGGTGTGGCGAACCCAAAAACGACAGGCGGACGGTTCCACTGGCGCCGGAGTATCACATGATCGGCCACGGCTCGCGCACGTCGATTGAGGCGCTGGGCAAGGCGAAGTTCGAAGCTCGATACGGCGTCAACCTGGAGGCTGCAATTGTCCGATACAACCAACGTTACGAGGCGGAGTCTGCGGGAGTGGCTGGCTGATCAGTGGACGCGGTTCGAGGTGTGGCGCTTTATGCGCGCGTCTGTCGAGGTGAACGTCCGGCAAGCGTGCGGGCATCGGACGAACATTCGGTTACTGCGCAAGGGGATCGAGTATCGGCTTGCTGCCTATGAGTCATCGACCTGTGCCGAGTGTACCTTCTATCGGTGCATGGCGGAACTGAGGGCGCGGCGTGGCGGGCGCGGTTAGGCGTCGATGTCCGGTGTGTGCGGAGTTCCAGCCTTGCCCGGTGCATCGTCCTGGAAGGCGGAGCGCGCGGGCGTCGGAGTGGCACGGACTGTACGACGGCCGGTGGCGGAGGTATCGCTTGCAGTTCCTGAGGGAGCATCCACTGTGCGTCGATCCTTACGGGGACCATGGCAGACGGATCGTGGCTTCGGAGTGCGTGGATCACATCAAGGCGCATCGCGGGGATT
The DNA here is from genome assembly GCA_050014595.1 of Bryobacteraceae bacterium. Lineage (GTDB taxonomy): Bacteria > Acidobacteriota > Terriglobia > Bryobacterales > Bryobacteraceae > PALSA-129. The sequence goes on from JBEKDA010000008.1 coordinate 61,942, forward strand.
ACGGGCTGTTCTGGGATCAGTCGAATCACCAGGCGCTGTGTTTGGCGTGCAATTCGAAGAAGGCGGCACTCGAAGAAGGGGCCTTCGGGAACGCTCCATCGAACAGGTAGCGAACAGGTTTTACAGGTTGCGGGCAAGGGGCGCTATCGATTGATTCTTAACGGTTAAGGCCGTCCGCCGGTAGGGTGGTTCGGATCTCTAAGCGAAGGGCCGCTACGACCTTGCCCACGTGTCTTTCACGCGCGGACAGGTTTTTGAACAAGTCACAGGTTTTCTGGAAGGCTGACTCTGACATGGGAATGAGAGGTCCACAGCGGAATCCGAATTCGGTGCGTGGGCGACGGGAAATCGCTAAGAAACAGAAACTTGCGGTGATTGGGAAAGTTGGAAAAGGCAAGATTTCGCCGGCTGTAGAGCAGATCGGGCAACTACCCACCTGTCCCAAGTGGCTATCAAAACCTGTCGCGGAGAAATGGACAAGTTTAGTGACGGATATGGCGGCGGCCGGAGTTCCTCTCCAGCAGCTTGACTCGCGGTCGATTGCGGTTGCGGCCGGATATGAGGCAGATCTGGATGCGCTGGAATCGTACGAAACCGAAGATGCGGATATTCGCCTCCAGTCGATCCGGCTGAAGAACGCGACTCGAAAGGAACTGCTGGCGGCGCTGATCGCAATCGGCGGGACTCCGGTAGCCAGGTTGCGCGCTCGAATCGCTCCAGAGGAAAAGAAAAAACCTAATGACGATCCGTGGGGGAGCTTGTGAGCGCGATTACGTCGCTATCGCAAACCAGTACATCGCGGATGTCCTGTCGGGAGCGGTTCCGGCGTGCGAGTGGATTCGGCTTGCCTGCCAACGGCAGGTAGACGATCTTGCGCGGTGGAATGTCGCGGTCAAGAATCCGCCGTTCCACTTCGATCCGGATAAAGCGGCTCGGGTCTGCAAGTTCATCGAACTGTTGCCGCACATCAAGGGCAAGTGGAAAACGGCGGCTCTGCTTTTGGAGCCGTGGCAGGTTTTCATCCTTACGACGGTTTTCGGTTGGGTTGACGCCGATGGGAACCGCCGATTTTACGACGTTTATATCGAGGTTCCCCGCAAGAATGCCAAGAGCACTCTGACATCCGGCGTTGCTCTGTACTGCATGTGCGAAGGTGAGCCGGGGGCGGAGATCTACTCCGCGGCCACGAAGAAAGATCAGGCGCGGATCGTATTCGACGTGGCGCGCCGGATGGTGATGAAGTGTCCGGGCCTGAAGCGGCGGTTCGGAGTCGAGACTGAGAAACACCGGATCTTCATTGAGGACGGCGCCACTGAGTTCCGCGCTCTGTCATCGGATGAAGACGGGCTTGACGGCCTGAATATCCACTTCGTAGCGGTCGATGAGTTGCACGCGCACAAGTCGCGGGCCGTGCATGATGTTTTGGACTCGGCGACTGGATCGCGGCGACAGCCGTTGAAGTGGCGCATCACGACGGCGGGCAGTAACAAGCAGGGCGTGTGCTTCGAGCAACGCGAGTACGTTTGCAAGATCCTCAAGAAACAACATGAGGATGACCGGTACTTCGGCGTCATCTACACCATCGACCTTCCGACGAAGGATGCGGACGGGAACGTGGTGGCCGGAGATGACTGGAAGAGCGAAGCGGCCTGGCGGAAAGCGAATCCGAACTACGGCGTATCGGTGCTGGCGGCGGATATCGCGGCACTGGCGCGGAAGGCTGTACAGTCGGCTCGGTCTCAGAACAACTTCCTCACGAAGCGGCTCGATGTTTGGGTGTCGGCGGCTTCGGCGTTCTACAACATCGACGCGTGGATAGGGAAGTGCTACCGGGATGTCACGCTGGCGGAGTTCGAGGGGTGTGAGTGCTGGATTGCGTTCGACCTTTCGAGCAAGGTAGACATCGCGGCGAAGGCCATCGTGTTCCGGCGGATGGAAGGTGGGCAGGCACACTATTACGTGTTTGCTTCGCACTACCTGCCTGATGCGGTGCTGGAGTCGGAAGAGAATATCAACCTCCAGCACTACACGGAGTGGAATGAAGCGGGGCTGTTGACGCTCACTCCGGGGCCGGCGATTGACTACGCCACTATCGAGGATCACCTGAAGGAAGATCTCAGGCGGTTCGATGTCCAGGCGGTGGCTTACGATCCCTGGAACGCAGAGCAGTTCCGGCAACGGATGGAAGCTGAGGGCGCTCCGATGGAGGAGTGCCGGATGGGCGTGCAGAACCTCAGCGAGCCGATGAAAACATCGGAGGCGCTGATACTCGCGGGCCGGTTGCATCATTCCGGAGATCCGTGTTTGACCTGGCAAGTCGGGAACGTGGTTGGTGTCGAGGACGCCAAGAAAAACATTTACCCGCGGAAAGAAAAACCGGAGAACAAGATCGATGCCGCGGTGGCGATGATCATGGCTCTCCGTGTGGCGCTGTTCGCTGAAGGGAAAACTCATGACTTTGGAGTGCTCAACCTGTGATTGAAACTCTCGGATCGCTTATGCAACGGGCGGGGCACTCGCTACCTGGAGTGGCTCAACGCGACATCTCCACTCTTGGATCGTTGGCGGATGGACGGATCGGCTCTCCGGTCTGGCACTTACTGAATCAGGGCGCCGGGACGTATAGCGGCCGGGTGGTAAGTCCGGCGACGGCGATGCAGTACATTCCGGTGTACGGATGCGTCGCGAAGATCGCTAAGAGCGTGGCGTCGTGTCCGCTGGTGACCTACCGGAACACCGGGGTTAACTCGGACACGAAAGAGCCGGCGACAAGCGATTACCGGTTCCGGCTGCTCAAGGAACAGCCGAATCCGGAGATGACCTCGTTTCAGTGGAGAGAGGTTATGGTTGCGCACCTCTTACTGTGGGGCAATCACTACTCTTTCACGAAGCGGGACGGTGCGGGCCGGGTGGTTGAGGTATGGCCGCTGGAGCCGTCGTATGTGCAGGTGCTAAGGACACGGCTTGGCGGTGACCTGGTGTACAGGTACTTCCCGCACAATCCGTACGCGGTGCCAGTGCAGCCGGGGATCTACTCGGCGGCGATGGGCGAGATCCTGCACATTCCGTATCTCGGGTTTGACGGCGTGATGGGCTACTCTCCGATCACGCTGGCGCGGCAGGCTCTGGGGCTTGGGTTGGACGCCGAAGAGTATCTGGGCAGGTTCTACGGACAGGGCGGAAAGCCTCCGTACTGGATCGAGTATGACGGTCAGATCAAAGACCGCGAGCAGTTCATGGAGAAGTTCCGCGAAACCACTGGCGCGATGATGAACGCCGGTAAGCCGTTCTTCGGATACGGCGGATTAAAGCTCCATGAGTTCAAGATGTCTCCACAGGATGCTCAGTACGTGGAGGGATCGAACTTATCAGTAGCTCAGGCGTGCAGGCTGTTCGATATGCCGCTGAGCATGATGGGCGATCCAGGCGGAAAGGCTTCGACGTACGCAAGCTCCGAACAGGAGGACATCAAGTACGCCAAACACACGGTTGCTCCGGTTTGCGAGCGCATTGAAAAGAAGATCGATCTGACAATTCTGGGGTCGATGGACGCGCTGACTTGCAGGCACGACATGCGGGCGCTGTATCGCGGCGACATGTTGACGGTCGCAAAGACGCACGCCGTGGAGATCGCGTCCGGAGAGATCTCGCCGAATGAAGGCCGGGCTGAATCGAACCGGAATCCGGGGCCGGTGGAGCTTGACGAACATTTCATGCAGGGCGCGATGGCGACGGTAAAGCACATCGTGAAGAACGGATTCGGCGGTGGCAAAGGCACTCCGCCAGGTGACGGAGAAAAGGAGCAGGGATGAAATCTATCGAAGAGCGGCGCGCACTGCTGGCACGGATGGGCGGCGAGGTGCGGACACTGAGCGCCGATGTGGTTCGGTCGCTGGCGAAGGAAACACAGGACTCGCTGCAAGTAATCCGGCAAACGCAGGCGGCCTGTTATGCGCTGATGTCGTACCTCTGCTACATGCCGTACGACAGTTTTCCGGATGGCGTGTACGCGGCTCTGTACGAGTGCTGGACATGCTGTGGGCTGTGCGTCGATCTGATCGGTCGCGAGTCGAACCTGTCGCCGGCCGGACAGGCGCTGTGTGCCGCGGCTTGCAGCGAATGCGTATCGGTTTGCACGGGCACGGCTGACGTGATTTTGCAGGCGTGCGTTTCGCTGTGCGGCGATGCGGTGAAGGCCTGCGGTAGCGGATCGGGCGATGAGGGACGGGCGGCTCGGAATGCGGGAGATGAAACGCGAGCCTGCAAGATCGAGTTCCGAAAGGCGGAGGACGGGCATATCAAGGGGTATCCGATCCTGTTCAACGCGCTCTCGGAGGATTTGGGCGGATTCCGGGAACGTATTCTGCCGGATGCGATCCAGTTCGCGGACGATCTGAAGGCGGACTTCAATCACAATCCCGATTACATCCTCGGTCGGACGTTGGCGGGAACGCTGAAGGTATCGACGGATGCGCGCGGCGCGTTCATGGATGCCGATCCTCCGGACACGACTTGGGCGCGGGATCTGAAGGTGTCCATCGACCGCGGCGACATCGATCAGGGATCTTTCAGTTTCCGGGTGTTGCCGGGCGGCCAGCAGATCAGCGAGGAAAACGGACAGCAGGTGCGTACGCTGTCGAAGATTCTGGTACGGCGGGTGTCGGTTGTTTCCGATCCGGCGTACACGAAGACCTCTATCGAGGTTCGCAGTAAACAGGGTGACCAGATCGCGGCGGGCCAGGCGGCTCCGCCCGCTCCGATACAGAGCGGCGGAGTAGGTCTTGACTTACTTCGCCGGAAATTGGAACTGGTCTAACTGCAATCAGAGTGAAAGGACAGTAATGAAAATCGTAAAGCTGAAGGAACAGCGGGCCGCGCTGAAGGCGGAAGCGCGGGCCGTCATCACCAAGGCGGAGGGCGAGAATCGCAACCTCAATGCCGAGGAACAAACCACCTTCGATGCGCGCATGACGGCAATCGGAGAGATGGACACGCGTATCGAACGCGAAGAGCGGATGGCTCGGATGGAAGCACAGGACGCGGTTCCGGTGGGCGGCGTTACTCCGGCTCCCCACGTGGAAGTGCGGAGCAACGCGGCTCCGCTGTCCCGGTTCGTGAATTGCATTCGCGCCGTCGCGAAGGGCAAGGGCGATGAGCGGCGCGCTGCTCAGTACGCCGATGAGGTTTTGCACGATGCGGACCTGGCTCGCGCGCTGTCGGCTTCGGTGGCCGCAAGCGGCGGCTTCGCTGTGTCGGATGTGCTCTCTCAGGAATTCATCGAATACCTGCGTCCGGCATCCGTGGTTCGCGCGGCTGGCGCTCAGCCGGTTCCGCTGGCCAATGGCAACCTGTCGATCCCGAAGATCACGGGCGGCGCATCCGCCAGCTACATCGGTGAGAACACCGATGCTCCCACGTCTCAGCAGACGGTCGGACAGGTTCGGCTCATCGCCAAGAAGTTGGTTGGCCTGATCCCGATCAGCAACGACCTGATCCGCTTTGCCAATCCGCAGACCGATACCGTGATCCGCGGCGACTTGATCCGGGCCGTATCGCAGGCGGAGGACCTGAACTTCCTGCGCGGCGACGGAACGCAGTTCACTCCCAAGGGAATGCGCAACTGGGCGTCTGCCGGTAACTTCGTTACCGCAGTTGCTCTGTCCGGCGCCTCTCTGGGATACGCCGATGTGACGGGAATCACGCTGTGGCTCGGTTCGATGATCGCGAACCTGCTCAACGCGGCCGTTCCGGTGACTCTGGAAACCGGCTGTTTCTTCCTCTCGGCGCGCAGCTTCATGGCTCTGCGCACGCTGCGCACTCAGCAGGGCAACTACGCGTTCCCCGAACTGTCCGACGATCCGAAAGATCCGCGGCTGCTCGGCTATCGCGTGAAGATGACTCCGCAGATCCCCACCAATCTGGTGGCGACTCCGACCGGTGGCGCGCAGATCACCACGGCTTCCGAGATTTACTTCGCCAACATGCCGGATTGCCTGATCGGCGAAGCGGTCAACCTGTTGCTCGACGTTTCCACCGAGGCGACTTACAAAGACGCTGGCGGCAACCCGGTTTCGGCGTTCAGTCAGGATCAGACCGTGATCCGCGTGATCGAAGAGAACGACTTCGGCGTGCGTTACGACCAGTCGGTGGCCGTGGCTACGGCCGTACCGTTCTAGTCGGTTCGGGTGGGGCGGGTAACACCGCTCCACCTATTCAATTTCCAACACAGAGGAGAAAAACAGAATGGGAATGAGCTTGAGAAAGAATATCGGCGCGTACCTGCACGCCGCATACGCGGCAGTGGCGACGGCACTTACCGCGGCCGGTACCGGGGATAACACGGCGGTTACCGGGTCGGTTGTGGACCGCTTTGCGGCCGGTTCGCCGCTGTCCTGCTCGGTGCTGTACGCCATCGCCGCTACCATCGCCAACACGAAGACGTTGAGCCTGGCATACAAGATCCAGCACGGCACGAAGTCCGATGGGTCCGATATGGCCGATTACGCGGCCGTGGCATCGACTGTGGTGATGACCGGCAACGCTGGCGGTACGGCACAGACGGGCATCGTGAAACACGACGTGGACCTGACCGGCGCCTTGCAGTATATCCGGGTGGTTTTCACGCCGGATCTGAGCGCGACCGGCGTCGATACGGCTACGGTTTCGCCTGTGTTCGTGTTCGGTGGTATGGCCGAACTGCCGTAGGGCGGTTCGTGGGTGTGTGGGGTGTGAAGTTGGGGGCGTCCTGATCGGGCGCTCCCGTTTTTATTTTGGGGGATTTCATGACGGTGCGTTTCGTTTCTCGCTGTGGCAGGTACTTACCGCGTGACGTGGCGGCGTTTCCGGCGCATGAAGCGGAGCGCATTGTGAAGTCCGGCGCGGCCGTGATCGAGCAAGCTACGGCTCCGGTATGCGAGGTTTCCGCGGTGACGGTTGAGCATCCGCAGGTACCGCAAGAGACGGCGACGGTTGGCAGGCGGAGGCGACGGTGAACATAAAGCTTATTTCGGAGATCGGAGATGAGCCGATATCGCTGGATGAGGCGAAGGCTCAGCTCATGTACACCGCTACCGATCAGGACAACTACATCTCCGGGTTGATCTCGGCGGCTCGGGTGATGGCGGAGATCTACAACGGACGCCAACAGACGCTGAAGCAATGGGACCTGGCGATGGATCACTGGCCGGGTTCGCCGATGGCCGGGTTGAGTGCGACGCCGAGTCCATACTTCAACCTGTGGCCATCCGAAGCGTACAACCTCTTGGCCGGTGTGGTTCCGTGGGCGCGGGCGGTGCGCGTGGCGGCTCCGCTGGTAGCGGTTTCGTCGGTGACGTACCGCGACGATAGCGGAGTGATTCACACGCTCAATCAGGGCGTAGATTACTTCGCGGACACCTGGAAAGAGCCGGGGCTGATCGCTCCGTGTCCGAATCAGAGTTGGCCTTCGAGCGGGTTGTGGCCATCGTCCGCGATTCATATCCAGTTCACGGCGGGGAAGATCTCTACCGACGATGCGGACGGCGCGGCTCCGTGGGCGGCAGGGACGGCCTATGCGAAGGGGACGGTAGTAACTTCGAACGGGTTTTGGGTGGCCTTGCAGGCGTCCATAGGCGTGTTGCCGGGGTCGGATTACGTGTCCTGGGGACTCGTGGACCCGGTTGGACGGCACATCAAACAGGGGATGTTGCTGCTGGTTACGCAGTGGTTCGAGGATCGTATCCCGTTCGACGCTATCCGTTCGATTGCGGAGATGCCGTTCAGTGTGACTTCGCTGTTCACGTCGGACAAGTTGTGGGTGTAACGAATGCGCGAACGTCTTAATTTCGGGATCAATCCGGGGCGGTTCCGGCACACGATCACACTGCTACAGGCTACATCGGGCGTGGATGCGTCCGGCGTGTCGATCACGTACACGCCTTCGGCCGTTAAGCAAAAGGCGGAGATCCGCTACTTGCGCGGGGCGGAGTCACAGAGCAAAGGACAGGACGTTTCGGAGACTTGGATCGAGGTCACTACGCGGTACAACCCGGCGCTTGCGCGGTTGAGCCGGTTCATCGCTCCGGATGGGAATCAGTACGTGATCCAGGCTATCGACAACATCCAAATGCGGAATGTCTACCTGGTGATGAACTGCCAGGGCGTGGGGGCGGGCGCGTGAGGCTGAGGCCGGCGGTAACGGCGATCATGCCTACTCGCGGGCGGCCGGAGATGGCGCGCGCGGCGATGGAGTGCTGGAGGCGCCAGACGGGGCCGTGGTCGGAGCTGGTGATTGTGGATGACGGGGACGATCCCAGCTTTCCGGACGCACAGGATTCGTTCTGGGGGTACCGGATATCGTACGTGCAACTGCAATCGCGGTTGACGGTTGGGGCGAAACGAAATCTTGCCTGCCAGGTGGCGCGCGGAGAATACATCGTCCATTTCGACTCGGACGATTGGTCCGCTCCGGGACGGATCGCGGATCAGGTCGAACGGATGGCGGCCGGGTGGCAGGTAACCGGATACCACACGCTGCTGTTTCGACAGGCTCCAGGGCTGATGGTGGTTGAGGGCGGCGGGGTACGGCCGGCGCGGGAATGGTGGCGCTATCGGGATCGGCATGGGTTGGCGGCGGGGACTTCGCTTTGCTATCGGCGGACGTGGTGGGAGGGTCATCCGTTCGCCGATCACAACCTGAATCAGGACGATCTCTTCTACGCCGAGGCGGCGGCGCGCGGTGTGGCTTGCGCGGTGGATGCCGGGAAGCTGATGTGGGCGCGGAATCACGCGGGGAACGTGAGCGGGCGGGTGATCGGCGGAGACGAATGGGAGGAACTCTATGAAGGGCTGGATTAGACGATGGCTCGGAATCCTGGAGGAACAGCCTATCCGCGCGATTGAGTTGAAGCGCGGAGCGGTGTACGTGGTCGAGTCCGATCACGAGCTGTCGGAGGATGAGGTCGCGGACATTTACGCCTATCTCGCCAAGTTCAAGAAGGCTACCGGGTGTGAGTTCCTGCTACTCGATCGGGGGCTGAGCGTGGCGGTGGATCGTGGTTGAGCAGGGATTCGTGATGCTGGTTCAGGCGGGGCTTGGGACTCCACCGATAGCGCCTGGCGGGTACGCGGTGCAACTGCCATCGACCGCGCAGATCGGCGACGGAACTAACGGCACGTACAAGATGGCGTGGACGTACAACACCATCAACGATGAGCCGAGTTACACGCTCGGGGGGCAGGACGGGTTCACGGAGTGGGAATTCCGGCTGAACTGCCACGGGAACACGATGGCGAATGCTATCGCGTTGGCGCGGGCAATTGAGGGTGTGTTGCGCGGTTCGTGGGCCGGCGTGCTGCCTGATCCGGACGCAACGGTAGTGCAGGGAATCTTCCGGCGCGGTCCGAAAGTGGATGGCTACGATGACGTTAACCGCTCGTATGTAAGGACCTTGGAGTATCTGGTGCAGTACGAGCAAATCTGAAAGGGAGAATGAATGGCTTATACCAAGACCAAGAAGCAGAGCGGCAATGGGGTTCAGTTGAGCATCAACACGGGCACTGCGAGTAGCCCGGCCTTTACGCCGATCTACGAAATCGTGGATATCGGGCAGTCCGGAAAGACGAACAAAACCGACGATGCCACGAACCTGAACAGCACGATGGAAGAGTTTATCGGGACGATTGCCAATCCGGGCGGATTCGCTCTTTCTATCAATCGCGTGTCGAGCGATCCGGGACAGATCGCGCTGTTGGCATCGTTCAACAACGCAACTACGGTGATGTATCAGGCGCAACTGCCGAAGGCGCCGGGGCAGACCACTACCGGAGATATGTTCGCATTCTCCGCCATCGTGGAGGAGTTCAACGACCTCGGCAATGTGAAGGCGGACAAGGGCATTATGACGCCTGCGAAGTTGAAGGTGTCGGGTCCGATCACGTTGACGCCGGGCAGCTAGGACAACAATGGCGAAAGCTATACGGACGGTGGGTGGTGGGGCGTTGGACCCCACCATCCAATTTGCCACGCTGATGGTGGACGGCAAGGAATACCAGTTGGCGTATTCCTTCAACGCGATTGCCGCGGCGGAGCGGACGGCGGAATGCAATCTGTTGACCGGGTTGGAAAGTTTAAACGATCTTACGGCGCTGCAACTGCGAGGGCTGCTGTTCGCGGCTCTTTCGATTGCGCATCCTACGGTCAAAGAGGGAGAGAAGGAACGCCTGCTCACGGTTGAGGACGCGGGACGGATGATCCGGCTGGACACCATCGCGCCGATCACGACTTCCCTGGCGGAGGCTTATCGGCTCTCGATGCCGGAGAAAAAGAAGGACCCTATCGTGGCCGGCGCGCCTCCGGCGTAAAGCTGACGAATCAGCAACTGTGGGAGCGGTGCTGGTCGCAGGCGCGCGTCAACCTCGGACTAACTCCGGATGAGTTCTTCAGGCTGACTCCGCGGCAGTTCCACTTACTGGTGGATCGGCATCAGGAGCGGACGGAACATGCGGAGTTGCTCGCCGGGATTATCGCTGCTGAGGTGGCGAATCGCGGGGTCCGGTATCCCAAGAAGTGGGCGGTTCCGGCGGAGTTTATGCCGAGCCGTATGGGACGATCCGAGGATGCTCCTGTTCGGAAGAAACGGGTAAGTCAGAAGGAACTGGCTAATAAGTTCCGGTCGGTGTTCACGGGGCTAATGGCGGCGCAAAATGGCGGATGAAGAGTTGGCGGTGCGCGGGATAGAAAACGTTTGTGCGGCGCTGTCCCGCGCTCCGGCGTTGATCGTTAAGAACTGCTTTGCGGATGCGCTGCTGGCGGGTGCGGCTCCGATTGCACAGGAGTTGTACGTTGAGTGTCCGGTGAGCGCGAAGAACGAACTCTTTGACGATGAGACGTTCACGGTACTCAAGGGGACGGGCACGGGGAAGATGAAATCCAAGATCGTCGCGGACGTGCGGATCGATCCGGCCGGGCGTGGCGGCGACTTGCAAGTGGGGTTTGGAAATCAGGGATTCAAGGCGCGGATGGTGGAGTACGGCCATCGGTGCGTGACTCACTGGGCAGAGAAGATTCTGGTAAGCCGGCCGGGTAAGCGCCATCGATACCGCAAGTCGGGCGGACACGAGGATACCGGCAAGACGGCGGCTCCGAATCCATTCATGGGGAGGGCGGCGGCTTCGTCGGCTGCGGCGGCTATCGAGGCCTTCGATGTGACTCTCGCGGCTTCGTTGGAACAACACCTGAAGGACTTATAACACTATGCCTGCACGCGCTGGACAGATCGTAGTAGAGATGACGGCCGGGAGCCGGACGTTCATTCAGGACGTTGAAGTCGCGAAAACGAAGATTCGGGAGTTGGGCGCGACTGGGCAGTCGGCGAACGCCGGGATGGTGAGCGCGACAAAGGCCACTACCGCATCGATCAAGGCGATGGAGGGCGGGTTCGCCAATAACAACAAAGCTGCGGCTGCATTCCTCAATACCGTGCTCGGCGGCGGGAAGATCATGCAGGCGGCGTTTCCGATTGTCGGCGGCCTGGCGTTCGCCGGGATGCTGGATACGATTGGAACCAAGGTCCAGGACTTCTTTAAGAACCTGGAGGAGGCTCCGGCGCGCACGGCGGCGGCGTTCCGCGGGATCTATGAGCCACTGCAAAAGGAGAACGATGAACTTCAGGTAACCAACGATAAGTTGGCGATGGAAATCGGGAAGCTCAGCGGGCATCCAGGGAACGGCCTGCAACTGGCACTGCATGAGGCGTGGGTGGTTGCGGACAAGTTGGAGGCGACGGTCTCCAAGACGTTGAAGGAACTCGGCGAGGTACAGAAGAAAGAAGGCATCGGGTCGCTGAACGCGTTCTTTACGGGTCGCGCGGACACGAAGGACGATGAGGCGGACGTTAAGAAGTTCACGGACACGATGACTCGGATCGATGCCGAGGGTATGGCGAGTGTCCGGGCAGCGAAGACGCGGGATGACGCGAATAAGGCACAGGAGGCCTGGAACAAGAAGGCTCTCGCTGCGCTGGATGAGCAGATCAAAAAGTACGGGATTCTCGCGGATCAGTCGGCGAAGTTACAGCGGTTGCACGACAGAACCGCGACGCTCGATGAGTGGAACGAACACCGCAGACTTCATCCTCCCAAGACCTTCGATGAGCAGTACGGGATAGTCCCTGATCAGTCGGTGCTGCTGAACGAGCGGCAGGGAACGCTCTCTACGTTGTCGGCGTTGCGGAACCGGTACGCGCTGTCGGCGGATGAAGCTTCGATGCAGGGGCAGATTCCGGGACTGCAAGCGGCGGATGAGGCGCACAAGAAACAAGAGGCTGAGGACAAAAAACGGCAAGAGTTGGAGAATCGACGGTCCAAAGCGGATCAGGCGGACTGGTCGCACCTGATCGAAGAGCGCGCACGCGTCAAGGAACAGTTCCTCTCGGCGATGGAAAAGATCGATGTCGAGGAGCAGGAGGCGGTAAGGCAGGAACAGGAGAAGGCTCGGAGCATGAACGAAGGGTTCATGGGTCCGGTAGCGGTCGATCCGGAGAAGTTGAAATTCCTGCATGACACGTTCGATCAGAAGCGAATTGCAGAGTCCGCTCGTGAGGCTAAGAAGTTCTGGGATGAGCTAAACGCAGGCCTGGCGAAGGCCATGGAGCAGGAGCGCAAAGAGCAACTGAAGCGAGAGGAAGCGGCGCACGCGGCGGATGAGCGGATCGCGGATATCTCGCTGGGAGCGAAGCGGGAAAATCTCAACCGGGGCGCAAAGTCGGAGGAAGATCAAGCGAAGCATAGCGGGCTTACCGGCGTCGATCTGGTGAATGAGGAGTACCGGATTCGGATGAAGTTGGCGTCCGACCTGGCGAAGATCGAGGACGAACGGATCGCGAAAGAGGCGGTCGGAGACAAGAAGCGGATTCTGCAAGCCGAGAAAGAGGCGGCGCTCGCGAAAGCCAATGCGGACGCGGAGGATCAGCGAGAGAGGGACCTGGCGGCGCTACGGCAGAAGGATGCGCGCGACTTCTTTGAGGAGATGCGCACGCAGGCGGAGACTACCGGGCACATCCTGTATAACGCGCTGCATTCGGCTCTGGATCGCACGTCGGATCAGCTTGCGAAGTTGGTTACCGGGCAGAAGACGGACTTCGGCAAGACGGTCCAGAACGTCGGCGAAGGGATGGTCAAAGACGGTATCAAGTCGGCGATGTCCCAAGGGCTGGGAAAACTCGGATCGATGTTGGGGATCAAGGCTCCGAAGGGTAAGCCGGACTTCTCGGAGGCGAATCCGGGTCATGTGATTGTGGACAATCCGGCGGGCGGCGGGTCTACACCTGCCGGCGGGTTGAGCGGGTTGGCCGGACTGGTGAAGGGCGCCGGAGGCGATGCAGCAGGCGCGGGTGACGATCAGGGATCGGGAGCGGGAGGTTTCCTGAAGACGGCCAGCGGATTACTTGGGACGGTCCTGAAGTTCGGCGGGTTCATGGCCGGTGGCGGCGACGTGGACCCTGGACAGTCGTACATCGTGGGTGAGCACGAAGCGGAACTGTTCACGCCACGGACGGCGGGATCGATCACTCCAGGGAGCAAGCTCGGGATGGGCGGTCCTACTTACCACATAGACGCGCGCGGCGCCGATCTGGGAGCAGGTAATCGCGTATCGCGGGCAATTGAAGCGGCGCATCACGCGGCCAGGGCGGCGGCGGTGGCGCACGCGGATCGGAAATCTCGTACACCACAGAGGAGTTGATCATGGCATATCCAGCATGGACGCTAGTTACGATGCCGGCGACTCCGGCTCCGAAGTCCATCGAGGGGATGGACGATTACATCGCGGGCGGGAATGTCAATCCGTTCAACGCGGCGCAGCAGGTGTACGACTGGGGAGTGCGGTATAAGCAGGCGTCGATCTCTTATGCCGCACTCACGCAGGCGCAGGGGCAGGCGATAGTAGCGTTCCTGAATTCACTGAACGGGATCGTGAATGCGTTCACGTTTCCGGCAGGGCTGGTGACGAAGTACCCGGAGATTCTCAGCACGGACGGCGGAACTACTCCGCGGCAGTGGAAGCTGAAGAACAACGAGACGAAGTGGAGTATCGAGCCGGGGTCGGTGTACCGGTCGATCACGTTCGAGATTCGGGAGGCGCTGTGAAGACATTCGAGCAGTATCTACGTGAGAATACGTTTCCGAACAAGAAGGGACCTGACCACTCTCTACGGGCAACGGTGTATGGCGACAGGGTGGAGTTCTATATCCATCCGGCAAATGAAGGCGGAGACACGCCGATCTGTGTTGTGAGCGGAAATAATGTCGCGATAGTGAGCGTTTCATCGCAGGTTTCAACCGGGGAGGAGTAATGCCGAGACCGATGAGCAGCGCGATGCTGTCGGCGATTCAGGCTCCAGTGCTGCGCGTGGCGGTGTTCACGCAATTGACGTTCACGTCGGGAGCGATGTGTTTGTGGTCCGGGTCCGGGTCGGTTACTTGGAACGGGCAGACGTGGGCAGGTATCGGGGATCTGCTTGGCGTGGCTCCGGCGGAGGATGGGACCACGGTGGAGGCGCGGGGAGTATCGGTCAAGGTGAGCGGACTGGATCTGACGATGTTGGCCAGTTTGCAGACCGCATACCGGGTCGGTCTTCCCGCGGTGGTGTACTTCGGGCTGTTCGACGGCGGCGGCTCGCTGATCGCTTCGCCGATCACCTCATGGGCCGGGAGGATGGACGCGCCGGAGGTGGATGTGGATGCGGATAAGGCGACGATCACCATCGGCTGTGAGAGTCGAATGATCGATATGAACACGGCGGTTGACCGGCGTGTGACGCATCAGGATCAACAGATGAACTGGCCGGGGGATAACGGACACATGTTCGTGCCTGGCTTGCAGGAACTTACGACCTTCTGGGGAGGGTATCCCCAAGCCGGCGGAAACGTCTAAATTTATTTTCGGGTGGGTGGATCATTCAGGGCGGGGATCGCGTGCCGTTTGTAGAGTGGTATTTCAGGCAGGGAGATCGGAAATGAAAACTCAACGTTACGTGATCATGCTCGGGCAGGTTTTCTTGTGGGAGGAAAAGGCTCCGTTCGTGGAGTCTGGAAAATCAGTATGGGGGGCGCTGGAGTACGACAAGGAAGCAGAGAAGGTGCGCTGTCATGAATGTGGAGAGTGGCATCGTAACCTTGGGTATCATCTCCGTATCCACGGGTTATCTCCTAGAGAATATAAGGTAAAGCACCGCCTTAACATATCTTCCAGGCTATTGGGTCCGAATGCTCACAAAGAGAGGGCGGCGAAGACCATAACGTGCAATAATTTTCGTAAACCGGAAGTAATAGCACGGGCCGTTGCGGCCCGTGCGAAACGCACTGAATACACGCGGAATTCTGCGGAACAGGTGAATGTAAGTGGCACATGTCCAGTTCAGTGGCCAGCAGTGGTGAGGGATGAGGCGTTACGTTTAGGTAGGACGCCGACATCGACGGAGGTTCCTGGCAAGATCAGGGACGCCGCGATAAGGGCATACGGCACGTGGACCTCCGCCATGGCGAACCTCGGATTAGATCCTGTCCATGGGCCTGGAAGGGGAAAGCCAAAGAGATACACTGCTGCCGTATTAATTGAGGTACTTCGGGATTTCTACGTTCTGAATCAGAGGCTACCTAAAATGCGAGAGTACGGAATTGGTCGGTTACCGTCCAAGGCAAACTTTCACCACGAATTTGGCGGGTTTCCGGAGGCGTATGCTGCGGCTGGATTGGCGAAGGTGGCGGAGGAGCGGAAGGCGGCGTAGGGGTCAGGTTCGAGAAAGGGGATGTGGATGACGTGTAGAAAGTGCTACGGGGACATATGCCCGATGTGCGGTGGGTTACTTGGTGCGCGGTTGGCGGACGGAACTAAGTGCGGTCTGCATTGCGTTGATTGTGCAGAGATCGGGTTTTGCGGTCCGGGGGGCCGTCCGGTAACTCGCGGCAAAGGGTACCACGTGCTCTGTGACCCAGACCCGAAGAGGTTAATAAAGCGCTGCTCCGACGCCGTACAGGAGTATGAAATGGCGCTAACCAAGTTCAGGATGGCGGATCTACGTGTAGCTTCTGCCGCAGCGAAGATGCGTAGATTTCAGGGTGTCCTGTTGGAGCGGCTAGCGCGGACGTAGGGATCAGGCGCGGAAAAGGGAAGCGTTGGAAACGGGCGGGCCTTCGGGTCCGCCTTTTTTTTGCTGGTAAGGGGTCTAATGTCATTTCTTTCTACTCTCGAAACCATCGCGACTTACACGATTACTCCGCTGCTGATCCGCAAGTTGGAACAGAAGTTGGCTCCGCCACAGAAGGGCTATGCCACTACACAGCGGAATCCCATCGCGCCGTGGAGCATCGGGTACGGTCGCATCCGGGTTGGCGGCACGCTGATCTACGACCAGCAGTGGGGCAATAACAACCAGATGCGGGACATGGTGATCGAGCTGGCGGCGAATCAGTGCCAGATCGATGCGAACCATCCGATCACGCTGTTGCTCGATATGCAGCGTGTGCAGATCGACACGACGGCCGTTCCGACATCGGCATCGGCTGGATACTCGATTCCCGCCCCGAATCCTTGCAGTGGAACAAGCTTCACTCCGGTGCAACAGGCGGGGAATTCGGCGGTCCGGATCAATTCGATCTCCCGCGCGAACGACGTTGTAACGGTAGCGCTGAACGCGGACATCCCGTACCTGATTCCAGGTGACCGGGTGACCGTGCAGGGCGTCAATCACGGCATCTCCGGATCGGATCAGAGCTTTAACGGCGTGTTCCAGGTGGCGGAGATCACGGATGCTCCGGCGTCGCATGTGGGCGGCGTAGTGGGCGCTGGAACGGGCTTGACGTTCACGTACCTATCGGGCGGTATCGCGAGCACGGCGAACGTGAGCGCGGGTCCGGCAAGCGTGGAGACGATGTGGGCGGACTACGGTCGCGACATCTACATGGAGGTGATGACCGGGAATCAGGCTCTCGGTCAGACTTTCGTGGGGATGACGGCGGGAACTCCGTGGCAGGGGACAGGTAAGCTCTGCACTCCGGCGAGTCCGCAGCTTGCAGGCGGGACGGCTACCACGAATCAGTGGACCTCGACGTGTTCCGCTCAAGGCAAGACGCTGGTATTTCTGCGGTTGACTTACGCACAGAAATACTTTCAGGCGGGATTGCCTCAAATCAGCTTTTTGGCTTACGGGAAGAACGATATCTACGATCCGCGATTGGGCGCTTACGGCGCGGCCGGGACTACCGGATACACGGAGAATGCGGCGCTGTGTATCGCCGATCTACTGCATACCGGCGCTCCGCTGAGCGCTCCGTGGGTGGCTACGACTTCGTATGGAGCCGGGTGGGTGGCTTCGTTTCAGGCGCCGGGAGACACGAACGGGGTTGATTACGTCAACTGCGTAAACGCGAACATCGGGAATCAGCCGAATACCAGTCCGACGAAATGGGTACCGGTGACTCCGGCGAACTTGCCCACGAACTGGTCCGGATCTGTGACGTACGGACTCGGCGCGCTGACGGTGTTTCAGCCGGCGGGAAGCTCCGTGACTCGACAGTACGTGAGCCTGGTGTCGGGCAACACGGGGAATGAGCCGGACACGTATTCCTCACAGTGGGGATGGATTCCGACTCCGGTGTATCCGTTGCCGGACTGGGGATACCGGTTGCCGTACGCGACGGGTCCGACTCCGCAGAATCCGTGCTATATCGACATCGCGTCATTGACGGCGGCGGCCAATATCTGCGATCAGACGGTGGCGCTGGCGAACGGCGGGACGGAGCCGATGTACGCTCTATCCGGGCAGTTCGACCTCACAAAGAAACGCGGGGAGATCCTGCAAGACATGCTGACGGCGTGTGCGGGGCGACTGTCGATCATCGGCGGCCAATACGCGATACAGCCGGGATCATGGACGGGCGGTAGCGCTCCTACGGTGAATCTGACTTCGATGGCGGCGGGTCCGTTCAAGTGGCGCGGGATCAGCTCTCGCGAACTGTTCAACGGGGTGAAGGGGACGTTCATCAGTCCACAGAATAAGTGGGCATCGACGGATTTCCCTTACTACGCGCAAGACAGTTGGCACGGATACAGCGGGCCTGCAATCTACAGCGGAGACATCAACCTTCAGGCTGACGGCGGAGAGCGGCGGTGGATGGAATTGCACCTGCCGTTCACGATTAGCGCGAGCACGGCACAGCGAATCGCGAAGATCATGCTGTTGCGGTCGCGGTGGGCGGCGTTCCAGGCGGGCGGCTCGGGAGGCGCGGGGACGTTCGCGCTGAACATGGCGGGGTATCAGTTCGCTCCGCTGGATGTTATCAACGCGTCGGTTCCGTTCCTGTGGAGTGGGACGAAAGCGCTGGAGGTGATCGAGACTCGGTTCAAGGTCGATGAGAACGGCGGGAAACCGACGCTCGGGATTGAGATCGACGCACAGGCTACGGACTCCAGTATCTACGCATGGGCAACCACGGAGGAGTTGAGCGCGCAGGGTTACGCTCAGAGCCAGTTTCCTACCGGGACATTCCAGGATGACGTTCCGATGCCGTGGAGTCCGGGATACGTGGCTCCGCTGGCGGGAGACGCGGTGGGCGGCGCGGCGACGTTCGGCATTCAGCCGGTGTACGAGGAGGATGCACAGGGGAACGTGACTGCGAGTGTGCAGATCAAGGGCGCGGCTCCCATCAATGCTCTCGATGGAGAGGTGGCGGCTCCGCTGATTACGTGCGCGGGCAGTGCGACAGGCGGAACGGTTCCGGCCGGAAATTACGTGGTAGGGCTGGCGGCGTACGATAGCGGAGCGTCCAATCACGCGGATACGGACTATCACAGCCTGGTATTCGTGGCGGTGGGCGGGAGCGGGTCGGGATCGATCTCCGTCACGGTGACGTGGGGATCGGGGGATGACGGCGGAGATCTGTACGTGGGGTTGTGGAAACCTGGCGACGGGTACACGATGCACAAACAGATGACGCTGGCGCCGGGGCAGACCTCGGCGACGATTACGGCGTTCGACCGAACGACGGCCGGCGGACCGGACCCGAAGTTCGATCACTTCGGCGTTCTTCCATTCATGGTGGAGCATTCAGGCGTGTGGGATGGAGTGATCCCATCGTCAGGATCGATCACGGCAACTACGGTGACGATTCCGGCTCCGACTTCGACGGTGGATCAGTGGGCGGGGTATCCGCTGTCACTGTTGGGACGTATATCCGGCGAAGTGCCGGTGATTAACCTGCCGGTGGCTCACAACACTGCCAGTGCTGGCGGACTGGTGACATTCACGATTGGTCCGGGGGCGGACGGGAATACGCTGGCAGATCTGCGCACGCTCTTGCAGGCGGGGGATCTGTTGCTGATGCGCGCGCGGTATACGTTCGATCCGACCACGGGGGCGTTCTCGGATCTCAACGCGGCGAATTCGTACTACCCGACAGGCGGGAATGCGGTGGTTGAACCGGGGCATGTGGCTATCATGCTGAGCGGTGCGGATGCCGGCGACATGCGGACTATCCAGTCCATCACGGCGGACGTGAACGGCAACTTTACCGTGTTCAACCCAGCCAGTCCGTGGACGATCACTCCGGCGACTGGTGATTTGGTGGCGATCTGCTCTCCGGCTGGATCGGAGTGGCCAAGTCCGCCAGTGACAGCGCAGAACGGTTCGGTGAGTGGCGTGATGGCACAGCCGGACGTATTGAACCTGGCAAACCAGACATGGCTACTCCTGGTGCGGACGGTTGATTCGGGCGGAAACCACGGTCCGGATTCGCTGGCTCCGATGCGCGACGTGTATTGCTTTGGGGCGGCGGGAAACAACGCCTCACCGGGCGCGACGTTGCAGATTGACGGAACGCTCGCGATTGGATCGAATCAAGCTCCTCCGTTGCAGTTGAACGCAAGCCGGACGCCGAGCGCGGTACTGGCACTCGTGAGCACGGCTCCGACCGGAGCTGTAATCACGGTGAAGATCAACGTAGGCGGCACGCTGTGGATGTCGCTAACCATTGCGGCGGGGACTACTTCTGTACAGGCAACGACGGCGCAACTCACGGCGGCGGGGTCGATCAACGGCAGTTCGCCGATCACTCTCGACATCACGGCTGTCGGGACTACGGTTCCGGGAGCCAATCTCTCGGTGTTTATCTACCTGTAAAGGAACATGAACCATTGAAACGACTCCTACTTTTGACGCTATCGACAGTCGCATGTCTGCACTCTCCGGCGGGTCCGCCGGTTGTGAGAGTTCCGGTTCAGCAGCGGTTGTTTACGGCGTTGAGTCGTTTCGAGAATTGTAGGGCGTGGCGTAATCCCGGTTGCTTGCGGTTTGCCGGGCAGGCGGGCGCAGTGCGCGGGCCGGGCGGGTATGCGGTGTTCCGTAACCTACTCTTTGGGGAGCGCGCACTGCGACGCCAGATCGAGCACGGTCAAGGGCAGACGGTGTTTGAGTTCCTGACTCACTATAACCCTGGACATGCAAACTACCCTGCGAGGATCGCATCCATCGCTCAGTTGAGCTTAGCGGATGTGCTGTAACCGAGTGGACAGCGTAAATGGCAACGATAACCAAACTGGAGCCACACAGAACGATGTATCTGCGCGGCTTCGACCGTCGCGGGGCCGCGGCGTCGCTCAATAACGCATCGGCGGGCGGGTTTACCGTCTCGGGATGCTGGAGCGATCAAGCGGACTTCGCGGTGGCGGTGCTATTCGATGCGGACGATGTGTATGGACACCTGTATACCTCGCGGTATCTGCCGGACTTCTCACTGGCGGGCGTGACATTGGATTTCGATTTGGCGTTGACGGGGTGCCAGAATCCCACCAGCGTGAAGTATCAGTCGGTGCCGTGGGGTTCGCTGGGATATGTCACAAGTTCGGAAGTGGCGGGCACGGTACCGCTTCCCGCGCCGACATCGGTTACGGGCGGAACGTTCGCGAGTTGCACGTTCGTGGTGGGGGGGACTCCGACCACTTACGACCGGATTCAACTGGTATACCTTGGAAACATCGTAGCGGATGTGACCGGCATCACGACGGGCATGAGCCTCGATGGCGTGGCGTCGATGTTAGCGGGCGCGGTGAACACGCAGGCGCTCATCTTGACGCCTCCGATGCTGATCTCGGCCACCAGCTCCGGGGCGCAAGTCACCGTGACCTACGGCCAGGTAGGCAGAGACGGCAACGGCGTCGAGCTGGTTCCGATGTACAAGGCGGCGGGAAACACGACCTTGGAATGCCTACCCAATCCACCTCTCAATGTGCTGCTGGGCGGATCAGACCCAACGTCGATGCACTTCCACTTGGATTTCTCGGCGCTCGGGCTGGGAAGCGTGCGACAGGTCTGGCTCACGCTAGCGCCGTGGCTCACTTACAACCGCGCGGCGGGATACCCATCGCTGTCGCCTTATCTGCCGATGGAGTTTTCGGCTGTTTTCTCGAATTGGACGGTAGTGGATGCTGGCGGCGTGACACCACTGAAGGTGGCCGGGCCGGGATCAGTGACGATCACTTCGGGCGACGCGTGGGCCGCGCGCGCGGGGAGTGGATGGGCACAGGCGGCCGGCTGGTACGTAGGCGGGTTCGCGTGGGAGAGCGCGCACGTGGGCGATATGGTGACGGTGAAGTACAGTTGCCAGCACACGCATAACCTGTATTTGGGGATGGCGATTTCGACGGGCGGCGGAACATTTGACGCGAAGGTGGATGGAGGGTCGGCGGTCCCGGTGAGCGCTTACTCGCTCGAATCTTCGGCGAGTCCGACTTCGGGGCGGAGGTTGATCGCGACGGGAGTGGCGGCGGGGTCGCATACGGTGGTGTTGACCGTGGCGACCGGGACGTGCCTTTTCGATTACTTGCAGGCTGCGGTGTTGAGCGATCCGGTGGCGCCGGCGGTGAGTTATCCGGCGGTGAGTTGCGCTTGCGACTTTGACACCGGGCAGACATACCAGATTCCGCCGGCGCGGCTGCTGTGGATACTTAGCCAGGCTGGGTTCGCGGGGGATATCGACCTCTACGCCGGAGTGTTCTTTGCCTTGAAGCGGGTGAGGGCCGGTGGGAGCTTTCGGCAGGCGACGGTGACGCTTTCGGGCGCTATCGGCGTTGGTAATTCGTTTGGGGGCGGCGGCGCGGATACGGTCTGGATGACCGTTGGCGGGACGTTTCCGAACACGGGAACCACGATCAGTGGCGCGACGACTACCGGCGCCAATCCTACGGGGGTTGGCACGCTTGGCGGGACGGTGTTAGGCGCGGTGGCGTACCCAGCAGACACGCTGGCGACGCTGGCACAGCGTATGGTGGATGCAGTCAATGGGACCTTTGTGGGGATCGTGGCGGCGCCGACTGCGACAGCCGGGCAATTCACGATCACGGTGTTAAGCCCGATCAACGGATTCAGTTTGGATCTGTCGCTCAGTTCGGGAGCATCGATATCGCTGGCGGTTTCCGGGGATATTGGCACGCCCGGATTTGTGGGCGGTAACGAGGGGACGTGGGCTGTGGATGCGTCGCAATCGTCGCCGCTGAACCGGGCATTTAAGGACTACCTGACGGACCTGGCGGGCTTGGTACACGCGGCCGGCCAGACTATGACGGTGGCGTTTTCGCAGGAACTGCTTGGGGCGCCGGATGCGAATACATCGAGCGGCGCGTGGAGTCAGCGATTCGCCAACGGCAACCAGGTACTGACCGCGACGGGGTTCGGATCGTGGGGCGCTGGGGTGGTTGAGGCGGTGAGCGGAGCGGGTCCGCAGACGATCCAGCAGACGGGGCACGGGTACATCACCGGGAACACGGTGCATGTCGCGCAGGGATCGAGCGGAGCGGTGTGGGCTGTTACGGTGACGGACGCGGACCACTACCAGTTGACCAGACTGGTATCAGGTACTAGCTTTACGGTCGCGGCGGGGGCGACTACGCTGATCGACCTCCAGACCACGCAATGCAACTTCAATCCGGCTACGGTGACGGCATACCTGGAAAACTGCTACTTGCAAGCGGCGGGGATTCTGGCCGGGGTGGGGTTGACACCATGGCTGCAATTTGGCGAGGTGGGCTGGTGGTTCTATAGCCGGGTGAACGGGCTGGCGATTGGATACGCCAGCTACACGGCTCCGATATCGATTGGAACGAACACAGCTCACGGGCTGAGTTCGGGACAGGGCGTGATCGATTGCGGGGTGCAGGGGAACACGGCGGCGAACGGGGACTTCGCGGCAACGGTTACCGATTCGACTCACTTTACGCTTGGTGGCTCCAGTGGCAATGGAACGTACGTAGGAGGCACTGGGACGGTGAGCGGCGGCGGGATGGCATATTATGACGCCTACACCGCGGCGGCGGCGCTGACGGCTCTGGGACGCGCGCTAGCTAACTTCTACACGCAGGATGACAATCCTTCCGTGAACAGCTATGCGGATGCGAACTTTCTCCGGGGACTCGTTTATACGCACATGCACTCAATCGCGCAAGCGGTGAAGACGGCATACTCCGGCGCGAAGTGCGAGTGGTTGCTTCCGATGGATGTCAATAACCCGGTGGTCTACTGGAACGCGGGTTATCCGTATCCACAGGGCGGCCGGATGAACTGCTACGTCAACATCCCATCGCAGTACATGGCGCCGAACGGTGACATTGACCGTGTGAAGCTGGAGGCGCTGAGCTGGGGAGCTTCGTATCTGGATCTCGATCTAGCTAAAGCGGCGATGGCTTACGGATCTTCGGTGCTGACTTACGCGAAGTCCGCCACGGCGTACCTGATTCCGTGGTTCAACGGGGCTTGCGCCTGGACTGCGCAGTACCTGGCGGCGGTGAACGCCGGGACTCCGCTGGTGTGCTTTTGGGCATTCGACCATCTCTGTTTGCTGAGTTGGACTTTGCCACTCCCTGTCAATAAACGGCGCGCTCGGTTGTTCTGAGTCGCGCCGAACTTCAAAGGACAAGACGAATGCAACGTATACGCAATATCCTTGCCTGTGCTCTGCTGGCCGTGCTGATCGCGGCCGGCGTGTACGGGATTCTGTTTATCCGAGCGGTTACGACCGTGGTCGCGGCTGTGCCGGGAGAGATCCAGGCGACGCGATCCGCGCTGACTCAGGAGGTCCGGGACACGCGGAAGGATCTCATGGAGCAGGTGTCCGGGGTCCGGAAGGATGCGGTGGGGCAGTTGACGGCGCTCCAGACGAACGCCGGGCAACAGATGACCTCTCTGCGGTCGGATGTGATGGTTCGACTGGACAAGATCGAGAGCGATACCAATACTCGCGTAGGCGATACGCTGGCGCGCGTGGATGCGGCGCTTGCGGTTGCCGATAACCGGATGGGCCAGATTGCCGGGACGGCGGAGGGGATACGAACGGATCTGAAACCTGCGGCAGTGAACTCGGCGGCGCTGGTTCAGGACCTGAAGGATAGCCTCGATGACAACTACGACGATATCAAGGCAACCATTGGTTCATCCACGGTCGCGGTGACCGGCATTGCGCGGGCGGCGGAGGCGGTGGGGAACGCGGCTCCGAGTGTTACCGCAAGCGTGGATAGCGTCGCGAAGTCCGCGGCGCGGGAAGCGGACCAGATCACAAAGCCTCAGACGTTCTGGCAGGGAGTGAAGAGTTGGCTCCTTATCGTGAGCCGGTGTGCCGGTTTCCTTTTCTGAGGAACCGAAAGTAGTGGTTTAGAAAACTCAACAGGAGCACAAACAATGAAGCGACTCTTTGTAATCACCGTTGCGCTTGTACTCGCGGCACTCTGCGGGTTTGCGCAAGTGACGGTGAGTACGGCCGTCGAACCGGCGCTGAATGCGCCAGCGCGTTTCGGTGTATCGGCTGCGGTATCGGCAACGCTGCCTCCTACCTGGCTGGACGGGTGGGACGAAGGCAGGAACTCAGTGTCCATTCGGTATGGCTCCGGACGGACGATCCTCGGCGGGGTGGCGCGCAACTTCGTGGATTTCCTGCCGGGGCTGTCGCTAGTGGGCGACGTTCAGGCAGGTACGACAGGCGGGCGCGGAGTGATTCTGTACGGCGCGGCGGTGGCTACCGACCTGGGACGCGGATACTCCGTCACCTATGGCGCGCATATCAATAAGATCGCGGGACGGCCGATGTATCCGAGCGCCTACGTGTCGATTGGGTACACGTTCGGAGGTTGGCGTTGAATCCTCTCACCCAATACAACGCGGTCAAATCCCAGTTGAGGGCAGGTGACCTGGTGATGTTCTGGGGTCGATCTCTGCTCTCTATCGCTATCGAACTGATCGACGCCGGACCAAGCCACTCCGCCATCGTTCGACAGGAAGCTTCAGCGGTGTCGGACGTGGTGATCTCACAGAGCACGATTCAGAAGTGGGGCGGCGTGGAGCGGAACGGTGTACAGGATGAGCCACTCGGCGCCACGATTGCCGGGTATGGGCCGGCGGCGATTGCGGCTCTCCGGCTGAGCAATGAGGTTCGCGGCCGGATCAACTGGGAAACGTTCCATTCCGTCATTGGCGCGGCGGATGGGCGCGTGGAGTATGACATCCCGGATCTGTTTGAGTTCCTGATTCGCAGCGTTCCGGTACTGGGGGCGCGGGTCGCACAGGGAGAGCACAAGACGAAGATGGTCTGCTCTTCGTGGGTTACGGCCGTCCTGGAATCTTCGGGTGTGCTGACCGGGATCAATTGGACTCAGGTCACACCTCAACAGCTTGTCGAGATGCATATCTTCCGGGATTACCTGCCACTTCTCGGCAATCCCAAACTGTCACGGTTTAACACGATTTGAAAGGAGTTTCATGAAGAAACTGATTCTCGTTTTGCTTGCGCTCGGATGCTTAGCGTTCGGGCAAACTGCCACGGCTCCGGCTCAGCCTACCGCAACCACAACCACCACTCCGGCCGCAACGACAGTAGCCAATGTGACACTGCCGACGTACATCATGGGCGGTATCAGTTTCAACCAGCTTACCGGGGCCGCGGGCTTTGTGAGTGCGATTGTCCCGGAGAGTAACTCCGTGGGGCTGTATGGAAGCGCAACCACGGATCTGGTTCCGCTGAAAACCACGGTCAACGGCAAGTCGATCTACCTATTGAGCGGATCGGCACGGGCGGGAGAGCACAAGGTGGTGTATCAGGACACCAAGAATGCGGTGCTGATCGGCGGCGACATTGGGGTATCGTTTAGTAACTCCGCCGGAACGTCCGGGGTGACTCTCGGTGTCGCCGGCAGCTTCACGATTACCTACGTGCGGCAACTCAGTTCGCACTGGGCCGTGGGCCTGCCAATCCGGATGCTCTATATGAGCAACGTCGGACCGAATGGCGCCGGGGCCTGGAATCCGGTGGTTGAAGCCGGAATCATCTGGAAGCCGTAGCGAGTTCCCCTGAAGGGGAAGACGAAGGAAAGGGAAAACACGAATGGATCTCACGACGGTTTTTGCGGCAGTAGAAGCGTCCCAGACAGCGAAGGCTAATGGGGCAACTCAGTTGGCGGCGGATCAGGCGAAGGCGGCTGCTATCGCCGCGGCAGTGCAGGCGGACACATCCAGCCTGGCGGACCTGACAGCGAAGGCGGACAGCGACATCAACGGCGCAATCTCCGCTCTTCAGGGTCTGCTGAGCACGGCTCCGGTCCCTACCGTTCCGGCGGTCTAGCCGATTCACGACAGGGGGCGGGTTTCCCGCCTCCTCAGGGGGCAAGGATGAACAAAGACGTTACGACCAGCATCGCCGGAGGTGCGGCCGGACTGATGTTGCTGAATCAGGTTCGGTGGGAGGCGGTACCGCACGGGGAGTGCGTGAAGATCGGCGTCGCGGTTGTGCTGGCGGCGTTGGGGTACCTGATGTACCGGGGAAAGGGGCCGGACGCGAATGCTTGAGGGACTGAAGGCGAGGTTACGACAGCACGAGGGGGTTATCCCGCACCTCTACCTGGACACGTTGGGCCTGGTGACTTGCGGGGTGGGCCACATGGTTCCGTCACCGGATCAGATGGCCGGAATCGCGATGGTGTGCGGGAGTGAAGTGGCGACGCTCGCACAGAAAGAGGCGGAGTTCGCCCATGTCAAGTCGCTGGAGGCAAGCAAGCTGCCGGCGTACTATGCACAGCGGACCACGTTGCGAATGACGCCGGAGGCTATCGACGCGCTCCAGGAGAGCGATGTAGAGAGCTTCCGCGCGGCGCTGTGTCACTTCCTGCCGGGGTTCACAGAATTCCCGGAGCCGGCTCAAGAGGCGCTGCTCGATATGGCGTTTCAACTGGGAGCGGGCGGGCTGGTGAGCAAGTTTCCGCACCTCATCGCGGCAGTGAAGGCGCGGGACTGGAACGGCTGCGCGGCGAACTGCCATCGCGCCGGTATCCAGGAATGGCGGAACGAAGCGACGGTGAAGTTGTTTCAGCAGGCTGCGTAGGGCGGGAGTTGCGAGGCGCGCCGGGGATAGGGCACTCCTACAATCCAACCCGGCGCGTGACGGGGAATCATGTTCGAAATCATAGCGGCCGGCGTGTCGCTCTTGGGTACGGCCATCCTGGGGTTGCTGGCCTGGGGTCTACGGGGAGAAGTGAAGGGCGTTCGCACGGAGATACAACTCTCGGGCGCGAATATGCGCACGGAGCTGGCGGAGGCGGAGATCCGGTTCTATCAGCGCGTGAACGGGAACTATGTGCGGAAAGAACTGCACAGCGAACTTACCGCGCGATTGGATCGCGTCGAAAGCAGGGTAGATGACCTCGAATAACAATCTGAGTCAACATCGGCTGGAAACCCGGAAGTGTCCGGTGTGCAAGAAAAAGAAAACGTTTCCGGCGCGCAACGAGACCTGCTCGTTCGAATGCGGCCGGAAGGCGGAGGCAGAGCGGAGGCAGCCGGCTCCTGTACAGATCGCGGATGAAGACCTCGATTCGGCGGTGCTGGAGGCGGTCAAGAAGGCGCGCGGGCGGGCGACGGTGCGGATGGTGTCCGAGGCTCTCAATAAGAGCGAGCGGACGGTTCAGGACACGGTGGCCAGGCTGAGAGACGCCGGGCACAACGTAAGCGTCCGGACGGACGGGATCTGCGATATCTCCGGCGACGTGAAGCCGGGTAACGCGGTGAAGATCGTTCACGACATCGGCGAATACAACTCGCGCGTGAGACGGTTCGGCGTCACGTCGGATAATCACCTCGGCAGCAAGCATGAACGGCTGGATGTTCTGAACGCACTGTACGACCTGTACGAGGCGGAAGGGATCACCGAAGTCTACAACGCCGGGAACTGGATCGAAGGCGAAGCTCGGTTCAACAAGTACGACATCAACGTCTACGGCATGGACCGGCAGGTGGACTACTGGATCGAGAACTATCCGCGGCGCAAGGGAATCGTCACGCGCTACGTGGCCGGCGACGATCACGAGGGATGGTATCAGCAACGCGAGCAAGTGGAGATCGGCAAGTACGCGGAACTTCGGGCGCGCGCGGCGGGCCGGGATGACCTGATCTATCTCGGGTATGTCGAGGCGGACATCGAACTGAAGGCGGAGCGCGGCTCGCGGATTATGCGCGTGATGCATCCGGGCGGCGGTTCGGCGTACGCGCTGAGTTACTCCATGCAAAAGATGGTGGAGAGCTTCCAGGGCGGCGAGAAGCCTTGCATTATTCTGGCGGGACACTACCACAAGTTCGATTACAACTACTACCGGGAAGTGTTTACGGTTCAGACCGGATGCACCTGCGATCAGTCGATTTTTATGCGCAAGAACAAGATTCAGGCGCATGTAGGCGGCTCGATTGTGGAGTTCAATCAGGCGCCGGATGGGACGATCAACCGGTTCAAGGTGGAGTGGTTGCCGTTTTACGACCGTGGCTTCTACGCCGGGAAGGCGAGGCGGTTCTAGATGAAGCGCCTGATTGATGTGATTGTGGCGTGCTATGTAACGATGGCCGCCGGCATCAACGGGTATCTGGCGGTCCGGTTCTGGCGGGGGTTGTTCAAATGAACCTCGTGCGGCAACCGGACGGCTCCAGTTGGTGCGGTCAGGCTTGCGTGGCGATGATTGCCGGGGTGTCGCTGGAGGATGCGGTAGCGGCCTGTAAGCCGCATCCTCGCGGGGGTGGGACAACCACTCCCGAGGTTGTGGCGGCGCTACGTAAGTTCGGGGTGCGATGCGCGGACACGCGCTGCCGTCGCGTGTCACGCGAGAAGCCAGTGTTACCGCAACGGGCGCTGTTATCGATTATGCGTCCGAAGGATAGCCGGTGGCACTGGATGGTGACGTGGGATGGAGTGATTTACGATCCGGCGGACCAATGGCCGGCGTACGAAGGTTGGCGGATCACGAGCTACCTGGAGGTTCTCGGATGAAAGACTTTTGGACGTTTTTCGGGATTCAGGCGGTCTCGTACGGGATCTTCTGTTGGAACGCTCGCGCGATTGCTTTCGGGTGGTATTCCAACCTCGTGGTGTCTGACCTTCTGTTCGCTTACCTGAGTTTCACGGTGATGGAGCGGATTGCCGAGCGCGGGAAGGATAAGAGCAGGGCGGCGAAGTTCGGGTACGTGATGGGCGGGGCGACGGGTTCCCTGCTCTCGGTGGTTTTGACGAAGCATTTTCTCGGATAGGGGCGAAAGGGCGTCATGTTGCGGACGATCAATACCTACATCATCGACGGGTTGAGTACGGTGATGCTGCTGTTCTTTGCGGCGGCGGCGACGGTCCGCGTGTATGCGATGGCGGCATCGGCGATCCGTCGCGCGTTGCGGCCGGACGCGGAAGGGAAGGAATGAGTAAACACATCGTAGCGGATAGCGGGAAGCGGGAATCGTTCGGCTCGGGGATGGTGCGGGACACCAGAGACGGCAAGGGACGATTCGAGTTGATAACGCCAGTGGCGCTGAGGCGGTTGGCGCTGGTGTACGAGAAGGGCGCGGCGAAGTATACGGCGCGGAATTGGGAGAAGGGATCTCCACTGTCGCGGTTCGCGGATTCGGCTCAGCGACATCTCAACGATTTCCAGATGATCTCACTGTTCAAGCGGGAGGGTATCCCGTTGGATAGGCTGCCGGCGGATGTCAATCCGAATGAGGATCACCTGGCACAGGCGGTCTGGAACCTGTGTTGCATCATGCACCACGAAGATCTCCATCCGGAGTTGGACGATCTCACGGTGAAGCCGGAGGAGAAGCCGTGAACGCACAAGAGAGGACTGTCTATCTCGCGGGGCCGATTACGGGCCTGACTTTCAACGGCGCGAACGACTGGCGCAAGGATGTCACTGTACGGCAGTGCGACTACCGACCTGGTTCCGCTGAAAACCACCGTCAACGGGAAGTCGATCTACCTGTTGAGTGGCTCGGCGCGCGCGGGCGAGCACAAGGTGGTGTATCAGGACTCCAAGAATGCAGTGCTGATCGGCGGCGACGTTGGGGCATCGTTCAGTAATTCTGCCGGAGGGTCCGGGGTGACTCTCGGGGTCGCGGGGAGTTTCACGCTGACTTACGTGCGGCAACTCAGTCCGCATTGGGCGGTGGGCATACCGGTCCGGATGCTCTACATGAGCAACGTGGGACCGAACGGGACGGGAGCCTGGAATCCGGTGGTCGAAGCCGGAATCATCTGGAAGCCGTAGCTTATGCGTCTGGCGGAGTTCATCGAACGCTCGTGGTGTGGGAAGTGAGGGACTACTAATGGATACGCAGCAATTTGTTAAGGACTTCCGCGCACTCGCGAACCAGATAGCGGACACGGTGGAGCGGAAGAATGCGGATTACAGCCATTCCGACGCAGATCCGTTCCGCAACTTCCTGTACATCGAGAATCTGGCGGCTGGCCGGGTGTCGGCGGCGGATGGGATTCTGGTGCGCATGTCGGACAAGATGATGCGCATCTCCAACCTGATCGCGCCGGGGGTAGTGGAAGCGGTTGAGGGGGAGAAGGTGGATGATACGTGCGTGGACCTGGCGGCATATGCGCTGATCCTCGCACTGCTGTTGAGGAGTCGGCGATGATTACATTTACGGGTACGCACGTGGTGCGAGAGTTCGGCGCGCCGTCGATCCACGACTTGGCGGTACAGCTCATGCGGCTGTGCCGTTTCGGCGGTGCCGGACAGTTATTCTGGCCGGTAGGGATGCATTCGCTTCTGGTAGCCGATCTGCTGCCGAGGGAACTGGAGGTGTACGGGTTACTGCATGACGCGGCAGAGGCGGCCGTCGCGGATGTGTGCCGTCCATTCAAGACGGACGCGGCGCGCGAGGTGGAGGCGATGGTACAGGCGCGGGTATACTCTCATCTGGGAGTTCCGGCGCCAAACGGAGAGCAGGCGGAGTTGGTTCACCGGGCCGACATGAGGGCCGTCAACGTAGAGGGAGCGTCGGTTTGCGGGCCGCGCGGCTATCGGCTCGTACAGCCGAACTTTCGGTTGGACCAAGAGGCGGCGGAGGTGCTTGACCGCTACCTGGAGAGGTTCCGGCCGGAGGATGCGATCCGACCGCAAGGGCAATGGCCGGCGGAATTCGAGCGACGTTTGACGGTCGCTCTTACGCGATTGCATCACACGCCGGCATATGTCGAGCAGTACACGGGGAAGGCCTAGAGAGTGGGGTCCGGTTTGCGCTCGGCGTACCGGACCGTCACTATCCCGAAGGATTTCGATTCGATCCACTCCAGGGTGACCATCGAGGATTTGAGGCGCCAGACGATAGAACGGGTTTCGATGGTGCTGCCAAAGGCGGTGCGTTCGGAGACGGTATCGGAGCTGGTGGGTTTGCCGTACTTGGCGGTGAGTCCGTCCTTCAAGGCGTCGAAGGCGCTAGGGCGGGCGGCGTCCTGAGATACGGAGACGTTGACGGCCGTCAAGCGGTCCTGATCGGTGGGGAACTTGAACTTGGCGGTTGCCTGGTAGTTGCCGAGTTGCATGGCGGGGGCTTCCAGGCGGATGAACTGGCCTAGATCCTTTTCGGGCGGGTTGACGGGGCGGACGGTGGGGAATGCGGCTTGCACCTCGGCGGCGGTCATTCCCCACTTGGCGGCGGACCATCCGGTGGCATCGGGGGTCTGTGCGAGGGCGGCTACGGCGGCGGCCAGCAGAAGCGTGAACTTCATGCCGCTGACGGTATCACGGCTCACTTGCGGCGGCAAACGCGGCGTTCGAGGGCGATGATCGACTTTAGGATGTCTTCGGCAGTATCCACGAACTCTTCAGGGCAATCCTTCAGAAACTTCACATAGCGCAAGGCGGCGGCGCGGTGCTTTTCCGGCACTTCGGCGAGTGGTCCTAAACGTACGCGTTCCGTCTGGCTTGCGCCGGGTGGATCTAGCCTGTCCATGACGGCTTTGTGAACCCACTCGGTTAGCTTCTGTCCATCCCTTGCGGCGCGTGACTTGACGGAGTTGTGAACATCCTCCGCAACGGATGCGTAAAGTCTTTTCATTTCTACAGTTTTGACACGAAGCGGGCAAATGTTCTTCGGGCTATCGGTTCTTTTGTTCTTTTTCTTTAGAACATTTGTCCAAATAGTTGAGATATTTTCGTACCAGAACGTACTATATGGTTTGAAACAGATTAAGCAATCCGAAAGTCCGAATCTAAGGCGGAACGCCGAGACAGAGAAAAAGCTTCAGGTGGTTGGATCATTCAGGGCAGAGTTTCGGACTCGAAATCTATAGTTGATAGTGCAGGCGGGAACTGAAGGGGACCGTTAGAGCGGTCCCCGATCAGCGGGATACCTTTTACGGTGAAGTCCCTCGTACGGCTTCCATCGTAATCCTTCATCCCACTCCCAGTCAATAGCGATCACTTCGACAGGAGAGGTGTGCGATGGCGCAGTGCGGACGATGCGGTGTGGAAGCAAACGAGTTGCACGCATTCCGGGTAAGGGAGAGCGCGCACAGCATGGGCAAGCGCGAAAGGCTCTGCGACGGATGCCTCACCGAAGCGCGGGAGAACCGCAGCGAGCGAATCCGGGCGGCCAGTTCGCGGCAGTGGTCGGAAGCCAGAACCGCCGATGGACGGTTCGATCCTGCGAAGCTCACGGGTTGCCGGGTGGAGCGCGTAGCTCCGGCGCCGGAGCAGATCGCGCAAGAGAACGCGCGGTGGGACCGGATCTTCCAGCGGTTCATCGATCCCGACTATTACCGCTCTTCGATTCCCACGTTGAGATCTTCGTTCGGAGCGTTCGCCTCCGAAATGGAGGTCCTGTGCCGCTGAACTGCTGTCAATTTCTGGAGACGTACTGGCGCTACCTGCTCGTGGGTGGAATCGCGCTCGAGTTCGGGTCGATGGTGTTCACGGCCGTCCGATGGGCGCTGGCGAGGGTGAAATGACGGAGCGCCTGGCGGTGCGGTTCGAGGTTGTGTACTACGACCTCGGCGAGGGCCGGAAGATCTTCTGGCCGGCGGATGATCGATCCTCCGTACTGGCGGACAAGTTGCGCGAGTGTCGCGCTGCTGGCCACTCGAACGCGCGGCTTGCTGAGGCAGGTGGGCGCTGTGCCTGAAGTGTCTCCCGCCAAGCGAAGCCGGGTTATCCGAGAGGTCCATGCGGACCCGGATAAGCGGTGGCGCGGGTCGGTGGGTGGGTATCGAGTCGAGATTGAGATTGACGGCCGTGAGGTGCGATGGGGCGTGTGTGTTTCCCGCCACTGGCATCGAGGCACTACGGCTACAGTTTGGGATGCGCTCGTTGCGGTTGAGGGTCCGTTTGACTCTTCTTCTCCTTCGGAGCGGGTGGCGTGCGAACCATCCGCTCCGCTTTTTGAAGGCAAGCAATGAGGACATCGAAGTTCGCCGGCACAGTTGAGCCGCGTAGGCGCCGTTCTGCTGGGAAGTCCACACAACCCCAAGACCGGCGTTGCTGTACCCCGCTAGCACCTCGAAGTTCCTTCCGGCGCCACGCGGGCCAACTGATCGAGGCGTTCAGGTTTCTGGAGGTAGTCGATGGGAAAGGTAGTCGCGTTTGCGGCTCTGATGATCGGACTGGCGGTGCTCTGCGCGCTGCCGGTGATGTGGCTCTGGGATTACCTGATGCCGACGTTGTTCGGTCTGAAGGAAATCACGTTCTGCCAGGGGCTGGCGCTGGCCATGCTGTGCTCGCTGCTCTTCAAGTCATCGAGCAGTAGTTAGGAGGATCGATGTTCAACAAGAAAACGACGAAGAAAGTTACTCCCGAACCGGCTGCTCCGCTCCAGCCGAAACCGCAGATTCCGACCATGCTCTCGGCCATCCGGCGCGAACTGGCGAAGTACCAGGCGAACACGGAAGTCCTGGAAGCTCGACTGGCGTCCGTCATGCGGCCGGGTGAGGTTCGCTGCGATGGCGCGAAGCCGGCGCTCAGTTCGGCGGCTCCGGTCGCGGAGGCTCTGTCCGAGTACGTGGGAGTCCTGACGGCGCTCAACGCTCGGGTCAAAGACGTGATGGCGCGCCTGGAGATCTGAGGATGAGGGGCGGGACACCGTTCGAGGAAGATTGCGCGCTCCTCAACTTCCTCGAACGGTTCGAGCTGGACTTGGAACGCCGGGTCTCGATTGAGATCACGGATCGCAAGGTCCTGGAGGAAAACGGGCTGATGCGGAAGTCTCCGGACTACGCGAAGATCCGGCGGCTACTGGAGGATGGGGCGATTGTGCAGGGCGCGCACTTGACGGGCGTGGAATACGTGCTGAGAAAGAGGAGAGATCCAATTGCCGAAGGGGCATCAAGTCCAGATCACACCTCAGCAGGATGAGGTGATCCGCAAATGCTGGGCGCATAACGCGTACGGGCATCACGCGGCGAAGCGTGCCGCGGAGCTTACGGGGCTTACGCCGGACGTGGCGCATCGGCGGGCGGCGCAACTTGGTCTGATCTTCGCGCGGGAACGGTACCGGTGGACGGAGCCGGAGTTGAAGGTGGTCGAAGAGAACGCGCATCAGTCGCTGGAGACGATCCAACGGAAACTCATGCGCGGCGTCTCTCCGCCTGGTGTGAAGCGGACGCGTACAGCCATCGCCTCACAGATCCACGGACAGCGGTTCCGAACTAACTTGGACGGGATGAACCGCGGGCCGTTGGCGGATGCGCTCGGGATCAGCATCATGCGACTGGAGCGGCTCCAAGGTGAAGGACACATCAAGGGCGAGCGGATGGAGTCGATCCGCCAGCAGTGCGGGTACGTGGAGGAGATCGACGGTGATAGGTTGCGCTGGTTCTACAGCAACGAAGAGATCGTCCGGTTCCTCTTTGGATGCCGGGCGGAGTTGGACCTCAGGAAGGTTAACCAAGCATGGCTGATGGGACTGCTGGAGGCGTACATCACGATCTTTCAGCCTACCGGGAAGGATGCTCCGGTTCGGGCGCGGGATCAGAAACGGATCGAGCAATTAGAGGAGCACCTGTTCCAGTTGGAGCGGGAGTTGGAATCGGTACGCAACCCGGTGAAGCGCCGGCGGGGCCGTCCCACGATAGCCGAGAGGGAGAGCGAATTGGCGGCGGTGGCGGCTCGGATGCGGGAGCGGATGAGTCAATCTACTCCTACACGGCTACCCGCGCGACCGGGAATCCTCAGCGACGAAGATATCATCGCAATCCGGTCCGGACGGTCAAGCCTCAAGCGCAAGCGGTCCGGGCCGGGGAGCGAAAAGAGCCAGAGTGGCGGAGCGGACTTTTCTCCGTCAAGCGCAGCTACTGGGATGACCTCGCAACTCAGCGAAGGGAACAGCGGGAACTTGAACAGCGAGAGAGACAAGGCGACATCGCATGGCGATTCCCCATCTTTTGGACTTGCTGGAGGTCTCAATGCAAGCTCGCTTACAAGAAGCCTTGAGGGCGGCGCGGAGGCGTAGCAATGATGGACGCGGCGACAAGGGCGCGGGCCGTGGCGGCGGCGTGCGGACACGATCTCAATAACGAACTGACGATCATCTTCGCGGGGATCGCGGAGTGTATCGAGATGGCGGATGCGGACGATCCGATCCGGCCGTTTCTGCTGGAGATGCGCGCGGCGGCTCAGCGGTGCGCGTGGAAGGCGTCGGGACTTTTGAACTTTGCGGCACGTGGGGGAGGGAGATCTCCACGGTCGAGCATGGAGACGTTGATCGACGGGAATCTACTATGAAGAGACTACTTGCAATCCTGTACGCGACCTCGATGTGGGCGGCGACTACCACGGTTAGCCAGTCGGTGGTGGGTCCGAACAATCAGCCGGCTAGTGGGCAAGCGCTGATTCGTCTTTCGGCGGCTTGCAAGTCGAGCGGGTCCTATGTCGGGCAACAGACGATCGCGGTGAAGTTCACGGCGACTCCGCCAACGGGACAGACGAACAACTTCAATGTGGCTCTGATTCCGAATGACACCTGTATCGTGTCGGGTCCGACTCCGGCCGGATGGTCCGGGACAGTGGCGTATTGGGTGGGAAACAGCGTCACGTACGGGACTCAGACGTGGCTTGCGATTGCGGCATCGACTGGCGTTGCACCTGGCTCCGATCCGAGGAAATGGGCACTGGTGAGTACGAGCTACACGGTATCCTGGACACTCACGGGCGGGCCGTCGTGGACGGAGACGTGGATCGTGCCAACATCCGGGACCGCGGTTTCGGTGGACAGCGTGAAGGTGGCACAGGCGAACCTGCCCACTATCGCAGGCGTCATTCTGATGACTGGCGGCAGTGGGAGCCTGACGTACACCACTACTCCAGGGGACGGACAGTACATCCGCTGGAACGCTTCAATGAACGCCTGGCAGCCGGTTACGTTCGTGGATCAGGAGACGGTGAGCGGGACCATCGACGGAACTAACGTGACGTTCACGCTGGCGAATGCTCCGGGGCCATCGGCCGGGTTGGTGTTATTTCGCAATGGGATTGTGCAGAAGGCGGGACAGGATTACACGCTGTCCGGGAATACGGTCACGTTTGTGACGGCGGCGACGCCACAACCGGATGACACGCTGCTTGCGTGGTACCGGTATTAAGGAGAGATGACGATGAGATCGGTGACGATTGCGATTCTTGCGACGGTTTCGGTTCTGAGCGCGGCGAACGCTCCTGTCCGCCAGGCGCTGACGGCGACGGAGGTGGTGTTCTCGTATTCGCGGCCGGATGCGACGGCTTGCACGTGGGCGGTATCCACGAGCGCGACCTATTCTCCGCTGGTCGCGGAGTTGGTGGGGAGTCAGAGCGATTCCGCCACGTTGGGCGCGCGGTGGTTTCTGGTGGGGCACACCTCGGCGCTGAGCGCATCGACGGCGTACTACTGGCAACAGACTTGTGGGGCGGAGGTCTACACTGGGACGTTCACGACTCCGGCGGTACTGACAGGCGGCTCTGGAGCGATCTACCTCAGCATGGGGGAAATGACGGTAGCGGATAACGCGACGGTCTCCTACGGGCTGACATCGGCTCTCGGGAGCACGGTTAACGCACCGTGTACGCCGGGATGTGCGTTCACGATCAACAGCACCTCCGGC
Source organism: Bryobacteraceae bacterium (assembly GCA_050014595.1). GTDB lineage: Bacteria > Acidobacteriota > Terriglobia > Bryobacterales > Bryobacteraceae > PALSA-129. The sequence continues at coordinate 99,337 of JBEKDA010000008.1, forward strand.
GCGATCCTCTTCTATAGCATCGCCTACAAGAATGGCGCGGATACGATCAACGCGGGAAGCGTTCACGTAGCGGTGGTCCCATGACGATTACTCAGGCGGTCACACTCCAGTCGCGGGACGATCTGTTCCAGAACAGCAGCCAGACTTACACGCTGAGCGCGACTCCGGCGGCGGGCGCGACGGTTGACGTGTTCGTGAACGGTCTACTGATGACTGAGGGCCTGGACTACACGTTGAGCGGAGCGGCTCTGACGTTCACCGGGCAGACGATTGGCGACAATCCGGTTATCCGGGTGAGGTATTGGGTCTGATGCGACGATTATTCTTGCTTTCGGCTCTGGCGGCGACGTTGTTCGCGCAAGGGTTATCGACCACAACCACCACGCTACCGAATGCGTGGGCTTACGTGGTCTACGCTCCACAGACTCTGGCGGCCACGGGCGGCCAGGTGCCGTACACCTGGGCTGTTTCCGCCGGAACGCTGTGTACCGGGTTGACGCTTTCGACGGCTGGAGTGCTGAGCGGGGCGCCTACGGTGCATGGACCTTGCACGTTCACGGTGACGGTGACCGATGCTCTGAACGCTACGGCCAATCAGGCGTACACGATCATGGTGAACGGTCCGGCGACTACCATCAGCGGGGCTGTCGTGATCAGCGGAAAGGTGACCATAAGGTGAAACGGACAATCGGACGATATAGTACGATGGAGGCGCACGTCATGCGTACCTTGCTGGTGGTGTTGGTTGCGGCTGGTTCGATGTTCGGTCAAGATCTGGGTTCGCTGAATCCGGACAGGATCAAGGCGGTTCAGGAGCGTGAAGCTCACGAGCGCGCCGTTGCCGAGCGGATCGAATACCAGCTTGCGCAGCAACCGAAACCGGCGCCGAAACCCGCACCTCCAGTCCGCCATCTTTCGCGCAAAGAGATAAAGGAACTCCGCGAGGCGCTGGATCGGTACTTCCGTGAGCATCCCGGACAGGTTCCGATTCTCTGGACGCCTCCGGCTCGGTAACCGCACACCTCAGCGCGGTCCATTCGTAACAGCAGTTGAATGCAGGCGGAGTCGCTCGCGCCGTGCAACGGCAACCGCGAGTGTATCTCTGCTCGGCATCCACAAACAGGTCTATCAGGAGGATCTATGCAGTTCAGTGTGTCGAAGTCTGCCTTAACCCAAGCGCTGGCTCTGGTGGGGCGCGTGGTCGGAAAGAATTCCACGATCCCGATTCTGTCAAACGTGAAGCTGGAGGCGGCCGGAGAATCGCTGACGATCACCGGTACGGACCTGGAGCTTGCGCTGAGTGTGCGCGTGGAGGCGAAGGTTACGGAGCCGGGCGTCGCGACGTTGCCGGCGAAGAAGCTGTCGGACTACAGCCGGTTGCTACCGGAGGGAGACGTTTGCTTCAAGGTGAGTGATAAGGCTTGGGCGACGATCACGGCCGGGCGGTCAAAGACTCGCATCTCGGGCATGTCGCCGGAGTCCTTTCCCGAACTGCCGGCGGCGCCGGAGACGGTGTTGTCGGTTCCGGTGGCTCCGTTACTGAAGCTGATCAACCGGGTAAAGATGGCCATCAGCAACATTGAATCCCGGTTCACGCTGAACGGGGCGAAGTTCGAATACCGGGAGGGGCGGCTGTACCTGATCGCGACGGACGGACATCGCCTGGCGTTCGCATCGGCGGAGATGGCGGGGAATGCCGAGGTCAAGTTCCTGCTACCGCTGTCCGCCATCAAGAACCTGCCACAGGTGGCCGGGGCGGTGGAAGCGCTGGCGATATCGCAGGATGACAATCACCTGTTCTTCCGTGCCGGAGAGGCGCTGCTGGTGTCGCGCAAGATGACGGGCAACTTCCCGGACTTCGAGCGGGTGTTACCGAAGGCGGCTAAGAGCGTGGTGACGTGCAATCGGCTGGAACTGGCGGGCGCGCTCTCTCGCGTGTCGCAATTCGCCGATGAGCGGTCGCGGGCGGTGAAGATCGCGCTGCAAGCCGGAGAGTTGGTGGTGTCCGCGACGGCCGTCGAAGCCGGAGAGAGCACCGAAGCGGTTCCGTGCGACTTCGACGGGGAAGGGATCGAGATGGGGTTCAACGCTCAATACCTGTCGGAATTCCTGGGGGCCATCGAATCGGATCAGGTGGAACTGCGGTTGACGGACGCGAAATCGGCGGGAGAACTGCGGACGGCCGGCGGGGCGGATTACCGGTACGTGGTCATGCCGATGAGGATCTGACGATGGACCTTAAGGCGGCGAGGAAGGCGCTGGCGGGTCCGCTGCGGTTCGGAGATCCGGCGCAAATCGCAGCGGTTGACTTCATCGCGCGTGCTGAATCCTGCTTGGATGCCATCAATAAGTGTCCGCACGGTTCCGGCGAATGCGAGGAGTGCGAAGGTGCGGGTGAATGTCCGCACTGTGGGCACGAGTGCGACGAATGCGACGGGACGGGAGTGGTGTCGGATTGTTCCTGTATCGATGCCTTCAGCGGTGACGATTTCAACGCTGCTATGGAAATCGACCGGGAGAAAAAGAGAGGAGTCTCACGTGAGAACGGAAATCACAGCGGAAAAGATCGAGATCGTAAAGCAGATCAAATTAACATCTAACCAGAGGTTCGCCTTGGTGGCGATGTCGAACAATGGCGGCCGGGAGCGGCATATCGACTACAAGGTCAAGGGAGACCTGGTGGCGCTCGGACTTATCGAAGAGCGCGAGATGAACACGCCGGCCGAAAAGAAAGCAATCGAGACGGAGATTCGCGACTCCTGGAAGTTGGCGGGTCCGCTGGTGAAGGCGAAGAACGCGGATAGCCTGGACCGTCTGATGGACAAGATCCGCAGTAAGCAACGCGACTTGACCACGAAGGCGTACTGGCTCACGAAGGCGGCTGAGGAGTATCTGGTCAAGGGCAACTTGACGCGCGGTTGCGGCCGGTTGGATACGGACGGGTTTTGGGAGTTTCCGCTGTGATCAGCAATGTCCATCAGGGAACGCGCGCGGAGAAGCGGTCTACGGCCGTGCTGGAGAGAGACGGATACGTTGTCACGCGCTCGGCGGGATCGCGGGGCGTGTGGGACCTGATCGGGGTACGCCGGAGTGATGTCGTGCTCGTACAGGTAAAGACGCGGCGGTGGCCGAAGTCTGCCGAGATGCGACGGTTGCGGGAGTTCGCGTGTCCGAAGGGAGTTCGCCGGCTGATTCATCGGTGGCGAGCGAGAGTAGCTGAGCCGGACGTAAAGGTGGTGGTCTGATGGCTATCGAGACGGAAATCGGATGGTGTGATTCATCGGTCAACCCGGTAGTGGGTTGCGACGGTTGCGAGCTTCACCGGGCCGGATGCGCGGAGAGCCACTGTTACGCGGCCGGACTGGTAGGGCGATACAAGGGCCTGCCGGGATGGCCGAAGTCCTTCGATGTCCCGGAGCACTTCGCCGGACGGCTCGATAAGGCGATTGGATGGCCGGATCTCACGGGGAAGGATCGCGCCGGTAAGCCGTGGCTCAACGGATACCCGCGGCTCATCTTTATGTGCGACCTGGCGGACCCGTTCAGCGAATCGTTGGACCCGGAGTGGTTGACGCCGTACCTGCCGAAGATGGCGAAATCTCCGCACGTGTACATCATGCTCACGAAGCGCGGGCGCCGGATGCTGTCGTACTGGCAAAAGCACGAGATCCCGCGGAACGTTTGGCAGGGTGTGACGGTCACCGGGCCGGAGACGGCGAATCGACTGGACTCGCTGATGGCGGTACCGGGAGCTTCAGTGCGGTTTGCGTCGATGGAGCCGCTGTTGGGTCCGCCTGTGCGCGGACTCGGGAACCTGGATTGGGTGATCGTGGGCGGGGAATCCGGAGCCGGAGCGCGTCCGATGAATCCGCAGTGGGCGCGAGAACTGCGCGACCTGTGTCAGAAGTTGGGCCGGGCGTATTTCTTCAAGCAATGGGGGGGGTGGGTCGGAGGGAGTTGCGACCGTAACGGGTGGTTCTATCCGCAGTGCGGGCCGGCTGAGGGACGGTCCGGGACGAAACGCCTGATCGATTGGGGCGGCGGCGTGGCGTCGGACTTCGCCGGCAAGAAGGGAGCCGGGCGGCTGCTCGATGGGCGCGAGTGGTCGGAAATGCCGAGGATCGCATGACGGCTCCCACGAATGACGAATACGCCGAGATGGCGCGGGAGCGGCGCGCGGAGTGGGATCGGTCCGTCAAGTGGGCTACCGCGGCGGCGGCGAAGTGCGGGAATCCTTCGACCGTCGCCTTGCTGATGGCGATGCGCGCGGAGTGGTTTCTGATCGACTTCGAGCAATTCTCGCGGCGCGTCCGGGAGATGACGGCTCGGATGGAGATGGAGCGTCTCACCGATGAGATGGAGCGCTGTAGCGCACGGTGTACCAAGATCGCGGCGGAAGGGCCGGGTAAGCCGGGACTGGAAGCGCTCCAGCATGTCCAGAGGTATCTCCGGGAAAGCAAGCGCCGGGATACCTTGCAGGCGCAATACGACGCGGCGAATGCGCGGTGGGTCAAGGAGTTGGGGATATGAGTCAGCGAGACGTGCCGGAGTGGATGCCGCTGTACGTGTACGAGTTCATCGCGGACAGGAATGTCCAGGCGATGGAATTGGATGAGCTTGGGGCGTACTTCCGCTTGATCCTGACTCAGTGGGTGAATGGCAGTGTGCCGGAGGATCGGCACGAATTGGCGCGGTTGCTCCATCGGGACACGGAGACGATGGAGCGGATCTGGTTGGCGCTGGCGCCGTGCTACAAGGCGCATCCGGATCTACCTGGAGAACTGATCCAGGGGCGCGTGGAGGAGGAGCGGGCGAAGGCGTTAACCAGGATCGAGGGAAACAGCAAGGGCGGGAAGACCGCGGCGGAGAGGAGGCGCGGTAAACCGCAAGTCGAGAAGGTGTTGACCGGCGACGGAGAACGGCGCGGGATGGTGGGGCATCCGAACACCGAAGAGGATTGGGACGTTGAGCAGGCCTTCGATCAGTTGTGGGAGGCGTACCCGGCAAAGGGGCGCGTCCGCCGGCCGATGTCTCAACAGTACTTCATCGATAAGGTCCGCACACGGACAACCTTCGACTTGGCGTTGACGGCCGTCAAGGGCAAGTTTGCGCAGTCGGAGAAGTGGGCGAAGGGGTTCGTGATGGCGCTCCCGGAGTGGATCAATCAGGAGTGCTGGAACGAAGATCCGGAGCCGGTGGGAGGAGGCGAGAAGCCGGGAGGTCCTGTGTATCGCAAGTGGGAGCCTCCGAAGCCAACGGAGTAACCGTGACGCTGATCAGTATCCACAATTCGGAGGGCTGTATCGGGAGGTGCGACGCGCAATGTTATGACGCGAAGCACCTCGACTGCGATTGCGTGTGCGGTGGCGCGAATCACGGGAAGGGTGAGGCTCAAGCGATGGCGAACACGATAGCGCACGGCCGGCGATGGTCGCGGGAGTTCGCGGTCCGTGCCGGGACGGAGGTTCGGGCGGAGGTGGTGGGGGTGGCTGTCGATCAGATGGAGATCACATGGGAATAGAAGAGAAAGGCCTGCCGGTAAACGTCGATGCGGAGCGGATGGTGCTCGGATCGATTCTACTGGATGAGGCGCTCTTGCACGCGGTCCGGCCGCTACTCTCCGCTGATGAGTTCAGCCTGGAGAAACATCGACGGATCTGGCGGCGCGCGTGCGATCTGTACGACGGCGGCGGCCATGTGGACCGGATCACAATCGCCAATGAACTGATGAAGTTCAGCGAACTTGAGGCGTGCGATGGGCTGGTTTACCTGGTGTCGCTGGATGACGGGTTACCGCAGTTCCCGAACATCGACAGCTATGTCCAGATCGTCAAAGACAAGGCGATGCTGAGGCGGATCATTCTCGCCACTCAGAACCTGCAAAATCGATGCCTTGCACAGGAGGAGTCTCCGCAGGCGCTCCTTAACGGACTCGGGAATACGCTGATCGAGTTGGCGCCACAGGAGTCCGGTAAGGGCCTTCAGAGCATCCAGGAGCTGATAGCCGAGAAGGGTATCGGGACGCTGCTGGCGCCGCGGCAAGCGCACGGAATCGAGATGCCGTGGAGGTGGCTCGATTACGCGACATGCGGAATGCAGCCGGAGCAACTCTGGTACTTGGCGGGGTACACAAGCACGGGGAAGACCTCGGCGGCGCTCCAGGTGGGTGTACATGCGGCGCGCAAGGGGACCGGTGTGGCCATCTTCAGCTTGGAGATGGGGAAGATCAGCCTGTTCCAGCGGGCGGTGTACCAGATCGCGCGGGTTGACTCGGAGCGGGCGAAGCGGAATGCTCTCACGCCGGAGGAACGGGAGAGGGCGCGCGATGCGGTGAATCTGCTCGCGGAGTTACCAATCTACTTCGATGACTCGATGGCGTCCACTGTGCCGGCGATTCATGCGGCCATCCGGCGGGCGAAGCTCAAGGCTCCGATTGGGCTGGTGATCGTGGATTACCTGCAACTCCTCGGGAACTTGGGGCGGGAACTGAATAGGGCGCAAGCGGTGGGTGCCAATTCGCGCGCGCTGAAGATGGCGGCGCGAGAATTCCAATGTCCGTTCATGGTGCTCTCACAGTTTAAACGTCCACAGGTTAGCGAGAAGACGGGGGAGGTCCCGAAGCCTACACTGTCGGACTTCAAGGAAAGCGGGGACATCGAGAACGATGCGGACGTGGCTTGGTTCATTCACAGGCCGTCCACTCAGGAGCAGGATCAGGTTCCGGTGTCGTTTATCTTGGCGAAGCAAAGGGAAGGGCCGCGGGACATCGAAGAGAATTTCTATTTCTTCCCGAAGTTCCAGCGGTTCGATGGGAGGGATGAGTGACGGATCAGGCGTGGAAGGATATCGCGGTCGGACAGCGTGTGCGGATCATGGGTGGGCATCCGTGGGCGGGGCATTGCGCCACGGTGACGGCCGTCGAGCAGATCCGCGGCCGGGGACTGCTATATCCCAAAGTCGCGGTGGATGAGGGGCCGGGCGTGCCGAAGGGCGGACATCCGAGCTTCGTAGTGCATCCGTCGCAGGCGGAGCTGATACCGGCATGACGTGCAAACTGTGCAATCACGAGCATGTCGGGAGGTGCGGGGAAAGCGCTCCGAATGCTCAATTCACGTGTGCCTGTCCGGGGGAGTGCCAACACGGAAAGCATCCGGCGTATTGCAAGGCTTGCAATCCTCCGACGTGCAATGGGAGCGGGAAGCTGGACTGCTACTGCCAGGGGGATCACTGCGGATGCGGATGTCCGCCGGAGTGTCCGGGGTGTGTCGAGTGCGCGCCGGAGCCGGACCCGGAGGTTCGGTGCGCGCAACTGGAGGCGGAGTTGACCGAGGCGCGGGCGGACGGCGCGAAGCTCCAGGGGTTTAACCAGATGCTGGCGGAGCAGGTGCGGCGACTGGAGACCGGCGAATGGTCCGACCGGGACAAGCTGTGGGAGATGTGCCAGGAATACGATAAGCGAATCGTCAAATACGGCGTGGGTCACCTGGCGATGGCCGCGGCGAAGGCGGATCTCTCGCGGCGGGATCTGACCACGAGCGAGAAGCTGTGCCACTTGCGCTGGATGCTGGCGGCGATTCCGAACCTACCCACGGACGGGAAGATTAATCGCTGGCTCGGATTCGTTCAGGGCGCGATGTTCGAGCTACGTCTGTACACGATAGATGAGATGCGGGGACAGGTGACGGAGGCGAAGGGATGAGCGCGGCGTTAGAGAAGCACTTTCGGGTCCGGGAACTCGCTGAGTTGTGGGGGTTCTCAGCCAATACGATTATCAGGCTCTTTGCTTCCGAGCCTGGCGTAATTAACGTGGGGAAGCTGGCAACCGAGAAGCGGCGGTACGTCTCCATCTCGATTCCTGAAAGCGTGGCTTCACGAGTGCATGAGCGACTCGGTAAGCAACCGCTCAAGACGGCGCTTGCGCGAGGAAACCCACTTCGCGTAATACGTTTCGGTGACCTTAACGGAGCTATGCCCAAGAAGTCGCGAAACGTCCTCAAGGTTCATGCCGTAGAGCAGCCGGCGGACGGCGAAAGTATCCCTTAGCCGGTGGGGACGACAATCCTTAATCTCGGCCCTTTCTCCGAGGGCCTGCATCCTCTCATAGACCGCTTGCGCTAACGGGGCCGGGTCTGATCCGGCTCCGTACCAGAACGGCAACCGCTGCGACATCCAGTCGCACTGATCGATCCTTGTTTTCAGATCATCGGAAATGTAGACCTCGATGGCTTTCGGCTTTTCGGTGCGTTTGCGTTTCTGTGGCATGAACGTGTATGCCCACATCGTCTCACCCTTGGCGAGAAGTTGAGGGTTGAAGCAAACCGCATCTCCTACCCTCATCCCGGTGGCAAGCATCGTTTCCAGGAGCAGCCGAAAGGTTGCAGGTTTCGCCGCGTATCCGTGCGTTCCTCCATTCAGTTTCCCCGCGTGTTCCAGTATCGTTTCCACCTCGGCATCCGTGTACGGTTCCTTCTGTTCGTAGACGGCTCTCACTGGTTTCACCTTTTCCACCATCACATCCTTGGTCCACTCGCGGCGGTACGCCATGCGGAGGAAGCACCGAATCTTGGCATCGGTGGTAGCGCGGGAGGTGGAAGCCATCGCCTTTGGCAGGCCGTCAGTCTTGAAGCTCTCCAGGTGGTCAACCTTGATTTGGTGCATGTAGTTCACGCCGGAATTCTCCAGGTATCGGAGCAGCCGTTCCAGGGCTAGGCGATGCTGGCTGAGGGTCCGTTCGTCAAGGTCCTGCTCTCGGAGTCTCAGGTACTTCTCGATGCACTCGGAAACGGGGAGTCCGCTCACATCCTCGGCGCGTCCCTGGCTCACGAGCGCATCGCGCATCGCTTCCGCTTGCTTGACATCCGAAAACCCGGTGGTTTGACGGGGAACGAAATCGCCGGCCGGCGTGCGTCCACGTATCCAGATTTGGCAGTCGCACTCCATCCAGAATTCGCGCTTCTTTTTGGGAATCCGGCTCTTGTTGACGGGGCAATTCGGGGAGTGGCGCTTGAAGAGGATGAGCGATTCCAGTACACGAGACATGACCAAATTGTAAAAGTACTTTTACGTGATGTCAAATTGTGCTCGTATCTTATTGGTTTTAAAAGTGGTGGCTCCCCGGCATGGATTCGAACCACGATTCACGGCTCCAAAGGCCGCTGTCCTACCATTAGACGACCGGGGAATGGATGAGGAAAACTCGCCTTCCCAGTGTAGCGTTTCCGGCTGCGCAGCCGCAACGCGTCAGGCGTTTTTCCCCGCGTCCAGGAAGCTCTGCAGATCGCCCGGGTTCACTTCCGGAAGACCTGGCGCCACGTTGAACAACTTGCCCGCCAGCATCCAGCGCTCCAACTCGTCCACCAGGCTGAACAGGTGGTCGAACGAATCTACGATGTACAGCAGCGGCTGGTAGTGGTCGATCTCCGCTCCCTGGTTGATCACCCACTCGAGTTGCAGCGGATATCGTTGCACCTGGTCGCTTTCGATGGAGTGCTCAAGCTCCCCATAAGAACTCAGCAGGCCGCTGCCATAGGCGCAAACGCCCTTCGGCCCGCGCATCAGGCCGAACTCCACGGTGAACCAGAAGAAGCGCGAGAAGGCTCGGATAATGCTCGTCAGGCGGCGCGCGCGTTCGGCTTCATCGCGGATCTCCAAGGACATCCGCGCCACAGTGTGGGCGCAATCTCCGAACCGCACCAGCGTGTCGGCAAAGGCTTTTTGCGTGTGCATGGGAACATGGCCGGCGACGTCGTGGAAGATGTCCGGCTCGGGCAAATAGTCCATGCGGCCGGCCGGCCGGATGGTGATGGTGGTGGGGAATTCGCGGCGGCGCAGGCAATCGAAAAAGAGAAAACCGGGCACGTATCCGCTCACCGGCTTGGCCTGGAAACCGGTCAGCGGCTGCAGGCGGCGATTGATGTCGGAGAGCCGCGGTATGCGGTCCGGAGAGACGTTGAGGGCTTCGAGGCCGCGCAGAAAGTGGTCGTTGGCGTAGCGTTCCCACCTGGGCTGCATGCGGCTGTAGAGCTTGCGCCAGGCTTCGTGGTTCTCATCCGAATACAGGTCGTAGGGCTGCTCGATGTACAGCTCGCCGCGGTTGCGGGCCTCTTCCACAAAAGGCGCATGGCCCGTCGTAAGACCAATAGACGAAACCGTTTGCGGCATCCCAAACCTCCTCGCCAGAGTGCTCTATCCCCACCCTAACAGATCTGACAACCTCTGACAAGTGGTGCTACGCGATTTCTTGCTTACTTTGGCGAGGTCAGGTACTTTTCCGGAATCGCGTTCCCTTCGCGCTCCGAATCCCACAGAATCGTCATGACCTTCCAGACATCGCCGTCCTTCACCAACTGAAAACTGTTGATGCCGCGGGCAAACGGTTTGTCCCCGGGCGTGCGCCGCGATTCATAGGTGCTGAATACGTGGGCGATATTCCCAAACGTCTCTATCCGCCGCGCTACTTCCGATTCGTAGAACGCGTTGGTCTGCATGCTGGCGCCGGACCGCGTCACGTAGTCCTCCACCGTCATCACCGCCGGAGCCGGCCGCCCGCCGGATATCCGAACCACGATCAGCCGCGCGCCATCCGCAAACAAACTTCGGAAGCGATCCCAGTTACGCGGCCCCGCTGGCCCAGAGATCACTTCGTAGGTAGCTTTGGTAACGCTTTCGATGGAATCGCCGTCGGCCGCGCGCACCAGCGGCGATGACATTGTCAATGTCAATCCAAGTACAAACACAGTCAGTCGCATCCCTGCATGATACCGGGCCGGCCGGCCCAAAACCACCCCGCGGTGGAGTCCGGCTAGCGGCCTCCCACCCTGCACCCGATTTTCCAGTCATTAAGCTTTGGCACGCGGCTTGCAACTAGCGGCCTGGATAGGGCTTATCGAATCCCTTCACGCTCCACCAGATGATGCGGTTCAAGGTTTCGGCCGGGGCACGATCCACCTCGGTGAAGTCCATCGCCAGCGATTGTCGCGCAGCCTGAAGCGCAGGGCCCTGGAGCGCCTTGAGCGGCGGATTCATCTCCGCGATATCCAGCCGCGGCTCAATGTGCTCGAAGAGTTTGAGATCCGCCGTCTTGGTGAAAATCGTACCCATCGGCCGGGCGGCCTTGGCGAAGCGGGTTTGCGAACGAACGCCGAAGATGTCCTGGATGGTCCTGATCATGCCGAGGTGGTTGTAATTGCCCGAATCCACAACGCCGCGCTTGACGTGCGGGCCGATCGCCAGGCAAAGAGTCCGGTGGCCGTCTACGTGGTCAATCCCGGACTGCGCGTCGTCTTCGGTGACAAAGATCAGGGTCTGCTCCCAGAACTTACTCTTGGAGACCCGTTCGACCAGCCTGCCGACCGCGAGATCGTTATCCGCTACCATGGCGCGCGGCGTTCCCTGGCCGGGGCGGGTTCCCTGGGTATGGTCGTTGTTCAGCGTCACCACGCTGAGTTGGGGCAAGTTTCCGGCCTTTTCGAATTCCGCGAACTCGGCCAGGAACTCGTCGGTCTTGAACTGGTCGGTCATCCCGATGGTCGCCTGGAATTTGCGGTCCACGTAAGGCTCCAGGGCCGGCACGGCCGATCCGCAGTAGTCGCGGCGCTCTAGCTTCCCTTCGCGCCACAGACGCAGGTTCTCCGCCCAGTTGCCCGGCAGGGGGTTCGTCTGGATCTCCACGATGTCGCCTTTCCTGGTATCGGATTGCGGCGCCACACAGAACTCACCGTAGACGCGCAGGCTGAGCGGCTTGGCCGCTCCCTGCCAGAAGAATCCGGTCGGAGCGATCTCCAAAGAATCGCCCATGTGCCACGCGTAGCCGCGAGGATTAGCCGCGAACGAACGCTCCACGTGGTCGCTTACAAATGCCATCATGAGCCATTGGTGGCCGTCGAAGCTGATGGCGCCGGTGGTATAAAAGTTATCGAGAGTCACGAATTGTTCGGCCAGCGCGTGGGTATTCGGCGTCACGTCGCGGCCGAATTCCACATAACGCGTGTCGCCATTGCCCTTGGGAAGATCGCCCAGGATCTGATCGTAGGTACGATTCTCCTTGATGATTAGGATCACGTTCCGGATGCCGAGCGAAGGCAGGTTGGCGATACCGCCCGAGCCTTCGAATTTGGGCTCATTCAGGCGCCGGACCTCCTCCTGTCCGGCAGCCGCCTGCGCGAGAGCAGGTTCGGAGATGGTTTCCAGGCTGCCCGCCTTACTGTGCGAGCGATACCCGTTTGGCGTGCTCGTATCCGCCGTGCCCTTGATAGTGACCAAGTGGATGGTATCGTGCGCGTCCGCAACCACGGCCGACGGAAACCAACCGGTGGGAAACGCGCCCACCACGCGCCATTTCCCGCGATCTCGCGCCAGCACGGCTAGCGCATTGTTGCCCGCGCAGGCCACGTAAAGGCGGACGCCATCCGGCGAGAAAGCCACCCCGACCGGCTGGCTGCCCACGGTGGACTGGGGCCAGGTGGGAACCTTCACCTCGGACACTGCCAGCGATTCGCTGTCTATGAGGCTGATCGAATCTCCGTGGGAGTTGGCCACCGCGACGGTCTGGCCATCGGGGCTGATTGCCAGTATGGACGGCGCCAGGCCGACTGCCAATTCGCGAACCGAATCGTCGTTGATGCCGATCACGCTGACGGTTCCCGTGGTGGTGGTTCCGGTGACCGGATCCGTCAGCATTGCGGAGCCACTGCTGGTCGAGGTGTTCTCTCCCTCTTTCGGACGACGGCCCCCGCGATTGGTCACGAACACGCGGCCGTGCGCCTGCGCGACGACGACGCCAAAAGGCGCCATTCCCACGGGAACCTCGCGCAGCACCTGGCGCGCCTGGGCATCGACAATCGCAACCGTGTTGTTGCGGCTCAGCGCCACATAGGCGCGCGAGCCATCGGTGGTGAAGCCGATTCCGATGGGAACCGCGTGGCCCGTCAGCGGAATGCGCCTCACCTCGCCAGCTTTTCCGTGGGAGTCCACCGGAGCGATGGCGATATTGTCGCCCCCGCCGCCCCCTCTTCCTCCACGCCCGCACCCGCCCGCCCAAAGTTCATCCGTGGCGGGGCGAAAGGCCACCCCCGCGTAGGAAGTCGGACCGGTACTCATGGTGCCGAGCAATTGGCCGGTCAGGCTGTCGAAGATATCGACGCGATCGGTGTTGAGCACCGCGAGTCTGCCGCCGTCCCGGTCGATGGCGATATCCACCGGGCGGCCCGGTATCAATGCCTGGCGACCCCAGGGATGGAGCAGTTGGTTGGTGACGGTGAAGACCAGGCCGTTCGAATTGCGGCCGGTGATTAAGCCACTCGGCAGGAGGGCGTTGGTGGCTGCAAACAGCGCCGTGACCAGAACCGCCGTGAGCAGGATGGTCAGAGCGGCCAACTTGCGGGCTGGAAGTTTTCTTATCATTGTGGTCATTGACTTAGAATACGAAACGCGCGCCTACCTGGCCCCGGCGGGCACTGGTTCCGTCGGGCCACCCCGCTGAGCTGTTGCCCCAGCCGGGCGTTTCCGGCGAGCAGACCGTTGCGGTTGCCGAGGCGCATGGCGCGATCACCAAGTTGGGCGCCGCCACAGTCCCCTTGTTAGCGGCCGTGAAACCCGCGCTATTTACTCCAGTATTAGTTTGCGTATTGGTCAAATTGAAGACCTCAAAGCTGAGGTACACTTTCATCCGCTCGCGGATCGGAATTACCCTACTCAGGCGCGTGTCGAAGCGGGTTATCGGTTGGGTCATCAGTGGATTGATGGGCAGCCATGGGACTGAGCTGTTGCTGCCGAATCCATCGAGGGAGCCGCTGGACGCCTGGGGCAGGTTGGACGTGGAGGAGAAGCCCACCGTCTCGGCGCTCGGCCGTCCGCTCGCCAGCGTGAGGATTCCATTCCACTGCCAGTTGTTGAGGATGTATCTGGCGAATCTGCTGTTGCCGCCGAACTTTGGCTGGGCCGTGAAGGTGCTTACCAGGCGGTGGCGTTGGTCAAGCACACCGGTCCCCTTGTCGTTGCCGTAGTTCCCGTTGTACATGCTCGACGGCGAACTGAAAGAAAGCGCGCCGGCGCCCTGGCCCTGGTCTTCATCCAACTCGTGCGACCAGGTGTAATCGACGGTTCCGAGGAATCCGTGGCCCAACTTCTTCCTCAGTTGAACCACCATGGCGTCGTACCATTGCTTGCCGTCGTTCTCCACCTGTACGACGCGGGTGAAGTTGGAGTTCACGCGATTGGCGAGCGTATAGATTTGCGTGCTGTAGACCTGGCCGGTGGGCTGATAATCGGCATTCTCGATGGTGAAGTTGTACACCGTGCTGCTCAGCGGGCCGGCGTTCAGATCGCGTGCCGTCCACAGGCGTTTGCCGCGGTTCCAGACATAGGACGTGGTCAGAGTGAGGCCCTTGCCGAGGGTCCGTTCGATGGCCAGATCGCCCTGCTCGGTATATGGATTGCGCAGGTTGGGAGCGGCGAACGCGATGCTCGCCGCTCCGGCGGTTCCTGCCGGGCTGGTCAGCTGGTTCGGGAAAACCGGCGCACCGGTTTGCGTTGGGCCGGAGAAGGAAAGCGACTGCGTATAGAGGTTATTGTCAATGAAGAGGTTCTGGATGAGCGTGGTTTCATAGCGCGCGTAGAACAGGCCGTAGCCGGCCCGCACTACCGTCTTGTTGTTGAGCGCATACGCCAAGCCGATGCGCGGACCGAAGTTCTTCGAGTCGGATGGGATTACGCCGGTCTGCGGATACGCCGGGTTCACGATCTTGGGCTGCGGTATCACCGTGTATTCGTAGCGCAGGCCCAGGTTGGCGGTGAACTTAGACGTCACCTTCCAGGCGTCCTGGGCATAGAAACCCAGATTCGTCAGGGTGGTGTCGACAATCGGGTTTCCGAAGGTCTGCGAGTAAGTGCTGTAATGACTCGGAACAGCGCCCAGGTTGGCGTAATCCTCGGCGAAGCTGCTGACCGAGGAGTAGTTGTAGGATCCGAACTGGCTGCTCAAAGTGTTCGAGTAGTCCTCCGTGGGAGCGATGTCGAAGCCGAGCTTCAGGGAGTGGCGGCCCTTGGTCCAGGAAAGATTGTCAATCACCTGGTAGCGGTTCTCGCTGGGCTGCACGTACGGCAGGATGGTATACCCGCTCAAAGATGCGCCCCCGACGGATAACGCCGTGTCCGTTCCCTTCAGCGCGTAGAGGGTCTCCAGATAGGAGTCGTAGTTGGCCGCCTGGCGGTCTTTGAACCAGCCGAAACGAAGCTCGTTGACGACCGAACTGCCGGGCACGAAAATCCAGGAGGCCCGGCCGTAACGGTTCATAACCGAATCGTCCCCGTTGTGCCCGATGGCAGTGCTGCCGGTGAGAACGGCGTTGGTCTGAATGCCGTCCGGCGATCTCCAGTCCAGGTAATTGAAGCTGAGGCTGATGGAATTGCTCTGGTTGAGGTGGTAATCGATCTTGGCGAAGTAGAGATTCTCGTTGCCCTGGCGGGGCACCAGCCCGAAAAAGGGCGGCAGAAGGTTGTTGATGGCAGCGCACTGCGCGGGCGTCGCGGGCGCACCGCAGCCGATCCAGGTCTGGGTAGTGGAGTTGACGTTGGCGTTTCCGAGAATGGAACTGACCAACGGGAAGTTGCGCCGCTGAAACTCGGTGGAGAGGAAGAAGAACAGCTTGTCTTTCTTGATGGGCCCGCCGATGGTCCCTCCCGCCTGGTTACGATCTTCGGGCGGATTGATGGTAGCGAAGCGGTCGCGTGCGTCCAGGTCTCCGTTGCGGAAGAACCAGAAGGCTGTGCCGTGCATGTCGTTGCCGCCGCTCTTGGTGATGGTATTGACCGTCCCGCCGTCGGATTGTCCGAACTCGGCCGAATACGAGGAAGTGAGCACCTGAAACTCCTGCACGGCATCCCCGGAGATTTGCGTGGCCAGGCGCGTTCGGCCGGCGTTTTCGTTGTAGAACTGGTCGGTGGTGTCGTTTCCGTCGGTGAGGAAGGCATTGCCGCCCGCCATTCCACGGAACGTAAGCAGGCCGAATGTGGCGTCGCTGGTGACCGCCGGCGTGAGCAGCACGAAGGAATCCGTACGGCGGCCGTTGATGGGCAGATCCTGAATCTGTTGATTGTCGACCACCTGCGAGACCTCCGTCTTGGTGTCATCGAGGATCACCGCCGCGGCGCTGACTTCCACCGTTTCCTTCACCCCGCCCAGCTTCAGTTGGACGTGCAAGTCCAGATTCTCGCCGACCTGCACGGTCAAATCGGCGGCTTCGTACGGAGCAAAGCCTTGTTTCTCTACCCTGACCATAAATCCGTCCGAAGGCACCAGGGCGGGCGCCGAAAAGAGGCCGGCCTGGGTGGTAAGCATCGCGCGCGTGATGCCTTTTTGGGGATTCGAGACCACCACGCTGGCACCCGCCAAGGCGGCTCCGGATGCGTCGGTTACCACTCCCGACAGCGAACCCATCCCGGCGGTCGCCTGGCCCATTGCAGCGGTGGAGAAGCACGAAATGCAAATGCTGAAAATGATCGCTCGGCTCAATGGAACACCTCCCTGTGAGTCATCGTTTCGATCTTCACGATAGATGAACGGTGTCTATTGGTGATGACGGCCTAGTTACAGTTCCATGTTCGCGGGGTAGAGATGGGTTGGCGTGGCTGGGTGCCACCCCGACACATGACGTCCGGCAAGGTGGGGGCTCTCACGCCCCCACCTTGGCCGGCAGTTCCTTCAGGATCTCCGATACGAAAGCCTTGGCATCCCCGAAGAGCATCAGGGTCCTATCCATGTAATACAGGTCGTTGTCGATGCCCGCGAAGCCCGGATTCATGGACCGCTTGATCACCATGACGGTGTGCGCCTTGTCCACGTCCAGGATCGGCATGCCGTAAATCGGACTGGCCTTGTCAGTACGCGCGGCAGGGTTGGTGACGTCGTTGGCGCCGATCACCAGGGCCACGTCGCACTGCGCGAACTCTCCGTTGATGTCGTCCATCTCAAACAGGCGGTCGTAGGGGATGTCGGCCTCGGCCAGGAGCACGTTCATGTGGCCGGGCATGCGTCCGGCCACCGGGTGGATGGCGAATTTGACATCCACGCCGCGGCGCATCAGGTTGTCGTAGAGCTCGCGGATCTTGTGCTGGGCCTGCGCCACCGCCAGGCCGTAGCCGGGAACGATGATGACGCTGCCGGCGGCTTCCAGAATGGATGCCGCCTCTTCCGCGCTGGCGCTGCGATACGGCCGCTGTTGCGCCTGGGCGTGGGAAGTCTGGATTTGCCCGAAGGCTCCGAACAGCACATTGGTGAACGACCGGTTCATGGCCTTGCACATGATGATCGAAAGGATCAACCCCGACGAACCATCGAGCGCGCCCGCCACTACCAGCAGATTGTTGCCCAAGGCGAATCCCATGGCGCACGCCGACAAGCCGGCGTAGGCGTTCAGGATGGCGATGACAGTGGGCATGTCCGCGCCGCCGATGGGGATGATCAGCAGCACGCCGAACAGCAGCGACAGGCCGATGAAGATGGGGAACAGGAAAGTATCGGTGGGGACCATCACCAACCGGATCGCCAGCCCGGCCGCGATGACGAACAGCGTGAAATTGACGGCGTTCTGATTGCGGTATGTGATGGGACGCTGCGGCAGCACCTCCTGCAATTTACCCATGGCCATGAGGCTGCCGGTGAACGTCAGGAAGCCGAGCAAAGTTTCGATCACCAGGGCAACCATTTTGAACGTAGGCAGGGGGTCGTGGAGAGTGTTGGATTGATAGAACTCCGCAGTGCCCACCAGCGCCGCGGCCAGCGCGCCGCAGGCGTGCGAGAGCGCGGTCCGCTGCGGCACCGCGGTCATCGGCATGATGTAGGCGATGGGGACGCCCACCGCGATGCCGATGACGATGGCGGTGGCGATCCACTCCCAGTTGTGCACGTTGCCGATACCAGCGGCGCCTGCGAGCCCGGGGAACCCGATCAGCGTGCCGGCCACCGCCAACAGCATTCCGAGCGACCCCGCGACGACCCCGCGCCGCGAACTCGCCGGCGAGTTCATCCACTTCAGCGAAAGGATGAAGAGCGCCGCCGCAACGATGTAGATGTACTGCACCAGTTGGGCCATTACTTCTTCGCCCCCGGTTTCCGGAACATCTTCACCATACGGTCGGTAATCAGAAAGCCGCTCACGATGTTGATGGTCACGGCCATGATGGCGATGAAGCCGAGCACTTTGGTGAGCATGGTGGCGCCGGATGCGCCGGTAATCAGAATCGCGCCCACCACCGAAATCGCCGAGATGGCGTTGGTGAGCGACATCAGGGGCGTGTGCAACAGCGGCGAAACCTTGCGAATGATTTCCAGGCCGACGAAAGTCGCCAGCATGAAGACGAACAAGCCCAGCTCGAGATTCATCAATGCTCCTGTCAGACCGCCGGTTCCGCCGGCAGGCCCATGAGTTCGCGCACCTTGGCGTGAACCACTTCGCCCGCCAGCGTCACCAGCGTTTCGCGCACGATTTCATCCTGGCGGTCGAGGGCCAGTTTCCCGTCCTTGATGAGGTACTTCAGAAACGTGGCGATATTCTTGGCATACATCTGGCTGGCGTGGTAGGGCACGGTCGAAGGCAGGTTCAGCGGTCCCAGGATGCTGACGCCGCCGTGATCCACGGTTTCACCGGGCCTCGTCAGTTCGCAATTGCCGCCGCGCTCCGCGGCGATATCCACGATGACGGAGCCCGGAGCCATGCGCTCCACCATCTCGCGCGTGATCAGGATGGGGGCCTTCTGGCCGGGCACCGCGGCGGTGGTGACGACCACGCTCTGCTCGGCCAGCACCGCTCCCAGCGCCTGGCGCTGCTTGCGATAGAAATCCTCGCCCATCGCCTTGGCGTAGCCGCCCTGATCTTCCGCGCCCGCGGCTTCGATCTCCAGCACCACGAAGCGCGCGCCCAGGCTTTCGATCTGTTCTTTCACTGCCGCGCGAATGTCGTAGCCGCTCACCACCGCGCCCAGGCGCCGCGCCGTGGCGATGGCCTGCAAGCCCGCCACGCCCGCGCCGATCACCAGCACGCGCGCCGGGGCCACCGTGCCCGCGGCGGTCATGAGCATGGGAAACATGCGGGGCAGTGAGTCGGCCGCGATCAGCACGGCCTTGTAGCCGGCCACCGTCGCCATCGAAGAGAGCGCGTCCATGCTCTGCGCCCGCGTGATCCGGGGCATCAATTCCATCGCCAGGAAGGTGACGCCGCGTCCGGCAAGGTCGCGGGCCGCGTCCAGGGATGTGAGCGGCTCGCCGAAGCCGATGGCGGTCTGGCCGCGCCGCATTTGTGCCAGGTCCGCCGCGCCGGCCTGCGGATTGGCGCCGGGGCCGCGGACTTGCAGAATGACCTCGGCTTTCTCAAACACTTCGGCGCGGCTGGCGATGCGCACGCCTTTCGCGGCGTACTCGGCGTCCGGGAAGCCGGCGCGCGTGCCCGCTCCCGCTTCCATCAACCACTCGGCGCCGGTCTTATTCAGGACCGAGAGGGCGCTGGGCGCCATGGCCACGCGCCGCTCTCCCGGCGACGATTCCGACACGACTCCGATTGGGATTCCCACGGTTGTCCGTTATATCAATTCCGCTGTGCTGAAGAAGAAGCGCAGTTCCGTCTCCGCCGTCTCCGGCGCGTCCGATCCGTGAATGCAGTTGCGCTCGATGTTGGTGGCGAACCGTTTGCGAACGGTTCCTTCCGCCGCGTTGGCCGGATTGGTCGAGCCCATCACTTCGCGCAGCCCCAAAATGGCATTTTCGCGTTCCAGGGCCATGACGATGACGGGCCCTTCCGTCATGAACTTCACCAGCCCGCCGAAAAAGGGCCGCTCGCGATGCACCGCGTAGAAACCCTGCGCCTGCGTTTTGGTTAGCCGCGTCATGCGCAGCCCCAGAACCTTGAAGCCGGCCTTCTGGATCATGGCGAGGATCTCGCCCGCCTGCCCGGCCGCCACGGCGTCCGGCTTGATGATGGAAAAAGTGCGTTCGACGCTCATAATCTGCTTTGAATCTTCTCTCCGATATCGGCCGGCGACGAGCACACCGCGATGCCCGCCTCTTGCATGGCCTTAATCTTGTCCGACGCTTTGCCCGACCCGCCCGCGATGATCGCGCCGGCGTGTCCCATGCGCCTTCCGGGCGGCGCCGTTTGGCCGGCTACGAATCCCACCACCGGCTTTTTCACGTGCGCCTTCACGTACGCGGCGGCGGTCTCCTCGGCGTTGCCGCCGATCTCGCCGATCATCACGATGGCGTACGTGTCCGGGTCCGCGTTGAACAGCTCCAGCGCATCCAGGAAAGTCGTCCCGATAATCGGATCGCCGCCAATCCCGATGCAGGTGGATTGTCCGATGTTCAGCTTGGTCAACTGCCCCACCGCTTCGTAGGTCAGCGTGCCCGAGCGCGAAACCACGCCCACGTGTCCTTCCAGGTGGATGTGGCCCGGCATGATGCCGATCTTGCATTTGCCCGGCGAAATGATGCCCGGGCAATTCGGCCCGATCAGCCGCGTCCTTTTGCCTTGCAGAAACTCCCAGGCGCGAACCATGTCGAGCGTCGGAATGCCTTCGGAGATGCAGACCGCCAGCGCCAGTCCGGCATCGGCGGCTTCCATGATGGCGTCGGCGGCAAACGGCGGCGGCACGAAAATCACGGTAGCGTTGGCGCCGGTTTCCTTGACCGCCTGCGCCACGGTGTCGAACACCGGCCGTTCCAGGTGGGTGGTCCCGCCCTTGCCGGGCGTCACGCCGCCCACCACCTGCGTGCCGTACGCGATGGCCTGTTGAGCGTGGAAAGTGCCTTCCCGCCCGGTGAATCCCTGCACAATCAGTCGAGTGTTTTGGTCAACCAGTACGCTCATGTTTTTAGGCCGCCGCCGCCTTCACCACTTTTTCCGCCGCATCGCGCATATCTTGCCCCACGGTGAAGTTGAATCCGGAATCCAGCAGGATCTGGCGCCCCTGCTCCACGTTGGTGCCTTCCATGCGGACCACGATGGGCACCTGGATCTTGAGGTCGCGCGCCGCCGCCACCACCCCGGTGGCCAGCGTGTCGCACCGCAGGATGCCGCCGAAAATGTTGATCAGCACGGCCTTCACGTTCTTATCCATCAGCAGAATGCGGAAGGCGTTCTTCACCTGTTCGGCGCTCGCGCCGCCGCCCACGTCGAGGAAGTTCGCGGGGCTGCCGCCGGCGTATTTAATGATGTCCATGGTGGCCATGGCCAGGCCGGCGCCATTCACCATACAGCCCACCGTTCCGTCCAGCTTGATGTAGTTGAGCCCGAAGCGCGAGGCTTCCACTTCCAGCGGATCTTCCTCGTTCAGATCGCGGAGATCCACCAGTTGTTTGTGCCGGAAGAGGGCGTTGTCATCGAAATTGATTTTGGCATCGAGCGCGTAGACCTTGCCGTCCTTGGTCAGGATGAACGGGTTGATCTCGGCCAGCGACGCGTCCATCGCCAGATAGGCTTTCGACAGCGCCATCATCGCGGCCACGGCGCCGCTGGCGCTGGCTGCCGGAATGCCGATTCCAAATGCCAGCTTGCGCGCCTGGTAGCTGGCCAGCCCCACACCCGGCTCGATAGTCTCCTTGAGGATCAATTCCGGCGTCTTGGCCGCCACTTCCTCAATCTCCATCCCGCCGGCGGCCGACGCCATGAACACCGGCTTGGCTTGCACGCGGTCGAGCACGATCCCCAGGTAGAGCTCGCGCTCGATCGGCAGGGTCTCTTCGATCAGCAGCCGCTGCACAGTGCGTCCTTCCGGGCCCGTCTGGTGCGTGACCAGCTTCATGCCCAGGATGCGGCGCGCCAGTTCGACGGCCTCCACGGAATCCTTGGCCACTTTCACGCCGCCGCCCTTGCCGCGCCCGCCGGCGTGGATCTGCGCTTTCACCACCACGCTTCCGCCCAGGCGCCGGGCGGCCAACTCGGCTTCTTCCACCGTGAACGCCACCTCGCCGCGCGGCACAGGTACGTTGTATTGGCCCAGAATGGCCTTGGCTTGGTACTCGTGAATTTTCATTGGAGAAACAGCCTGTGCTAGCCTGACTACAACATCGGAACACTCAATATATCATGCCGCTTCTGCCCTACCTCGAACGCGTCGCCGAGAGGCACAACCTCTCTCCGGAAGAGGCGCGCGAGGCCATGCAGGTGATCCTGACCGGTCAGGCGAGCCAGCCGCAACTGGCCGCCTTTCTCATGGCGATGCGGATGAAAGGGGAGACTGCCGACGAGCTGGTGGGATTCGCGCGCGCCATGCGCGCGATGGCCGCCCCCATCCATCACGGCATCTCCGGCGCAGCCATCCTCGACACCTGCGGCACGGGCGGCGACGGCGCCGGCACATTTAATATTTCGACCATCGCCGCCTTTGTAGTGGCCGGCGCCGGCGTGCACGTGGCCAAACACGGCAACCGGTCCATTTCGAGCCGCTCCGGTTCGGCCGATCTATTGGAATCGTTCGGCATCCGAATCGATCTCTCGCCCGCCGATTCCGCCCGCGCCATCCGCGAAGTGGGCATCGGATTCCTCTTCGCGCCGCACGTCCACACCGCCATGAAGCACGCCGCCCCGGTGCGCATCGACCTCAAAATGCGGACGTTCTTCAACCTGCTGGGGCCGCTCACCAACCCGGCCGGCGCCACTTCACAGATCGCCGGCGCACCTTCGGAAAAGGCGGCCGGGCTGATCGCCGCGGCGCTCGCATTGCTGGGTCTGGAGCGCGGCTTCGTGGTCCACGGCTCCGACGGCCTGGACGAAATCACCACCACCGGTTCCTCGCTGGCATTCGAAATCCGCGAGGGCCGCGTGGAACGGCGCACGCTCGAGCCCGAGGATTTCGCCATCCACCGCGCCGCCACCGCCGATCTCAAGGGCGGCGACCACGCCCGCAACTTCGAAATCGCCCGAGCCATTTTTGCCGGTGAGCGCGGCCCGCGGCGCGACATCGTGCTGGTGAACTCCGCCGCGGCGCTGGTGGCGGCCGGCAAAGTGGATACCTTTCTGGAAGGCATGGCGATCTCGACGGTGTCGATCGACACCGGCGCCGCGCGCGGGAAACTGGATGAGCTGACCCGTTTCACGCAAGCGTGCGGTTGATGCGATGGCGTCGGGCGGAGCCGGGCCGGCAGCGCCCGAGTGTCCGGAAATGGGATTAGGTTCGTTTGGTAAAACGCATCCGCAACGGCTCCTGGGGCCCGGAAGGGCGTGAAATTGGCTTCGTTCCGCCAAACGAGGAGCCACCGGTGGCGAGTGGCGGAATGGCGGAATCGGGTTCGTTCGGCGAAGTTGTCCGAGAGCGAGTGAGTGGCTGGAAGCCGCTGATTTAAGGGGAACAAGCAGTTGCCGGCGCAGACGGAATTGGGTTCGTTTGGCAAGACGGGTTGGCGCCGGGGCGCGGGAGGCCGACAGGGCCGAAATTGGCTTCGTTTCGCCAAGCAGAGGCCCAGCCAGCGGGCGAGTGGCGGATCTGCGTTTAGCGGCGATGAGGCCAAAGGCCTGGCTTCTTCCGATCCAGCGGCCGAGAGTCGGGGGTTGGTTGGAAGATCCGGTTGCATATGTTGCATATAAGGACTCACTTGGACCTCGAAGGGCCCGCAGGCCGCGAAGGCTTCTACTGGCTTCAGAGTAGCAGACGTCTGGAGAAAGGGATTCCGGGTAAATAATTGATTCTGAGGGGAAAAGAAGTTGAAATCTGGCCGGTCGAGGCAAACGGGTGTTCCATGCACCCGGATTCCTTCTTCGGCTTATCATACACCGGCCGCGAACTGGATTAGCCGACGCGTTTCAGGCAAGGGGTGCGCGACACAGAAGTGGAGATGCGGGAATGCTGCGAACCAAAGCTCGTGAGAGCGGAAGAACATAGCCCACGGCGCGAGCCGTGGGGAAACCGCGAGATTCACGAAGCCCCGGAACGGGGCGGAAGGTTGCGGCGGCGCCATCTTCCGCCCCCTCCGGGGGCTCTTCCGTGCGCGCCCCATTTCCCACGGCTTACGCCGTGGGCTAGTGTCTTGCGCCCTTCGGGCTGGAGAAGCGTCCTTGCGTACTGCTACGCGAAGATCCCCGCGAATTCTCTCAGAATCCGCAAACCCACCACTTCCATGTCGCGCGCCCTCAGGCAAGCCTGCGGTTGATCGCGAACCCATTTGCGGCGTAGAATAGAGGTCAAGAAGCAAGTAGCCGATGCGAATTGAGCGGGAGTAATTCAGTGGTAGAATGCCAGCGGTTCGAGTCCCGTCTCCCGCTCCATCTTTTCAATAACTTACAGGACTTGCCGGACGCCCTTTGCGCCGGTCTTACTGCACAATTCGCATCCGGCGTGTACGAGTGAGAACCGCCGGACCAACGAGCTTCAACAGCCTGAGGTGCGCACCTATTCTTCGAGACTGAGGTCCGGGTGCGCGTAGACAGCGCCACGCGGATCGGCGCCTTGTTGTCAGCACTGGCCCCAGCATCCCTGCGAGGTTGGAAGCGGCGAAGCCAGTGGAAACTCGACCAGGACGGGCTATGAAGTCATGAAAGTCACCGGCTCCGGCGACCAAAGCCAGACTGTTGAGATTTTCTACGGCCGCCAGGTAGTCGTCTCCTCGAACGCCGTTAACCGGCCAAGTGGATCGCGGCGCGGTCAGCCGTGGCCGCTGGAACGCCAATGCTATACTTCTGCCATCGGAGAACCAGATCGACGGCTCCGGTTCCCTGATTACCGCGCTTCGGTACCCCGGCATAGGGTCCGATGGTTGCCGGCGACAAGAAACATGCAACTTTCCGTCGCCTCGTTCGGTAAGGGTGGTGGAGACGGTTATGGATCTGCTCCAGCGTTTCGCGTCGGGCGAAGTTGATGCGTTCGAGGAACTGTTCCGAACCCACCAGCGGGATGTATACAACTGGATCGTATGTCTCACCCGTGATCCGGGCGTCGCTGAGGACTTGCTGCTGGAGACATTTTGGCGCATCTTCCGCGCGCACGCGCGATTCGATTCAGGCCGCAGTTTTGGAGCCTGGGCGCGACGCATCGCGACCAATCTGAGCATGGAGCACTTCCGCACGGCGGGCCGGGAAGTGAATGTCTCGGAGGCCGTGCTCGATGCGCAACCCGGCCCTTTGAACGCCGATTCAGCGGAGCGGCGAGAGGCGCGGCAGGCAATCCGTCGCGCCTTCGCCGAATTGCCGTCCAAACTGAAGGCCGTGGCCCTCTTGGCCCTGATCGAAGAGAAGAGCTACGGCGACA
Source organism: Bryobacteraceae bacterium (assembly GCA_050014595.1). Classification (GTDB taxonomy): domain Bacteria; phylum Acidobacteriota; class Terriglobia; order Bryobacterales; family Bryobacteraceae; genus PALSA-129. Next base: position 124,564 of record JBEKDA010000008.1, read on the forward strand.
TCGCGAGCGCCCTCGGCATATCGCTCAGCACGGTGAAATCGCGCGAGTTTCGGGCGGTCCAGCGGCTCCGGAGCAAACTGAAGAAAGTGGGAATTGAACCATGAACGAACCCGAATACGAGAAACTGCGTTCCCTGCTGCGGGCCGCCCTGCCACCGATCGGAGAGCGGGAGCCGCGAGTTGACCTGTGGCCGCTGATGCTCCGGCGCCTCGACCGCCGACCCGCCTCCGCGCCCTGGTTCGATTTCGTACTGGGGGGTGTGGCCGCCGCCGCCTTGATCACCTTTCCGCAGGTGATTCCATGGATGCTGTTGCAGTGTTGAAAGGAGAGACTGTCATGAATACACATCCCTATCTACGAGCCTATATGGCGGGAATAATGATCCCGACAATCCTTCTGCTGGTAGTTTTCGTGGTCTTTGCTGTCATCCGGTTCGTTTACAACCCGGAGTTTCCACTGGAGCGGGTCCTCGTTTTCCCACTGGCGCTCGTGCCAGCAATATGGGGCTTCTGGAACATCGTCTATGTGGCAATGCACGGGCGTCGTCGCCTGCCCCTGGGAATGCATGGCGCCGTTGTGCCGGCAGTGTTGGTCCCACTGGCCCTGGTTGCGGCCAGAGTCTTCGGCTTCGAGCTTGTGGCGGGCGCAACCCCGTTTGTTCTCCTGACCCTGCCGCTGCTGATGATCATCTACTATCTCGTCTGGAAATACCTGGTCGGCTTTCTGAACGCCATGTTGGGAATTGCGTGATGGGATTTGGGACACAAGGACCTAACCAAGGGCTTCGCCCTTGAAATCCCTCCGGGATTTGGAAGTCAGAAGTCAGAAGCCAGGAGTTCAGAAGTGCAACGGCGGCGGGATCTGTGCATGTCACGACCGAGGAATTGTCGAAGCAGTTTTGTTAAGGAATGGCCGGCAAAGAAACTGACAACGAGCGGTGTCGCCTGGATAACGACGCTTGTCCATTTTGCCCTGATGAATCTATTTGGCGTAGCCACCATTCGAGCAGTAGCCACTCATCAAGAGTGGTCCGACTGGATACTTCCAGTACCCGCTGAAATCGGCTTGTTGTCAGCCATTATTGCCGGGGCAGCTTGTTTGCTGACAGTGGTGAACCTTGCCCTGAAAGGGCTCGGTGCACCCTTCTTTATTGCGCTCAGCCGGAAATTGGCGGCAGATTGGTTGTACGCTTGGACGCGTAATCCCATGGTGCTTGCGGTTCTGGCTTTTCTCCTGTCATTAGGGATCTGGTTTCAGTCAGTGCTGTTTGTACTGTGGGTACTCATCCTGTTTGCACCGGCATTGCTTGCCTTCGTGAAAGTGTATGAAGAACGAGAACTAGAGTTTCGCTTTGGGGCATCGTATCTGGAGTACAAATCCAGAACACCGATGTTGTTTCCAGGAAGGCCAAGAGATTCTCGGCGTCCGCAGACATCGTGCACGCGTGGCTGGAGACCGCCGAAATCGATGAAGCCGGCGCAGGTACGCTCCTCAGGCGCATCGAATCCATCGCCCACTACAGACCGGCGAACGACGATCCGCTGCGTGAAGGGTGGTTGGCCGCGAGTGCCTCGCAGGTTTGGAACCTCTGCTGCGTCTACCCACCCTGCGAGTCATGCACACCCGTGCCCGCCAACTCTTCCACTTTGGTTCCGTGGCAGTCAATCCGCTGCGGAAGGGCGGCCCGCATGTTGACCTGGTCTTCCGTGGCACGGTGATCGCCCGGCGCGCCCGCCTCGGCTTCGTGAGGCCTACGGTGCGCGGTCTCCTCCATCACGAGGCGCAAAGTATCTTCCAGGGATGCCGCCAGCGGCTCAACTTCCGGCCGGTGGAGCAGGCGGCAGTACTCCCGGGGAGAAATGGTTTCGAGAAAGACGCCGCCTCCCTTCGCGCAGGCCGCGATTCGGCTGGGCAGAAACGCGGCAAACCGAATGTCCGAGCGCAACAGAGGAGCATACAGGCTGGAAAAGCATAGCGTGAAGACCATGGCGTCCGCTCCCTCGAGGCCGTGCTCGGGGCGCAGCAAATGGCCGACATGACTGACGGCCAGGACGCTGCCGCCGTGACGTTCGGCAGCCATCCGCAAGCCAATTTCGATTTGATCCAATTTTTGCGTGGCGTGAATTTGCAGCATCTGGTTCACCTCATTACATGCGCGCATCGCACGGATTCGGCGACGCTCCGGGCAACCTCCATGGTGGAAGCGCTGCCGCCGAGGTCGTAGGTGCGGACCGCGCCCCGCTCCACCACGCCGGCCACGGCCCGCTCGATAGTGCTGGCGATCTCCCGCTCGCCCAGCCACTCCACCATCATCTTGGCGGCGAGTATGGCTGCCAGCGGGTTAACCTTGTTCTGCCCGGCATATTTGGGAGCCGAGCCATGGGTGGGTTCGAAGACCGCGTATTTCTCGCCAATATTGCCGCTGTAGCCGAACCCCATGCCACCGATCAGTTGAGAGCAGAGGTCCGACAAAATGTCGCCGAACAGGTTGGTGGTGACGATTACGTCATAGTTCAGCGGGTTTTTCAGCAGCCACATGCACATGGCATCGACGTTGGCGGTATCGAACTCGATGTCCGGGTAGCACGCCGCCACCTCGCGGGCGGCTTCCAGAAACACGCCGCAGGTGGCGCGAAGGACGTTCGCCTTGTGAACCGCAGTCACTTTGCGGCGCCCGTTTTTCACGGCGTACTGGAATGCCGCTTGCACGATGCGCCGCGATGCGCGACGCGTGATGCTGCGGATGGAAATGGCTGCGTCGGGCGGGAGCGCCTGGATGGCCGGGACGGCCAGGAAGGCTTCCGGCATTTTGGGAAACTCCACACCGATGTACATACCCTCGGTGTTTTCCCGAAAGATCACCAGGTCGATGTGGTCGCGGTAGTTCAGCGGATTTCCAGGGAATGCGCGGCAAGGGCGGAGACAGATGTAGAGGTCGAGCAATTGCCGCATGCGGACGATGGGGCTGCGGTAGGTCAGTCCTCGCGTCTGAAGCTCCGGCGCGAGCTCCCGGACGGCTTCCGCCGCCGGCTTCGAGGTAATCGCTCCGAAGAAAGCGCAATCGGTGTCGCGCAGCAGGTCGAGGGTGCGCGCAGGCAGCGCGTCGCCCTCCGTGCGCCAGAACTCCCAGCCGATATCGCCGTGGAGGTAGTCGGCCTGGAAGCCCGCGGCATCCAGGACCAGGCGAGCGGCGTCGCAGACCTCCGGGCCGATGCCATCGCCCGGCAGCCAGGCTATACGGTAGTTAGACACGAATCCCTCCTTTGCCGTTGGTACTTGGCCTTCAGATAAGGGACGAGGCCGCCGGCCGCCAGCAACTCGGCCGCGCGCGGGTCCAGCGGTGCGGATGGGAAGATGCGGTCTTGTGTCAGGTCATGGATCTTGCCCGCGATGAGATCGATTTCGATCTCATCGCCGGCGAAATAAGCAGCGGCCGCTTCCGGCGACACGACTGCGGCCAAGCCCAAGTTAATCGCGTTCCGGAAGAAGATACGCGCGAAGGACGCGGCAATCACCGCGCCGGCGCCGGCGAACTTCAAAGCGGCGGCGGCCTGTTCACGGCTGGAACCGCAGCCGAAGTTCTTGCCGGCCACGATGAAGTCGCCCGCCTGAAGTGCTGCGCGGATCTCCGGGTAAGCCAGCTCAAACAGATGTTCGGCGGTCTTCTCGCGATCCGTGATGTTCAGGTACCGGCCGGGATAGATGATATCGGTATCGATGTTGTCTCCGAGCACGGCCCGGACGCGGCCCCGCAGCTTCAAACTTCCATTAGGCATGGTGCACTCTCCTGGACGATGGATTCGGGATGCGCGAGCTTCCCCGCAATGGCCGAAGCGGCTACCACCGCCGGGCTGGCCAGATAGACGAACGAATCCTTGCTGCCCATCCGGCCGTGGAAATTGCGGTTGGTGGAAGAAACGCACGTTTCACCGGCTGCCAGAATGCCCTGATGCACCCCGACGCAGGGGCCGCAGCCGGGTGGGTTGAGCATGGCTCCGGCCGCCAGCAGGGTTTCCAGGTAGCCCAGCCGCATGGCCTCGCGATATACCCGTTGCGAGGCGGGAATGACGATGAGCCGCGTGCGCGGGTGGACCGCGCGCCCGGCAACGATGCGCGCCGCCACTTCCAGATCCTCCAGGCGGCCGTTGGTGCAGGAGCCGAGGACAGCCTGGTCGACCGGCACTTCGCCGAGGGCGGAAAGCGGCTGGACGCGGTCCACGGCATGAGGGCAGGCGATTTGCGGCTCCCGCAGGTCTTCGCCGACATCCACACGAATGACGCGCTCGTAGCAGGCGTCCGGATCCGCTGCGATCATGTCCAGCTTCTCCCGGACGCGCGGGCGCAGATAGTCCAACAGAATTTCATCCACGGGCGTAAATGCGACCTTGGCGCCCATCTCCATGGCGAGGTTGGAGAGCACCATGCGGGAAGCTACGCTCATGCGGCGGATGGTGGGACCATCGAACTCGACGGATCGATAGTCCGCGCCGGCGGCGCCGAGTTTGCCGATGAGATGGAGAATCAGGTCCTTGGCGGAAATCCAGGGCCGGAACTCGCCCTCCGCTTCGACCCGCAGGGTGGAGGGAACCTTGAACCACAGCGTGCCTTCGGTCCAAACGCCGGCCATTTCGGTGGCGCCGATGCCGGTGGCGAAGGCGCCAAATGCCCCATGCGTGGTGGTGTGGGAGTCGGTGCCGACAATCACCATCCCGGGCCGCACATGGCCTTCTTCCGGCAGTACCTGGTGACAGATGCCGCCGCGGCCGACATCATAGAAGTGCTCGATCGCCTGAGCCGCTACGAACTCGCGCACGGCTTTATGTGTAGTAGCGGTCTTCTCGGATTCGGCAGGCACGCGGTGGTCGAAGATGATGACGATCTTCGACGGGTCCCACACGCGGTCCACGCCGATTTCCAGGAAGCTCTTGCGGACCAAATCGGCATTTTCGTGGCTCATGGCAAGATCCACGCGCGCGATCACGATCTGGTCCGGAAACACGCGCTCGCGCCCCGAAGCGCGGGCCAGAATCTTTTCCGCCAATGTCATACCCACGGCAGTTCCTCCTGAATTACCGGCCCGCCGCGGCCGGCGATGGCAGGTACTCGTGTTCCCTGGCCCGGTATTCCGGGAGGCCAACGAAAGCCGTGTATTCCCGGAAGCCCGTGAGCCTGTGTGTTTCACCGGCCAGGATGCCGCTGGGGGAAGCGCGCAGCGCGGTGAAGAAGTCCGTCAAGGCTTTGTGCATGACGAAAATGGACGCCACCGGAATGCTGACGCGGGCCACACCCAAGGCCGCCAGTTCCGGGATGGAGACGAGTTCGGTTTTCACGCCGGTGACGCCATCCATGAGATTCACCGAAACCAGACCATGGATCTCGCGCACCGCGCGCTCGATGTCGGCACGCGTGCCGATGCCATCAAGGAACACCAGGTCGGCGCCCGAATCCAGGTAAAGGTTGGCGCGAAAAATGGCTTCCCGAAGTCCATGGACGGTGTAGGAATCGGTGCGGGCATTGATCACGATGTCCTGGCCGAGGCGCCGGCGCACATCGACCATGGCCCTGACCTTGCCCGCCATTTCGTCGGCGGGGATCACCTGCTTGCCTTCCATGTGCCCGCAGCGCTTGGGGAAGATCTGATCTTCGATGTTGACTCCAGCCACCCCCATCTCGACGAGGCGTTCGGTGATGGAGGCGGCGTTGAGTGCGTTTCCACCGCCCGTGTCGATGTCGGCCATCACCGGTATCGATACTGCCCGCGTGATATGCCCGGTGATGTCGAGAATGTCTTTCATATCGACCAGACCGACATCCGGCCTGCCGAGCAGGCTCCCCGCAAGACCGAAGCCGCTGACCTGAACAGCTTCGAACCCGGTGCTTTCGATGATTTTGGCGCTCAGCGCATCGTGGCAGCCCGGCACCACCACGGCCTTCCTGCGTTGCAATGCGGCGCGAAGAACGGAAGCTCGATCGCTCATAGCCTGGCTTCTCCCTGGCAGCCCATTCCACCTATAACAAATTTCGGATGCCAATGTCTTCTATGACGCCTCAGAGACAGTCCGCTTACCAGGTGTCAATCGCCTGGAAGGTCATCTGCGGCCATGCGCCGATTACCGCCACCCCCAGGGGAAATGCAACTCGCAGGATCACAAGATCAAAGAATGGCGGCTGGGTGTATAGTAAAACGGACCAGTTGATCCAAGATGGAAATTCCGGATAGAAGCCGCCACGATCCCAGCGGGGGCGTCTCCGAAAAGGGCTCGCGCCGCTACTGTAATTTCGGGAAGCGAAAGCACTTGATCGAGGTCGAATTCCATGTTGGAACAGGGGGGCAGGAGCCCGCGGCGCGCGAGTGACCAAAGGCCATAAGTCGCGGATGTGCTTGGGGAGCCTCACTCCGCTCGCGGCGGTTTCGCTTGTGTGCCTGGCTCTGGCCGCCGGTCCTGTGCCGCCCGCTATCGATCCCGGCAGCGTGGTGAACGGAGCCAGCCGGATGCCGTCGTCACTGGCCGGCGGCGCCATCGCTCGGGGCGGCAGATTCAGCCTGTCAGGCGTGCGGCTGGGGCCCGAGCGCGGGGTCAAGGGGAGCGAAGCGGACCCGCCTGTCACGCTGGCCGGCGTGTCCGTCCACATTGCGCAGGGACAAACGGATACTCCCGCCGGTATGCTATTCGTCAGCGCGGAGCGGATCGAGGGACTGATCCCCCGCTCGGCGCCGCTCGGGCCCGCGCAGCTTACCGTAGTTTACGATGGCCGGGCCAGCGAACCATACCCCCTCACACTGGTGGATTCCAGCTTCGGATTCTTCACAGCGGAGACCGCCCCGGAGGCCCTGCCCGAAGCCCGGCGGCCGCTCTCGGCCGCTCCCGGCGAAACCGTCGCACTGTGGGGCGCCGGATTGGGCGACGCCCGGCCCGAGATCTTCGTGGGGGGCAAGCCTGCCGGTACGGCGCGCCGCGCGGGTGAAGAGTCCTGCTGCAAGGGAGTGGACCGCATCGAATTCCAAATCCCCGCCAACGCGCCCCAGGGGTGCTACGTCCCAGTCCAGGCGCGCGCCGCCGGGCGGCCCGGCAATGTAATTGGAATCGCGATCCATCCGGTTGGGCATGCCTGTCAGGACCAGGTCGCTTGGTTTCACGACAGCGTGCTGCACGCCGCACGGGCGGGCTTCGTGGTGCTGGCCCGCATTTCGCTCGGCGCACAGGCGTCCGCCGGTTCCGATGCGGGCTACCAGTTCGACTATGCCGTGGCCAGCTTTGGAAAGCAGCAGTCCGGCTCGCGGCCATTCCCGCCCTTGCCGCCATTCGGCTCGTGCACCGTGATAACCCGGCGCATCAATTTGCTCCAGATCCTTGGCCAGGCGTGGGTTCCCGGAAACTTGGGTCTGGATACCGGGCCATCGATTTCGGTCGCGGGGCCGGCCGGGATCAAAGTCCTGCGCCGCGGGGCTCATCTGCGCGATGTCTACGATGCGCCGTTGGGCGGCGAGATCCCTTTCGGGCACGTCCAACGAACGCCGCCGTACTTGCAGCCGGGCGTTTACACTGTGACCTCCTCGGGAGGGCAGGATATCGGCCCCTTCACGGCTCGCGTGGAGGCGCAGCGCTTGATCCAGTGGAAAAACCGCGACCGGCTGGCGGAAGTGCGACGCTCGGCCGGCGTGACCGTCGAGTGGACGGAAGCTCGTCGCAAGGATGCCGTCCTGATTGCGGCCGCCAGCTCCGATCATGTCACCGGCGACTCGGCTTTATGCGTGTGCCTGGCCTACGCCAAAGACCGGCGCTTCACCATTCCGCCTGTCTCGCTCGGCAACCTGCCACCTGCTGGAGATGACACCCCGGTGCCGGGCTTCCTGCTGTTGTCGGAGCTGCCGCTGGAACCGCCCGTCCGGATTCAGGCCCAAGGCCTGGATGCGGCTTTCGCCACTTTCCTTTCCGCTGATGCGCGCGTCGTCAGATTCCGATGAAATTGCCGTCACTGCTGTACGGTGATTAGGGTGCCCGCCTGCGTGGTGAACCCGTTGTATGTTGCCGTGATGGATTGATCCCCATTCGCCAGCGATGCCGGCACTACCACATTGAACTGAAACTCGCCCGGCGCGACCAGGCCCGCAAACTGTACCGTCGCCGCCGCGCCCCCGATCTGGATCACCGGCAGCGGCGACAGCGTTCCCGACTGTGTCTCCGATCCGCTCACCACTGGAACCGACGTTGGTCCGAAGCCATTGGCATAGATTATGACCGTCTCGCCCGGCTTGGCGGGAGTCGTCGAACCGGGGTAGAGGCTGGTTGGCCCCACCAGGCTGTAGTTAGAGCTGTGTTGCGCGGCGACATACGGTCCGCCGTTGAAAACGAAGAACGATGGCGACTCGGCCTGGGCCTGAGCGGTGAATGCAGCGCTCGCCGTTCCGTTGCTGGTGACTTCGACCGGCACCGCTCCCGACATCGCATCCGGCGGCGTCAGAACATTCACCTGCGTGGAGCTGATGTAGTACACGTAGGCCGCTTTCCCGTTCACCGTGGCGCTGACGCCGTCGAGTTGGGCAGGCATCTGGATGCCTACAAAATCGGAGCCCTGCCAGATGCGGGTATCGCCGGCTGGCGCAAGATTCACTCCTTTGATCTCGACCCACGTGTTGGGCGCGATGACCGGGTTTTCGCCTTCGGCATTCGCCACCAGCGAAATCGTGGGACCACTAGCGATGGTGGTCACGTCGCTGGCACTGGCGCTGGCCGAGCCGCCGCCCGAGACGGCCGCCTGATTCGTCACCTGCGAAGCCGCGTTGGAGGCCACGTTCACCGTCACCGTGATCGCCGCGTAACTGGAGCCCGCCGCCAGTGCGTCGCTCCGCGTGCAGGTATTGGCCGCACACGTCCACCCCGTCCCGGCCATTGACACCAGCGTCATGCCGGTTGGGACCGTCTCGGTCACCGTCACCGTACCGCTAGTCGCCACGGCTCCGGCTGCATTGCTCACCGTCACGATGTACGTCGCCCCGTTCTGTCCCTGTGTAAAGCTCCCCGTGTGCGTCTTGCTAATGCTCAACGCCGGCGTGGGCGCCGCGGCGGCAATTCCGGAGAAGACTGCGACGAAGCCATCTCCGAAAGTCGCAGGGGGCTCGGCGGAGCCGCCGAAGGCACGCTGCGCGGCGTTGGAGGTCACCTGCAGGTTAGTAGACGCCGTGAGGCCGGCAATATAGAGGTTGCCTTGCGCGTTCAAGGCAAGGGAGGTAACGGCGTCGTCCGATAGCCCGCCATAGTATGTGCTGTAGAGAATGGCGCTGCCGTCCGGACTGATCTGGCTGAGGAAGCCATCGCCGGTCGGGTTGGCGACGCTCGTGCTTTCGCCGCCCCAGGTGGCTTGCTGCGCGGTCTTGCTCGTAATGGGGAAGTTGGTCGAAGCGGTCAATCCGCCGACGTATGCGTTGCCCGCGAAATCCACCGCGATCGCCATACCAGCATCGTGGTCGCTGCCGCCTATAAAGGTGGAATAAACCAGGCTCGCGCCTGAAGGCGAGAGCTTCGCCGCGAAGGCATCGCCCCAGAGAAATTGTCTGTAACCCGACAACGTGGACGGGCCGGCGAACTTAGGTTGAGCCGCGTTGGTGGTCACCGGAAAATCCGCCGACGAAGTGAAACCTGTCACATATACCGCGCCCGTGCCGTCGATGGCCAGGCCCATGACCGCGTCATCGGAGCTCCCGCCCAGGTAAGTCGAAAACACCAGGTTGCCCGTAGAGTTGAACTTCGCCACCCAGCCGTCTCCCATGGTGAGGTTCGGCTGCACGCTCGAGTTGGCGGCGCCCCCGAAGTGGCTCTGATAGGCATTCAGCGTTGGTAAGTCGGTCGAAAGCGTCGAGCCGCCGATGTACACGTTTCCAGCGCCATCGATCGCCAGCGCAGTCACTGTATCATCCAGCGATCCGCCGAAATAGGTGGAGAACACCAGACCCGTGCCGGCCGGATTCAGCTTGGCGAGGAAACCGTCTCCCAAGTTCAGGAAAGCCGTGGGAGGTGTGCAGCACCAGGGGGGTGACCCGCCGCCACCCTTGTAAGTTGCTTGATACGCGTTCTTCACAGGGAAGTTGGTGGAAAGCGTCGAGCCGCCGATATAGGCGTTGCCGGCGCTATCCACGGCGATGGCAGTGCCACGGTCGTCCAGCGAGCCGCCCAGATAGGTCGAATAAACCAGCGCGCTGCCGGCCGCGTTCAGCTTCGAAACAAAGGCGTCTCCTATCGGTCCGGACCCGTTATTATTGCCGCCGGCGCCCTGGTAAGCCGTCTGGAAGGAGCCGGCCACGGTCGGAAAATCCGCGGAGTCGGTGTAGCCGGTGATGTAGGCGTTGCCGCTCGAATCCACCGCGATCGCCGTGCCCCCGTCGTCCACGGCGCCGCCGATGTAAGTCACGTAAGCCAGCGCTCCCGCCGGCGTGAATTTTGCGACAAAGGCGTCGCCGCCCAGTGCCAAGCCTGAGTTCCCGGTCCCGCCGTGGTATCCAGTCTGGAAAGCGCCGTTCGTGACGGGCAGGTTGTTGGAGAGCGTGGAACCGGTGATGTAAATGTTTCCGGACGCATCCACAGCTATGCCGCGCGCGGCTTCGTCGCGGGAGCCTCCGAAATAGCTGGCATAGGTGAGGGTCGGGTCGATGATCAGGCTGCGGCTGTGGTCGTACGGCCCGAGCGCGAAGGTCACGCGGCGCCCGTGGCGCACGAACCGCCCCGCAACCTCGCGCCGGACGCCATCGGCCGTTTGATAGACCTCCGGCTTATGCCAGTGAATCTCTCCCGCGGATGTGGCGATCGCCAGCGCTCCGTCCGGCTCCAGCCGCAGCGCCGACGCCCCGGAAATCTCAAAAGCGATCGGGCGGACGCTGGCGCCTGGCTGGACCACGAAGTCGTATTCCATGGCGCCGGCCGTTCCGTGAAACACCAGGTCGACGCCTGGATAGAGGCCGCGGTAGACGGCGCGCCCAAACAGGGGAACTCCAGTCCGCCATTGCGCCGGATCATTGCCGAGGATGTAATTCGCCCGGGCGGCCAGCGGTTCGGCGCCCTCGGGCCGCACGCGCGGGTTGGCGCCCACCAGTCTGCTCGTCACCGAGACGCGCCGGTGCGCGGCCGCATCGACAACCGTCGCGGTGATCCGGCCGGCGGCCAGGGTCACTTCGTGCGGTCCCTGCCTGGCAACGAGCTTGCCATCCGGCCGCGCCTCGAAAGCAAGAGGCACGGACATCAGGGTGGCGCGGTGATTGGGGACGCCTATAGACTCCGAAACGGAAGTGAATAGGAGACACAGGGAGAAGGCCCAACGTATGCTCGTCATAAGCCGGAATTTCCATTTTGGACCCACGAGTCCGACTCAGTATACACCCAGCCGCCATTCTTTGATGTTGCGATCCTGCGAGTTGCATTTCCTGTCAAGTTGCGCCCTTTCCTCCGGGCGCCGCCTTCGCGAGCAAACGGGTTTTCGCGTCTCAGAAACGGTCCTTTGCGAGACGACCGCCGCGTTGCGATTCGGAAAGATCCTCACCCCGTTTCGAGACCGAGTTTTGCGACGTCAGGCGCGTCAATGCCGCGCACCAAGAGCCGGATTGCGTGAGCAGTCTTGAGATAGACTTGTGCGACGCTCGAAAAGCTGCGCTCGCAGAGTCCGCCCCTGGCACCGGTCTCCTACATCAAGTTGCTTCGCCACACTGGCATGCGCATCGGCGAAGCGGCCGACCTTTGCTTCGATTGCCTCCACGCCTGCGGCACCGATCAGGGGACGATTCACGTGCGGCTCGGCAAGTTGAAGACCGAACGGATGGTCCCGGTAGACTCCTTCGTGCGTCAACTGGCCCAACGTCTCCGCTTCTTCCGCTCGTTCGATCCGTCGCCCGCTGGTATATACTGAACAGGAGCCGGGAGTCCAAAACAGGAATTCCGGTTGATTGGTTGGCGTCGATCCGCCAACGAGGGTAGCGCACCACTAGCCAGGAAGGGCTGAAGAGCCGGCCAATCGTAAGGTAGCAACATGCCATTCGAGGCAGCTCAGCGAGGAATGCGGAGCTGTGGCGCCCCTTTTCGCTTCGTCTACGCCGAGGTGGGGGATCTTGGAACTCACCGCAACGTCGTCCCGTTCAAGAAATACTGTCTGCTCCAGAGCCGGCTGCTCGCCGAGGGAATGGCCGGCGATGATGATTTCGTCGCGCCGGATCCGATCGCCGACAGCGACCTGCTCCTGGTCCACTGTCCTGGCTACCTCCAACGGCTCCAGCTTAACCTGCTTAGCCCGACCGAGCGCGACGTCCTGGATCTTCCCTGGTGTCCGCGATTGCAGAATGCGTTCTGGCTGTGGACGGGCGGCACGCTGCTGGCTTCGCGGCTGGCCTTGCGCGAGGGCATCGGCTTTCATGTCGGCGGCGGCTTTCATCATGCCTTTCCAGATCATGGAGAAGGTTTCTGCGCGCTCCATGATGTCGGAGTGGCCATCCGGGCGCTGCAGCGAGAGGGAGCGATCCGCAGAGCGATGGTCGTGGACCTGGATGCGCATCAGGGCAACGGCACGGCGACGATCTTCCAAGGCGATCCGACCGTCTCCACGTTCTCCATGCACAGCGCCTCTATCTACCCGGCCGCCAAGCCGAATTCCGATCTTGACATCGCCCTCGAAGACGACGTGGGAGACGAGCAGTACCTGGCCCGGCTGGAACAGGCTTATGTTCCTCTTCTGTCCGACTTCCAGCCGGAACTCATCATCTACGTCGCAGGCGCCGATCCATACTGGGAAGATCCGCTGGGCGGCTGCCTGGGCCTGAGCGAATTCGGCCTGTATCGGCGCGACTTGCTGGTGATCGGGAGTGCCCGGCAGCAGCATATCCCGATCGCCGTCACGTTGGGTGGCGGCTACACGACGCCGCTCAGGAAGACCGTCGCCCTCCACGCAAACACGGTCAGGAGCGCCCTCAGCGCTGGGCCCAAGCGGACGGCGGCGACGTCTCTGTGAAGATCCACGGAAGGCGATTTCCAGTCACGGCGCGGTTCCGGGACATGGCAGGTAATCAGAGGATGACGGCGCTGACATCCTGAGCAGAAACCGGTCTTGAGCCGCGCTAAACGGCGCCGGCAGCCTGGGTCGGCCCCAGCTTGGACGCCATCACGTCCACGAGTTCCTTGACCGCTGCGGCGCTCCTCTTCAAGGCCGCGTCTTCCTCCCCGGTGAGCTTCACCTCGAAGATTCTTTCGATGCCCTGCGCGCCAAGCTGGACGGGCACTCCAACAAAGAGGTCATGGACGCCGTACTCGCCCTCCAGGTAGGCGGAGCAAGGCAGGACGCGCTTGCGGTCCAGGAGAATGGCTTCCACCATCTCGACCGCCGCGGAAGAGGGCGCGTAGTAGGCGCTGCCGGACTTGAGATACTTCACGATCTCGGCGCCGCCGTCTCGCGTACGTTTGACGATCTGCTGGATAGCGTCCGCGGCCATCAGATCGGTCAGCGGAATGCCTGCTACGCTGCTGTACCGCACCAGAGGAACCATGGTATCCCCATGGCCGCCGAGCACAAAAGCGACGACGTCCGAGGCGGAGACGCCAAGCGCTTGCGCCACGAAAGTGCGGAAGCGGGCTGTGTCGAGTATGCCGGCCATCCCCACCACACGGCGCTTCGGAAAGCCGCTGGTGCGGTACGCAACATGGCACATGGCGTCAAGCGGGTTGGCGACCACGAGCAGGATTGCGTCCGGAGAGTACTTCACGGCTTGTTCCACGGTTACCTTGACGATGTCATAATTGGCCCACAACAGGTCATCGCGGCTCATTCCGGGTTTGCGCGGGAAACCGGCGGTGAAGACCACGATATCGGAGTTTTCCGTGGGCCCGTAATCGTTGCCGCCGGTAACCTGGACGTCGACCCCCTCGACCGGGCAGGCCTGCAGGATGTCAAGGGCCTTGCCTTGCGGGATGCCTTCCAGGATATCGACCACGACAATGTCGGCCAGTCCTTTTCCGGCCAAGCGGACCGCGCAACTGGCGCCGACATTTCCAGATCCTACGATTGTGACTTTCTTCCTCATATGCCCTCCATCAGGCGGCCGCCGTCAGCGGCTTCATGTTGCCGACAATGGCAGCGGCAAATTCACTGGTTTTCAGTTTGGTCGCACCTTCCATCTGCCGATGCAGATCATAGGTGACCTGCTTGCGTCGTATGGTTTCCGTAATGCCCAACTCGATGCAATGCGAAACCTCCTTCCAGCCCATGTAGTGGAACATCATCGAGCCGCAGAGGATAACGCTGGAAGGATTGACGACGTCCTGGCCGGCGTATTTCGGGGCCGTGCCATGGGTTGCTTCGAAGACGCCGTGCGCGTCGCCAATATTGGCGCTTGGCGCCATGCCCAGTCCGCCCACCTGCGCCGCGCAAGCGTCGGAGAGATAGTCGCCATTGAGGTTGAGCGTGGCAATTACGTCGTACTCTTCGGGCCGAAGCAGCAGTTGCTGGAACATAGAGTCGGCGATGCGGTCCTTGACGAGGATCTTTCCCGGGGGCGCCTCGGCCCCGGCTTCCGCTTCCGTCACGCAGACGTCTGAAAACTCCTCTTTGACAAGTTCATATCCCCAGTCGCGGAAGGCGCCCTCGGTGAACTTCATGATGTTCCCCTTGTGGACCAGCGTCACACTGCGGCGGCCGTTTTCAATGGCATACTGAATGGCGCGCCGGATCAGCCGCTTCGAGCCGGTCATGCTGATCGGTTTGATGCCGATGCCTGAATCCGGGCGGATCTTCTTGCCCAGTTCCCGGTCCAGGAACTCGATAATCTTCTGGGCCTCGAGGGTTCCCTGCCGCCATTCGACGCCGGCATAGACGTCCTCGGTATTTTCCCGGAAGATCACGACGTCCAGCAACTCAGGCCGCTTCATCGGCGACGGAACACCGGGATAGTAGCGGACGGGCCGCAGGCAAACGTAAAGGTCAAGGAGTTGCCGCAAAGCCACGTTTAAGCTCCGAATACCGCCGCCGACCGGGGTCGTCAGTGGACCCTTGATCGCGACGTGGAAATGCCGGATTGCGTCGATCGTACCTTGGGGCAACCAATCCTTGAACTGCCGGTAAGCCTTCTCGCCAGCAAAGACCTCGTACCAGGCTACGCGGCGCCGGCCGCCATAAGCCTTCTGCACCGCGGCGTCAAACACCGTGCGCGCAGCTTTCCAGATATCGGGCCCGGTGCCATCGCCCTCAATAAAGGGGATGATCGGGTGATCGGGGATATTCAACTTGTTTTCTGAAGGTTGGATGGCCTCACCATCCAGGGGAACGGGGCGATCGTTGTAGCACTCCATAACACCTCCTGAGCCTGACCTGCGGGCGGGAGTCCAAAAAAAACGCGGTTTGTCAAAGACAGGAGCTTGCCGCCGCCGAGACAGCGTAAGAGATCAGCCACCGCCATCGGCGCCGGCCGACTATCGCTAATCAGACCTTATTCTACTTCTTCGGCCTCAACTATAGCAGTTCGGACCCGCCCGAGCAATAGCGCAGTATAAGCGCAGTATGAGACCGCAGAATGATGAGCCGGTCTACTCAATCCAGGTGTACACTAGCGGTGGGACGAAAGTCGTCCCGGCGAGTATCCGGGCAGACTCCGGGGCCGCGACACAAGTGAGCTCTCCGCGCGGCCAGAGTCAGAACCCGCGCCTTACCGAACCCCTCCAGGATAGGAGGTGGGACAAGAGCTAACAACGTTTCCCACGCATCAGAAGAAGGACGGACCATAATGCCGACCTACATCACACTCATGAAGTTCACCGAACAGGGGGCAAAGGACCTGAAAGGTGCACCCAGGCGCATCGAATCGGCGATCAAGGCCTGGGAACTAACGGGTGGCAAGGTGCTTGCCACCTACTTTGTGATGGGAGACTACGATTATGTAGCCATCACGGAAAGCCCAAGTGACGAGGCCGCCGTCAGCGCCAGCCTGGCGGTGTGTACCCGCGAGCATGTCAAGACGGCGACGCTTCGTGCATTTGCGCTGGCAGAGTTTGCCCGCGTGGTGGAGCAGTTGCCGTAGGCGCAACCTTTTGGCACTGAATAAGATAAACAGCGCTGAAAATGGCCTTAACAGGCGCCGTCATTTGCATTATGATGGTCTTGAAATCGTCGCGCCAGCGGGGTGACGGTCCGTGCAAAAGGAGGTTCCTTCAGTTGGCGAGGCATCGGTGTCCGGGACGCGGAAGTGGTAAGGAACCTGGCATTGTGCCGCAAGCGGCCGGCTATCCCATTGGCAAGCGGCCGGACCTGACATCTGATCCTGCAGTGGCCGATCTCCCCGAAGAAGCGGCAGAATCGGACACGGCATTGATGTGAATTAAACCCGCCTGTCGTCGCGGTTGCACGACGGCAGCACCATCGTGCCGGGCGCACGGTGGCCAGAGGATGGCGAACACATAACGTTCCGCCACCCACGACCTCGGGAAGGGAATTATGCCAAAGGAAGCCTTAAGCATTCTCGACCAGCGCACGCAGGCTACCTATGAGATCCCGATTCACGATGGGACCATTCGCGCCATGGACCTGCGCCCAATCAAGACGGGGCCCGACGATTTCGGGCTCATGACTTACGACCCCGCGTTCATGAACACGGCATCGTGCCGAAGTTCCATTACATTTATCGATGGTGATAAGGGCATCCTGCGGTATCGAGGCTACCCCATCGAACAACTCGCGGAGAAGTGCACTTTCCTCGAGGTGGCATATCTGATCCTGTTTGGAGAGTTGCCGACCGAGCCGCAACTGAAACAGTGGGTCGCCGAGATTACCCATCACACCATGCTGCACGAGACTACCAAGAAGTTCCTGGAGGGATTCCGCTACGACGCTCATCCGATGGGGATGCTGGCAAGCACCGTGGCGGCACTCTCCACGGTCTACCCCGAGGCCAGAAACGTGCTGGATCCCAACGTGCGCGCTTTGCAGATCAGGCGGCTTATCGGCAAAATGCCGACGCTCGCCGCCTACACCTACCGGCACAGCCTGGGCTTCCCCTATGTTTATCCGGACAACGAGTTGAACTACACCGAAAACTTCATGAACATGCTGTGGAAGATGGTGGAGCCCAAATATCAGGCCAACCCCATCCTGGCGCGCGCCCTCGACATCCTGTTCATCCTGCACGCCGACCACGAGCAGAACTGCAGCGCCAACGCCATGCGCGCCGTGGGCAGTTCCCAGGCCGATCCGTTTCTCTCCACCGCTGCCGCTTGCGGCGCCCTTTCCGGACCGCTCCACGGTGGCGCCAATGAGGAAGTCCTCAAGATGTTGGATGTCATCGGTTCCAAGGACAAGATCCCGGCCTATATCGAGAAGGTGAAGGCGGGCGAGTTCAAGCTGATGGGCTTCGGGCACCGGATCTACAAGAACTACGACCCGCGCGCCCGCATCATCAAGTGGGCCGCCGACAAAGTATTCGAAGTCACCGGCCGCAACCCCAAGCTGGATATTGCGTTGGAACTGGAGCACATCGCCCTTGAGGACGAGTACTTCGTCAAGCGCAAGCTCTATCCCAACGTGGACTTCTACTCCGGCATCATGTATCAGGCCATGGGCTTCAAACCGGAGATCTTCACGGTGCTGTTTGCCATTCCGCGCACAGTGGGCTGGCTGGCCCAGTGGCAGGAGATGGTGTGCGATGCCGAGCAGAAGATTGCCCGCCCGCGGCAGGTCTACACCGGCCAGGCGGCGCGCGATGTTGTGCCGATGGAGAAGCGCGGCGTCACAGCGACCCCCACCACGGCGTAGCGGAAGCCGCCCTCGAGGCACACCCCTCGGGGGCGGCTCATCTTCCAGGCACAGCTCCAAGCGGAGTTCCGGTGCAACTACGCCGTCGAAGTTGCGAGGAGCACTGAATATGACTAGTGTCGAGACACTGATGGCGATTCTGAGCCGCTATCCGTTTGCCGAGGAATTGCGGCCAAGCGACCTCGAAAAGCTGTGCACGATGGCTTGCGAGATTCCATTTCGCAAAAATGAGATCATTTTCCGCGAAGGCGACGACTGCAGTGTGTTCTATCTGCTGACGTCGGGGAAGGTGATTCTGGAAATTGCGGTGGGCGGCTGCACCCTGGGCATCGAGACGCTGGGAGCGGGGGATGAGCTGGGCTGGTCGTCGATGCTGATGCGTGATCGGAGGCACTTCCAGGCTCGGGCCGTGGAGCCGTCGCATGCGCTGGCGTTTGACGGAGCCGAGTTGAACCGGGCCTGCAAAGAGGACCCCGCTTTTGGTTACGGTCTGCTATACCGGCTGCTTGGGGTAGTGGCGCGGCGCCTTCAGGCCACCCGGATGCGGCTGGTGGATTCTTGTGCGCCGACGGCGGATCAGGCGCCGTTGCAGGATTAATCTATCGAAATGATCGACATCGAGAAGGGTGCGGCCGCGCGGATACGTATTGGTACACGTCGTGGGACGAACTTGGCTGCTACGTAAGCCATTGACTACAAGGCTCTTGGTTGTGCCAGATCGGCAAGCGTCGTGACACCCTGGTCTTTCAGGTACTCCGTCAGAGCGGCTTGCCACGAGCGTAGCGGGGCCGCTTTCGTGTTCAGCAGGACGGCCTTGGCCGGCCGCTGTGCCTTCCGTGGGAAAGCTGAAGAGGACACGGGTTCAAGGTTGATGCGGCGGCCCGCCAGGCGAAAGATCTCGCCTGCGAACTCGAACCAACTGGCATGTCCGGAGTTCGTCAAGTGATAAATCCCCGTGGCCGCACCGGAGTCGATAAGCGCCTTGGTTGCACCTGCCAGGTCGGGAGCGTAGGTGACGCTGTTCACTTCATCGGCTACCGCGCGTATCGTGTCCGTCCTCGCCGACAGGTCGAGCATGACATCCACGAAGCTTTTCTTCGACAGTACACTCCGCCCTTTTGGCCCAAAGAGCACTGCTGTCCGAATCACATAGCACCGGCTGGCGTTCTGTAGTGCGAGTTCCTCGCCACGCCGCTTGGACTTCGCATAGGTCGACAGCGGATTCGGCTCGTCCTCTTCAACGAACTCGCCGCCCATGCCATCGAAGACATAGTTCGTGCTGTAATGCACCAGCAGCGCATTCAGCTCGTTGGCGACACCGGCCAACCTGCCGACGTACTCGGCATTCAAGGCAAAGGCGGCGTCGGGCCGATCCTCGGCTCCGTCCACGTCGTTGAAGGCAATGCAGTTGATGACGACTGACGGAGCGGGATTCAGTTGCCGTAGTCTTCCCTCCAGCCGTGCGAAATCCGTCACGTCGACTTCTTCGCGGTCCCACAACACAGCCCCAGGGAGCAACTGTTCAAGCTGATGTCCCAGCGTGCCTTGGTATCCCAGGATCACTGCGCCGTCCACCCCGCCCACCGAGCCTTTCATCCGGGATTTCGATTTGGGACTCCCGATCCTGTTCAGTATATACTCAACCGGCATCCCAATCCCGGCCGTCTTCCCGCTACCGATTTCGCCATTTGGTCCTAGGTTGATCGTCAGCGAACGCCGCCCGCCACCCTCATTTCACCGCGTAGTCCAGCGGCGGCTTGCTGCCCGCTTGAATCCGCGTGGTCCAGTGCCGTCCCGCCAGACGCTTTTGAAATGCTTCCCTGGCCGCCTGCACTTCCGCCGGGTTCTCGAACAACTCGACACCGGCCAGCGCCAGCGTCCGCGCTGCCACCACCATTCCTTTCCTCCCGATGCTCGTTCCGGCGCACGCCGCCGCCTGCCATGTATGCGCGCCCACCCCCGGCACGAACGTGGCCGCCACGAACTGCGCCGTGGGGACCACCCAGCTTACGTCGCCCGCGTCGGTGGATGCCGACCCGAAACCTTCGGACTTGTCGGCCTGCACCTTCTCCGGACCCGGCTTGTGCACGGGCGCCCCCAGCGTCTTCTGCAACTGTTCGGCGAACTGGCGTTCTTCCGGCGTCAACTCATACCCGCCCGCCTTCTGCATGGCGCGGCCCAGCACCTCGGCCAGCTCGTCATTGGGCAGGACGTTCGAATAGTTGGTGCCCTGCTCGAATTCCATGCGCGTCTCCGACGCCAGAGCGCCCGCCTGCGCGCACTTCATGATCCGTTCCCAAATGCCGTCCAGCACCTGCGCGTCGGGGTGGCGCGCCATCAGATTGGCTTCGGCGAACGCCGGCACGATGTTGGCCGCGCTCCCGCCGTTGGTGATGATGTAATGCATGCGCGTCTCCTGGGGCACGTGCTCGCGCAAGAACTCCACCGCGTTCAGCATGATCATGACCCCATCCAGCGCCGACCGGCCGCGCTCCGGCGCCGCCGCTGCATGCGATGCCACGCCGTAAAAACGGAACCTGCCGCCGTTAATCGCCAGCAAGGAATGCAGGTTGACCTCGTTTGTGTCGCTGGGATGCCACGCCAGTACGGCGTCCACATCCCGGAACAGGCCGGCATGGATCATGTAGATCTTGCCTCCGCCACCCTCCTCCGCCGGGGTTCCGTAATAGCGGATGGTCCCCTTCAGGCTACTCGCCTGCATCTCCTCCTTGATTGCCACCGCTGCCAGAGCGGAGGCCGAGCCCAGCAGGTTGTGCCCGCAGCCGTGGCCCGGGCCGCCCGGCACAACCGGCGATTGCGCTGGCGCGTCCTTTTGCGAAAGCCCCGGCAACGCGTCGAATTCGCCCAGGATCACGATCACCGGCTTACCGCTGCCGAAGGAAGCGGTGAAGGCGGTGGGCATGCCGGCCACGCCGCTCCTCACGTCGAAGCCATTGGCGCGCAGCTCCTGTTGGAGCAGCGCCGAGCTCTTGGTTTCGTGGAAGCCCAGCTCGGGCGTTTCCCAGATCTGCCGCGAAATCGCGCCGAAGCGGTCCGCGTGCGCGGCCACGCGATCGAGAACGGTGTCGGCGGCGGAAACGCAGCCGGTTGCGAGGAGAAAAACGAGAATCGGACGCACGGGTTGATTATAACCTTTGATTTCGGTGGAGAGCGGCGTCTTGGTGAAGGCCTCCCAGACCAGAATGCCGCCAAAGACGGGCACCAGTTGCATGAAGCCCAGGAGAAGCCGAAGCAAGGCGAGGAGCCAAGACCACAAAGGCTCAGGATGGCGTGAACTAACCGGCCTTGGTTCCGCGCCAGCCCAGAGGGCGCCGGATGTTGAAAACAGTCATCGATTCGCGCTGGTATCCTGAACACATTGGCGCGCTCGCCGCAGCGGCGGCACACTAGCCCGGCAGGCTTTCCTCACTGTTCAACCCTCAGAACCCGATACTGGCCCCGCCATCCACCGGCAGCACCACACCGTTCACGAATCCGCCCGCGCGCGAGCAGAGGTACACTGCGGCGTTCCCTATATCGGCAGGCTCCCCGAAACGCGCCATGGGAGTTCGCGCCAGAATTCTTGCCGCGCGCGGCGCATCGCCGTCCAGCGCCTTATGCAACATCGGTGTTTCGATCCAGCCGGGAGCCACCGCATTCACCCGGATGTTATGTCCGCCGAGTTCGCAGGCAAGCGCTCTGACCATTCCAGCATAAGCCGACTTCGCCGCCGAATAGGCGACGACATTCGGCATACCGATGAATGAAGTCATGGAAGCCATAAACAGAATGGCGCCGCTCCGCCGTTCCATCATGGCGGGCAGCACGGCCCGCGTGACAGAAAGCGATCCCAGAACGTGCGTGTCGAGCACCGATTGGAATTCCTCGACCGAGGTATGCAGCAGGTCCCTTTTCAAGTGAATGCCCGCGTTGTTCACGAGGATGCTGACCGGCGCAAGCTGCTCTTCGATTTTCCTGATGAGCGCGCCGGCCCCCTCCTTCGAAGTGACATCGTGAACCATGGGCACAGCACAAGGCCCGAGAGCGTTGGCGGCTTCCTTGAGGACAGATTCCCGTCTTCCGGTGATCGCCACCCGCGCTCCCGCCTGAATAAATGCCGAGGCAATCGCAAACCCCAGGCCGGTTCCGCCGCCCGTGATCAGAGCCACCTCTCCACCGAGCGAGAAGGCGTCAGGCACGGCAGCCTGCCTCAAGCGACGGAGTGTTCTGATGCTTATACATGATGAAATACTCGCGGTGCCCAAGCGCTTCCGGTTTGCTGGGCGTTCCGGATGCCACGCCGGCTACCAGGTCCATTAGCTCCCCGGATGCCTGTTCCACGGTCACCTGGCCGGTGAGGAGGCGTCCCGCGTCAAAATCCATATCTTCGCTCATGCGCGCGAAGGTTTGCGAATTGCCGGTCACTTTGATCAGCGGTGCGATGGGGCAACCGATCACGCTCCCCCGTCCGGTGATGAACAGTAGAATCTGAGAGCCGGCCGAGAGCAGATCCATCAGCCCTTCCGTATCATTGGGGTTGGTGTAGCCGAACTGCATGAAATGCTCGTCGGGCACGGAATCCAGAAGCCACAGGCCGGGGCGCGGTGGTTGCCGGGATACGCGGATCACCCCCTGTATGGGACGCTGGCCGCTTTTGGCAACCGCGCCCATACTTTTCTCTTCGATGGTGGTGAGCCCTCCCGCGAAATTGCCCGGCGAGACGGAGTATTGGCGCACAGACTGGCAGTATCGCACCGCTTTGTCGTAGGCCGCAGCCACCTCTTGCGCCGCGCCCGGTGACGCCGCACGTTCGAGCAGGACATCGCGCAACCCGATCATCTCCACGGTTTCTTCGAAAATCGCCCGTCCTCCACGATCGACCAGCCGGTCGAAAAACGCTCCAACCACCGGATTGCCGGCCAACCCGGATGTCGCGTCAGACCCGCCGCACTCGGCTCCTATCGTCAGGTCGGCCCAACTCATCGGCGCCGGACGCGCGCGCGACTGCACTATCGACCTCAGGCGAGAGACGACGGCTTTCCCATGTGCAATGCTGCTCCGCGTCCCTCCCCGTTCCTGGATGTAGAACCATTCCGCCGGCCAGCCCGACTCCCGAACGACCTCCGCGATCCGCTGCGGCTGCGTGTATTCACACCCGAGCCCGACAGCCAGCACGCCTCCTGCATTGGGATGGCGAGCCAGCGCAAGCATCAGGCGAATCGCATACTCGTTGTCATAACAACCGGGAAAGCCGATCACGTATGGGCTCTAGAAGAATCACCGCGCCATTCTGGCGGCCACCCACGATGCCGACCCCCTCAGCCCCGGCGTCCTCCAACAATGTGGCGACATTGTCGGACGGATGAATCTGCAAACAGCGCTTCATGGGGTTCAGAGAATGCCGTACTTGCGGAACGTCTCCGTACTGGAAGCACCGGCTTCGATTTCGCGGCGGACCACTTTTTCTCCGCGCGCCTTTTCGAGCGCCCGGTTGATGGTCTCCGCCTCCGCCTCGCGTGGAACCACCAGAACACCATCCGTGTCTCCGAACACCAGGTCTCCCGGGCGGACCCGCACGCCACAGATCTCGATGGGGCACCGATAGTCGATCACACTCGACCGAACACCCGCGTCTTGCGCCCAGGCGCCCCGGCTGAACACCGGCCAGTTCTGCTCCAGCACCCGCGGCGTATCGCGGTGGTAGCCGTCGATCACCGCGCCCGCGCCGCCGCGCGCGCGCGCCGTCGCCGTCAGAATCTCGCCCCAGGCCGCGCAGTTGCGCGAGCCGCCCGTGGCCAAGTAGATCTCGCCAGGCAGAATCTGGTCGAGCGCCTCCGTCAGCCGCCCGAACGGATCGCGCTGCGGCCCCCACGCGTCCGCGATCAGCACCGGCATGGCGCGGCCCACCACTTTCATGTCTTCGCGCAAGGGCCGCACCGCCTGCGGGAGAAACTGGCGCCAGTATCCGGCCGCGTCCAAAATGTCCCCTACAACCGGCGTATACAGCGTCTCGCGAATCAACGCGAACAGTTCCTCGTCATCCGGCCATGTCATGGGATTCCTTCCCAATGTTACCCCACCCCCGCCATCGGCAGACCGCCCGCCAGGCACTCGCGCGGACGGCTCACGCGGCCACCAATTTGCGCGCCAGCGCCACCGCGGCTGCGGCGCTTTCGCCATAACCGTCGGCTCCGATCGCGTCGGCGTACTGCTGCGTGATGGGCGCACCGCCTACCATGATCTTCACTTTCCCGCGGAGTCCCGCGGCCTGAAAGGCGTCGATGGTCGTCTTCATCGACGGCATCGTCACCGTGAGCAGCGCCGAGAGCGCCACCAGGTTGGCGTGGCGCGCGGCGGCCACCTCGATGAAGCGCTCGGGCGCCACGTCCGCGCCCAGGTCGATCACCTCGAAGCCGCCACCTTCCAGCATCGACGCCACCAGGTTCTTCCCGATGTCGTGCAGGTCGCCCTTGACCGTCCCAATGACCACGCGTCCTACCGGCTCGGCGCCGGTCGCCGCCAGCAACGGGCGGACGATCTCCATCGACGCCTTCATGGCGCGCGAGGATATCAGCATCTCGGGCACGAAGAACTCTTCGCACTCGAAGCGCCGGCCCACCTCTTCCATGGCAGGCACGAGGCATCCGGTCACGATCGTGAGCGGCGCCACCCCCGCGGCGACGGCGGCCCGCGTCACCTCGGCCGCGGTCTTCCAGTCTCCCTCGATCACGGCTTCATGCAGCTTCTCCAGATCAGGCATGTAAAACTCCGTTGAATTGATGAGCGGCGCCCAGCATGGCGGCGATGTTCTCCACCGGGCGGCCGCGAAGAGACGCCGGTTTGACTCAACAGGCGATTTATATCACGACTGCAACGCCACGCGCGCGGCGTCCCGTTCCCGGCACGGTTCTGTTTCCACCTAGCTCAGCGTCCAAGAAATAAATGGCAGTCATACAGAAGGGGTTCCCAGTGCTGACGCACTGGGCTATGCTCTTGCGTCCTTCGGACTTGGGTCGCGGAAGAATCGTCGCGGCCCGCGAAGAAAACGAGGAATAGTAATACAGGGGCCAGTCATTTCAGTCGAGTCGGAGGGTTTGTATGTGTCAGGTCTCTTGGCTATGATGGGTTTCGGCTGCCCGATGGGCGTTGACCTCTGGACGGCAGATGTTTCTCCCCGCCCAGGCGCAGACCTTTACAGTGCCATTGCTGAATTCATTCCCGCCAGGCCCCGATCGCGAGGCCGTCGAGGCGGCGGTGGCCGCGCCTGGAACGCCGGCCGGCCGCTTCCGCTGGACCATTTGCGCACTGCTGTTCTTCGCCACGACGGTGAATTATGCCGATCGGCAGATCCTGGGCATCCTGGCCCCCACCCTGCAAAGGGAGATCGGCTGGTCGGAGGCGCAGTACGGGTTGATCGTCACGGCCTTCCAGGGGGCATACGCCATCGGCCTGCTCGGCATGGGACGCCTCATTGACCGTGTGGGGACGCGTTTGGGCTACTCCGCGGCACTCGCCTGGTGGAGCATTGCCACCATGATGCACGGGCTGGCGACGTCGGCGTCGGGCTTCGGCTGCGCACGCTTCCTGCTGGGGCTTGGCCAAGCCGGCAATTTCCCCGCCGCCATCAAGACCGTGGCGGAGTGGTTCCCGAAGCGCGAACGGGCTTTGGCCACCGGTGTTTTCAATTCCGGATCGAACGTGGGCGCCATCCTGGCGCCGCTCCTGGTGCCGTGGCTGACACTGCAATTCGGCTGGCGATGGGCATTCGCCGGTCTCGGCGGCGCGGGGTTGGTCTGGATTGTGCCGTGGCTCCTCATTTATCGCGAGCCGGCGCGGCATCCGAGGTTGAGCCGCGCGGAACTCGACTACATCCGCAGCGAGCCTCCCGAATCGGCCGAACACATCCCCTGGCGGGTGTTGATTGCCAACCGGCCCGTTTGGGGACTGCTGCTCGCCCGCTTGCTCACCGATCCGGTGTGGTGGTTTTATCTCTACTGGGGGCCCAAGTTCCTGAATTCCCAGTTCGGGTTGAAACTCGACCAGATCGGCCTGCCCGTAGCGGCCATGTACCTGGTCTCGAGTGTCGGGGGCATTTTCGGAGGCTGGTTCTACTCGTACCTGGTCGGGCACGGCCGCGGCAACAACGCCGCGCGCAAGTTCGCCATGCTGGCGTGCGCCCTGATGGTATTGCCGATTGTGCTGGCTCCTCGGGTTTCGAGCCCCTGGCTGGCCACCGGACTGATCTCTCTCGCCATGGCGGGCCACGCCGGCTGGGCGGCGAACATCTTCACCATCGTTTCCGATATTTTCCCGAAGCGGGCCGTCAGTTCGGTGGTCGGGATCTGCGGGTTCGGAGGGGCAGCGGGCGGCATGCTGGTTTCGAGCGCGGTGGGTTTCGTGCTGCAGGCGACCGGCAGCTACCTCACCATCTTCGCCCTCGCCAGTTTCTCCTACCTGGTGGGCCTGAGCATCATCCAAGTGACGTCCCCCCGCCTCGCGACGGTCAACCTGGAGGTCCGCAGCACGTGACGAAAACTACCAGCAGGGAGCGCGTACTTTGCGCCCTGAATCATCGGCAGCCGGACCGGATTCCGGTGGACTTAGGCGGCACGTTCGTGTCCGGCATCCACGCGAGCTGCGTTCTGGCGCTGCGAGACTATTTCGGGCTGGAGAAGAAGCCCGTGAAGGTCATCGACCCCGGGCAGTTGCTCGGCGAAATCGACGAAGACCTCAAACTCGCGCTGGGCATCGACACCGAAGGCGTAATCCGGCGCATGACGCGTTTCGGATTCCCGGCCGAAGACTGGAAGCCGTTCCGGATGTACGACGGCGCCGAGGTGCTGGTGCCCGGCAAGTTCAACGTCAGCATTGACGAGCGCGGCGACACCCTCATGCACCCGCTCGGCGACCGCTCCAACCCCCCGAGCGCCCGCATGCCCAACGGCGGTTATTTCTTCGACGCCATCATGCGCCAGCAGCCGTTCGACGAAGATCATCTCAACCCCGCCGACAACCTGGAAGAATACGGGCCCATCTCCGAAGAGGAACTGGCCCACCTGGCGCGCGAAGCGCGCCGCGCGGCCTCGACCGGGCGTTCGGTAGTAGCGAGCTTCGGCGGCACGGCGTTGGGCGACGTCGCGCTGGTTCCGGGAGTCGGCCTTCCCTACCCCAAAGGAATCCGCGACATTACCGAATGGTACATCTCCACGCGCGCGCGAAGAGATTATGTGCACGCCGTGTTTGCCGGCCAATGCGAGATCGCACTGGCGAACCTGGAGCGCATCGCGGCGCGATTGGGCGGCCTGGTGGACGTGGTGAACATCTGCGGGACGGATTTCGGAACCCAGACTTCGTCGTTCTGCTCGGTCGGGACCTTCCGCGAGTTGTGGATGCCCTATTACAGCCAGGTCAACAACTGGGTCCACAAGAACACGCGATGGAGGACCTTCAAGCATTCCTGCGGCGCGGTGGAAAAATTCATCCCCTCGTTCTTGGAGGCCGGCTTCGACATTCTCAACCCCGTGCAGTGCTCCGCCGCGGGCATGGAACCGGAACTCCTGAAGCAGAAATATGGCCGGGACCTGGTTTTCTGGGGTGGCGGCGTGGACACCCAGCAGGTTCTGCCGTTTGGCACGCCGGAAGAGGTGCGCGAGCAGGTGCTGAGGCGGTGCGAAGCCTTTTACAAAGACGGGGGTTTCGTTTTTAACACCGTTCACAACATCCAGGCGCGCACGCCGGTGGAGAACATCATCGCCATGATTGGGGCGGTCGAGGACTTCAACGGGAATGGGGCGGGGTGACACTGGCCGGAGCCCGCGCCCCATAATACCTTGGCCGCCTTGGCAGTTCGTTGGATTCGGGTGGTGGATGTCGGCATAATAGAGGAGAGTGATACCCTGGACAAGTTTCAGCAAGTTTCAGGGACAGGCTACGCATCAGCCCGGAGATGGCGGTCCGTCTCTCGATCGCCTTCAGCATCAGCGCTGAAAGCTGGCTTAACCAGCAACTCCAGTATGACCTCTGGCAGGCGGAAAAAAAACGGGCACGGCTCCACGTGACGAAATTGTCTGCGGCCTGATGTCACTTAGCCGGTGTGATACCCGCCGGAGCCGGCGCCAGTTCGAACCGATCGATTCGCGCGCCGGGCGTCCGGCCGACGATTCGCACCGTGTGGCTCCCCGCACCCAGGTATAGCGGCGCCGCCAGCTTTTCGACGGTCCAGGAACCGAGCGGCCCATCCTTGGAAGGGTGCAGCAGGTCGTCCCCAGCGTTGTTCTCGTCCACCAGGACCGTGAAGCCGCCGGCGCGCTCCGGCCACCAGCAGACCGCGCTCAGCAGATACGCGCCGTCCGCCGGAATCTCAATGTGGTAGGTGGCGCTGGCGGATGGGAAGACGAAATCGCGGAAGCCGGTGATGCTCTCGCTTTGATGTCTGGCTTCCCCCGCCGCAACCCCCACGTACTTGCCCAGGGAGGCCGAACGGTCCTCGCCAACGGCCAGGGGAGGAGTAATGGACTCCGCCGCTTCCGCTTCCACACCAACCGGCTGTGCGGCGGCGGGCGGCTCCGTCTTGCCGCCCCCCAACAGCCCGTTGGTATACTCCAACCATCCGTGCAGGCCCTGGACATCATAGGTCGAGCCCGGCCGCAGCGGCTTCGCCTCGCTGGCAATGCGGATGTCCGCCTCCACGTCGGGCAGGTAGCGCTTCCAGTCGAACTGGCCGAAGAGCCAGACCTCGTGCGGCAGGTAGTGGTTCTCGGTGGCCCCAACCACCCTGCGCCAGGCCCGCAGTGCCAGTCCCAGGTGCGCCACGGCCTCCTTCTGTTCCTGCCCGCCGGCTCCGAACAGGAAGCGGGCCAGGTGCGCGGCGCCCCGCAGTTTCTCGGCGTAATAGATGCCGAGGTTGCCGTAAGCCATCAGGTCCGCGTCGGTGCAGGCAAACTCCTTGGCGCCCCGTTCCACGTGGAAGCGAGCCCGCGCGATCGACTGCAGCGCGCGCGTGCCGTACTCCTCCAGCCGGTCCGCCACCTCCAGCGGGCCCACCTTTTTCGACCCGTCTTTCAAACCAGCAACGAATTCCGGGATGTTGGCCATCTCACCGCCGATGGTGTTGTTGAAGATGTACGTGCGGATGTCGTGGTACATGGCGGCGCGGCGGTAGTTGACGCGAGGCTGTTCGAAAGAGGTGTTCCAACTGCCGATCGAGCCTTCCGGATACCAGTCGCCATTCATGTAGTTCCAGTGGTAGGAAGTGATCAGCGGAGCGATCTTGCCGGACTGGTGGATGGCCTCGTAGACGTCGTCGCCCGCCGCTCCGAAGCGCTGGCGGAAATACCCCTGCCAGGTGGAATCGGGTTCGGCCGCGTTGTAGCCCACTCGTCCCCAGAGCATGTAGCGGAACCAGTGCTTCTCGAACATGTATTGCCAGTCCAGGTGCGCTTTGGCGGTCTCCGTGTGGATGCGGTCCGGGCCGGGCACGTCCACCTCCGAGCCTTCCACGAAGCCGGCCGTATCCGGACCCGACATATGGGCCACGGTTTCGCGCACGAAGTCGGGGTCGCCCCAGCGGAGGATGAACAGGTCGTCGTTGCGCAAGTGCCAGAGCAGGCGGTAGTGGCCGTGCGCGAGCGCCACCCATTTCGGATCGAGCACATGCGGCTCGACCGACGAATACATGTGCTCGCCGTTAAACTTGATATCCAGGTACACCGGGCCGGGATAATGAACGGATTCCAGCATGGCGACGGCCACCTCCGGTTCCGCCTGCCAGTAGCGAAGGATGAACGGCACCGGGCGCCCCACCTGCTTCAGCGCCGCGAAGTAGGTGCCGGCAATCCAGTCCATTTTCTGCCTGGCCGTCATCACGTCCATGCGCTCTCCGGCGGTGGTACCCAGGCCGGTGAGCATGGGATAAGCGGCGAATAGCGCCTTGATGGCCTCGCGCTGGTAATCGCGGATCAGCGGCGAGTCAAAGCCGGCCGCCGGGACATTGTGCGCCTGGGCGAACGCGCGCGACACATGGATGTTCCAGGTGACCAGGTACGTGTCCAGGCCCCGGTCGGCGGCCATCTGGAACAGTTGGCGGAAGAATCCGATGTCGCGGTCGAGTTCGGCCGCCGGCACGTCCGTCGCCTCCGGATACTTGGGGATCCGCACCATGTGGTCGTAAGGATGGGCGCTCCAGAAGGTGATGGCGTTGTACCGGTTGCGCGCGGCCATGTCCAGGAATTTCCGCCAGTAATCCAGGCTCCAGAACCACTGGTTGTTGGCCAGGTCCTCCTCGGACAAGTAGCCGGTCCCGGGCAACGGAATATTGAACTTGAGGGCGCGGACCGGGAGCGACGGCTGCTCCTCTTTGTCGGGCACCTTCCCGGTCAGTTCCAGTTGCTCGGCGAAATCGAGCGCTCCGTACATGGCGCCGCGCGCGTCGCCGCCCGTGACCTCATACCCGCCGTCAGTCGCGCGGATGCGAAAGGCTTCCGGTTTCAAATCCTTCGTCACGGAGATCACGACACTTCCCAGGGAAAGCCCGCCGGCGGCGTTGCGAATCGCGGCGGCGCCGAATTCGCTCACCGGCCCGGGAACCTGGTTGGTCACTTCAGTCGCGGCAGCCGCCGTGAGTGCCAGCAGCAACACCATGCTGCCGGCGATCGAAAACCAGCGCCTCATAGCGTACCTCCAGGCCGGAAAATCGCCTATCGCCATGATACACTCTGCTCAGCGGCGAGGTCGGCGGAAAGGATACTGATACGCTGCGCTTCAAGATCCGGCAAATCACGCTCGGCCTGCTGTGCGCGGCGGTTTCCCCGGCGCAGCCGCTGGCGCTCGGCGGCATCGCGCATGTAGCATTTCGGATCGCCGACCTGCATGCGTCGGCAACCTTCTACCAGGGTCTGGGCTTCGAGGAGGCGTTCCGTTTCGAGGATGCCGGCACGACCGCCGTGGACTTCCTGAAAATCAACGACCACCAGTTCATCGAGCTGTACCCGCGCACCGCGGATTCCCAGCCCCTGGGCATGATGCACGTCTGCTTCGAGAGCGGCGACATCGAAGCGTTACGCAACGAATACTTGAAGCGGAATCTGGAGCCAACGGCCGTCACCAAGGCGCGCGCCGGCAATCTGCTCTTCTCCATTCGCGATCCGGAAGGACAGGTGCTCGAATACCTGCAGTACCTGCCGGGCTCTCTGCATTTCGAGGATCGCGGCCGCCATCTGGGCGCGCGGCGCATCTCGCAGCACCTGGCGCGCGCGGCGGTGAACGTCCGGGACGTGGCCGCGGCGCTTGAGTTCTACGCCGGCAGGCTGGCCTTCGGGGTTTACAGAGGCGGCAGCCGCGGCAGCGCGACCCGGCTTCACGTCCCCGGAAATTCCGGGGAGGAAGTGGAACTTCAGGCGACCCCCGGCCAGGCCAAGCCGCGCATCGTATTCGTTGTGCCGGACGTTGCACGCGCAACCGACGAACTGCGCCGCCGCGGGTTCGCGCCACTGATGTCGGCCGGCACGGTTCGGATGGTCGATCCGGATGGCGCGGTCATCGTTTTTACAACCGAAGGACCGGACTCCCGGTAATGCCATGAAACAAGTTTCGCGATTCCGTGTTCTGGTGTTCCTGCCGGGAGCCTGCGTGCTGGCGGCGCTCACAGCCCGTGCTCTCCAGATTCCGCCCGGGTTGACCAGCGTGGCCGATCACCTGATCGGCACCGCAGTCGAAGCCTATCCGTTCAACTGGGGCGAAGGCGTCCAGATGATGGGTCTCATGAGGGCCGCCTGCGCGGCGCACGACACACGTTATGCCGACTATGTGGAAAAATGGGCGCGGATCTACGAAGCCCAGGATATCCAGACGCTTCTGGATATCGGGCCGTCCGCTTCCAACCCCGCGCGCCGCGGATACTGCGGCCACTGGAGTCCGGCGACCGCCGTGTTCTATCTCTATCAGGACCGGCGCAAGCCGGAGCACCTGAAACTGGCGCAGGGCGTGGCCGGCTTCATCGAAACCGGCGCGGAGCGCAGTCCGGATGGCGGCCTCGGGCATTGGCAGGGAAGCCACCAGCTTTGGGTCGACACCTTGTACATGGCGTGCCCGCTGCTTTCCGGCCTGGGCCAGATCGAGAATCGGCCCGAGTATATCCAGGATGCCGCTAACCAGATCGTGGTCCATGCGCGCCACCTCCAGGACGAAAAGACCGGGCTCATCTACCACATGTGGGACTGGCAGACCGGCACACACTCCGCGGGATTCTGGGGCCGCGGAGACGGCTGGGTGCTGATGTCGCTGGCCGAGACCATGGAAGTTATGAACCAGCGCGATCCGAAATACCAGGAACTCGCTTCCATCGCGCGGAAACTGGCCAGAGGTCTCGAGTCCACGCAGGATGCCGACGGGCTCTGGCACACCGTCCTCGACGATCCCAAGAGCTATCCCGAGTGCTCGGCCACGGCCATGTTCTCATATGGCCTGCTCAAGCTCGTGCGCCTGCGGGTATTGCCTCCCGCTTACAATACCAGAGCGCTGAAGGCCTGGCGCGCCATCAACGACAGGTACGTCAAAGACGGCCTGGTCATCGGCGTGTCCGCCGGTACCAGCCCGCAAGGAACTGACGGCTATCGCAGGATGCCGGTGGGCACCGAAACCTGGGGCACGGGCGCCTACCTGCTGGCGGCCAGCGAAGTGGTACGCAATCCGAAATGACAATGATGCGACCGATCCATGGAAATGCGACGCAGCTCTGTTCGCGCGGGCTCGCTGCGAACTCTTGCTGCGATCGGGAGGAGACATGGAGATGATCGCGTGGGGGTTCGCGGCGGTCTGGAGCCTGTTAAGCAAATGAGGAATCATCCTACAGGATCACTCTTTAAGGAAAAACTGTAGTATTTCAGTCCTGTGAGCCCTACCGGGCAAGAGTTGGTACTTTTCCAGTGTTGCAAACTTGAAAAAGTCTTGCCCAAGAACTTCTTCAAGACGTATTCTGGATGGGATCTGGGTTCCAAAATGGGAGTTTTGGATTACTGCTGCTGTGCCCGCCGTCCTTAGAGGGTGTTAAAAAGCCGAGCTGTACTCAAACCGAAACCGATGAGAGCTAGAGACAAGAGCCCGGCGGCTGGGGCGGTAATACCCCAATTTAGTCCCGTTAGTTTCACCCTCGGAGAGGTATTACTTCGGTGGTACCCAGCGTCCTTGAAGGTGTTTGAAAGCCAATGCTATACTCGACCCGAAATCGATGAGAGCTAGAGACAAGAGCCCGGCGGCTGGGGTGACTCTGATAATCGGAGCGAACCTGCGAGTGAGTTCAGACGGCGAGGGCTGGCGTGCTCTGGGGCTGGGGGGCTTGGGGCGCCGAAGCGGCAAACGAATCGACGAGTTATTCCCGTCCAGCGATCTGCGCGCGGCGGTTTTGGATGTTCTGGCTTCGGGGCAACCCGTGGAAGGCGTCCTGGTTCCTATTGAAGATGGCGCGAAGACGCGCTTCCTATGTGCGAACCTGTCTCCCGAGCCGGCAGACGGGCAGAAGCCGAAGAAGGTGCTGCTTCGGGCGCATGAACTGGACGGGTGGGTGCTGGCGGATGCGGAAACAGGAGGAATTATAAGCGCGAACGAGCGAGGCGCAAGGGCTCTCGGGAGCAATATGGAGACGATTCTTGGGAAGTCTCTCTGGAGCAGCGAGGTGCTGGCGAACCCAGAGGAACGCGATTCCATCTTTGCAGATTTGAATCGCAGGGGTTCCATGTATCTGGGCCGTTTTGGACAAGGGAATTCGACGGGCGAATCTCTGGAGCTGGAGGGCGCTCTGGTTTTAGCCCCGGAGCAGTTCCGGAAGGCGACGGCTTAGACAATCCATAATTCGGGACTGAATTTGGAGTCCTCTCGGACCTGTGAGGCGGAGCTTACTCAAAATGCGAAAAACGGTCGAGGCAATAGCGGTTGCGGCGATAGCATGGACGGCCATGGCCGCGCATGCCGCGCCACAGCCGGCCGCATATATTCTCGGGCCGGACGACCAGATCACGATTCACGCGCTTCTGGTGCCGGAGATTGGGGACAAGGCGATTCGTATCGAAAGCGACGGCTGGATCAACCTCCCTTTGGCGGGACGGGTGAAGGCGGGCGGGGTGACGGCGTCGCAACTGGAGCAGGCGATTGTGGAGCGGCTCAAGGTGTACGTGGAGCAGCCGCAGGTTTCGATTGACGTCACGGAGATGAAGAGCCAGCCGGTTTCGGTGCTGGGAGCGGTGAAGAACCCGGGAGTGTACCAGTTGCGCGGGCCGAAGTCGCTGGTGGAGGTGCTCTCGCTGGCGGGTGGAGTGGAGGCGGACGCGGGATACAGCGTGCGCATCGCGCGCCGCGTGAACGAGGGGGCTCTGCCGCTGCCTAATGCGCAGCGGGACGCCACGGGCCAATTCGTGGTGGCGGAAGCCGGGCTGGAAGATGTGATGGACGGCCGGCACGTAGCGTCCACGCTCGAGATCCAGCCGCACGACGTCATCACGGTGCCACGGGCGCATCTGGTCTACGCGATCGGAGAGGTGAAAAAGCCGGGCGGGTTCGTGCTGCGCGAAAAGCAGACCGTTTCGGTGTTGCAGGTGCTCGCGCTGGCGGAAGGTTTGAGCCGCACCGCGGGCGCGGGCAGTGCGCGGGTGCTGCGCCCGAATCCGGCAGGCGGCCCGCGCCAAGAGATTCCGGTTAATCTGAACCAGCTTATGGCGGGCAAGTGCGCGGACGTCGCGCTGCAGCCCGACGACATTCTGTTTGTGCCCAATAGCATGGCCAAGAGCGGTCTGGTGCGAGCGATGGAAGCGGCTATCCAGGTGGGCACCGGAGCGGCGATCTGGCGTTGAGGGCTGGCATGCGATACAAGACTTCAGTACCCGCGGTGGCAAATCACGTGGCAATCGGCACTGTTGCGGCGCACCAAGAGATGGAGCCGCCGGGCACGGAGTTCATCACCTTTGGCGATGCGGCCGCGGCGTTCCGGCGCAGAAAGTGGCTGGTGGCGGGACTGGTGGCGGTGTGCGCCGCGATCGGCCTCGCGGTGGCGTTCACGCAGAAGCCGGTTTACCAGGCCAAGGCGCTGATCGAAATCCAAGGCATCAACGAGAACTTCCTGAACCGCCGCGAAATCGATCCCGCGGTGGAAGGCGGGGTGGTGGAGTTCCAGCCGTACATTCAGACGCAGATCAAGATTCTACAGACGGACCGGCTGCTGGGCCGAGTGGCGGACCGCCTGCACCTGGAACGGCTTGCGGAATTTCAACCCACGGTAAGCGTGGCGGATCGAGTCAAAGCGCTGCTGCACGTGGGCGGCGGGCAAACCGCCGGCGATCCGCGGGCCGGAATGCTGGCAGCCATGGCTGAACGGTTGACGGTGCGGTTGAGCGGCGAGACGCGCATCATCGAAGTCGGCTTCGAATCGCACGACCCGCACACCGCGGCGGCGGTGGCCAACGGGCTCGCCGAAGAGTACATCGCGCAGAATCTGGAAAAGCGGCTGAGCGCGACTCAATTCACGGCCAAATGGCTGGCGGGGCAACTGGACGAGCTGAAGCGGAATCTGGACGAGGCGGAGCGGCAGTTGGAGCACTACCTCATCTCCCACGACCTGCTGTATCCCACCGATGCGGGTAAGGACAGCGTGGCCGAGGCGCGGCTGCGTCAACTGCAAGACGCGTTGACCAAGGCCCAGGAGACGCGCATCGCCGAACAATCGCGCGCCGAGCTGATCGCCAAAGTGCCGGTGGAGGCTCTCTCGGACGCGGTGGACAGCGAAACCATCCACAGCTACGAGGCCAAGTTGACGGACCTGCGGCAGAAGTATGCGGAAGCGCGCGCGGTCTATACCGTGGAGCACTACAAAGTGCGGCAGATTCAGGGACAGATCGATGAGGTCCAAGGGGCGCTGGAACGGGAGCGGCGGGCGCTATTGAGCCGCCTGCGCGGAGGGTTCGAATCGGCGCAACGGCGGGAGAAGCTGATTCAGGCGGACCTGGGGGCGCAGACGGGACTGGTGCGGGAGCAATTGGCGCGGGCGGTGGAATACAACACGCTGAAGCGCTCGGTGGAGACGTACCGGAAGCTCTACGATTCCACGCTGGAGAAAGTCAAAGAGACGGAATTGGCGTCGGCCATTCGGGCGAACAATGTGCAGGTTGCGGAGAACGCGCAGCGGCCCATGTTTCCGGCGCGCCCCAGCAAGCCGATGTATGTGGCGGTGGGGATGTTCGCGGGCCTGCTCCTGGGAGCGGTTCTGGCGCTCGATCGGGACCGGAGCAACCGGCTGGTGCGGGCGCCGGGCGAGCTGACTTCGCGGCTGGGAGTTCCCGAGTTCGGCCCGATTCCTTCGGCGGCCATCGACCTGCCGTTTTCGGTGAAGGGCCGTCTGGCGGGGCCGACACGGACGCTGCCGTATCCGAAGGCGAAGAGCTCTCTGGAGGACGACAACGAACTACTGCGGAACTGGCTGGAAACGGTGACGTGGCGGCAGCGCGAATCCGCCCTGGCGGAAGCCTACCGCGGGGTGCTGGCTTCGCTGATGCATTCGAACGGCCAGGAGCCGCCGCGCGTGGTGGTGTTCACCAGCGCTTTCGCGGGGGAAGGCAAGACGACCACCGCGACCAACCTGGGAATTGCGCTGGCCGAATCGGGCCGGCGGGTTTTGCTCATTGACGCAGATCGCCCCCGGCCGCACCTGCATGAGATCTTCAAGCGCTCGAACGAGCACGGTTTTGGCGATTTTCTGTTGGAGACCGCGCCGGTCCATGCGTTGGACCTGGCTCGCCTGGCGACGCCGACCGAGATTCCCAACCTGGACATTTTGCCGGCGGGATCCGATCGGGTGTGTTCGGCGAACCTGGTGGACAATAGCCGCGCGGCGCAACTGCTGGCCATGGCACGCCGGCAATACGACGCCATCCTGATCGACACGCCGCCGATGATGGCGCTCTCCGACGCACGCGCGTTGGGGCGCATGGCGGATGGCGTAGCGCTGGTGATTCGCGCGGAACGGACGCCGGAGCAGATCGTGATGGCGGCTTCGGACCGCCTGCGGCAGGACGGCACGCGCGTTCTGGGAACGATTTTGAACAGTTGGCGGCCGGCGCGGAATTCGAGCGCGGCCGCGTATCAGAAAGCCGGCTACGGCTACATGAACGCGGGAAGGCAGGCGGAGTGAGCACCAGCGCCATGCCGCATACCACGCACAAGCCGCTGGTGAAGGCTCTGCCCTGGCAGTGGAACCTGGTGTGGACCAGTGTGGGAACCCTGGTGTACGCGGCCTGCAACTGGGCCATGCTGAGCGCGATCGCGAAACTGGGCACGCCGGAGATGGTGGGGCAGTTCGCTTTGGGCCTGGCGGTGACGGCGCCGGTTCTGATGCTGGCGCAGATGAACCTGCGGGCGGTGCTGGCGACGGACGCACGGGGCGAGCACGGCTTCCGGGATTACCGGGCTGTGCGAATCAACGCGACCGTGGCGGGCCTGCTGGTGATTTTGGGAATCGCCGCGGCGGGCTACGGCGCCAAGGTGGCGGCTCTGATTGTGGCGGTGGGGCTGGGACAGGCGGTGGAAGGCATCAGCGACATCTACTACGGCCTGATGCAACGGCACGAGCGGATGGACCGGATCACCATCTCGCTCGGGCTGCGGGGTCCTCTGGGTCTGGCGGCGATGGTGGCGGGGGTGTGGGCCACCGGATCGGTGCTGTGGGGCGCGGTGGCGCTCTTCGCGGCGCGCCTGTTGGTGCTGGCGCTGTACGACGGCGCGATGGGAAGCCGGGATTTTGTGGCCTGCGAGCCGGCGCCGCAGCGCACCCGGCGGGAAGCCGCCGCGCGTCAGTTCTCCATCTTCTGGGTAGCCCTGCCCTTGAGCAGTGTGATGCTGCTGAATTCGCTCGCGACCAACATGCCGCGGTACTTCATTGAACATCACATCGGCACGCGGGAGCTGGGCATCTTCTCGGCGGCGGCCTCGCTGGTTTCGGTGGGCAACACCCTGATCAACGCGGTGGGCCAGACGGTGACGCCGCGGCTGGCCAAGCTGTTCGCCTGGGAAGGCCGGGACGCGTTTGCGAGCTTCAGCCTTCGGCTGTTGGGTTTCGGCGCCGGGCTGGGCCTGTGCGCCGTGGCGTGCGCCGCGACGCTGGGCCGCTGGGTGCTGGCCCTGATGTTTCGCGCGGAGTATGCCGAGCATGCCGGGCTGCTGACGGCATTGATGGTGGCTGGGGCGATCGGCTACCTGGCGTCGCTGCTGGGTTACGCGGTAACGGCGGCGCGCAGCTTCCGGGCGCAGATGCCGTTGTTCGTAGTGGTGACAATCGCCACTCTGATTGCGAGCGCGCTGTTGATTCCGGCCTACGGGCTGGCGGGCGCGGCGATTGCATCGGGAATTTCTTCCGCCGTGCAACTGGCGGGACTCGCCATTTTGTTCCTGCGGCTGACCGCCAGAAACCGTTCTCTCGCCTTCCCGGCGCCGGAGCTGGAAACTAATGCCTAGAGGGAATCTCACGGCGGCGGGGCGGTTTGCCTTCGTATTTCTGTGGCTCTTTGTGCTCTCCTTCCCGATTGAAAAAGCCATCAATATTCCCGGCCTGGGAAGCATTTCGCGGATCTTCGGGCTGATTGCGCTGGGCGCGGGAATGCTGGCGGTCCTGATCGACGGGCGAATCCGGGTCTTCAGCCCGCTGCATGCGGCGCCGGCCCTCTTTGTGCTGTGGACCGCGCTCACCTTGCGCTGGAGCCTGGCTCCCAAAGACACCGCCGCGAACGTGCAGACGTACCTGCAACTGCTGGGAATGGCCTGGCTGATCTGGGAATTTGCAGCTACCGAGGACCGCATTGCCAGCCTGATGCAGGCGTACGTTTTAGGAACCCTCTACGCGGCATTCGATACGATCAGCCGCTGGGTGCTGGCGCGCCAGACCTACTATCAACGCTACGCGGCGACCGGTTTCGATCCGAACGACCTGGCGTTGACGCTGGCGCTGAGCATTCCGCTTTCGTACTGCCTGTCGGCGAGCAGCCGCGGAGCGAAGGCGTGGGTCTACCGCGCGCAGATGGCGCTGGCGCTGGTCACGATTCTGCTTTCGGCGTCGCGCACGGGGTTTCTGACGCTCTGCCTGGCGGCGCTGGTGTTGCCACTGAGCTTTCCGTACGTGCGGCGGGTGGAGCGCAAATGGATCGCCTGCGGGGTGGTGGCAGCGGTGGTGGCGGCCGTGGCGGTGATCCCGGCGAACTCGTGGAAGCGGCTTTCCACAATCGGTTCGGAAGTTTCCACCGGCACCCTGAACAACCGCGCGCTCATCTGGGACGCGGGCCTGGTTTCCTTCCGGCAACACCCGGTGGCGGGAGTGGGCGGCGGAGCATTCCCGCGCAGCGTGGAACCGATGCTGGGCTTTCCAAAAGGCTGGCTGATTGTGGCGCACAACACGTTCTTTTCGGTGCTGGTGGAGACGGGCGTGGTGGGATTCACGCTGTTTTCGCTGTTTCTGCTGAGCCTGGTCCTGGCCGTGCGCCGGATGCAGGGGCTGAAGCGGGTGGTTTGGGCGGTGACGCTGCTGGTTTGGGGCGTGGGGGCGAGCACGCTGAGTTGGGAGACCCGCAAGCCCACGTGGTTGATCTTCGCCCTGATTCTGGCGGAGGCGCGGCTGCTGCCGGAAATGCGTGCGCGGCGGAGCGCGCCGCGGTTCGCAATGCGGATGGGGATGAAGGAGGTCGCGCTGCCGTGATGCGGGTGCTGCACGTAGTTCCGGACCTGGTGCCTTACGGCCTGGAAAACATGGTGGCGAGCCTGCTGCGCTCCATGGATCGGGCGCGCTTTCAGATGGGGGTGGTCAGCCTGTACGCCGAAACGCCGGGCGGACTGGA
Source organism: Bryobacteraceae bacterium (assembly GCA_050014595.1). Classification (GTDB taxonomy): domain Bacteria; phylum Acidobacteriota; class Terriglobia; order Bryobacterales; family Bryobacteraceae; genus PALSA-129. The sequence goes on from JBEKDA010000008.1 coordinate 164,187, forward strand.
AGATTCCTTGCGGGAAGCGGGTGTCCGGCTGTATCACCTGGAGAAGCGGCGCGGTCTGGACCTGCGGATGTATCCGCGGATGATGCGCGTTCTGCGCGATTTCCGGCCCGACATTCTGCACACCCACAATTACGTTCTTCGCTACACCTATCCGGTGGCGGCGCTGCGCGTGCCGGGGATGGTTCACACCATCCACAACGTGGCGGATCGGGAAGTGGACCGTACCGGACTCTGGCTGCAACGGTTCGCGTTTCGCATGGGCGTCAGGGCGGTGACCATCGCCGGCGAGGTTTCGGCCAGCTTCCGCCGCGTGTACGGGTTCCAGGAAGCGGCGCTCATTCCGAATGGCATTCCGGTGCGCCAGTATGGCGCGCCGGCCGTTTCGCGAGCCGAGTGGCGCGCGCGCCATGGCGTCGAGGCGAGTGAATTCGTATATCTGTCGGTGGCGCGCTTCTGGCCGCAAAAAGATCACCGCACGTTGCTGGAGGCTTTCGCCAAGGGCCCGGGGCGCGGCGGCGGCGCGCGGCTGCTGCTGGCGGGAGAAGGCGCGCTGCGGGAGGCCGCGGCGGATCTCGCGCACCGGTTGGGAATCGCGGCCCAGGTGACGTTTCTCGGCCAGCGGTCCGATATCGCCGATGTCTTGGGGGCGGCCGATGTCTTCGTACTGTCTTCCCGATGGGAAGGCAATCCGTTGTCGGTGATGGAGGCGATGTCCGCGGGGCGCGCTGTCCTGGCGACCAGCGTTGGCGCCATCCCGGAACTGGTGCGGCACGGCCGCGACGGCCTGCTGGTGGAAGCGGGCGATGCCGCCGGACTGGCCGACGCGATGTGCCTGCTGCAGGCCCAGCCGGCGGTGCTGCGGAAGATGGGGAACTCCGGCCGGGAGCGCGCGCTGGCGGCTTTTGACCTTCCGGTAATGGTCCGGGCTTACACGGAACTTTACGAACAACTTTTAGGGCAGGGGTACGCCGGAACGACAGCCGGTGTGCACGCCGGCAAGTGCACCCCGATATGACACCGACGCAAGAGCTTCGGCAAAGACCAACCAAGGCGCGGCCACGCCTCATGATCGTGACCACTTGTCTTTCGCTCACGGGAGGAGCGGAGACACAGGTAGTGAACATGGCGGCGGGTTTGAGCCGCCGGGGTTGGGATGTGGAGATCGTCACCATGTTGCCCTTGTGTCCGCCGCTGCCGGATTTTCGGGGCGCGCAGGTGCGGGTGACATCGCTGGAGATGCAGCGTGGTGTGCGCGGCCTGGCGGGCTTCCGGCGCTTCTTGAGCGAGGTTCGCGACCGCCGGCCGGATGTGGTCCACAGCCACATGACCCATGCCAGCCTGCTGACGCGAATGGCGCGGCCGTTCTGTCCCATGCCCGTGCTGATCTGCACGCTTCACGGGCACATGATGTACTCGGTGAAGGCCGGAGGCGCAGCCATGCGCGAGCTGGCGCATCGGTTGACCGACGGTCTAGCGGAAATCACCACCGCGGTGAGCGAAGCCGCCGGGGAACGCTATGCGCGGGTCAAGGCGGTATCCCGAAAACGGCTGATGGTGATCCCGAACGGCATCCCGGAGGAGCCCTATACGCCCAGCCAGGCCGTCCGGCTGCGGGAGCGAAGGAATCTGAACCTGCGCGATGAGTTTGCGTGGCTGGCGGTGGGGCGGCTGGAAAAGGTCAAGGACTACGCCACCATGTTGCGCGCCTTCTCGGTTGCTTTGGAGGCGGATGTTACGCAGGTGCTGCTGATCGCGGGAGCGGGAAGCCAACGGCCGCACCTGGATGCGCTGGCGGAGGAATTGGGAATCACGCCGCACGTCCGCTTCCTGGGAATTCGTACCGATATCCCTCAGCTCATGCAGGCGGCGGATGGCTTGGTCCTGTCCTCGGTTTTCGAAGGCATGCCGCTGGTGATGCTGGAGGCCGGGGTTTCGGGGCTGCCGATGGTGGCGACCCGGGTGGGCGGCAACGCCGAAGTACTGCCCCACGAGCAGCGCATGCTGCTGGTACCGCCGCGCCGCCCGCGCGAGCTCGGCCTGGCGATGCAGCGGCTGGCATGCTTGAGCGACGCCGAGCGCCGCGCCATGGGAGAGGCCGCGCGCGAGTTTGTGCTTTCACGCTTCGGCATGGACGCAGTTCTGGACCAGTGGGAAGAGCTCTACACGAAACTGCTGGAACAGAAGGGAATTCCGGAAACGGTGGAGCTCCAAAAAAGATGATCACTTACGAAAAGGCGCACGTGCGGGTGGCGGAGTTCTTTTTTGACGAGCAGGAGTCGCGCACGCCGGCGGACATTGTGCGCTACCAGTTTCGTCCCGATCCGGTGAAGGGTTGCGACTCGAGCGATTTCCACACGCTGTGCCTGGACCTGGCGTGCGACGCCGATACGATTCTCTCCAAAATGCACAAAGAGACGCGCTACGAGATCCGCCGCGCCGGCAAGGATAACTTTGCCTGCGAGTATCACAGCCACCCGGAAGCCGCCCTGGCAGAGGAGTTTTTCGGCTTTTACGACCGTTTCGCCGATATCAAGAATGTCCCGCGGGTCAATCGCACACGCATCTCGGCTTTTCAGCGGCACGACGTGCTGGATCTTTCCCGGGTGCGCGGCGCGGACGGGCGGGTGCTGGTGTGGCATGCGTATCTGCGGATGCGCAACTGCGCGCGCTTGATCCACTCGGCATCGCATTTCCGCCTGGCAGACAAGTTCGAAGCGACCATGATCGGGCGGGCCAACCGGCACCTGCACTGGATGGACATGCTGCACTGCAAGGAGACGGGCCTGGGGGTTTACGACTTCGGCGGCTGGTATGCCGGGCAGACGGATGTAGAGAAGCTGAAGATCAACCATTTCAAAGAGAGCTTTGGCGGAGAGCGCGTTCACCAGTACAACGCGGACCGCTCCAACACCCTGATGGGCGCCGCGGCGCTCGGAGCGCGGGTTGCGATGCGGCTGCTGGACCGGAGGAAGTGGAATTGGTGACTCCCGCCAAATATCTGCTGCGTTTCGACGATGTCTGTCCAGGCATGAACTGGACGGTATGGCGCCAAGTCGAAAGCGTGCTGGACGCGAACGGTGTGCGTCCGCTGGTGGCGATTGTGCCCGATAACCGCGACGCCCACCTGAACGTGGCGCCGGCACGCGCGGATTTCTGGGAGCAGGCGCGGCGCTGGCAGAGCCGGGGCTGGACGATGGGCTTGCACGGCTATCAGCACGTGTATATCACCACCGAGCCCGGCCTCATGGGCCGCAATCGCTATAGCGAGTTTGCGGGCCTGGGCCGCGAAGCACAGCTCGGCAAGATACGGAGCGCGGCGGCGATCTTTGCGGAGCAGGGCGTCGTGCCGCAGGTGTGGGTGGCGCCGGCGCACTCCTTCGACGAAGTCACGCTGGAGGTTCTGGCGGAGTGCGGCATCCGGCGGATCAGCGACGGTTACTCGGTGCTGCCGCACGTGAATGCGCGCGGCCTGTTGTGGATTCCGCAGCAATTGGGGCGGTTCCGCCGCATGCCCGCGGGCGTCTGGACGGTATGCTGCCACATCAACGCCTGGACGCCGCAAAAGATCCGGCATTTCGGCCAGGACGTGGAGCGGTTCGGCGAGCGCATCGCCGGGTTCGAGGAGATTGCGGCCGAGTACGCACAGCGGCGGCCGGGGCTGGCGGACCGCTTGAGCGTGGGGTCCATGCAGATGGCTCGTTGGTTGAGGTTTGCGGTTTCGCACTAACGCCATGAAGATCGCCTTTGTCATTACGCGCGCCGATGCAGTGGGGGGAGCCACCGTTCACGTCCGCGATCTCTCGCGTGCGCTGCTGGCGGCGGGACACCAGCCGACGGTAGTGGTGGGCGGGACCGGCACGGTGAGCCGCGAATTGGAAGAGTGCGGCATCCCGGTGGTTTCGCTGCGCCACCTTTGCCGCCAAGTCAGCCCCCGGCAGGACGCGATGGCCGTGTGGGAACTGGCGAAGGCAGTGAAGAGCATCCGGCCGGACCTGGTTTCGGCCCATACCGCCAAGGCTGGCTGTATCGCCAGGCTGGCCTGCTCGGGAACGGGGATTCCGGTGTTGTACACGCCGCACGGTTGGGCGATTACGGACCGGATCTCGCGCCGCCAGGGCTTGATCTACCGGCTGGTGGAGCGGGCCACCGCGCCGCTGGCGGCGGGCATCGTCAACGTGTGCGAGTACGAGCGGAAACTGGCGCTGCAGTATGGCATTGGCAGTGCGCGGCGGCACCGGGTGATTCACAACGGGATGCCGGAGGTGGCGGCCGGGCAGCAGGCCTGGCCGGGGCTCAACCCGCCGCACATCGTCATGGTGGCGCGCTTTGAGGCGCCGAAAGATCACGACACGCTGGTGGAGGCGTTGGGAAAAGTGCAACACCTGCCCTGGAGCCTTTCGCTGGTGGGCGAAGGCCCGTTGCAGACGCAGGTGCGCGCGCGCGTCCTGGCCTTGGGAATGGATCGCCGGGTGCAGTTTGCCGGCCACACCGTCCAGGTGGCGGAGGCGCTGGCATCGGCGCAGATGTTCGTGCTCTCTTCGCGGTCGGAAGCGTTTCCGAGGAGCATTCTCGAAGCCATGCGGGCGGGTCTGCCGGTGGTGGCTTCGGATGTCGGCGGGGTGAGGGAAGCGGTAACGGATGGGCACAACGGGTACGTGGTTCCGAAGCAGTCGATCGAGAGCCTGGCGGAGGCGCTGGAGCGGTTGATCGGCGATTCGGGCGAACGGGAACGGATGGGCGCCAACGGCCGGCGCAGGTTTGAACAGCGATTCACGTTTGGCCGGATGTTGACGGAGACGGTTTCGCTTTACCAGGAAGTGACTGGAATGCCGGTCGAAACGCCGGCGCACGCGTAGGAGATACTTGATGGCAACTGCACTGGTTATTCAAGGCGCCGCAACGGAGACCCGGCAGCGTCCCTGCTTCACCGGGTCGGTGATGGCGGTCTCGGATCTTGCGGCTATCGCGGGAACCATCGCGTTGGCCGTGATGGTGAGACAGATCTTTCGCGGAAACTTCGATCTGGGCGTATATTGGCGCCTGTGGCCGCTGCTGGGCTTATTCCCCGCGGCCTACGCACTGTTCGGGTTATATCCGGGGGTGGTGTTGAGCCCGGTGGCGGAGTTGAGAACCACCAGTTATGCAACCACGCTGGTCTTCCTGGTGCTGGGAGCGCTTACGTTCCTGTTGCGCAATCCCAGTGCATACTCCCGTCTGGCTTTCTTCGGCGCCTGGGTGGCCTGCCTGGTGGTGGTGCCGGTGCTGCGTTCCGTGGTACGCGCGGCGGTGGCGGACCAGCCGTGGTGGGGATACCGGGTGGTGGTGCTGGGGGCCAGCGGGCCAGGCGAGGCGATTCTCCGCAAGCTGGCCCGGCATCCGGAGATTGGCCTGCGGCCGGTGGCGGTGTTCGACGACAACGTGCCTCGGGGAACGGTGTTACATGGGATCACGGTGCGGGGACCCATCTCCAGCGCGCCGGCATTCGCCAAGTGCGCCAATATCACGCGAGCGATTGTGGCTTTGCAGGATGTGCCCATGCCGGATATGGTCGCGCTGCTGGATATGCACGCACAGACGTTTTCGAGGGTGTTCGTGGTCCCCAAGCTGCTCGGCCTGTCTTCGATTGGGGTTGAGACCAGGGACTTGAGCCGCGTGCTGGCCCTGGAAATGCGGAAGAATCTGCTGATGGCCGGTCCCCGCACCGCCAAGCGGCTGCTGGACCTGGCATTCTCCTTGCTGTTGCTGGTGTGTCTGTCGCCACTGCTGGCACTGATCGCCTTGCTGACCAAGCTGGAATCGCCCGGCAAGGTTCTCTACCGGCAAAGCCGCGTAGGTCTGGATTGCGAGAAATTCTCGGTGTGGAAATTCCGCACCATGCGGGTGAATTCGGAGCAGATGCTGGCCGGCTACCTGGCGAAGAACCCGGAAGCGGCGGAAGAATGGCGGCGCGACCAGAAACTGAAAAACGATCCGCGCGTCACCAGGCTGGGCCGCATTCTGCGCAAAGCCAGCCTGGATGAGCTCCCCCAGTTGCTCAACGTGGTGCGCGGTGAGATGAGCCTGGTGGGGCCGCGGCCCATCGTAGATAGCGAGATTCAGAAGTACGGCAGCTCCTTCGCCCTGTATCGTCAGGTGATTCCAGGGCTGACGGGCTTGTGGCAGGTTTCGGGCCGGAACGAGCGCTCCTACGATGAGCGAGTGGAATTGGATACCTATTACGTGCGAAACTGGTCGCCCTGGCTGGATATTTACCTCCTGGCGCGCACCATTAAGGTGGTGGTTACGGGATATGGCGCGTATTAGCAAGCTGGGAGCATTCACGGCGGTGCTGCTGGGGTGCCTGCACCCGGCGCAGAGCGCGGTGTACTACGTGGACCACACCGGCGGCTCGGATGGCAACAGTGGAACAGCCACGACGGTCGCCTGGCAGAGCCTGGCGCGGATCCGTCAGACGCATTTGAATCCCGGGGATTTCGTGCTGCTCAAGCGGGGCGAGACGTGGGGAGAACAGTTGCAGATCAATGCATCGGGCAGCGACGGGGCGCCCATCACCTTCGGCGCCTACGGGACGGGAAATATGCCCGCCATCGACGGGACGAACTTAACGCTGGCCGCACAAACCGGCCTGGTGAACGCGAGTGCGCGCTCCTACCTGGTGCTGAACGGCCTGGAGGTGCGCAACTCCCAGCGCGATGGCGTAGTGCCGTACATGGCGAACTTCCTGGCGATCCGGAACTGCCGGATTCACGACAACCAGTTCAACGGCATTCTGGCGTTCAACGGAAACAACACCACCATCGAAGATTCGGAGATTTACGCCAACAGCCTGGACCTCACGAACAGCTACGCGGGTATCCTGATCGATGGCAACGGCGGCCCGCAGGCGGGATTTCTGATCTCCAACAATTACATTCACGACAACATCGGCGGCCAAGGGTGGCAGAGCGCGAACGGGATCTACCTGGGCCACACCGGCTCCAACATTCCAAACCTCGCCAACGTGGTGATCGCCGGCAATGACATCTCGCGCAACGGCAATCCCAACCAGAACCAGGCGGGGCGCGGGATTTCGGGCAGTTTCACGGGCGATGTGAGCGTCACCGGGAACACCGTCTCGCGCAACGCTTCGGCGGGGATCTACCTGGGAGATGTGGGACTGGTTCTCACCATCAACATCTCGCAGAACGTTTTCTACGATAACGCGCTTCGCCAGTTTGGAGGCATCACCGGCGGGAGCGCGCTGGCGACTCAGAACCTGCTGCTTGTGGACAACCCAAACATCACGGGGATGGGCGCGGAGATCGGCGGAACGGGGCCGTGGACGCTGGTGAACAACATGTTTGCCTTCACCACCCAGACCAGCGACGCCTATCGCGGCTTTATTCGCATTAACAATCCGGAGCAGGACAGTCTGCTGCAATCGGACTACAACACATTCTATTCGGCGGGCCCCAACCGCTGGCTGCCATCCAACGGCGCCGTGCTGTCGTTTGCCGCATGGCAGGCGGCCGGATACGACGCCCACAGTGCTAATCCAAGGCTGGCCGCGTACGACGCCCCAAGTGTCAATCCGAGGCGACAATGAACGCTTATCGGGGAACCGGACAATTGGAAAGAGCTGCCTTCACGGTGAGTCTCGATTTCGAGCTGATGTGGGGCACCAAAGATCGCCCGTACGGCGAGTCCTTCCGGAAACTCTGCGAGATCGAACGGCGCGAGGTGGTGGACCGGCTGCTCGGTTTGCTCACCGCGTACGGCATTCGCGCGACGTGGGGCGTGGTGGGCAACCTGTTTCTCAAGAAGGACCACGAAGACCCACTGCTGTACGGCTCCGAGCTTATCGAGAAAATCCGCCGCTGCCCGGTGCGGCAGGAAATTGGCTCGCACACCATGACGCACGCCGTTCTGGGCTCGCCCGACTGCACGGCGGCGATGGCGGAGCGCGAACTGGGCGATTGGGCGCGCGTGGCGCGCGCCAATGCTGTGGGTTTTCAAACGCTCATCCTGCCGCGAAACTGCATCGGGCACCTGGATATCGCCAGGCGCCATGGTTTCCGCTGCTACCGCGGAGAAGAGCCGGTCTGGTACGAGTCGCAACCGCGGGTGGTGCGGCGGTTCGGCCACCTGCTGGAGATTCTTTCCGCGCGCACGCCGGTCTGCGTGATGCCGCAAGAAAACCAGGGGATGTGGAGCATTCCCGGTTCCATGCTGTACACGCCGGCCTTCGGGCTGCGGCGCTACCTGCCGGTATGGCTTCGGGTGCTGAGGGCCAACCGTGGATTGAACGCGGCCCTGCGCCAGAAGCGCTTGTTTCACCTCTGGTTCCACCCCACGGACCTGACACGCCGCACGGAGGCGATGCTGGACGGGTTGCGCCAGATCTTTGAGCGCGCGGCGAGCCTGCGCGACGCGGGCCAACTGGACATTCTTCCCATGCGAGATTTGATTCCCGCCGATGTGGAAAGCGGAGAGCAGGACAATGCCGACGTCCTCAGCAACCCGTGATCATTTCGAGCGGACAGCGGCGTTCTGGCGGGACGTCTACGGCTCGCCGAGCGTGGAGGGTGCGGTGTATGCCGCGCGGCAGCGGAAAGCGCTGGCGCTGGTGGATGGCCTGAAGCTGGGACCCGGTGCAAAGGCCATCGGAACTGCTGCGGGTGCTGCGTCCGGGCGGGCATCTGATTCTGAGCGCAACCAACCGCTGGTCTCTCCAACGGGTGATGGATCCCTGGTTCAACCCGTTATGGGCGCCTCTCAAGAATTGGATGCGCCAGCAGGCGCATGTGGGGAACGGGGCTTATGCGCGCACTCATTCTTCCAGGGACATGGATCGATTGCTGAGGTTCGCCGGTCTGAAGAGGGGCGAATGCTTCACTACGGGGTTCGGCCCGTTCACCTTTTTCAAACACAAGCTCTTTCGGGGGGCGGCCGGAGCGTGGCTTCATGAACACCTCGAGCGCATGGCCGACGGGGGCTGGCATGTGCTGGCGCGGCGCGGCTATGCGTGCCTGGTTCAGGCTCAGAAGCCGGCGAGCCAACCGGACAGCGGCGGCAGAAAGGACGAATACAGTGACACCCAGGCGGCCTGACGAACTCCAACCGGTATTAAAGGGCGAATCTCTCGCGGACCTGATCGCGCGGCAGCCGCCGCGCGTCGAGCAGGTGGTGGATGCCGCCGCGGATATCGCTAAAGAAATGGCTTTGATGCACCGCCAGGGATTGGCGTACGGCAGGCTGGAATCGCGCCACATCCGGATCTCCGGCGGCCGCGCATCCCTCGCGCCAGTGGAACCGGCGGTTGACGGCCGGGCGGCGGACGATGTCCGGGATTTCGGTGTGTGGCTGCGAGGGCTGGTGCAGGCGCTGCCGGAGGAGTCCGGCGACAGGCGGCGAATCGCGCTGGGTGAGATCGCCGGCCGGTATCTCCAACCCGAAAGCCTGCCGGTCTTGACACAGATGAAGAAGGCGGCGATGGCGTTCGCTCTGCTGCGCGTCACTTCGCACCGCATAGCCGCCCCTGAAGCGGCGCCGGTGAGCGTGAGTGCGCCGGCGGCGCCGGCCAAAAGCCCTCGCCAGGGGAAAGTGCTGCTGTTGGTGCGGGTGGTTTCCGCGGCGGACAGAGACGAGACCGCGGATGCAAAGATGGAAGCGCCGTCGCGCAGGGCGCCCTGGTACGCGGCGGCGATTGTCGTTACGGGCTTTGTGGGCGCCCTGTTTTATTTCATGAGGGGAATTCTATGAATACCTACTCGGCCATCGCACAACGGGAAGATCTCATCACCATCGCTCCGGCGCTTCCATCGTTCGCTACGGTCCGGCCGGCGCCCCCATCGGGCCGCCCGCCGGGCGCCAACCTGGCTGCGTTCTGGGAAGCGCGCGGGCTCCGTGTTTTTGAGAGGAACGGCGTGCTGTGGGGCCAGTACAAGGGGGGATTCTTCACCAGCCTGCCGTTCCACCTGCACCTGGATCCGGACGCGGACGAGATACGGGCGATTCTGCGCAAGAGCCGGGTGCGCGGGCTGCGGTTCCCTTCGAGCCACCTGCCCGGCAGGCGCGCCGGGATGTATGTGGCCAACCCCGCTACATTCGGTATCCAGTCCATCTCGCGGCGGCAGCGCAGCCATGTGAATCACGGCCTGCGGGTCTGTGAATTCCGCACGGTGACGCGGGACGAACTCCTCTCCGAGGGAATCGAACTCAATCGCGACACCATGCAGAGGCAAGGGCGCGCGGACGTGAATTTCCTGGAGCCGGCGCGGTGGGCGGCATTCGTGGGTGCGGTAGAAAAAACGCCGGGGATGACGGTCGATGGCGCTTACGTGGACGGGCGTCTCTCCGCGTACATCATTTCGTGCCGCGAGGGCGAGTGGATGCACCTGATCTACAAAATGTCGCGCGCGGCCGACCTGGAACACTATCCCAACCACGCGCTCGATTTCATGATTGTGAAAGAGGCGGCGAAAGACCCCGGGATTCGATACGTGGGCAATGGGTTCACTTCCGTACTGGACAACGAGGGCCTGGACCGCTACAAAAGGCAAATGGGGTACGAGATTGCGGAACACAACCTCTGCCTGCATTTCCACCCGGCGTTGGCCCCCGGGCTTTCCAGCAAGGTGGCAGTCTGCCTGGCGAACGGCGTGCAAAAAATGCTGCCCGGGAACCATCGCGTGGAGTACATCGCCACGGTAATCAAAGGCGCGCATGACAGCCGGCCGAAAAAGAAAGAAGAGATTTCAGCGTCGGAGGATTCGTGCCAACAGGAAGAGGCCTTGGGTTTCTCGCGCCTGCTGCGGCCGGCCGCGGCGTTTCCCATCCTGCGCGCTTTCCAGATGCTCAAGAAAGGCGGGGTGAAGGCGACGGTGGTGCGCGGCGCGGATTACGCTGGCCGCAAGCTCCTCGGCCGCGGCAAGAAGAGCGGCGCGGGCGTTCGGCCCCTGGGGCCGGACGAGGTGTTGCGTCTGGAGCCGGGCGAGCTGGTGGAGGTGAAGTCGCTGCAAGAGATCCGGGCGACTTTGGATGAGCGCGGCAAGAACCGCGGGTTGCTGTTCACCGACGATATGAAGGGCTACGCCGGGAGGCAATTCCGCGTGTTCAAACGGGTGGAGAGCATCTTCCTGGAAGAATCCAAACAGCGCCGCACGTTGAAGAACACGGTGCTGCTGGAGGCCGTTTACTGCCCGGGCATTACGTTCCGGTGCGATCGCTCCTGTTTCCTGTTCTGGAAGGAAGTGTGGCTGCGGCGAGCGACCGCGGTGGAAGAGAAGTAGCCAGGCGGTAATTGCTTCAGGGGCGCGGCGCACATCGGGCACTACGGGCAGTGGATGAAGGCGCGGGGGACACCTCGCGCCTGCGCCACACTTGTGATTCTGCGACACAATGAGTCTTGGGCGAATCGATCATGTCGCGCCGGGACGCGCTTGCGCTTTTGGCGGCGGCGGCGGCTCCGGCTTCACGGCGCGCGGTGATCCTGCTGGACGTTCGCACGCGCCGGGTGCTGACGGCGCGGAATTCCGGGCTGATCGCCCCGCCGGGATCGACGCTGAAGCCGCTGGTGTTTTCGACGTTGCTGCGCGCCAAGAAACTAGATCCTGGCGAGACCTTTGCCTGCACGGGGCGGCTGGAGATCAGCGGGCGGCGGTTCGATTGTTCGCATCCGCGCATGAACACGCCGATCGATTTGCGGACGGCGCTGGCGTATTCGTGCAACGCATTCACGGCGCACGTTGCGGAACGTTTTGAGCCGGGAGAACTGGCGCGGGGGCTCGAACGATTCGGGATCAGCCGGACGCAGGCCGCCGCCACACGTGAGGCCAGCCAACTGCAGTCACTCGGCGAGGAGCGCGTGCTGGTCAATCCGATGGAGCTGGCGCGGGCTTACCGCCAGATCGCGCTGGGCGGGGAACAGGCGATCATCGGCGGACTTACGGACGCGGTAGAGTTCGGGACGGCGCAACGCGCGGCGGTGCCGGGGCTGGCCGTGGCGGGCAAGACGGGCAGCGTCCGTACGGCGGCCGGGGCGCACATTGCGTGGTTCGCGGGGTTCACCGCGGCCTTGGTAGTGGTGGTGATGTTGCAGGGACGATCTGGCGGAGCGGACGCAGCGCCGGTGGCGGCTGAAGTGTTGCGAGGGGCGGCGAAGTGAGGCGCGCGGTCTTGCTCGGGCTGGTAGTGGCCGCGGCGCTCACGGCGCAAACCTCCTTCAAGGTGCGCGTGGGAGCCGAGACGGTCATGCTGCCGCTCGAGCGCTACGTAGCGGCGGTGCTGGCTGGAGAAGTGGGTATGTTTCGCTCCGAGGAGGCGTTGAAGGCCATGGCGGTGGCGGCGCGCACGTACGCGGTGCGGCTGCGGGGCCGGCACGCCGCGGAGGGCTACGACTTCTGCTCGACCACCCACTGCCAGCACATCGAACTGCAGGGGATTACGCCGCGCCTGGAGGAAGCGGCGGCGGCCACTATGGGCGAAATGCTCTGGTACGAAGGCAAGCCGGCGTTCACGTGCTATACACGCGATTGCGGGGGACGCACGGAAGACGGAGCGGCGGTGTGGGATCTGAAGGCGCCATACCTCAAGAGCCACGAGGACCCGTACTGCGCGGCGGCAACATGGCGATGGGAGGCCAATCCGCGGCAGATCGTGGAGGCGCTGCAGCAATCCCGACTGCGCGCGCCGGAGATGGTGGAGCGCGTGGAGGTGGTCGAGCGCACAGCTTCGGGGCGCGCGCGGACACTGGCGTTGCGCGGCGCGGGAGAATCCGTCCGGGTGAGCGCGAGCGCGTTCCGGTTTGCGCTGGGCCGCGCATTCGGATGGAACACGCTGGAGAGCGACCGGTACGAGATTCACTGGCCGGTGTTCGAAGGGACGGGCTCGGGGCACGGTGTGGGGCTGTGCCAGCGCGGCGCGGAGCAGATGGGCGCCACTGGGCGGAGCTATCGCGAGATTCTGGCGTTCTACTTTCCGGGCGCGGCGTTGGGGATCACGGGGCGCGGTTTGACGTGGCAGCGGATGGCAGGCGAGCGCGTCGCGCTGTTTACCACCGAGCCCGCGCGCGACGGCGCGGTGCTGGCGCTGGCGGAGCGGGAACTGCGCGCGGCGGCGGAACGGCTGCACGTCGAGACGCCGGACAATGTGGAGATACGGGTGTATCCGGATCTCGACAGCTTTCGTAACGCCACGGGCGAGCCGGGTTGGGTGGCGGCGTGGACCGATGGGCGGCGAGTTCACTTGCAGCCGGTGGCGGTGTTGCGCCAGCACGGTGCGCTGGAATCGACGGTGCGGCACGAGATGCTGCACGTGCTGGTGGAATCGCAGGCAGCCGCCGGCTTGCCGGCATGGTTTCGCGAAGGACTGGTGGAGTACCTGGCCGGCGGAAGCGCACGCGCGGTGAGAGCCGCGCCTGGGGAGACGGATTCCGCGATGCGTCAGCGCGCCAGCCCGGCCGAGGCGCGGCGTGCTTACGAGCAGGCGGCCGGCAGGGTCGCGGGACTGGTGGCGCGCTACGGGGAAGCGGCAGTCTTGGGTTGGGTGAGGAGTGGTTTGCCGGCGGAGGTGAAGGGGAAATGACGCACGCGCAGGTGCGCATGCCGGGCTTTGTGGGCCTGACCCCCAGCTCCAGCCAGCTTGAGCGCGACCAGAGGGTCGCGCGCGGACGAGGCGTCCGCCGCACTAAAGAAACGTCGCCGGCGATAGCGTTCGCAGTTTCTTGACGGATTCGATGATTCTGTGCGCCGCGTGGTCGAGTTCTTCTTCCGTGTTGAAACGGCCGAGGCCGATGCGAATGGAAGAGTGCGCCAGTTCGTCGCTCACGCCCAGCGCGCGCAGCACGTGGCTGGGCTCGGGCGTTCCGGAAGTGCAGGCGGAACCGGTTGAGAGAGCAATGTCCGGCATTGCCATCAGCAGGCTCTCGGCGTCCACGCCGGCGAAGCTCAGGTTCAGGTTGCCGCCGAGCCGGTGTGCCATCGAACCGTTGACGGTGACGCCGTCGAGCGCGGCCGTGAGGCGCGCCAGCAACTGGTCCCGCCAGGCGGCGAGGCGCGCCGATTCTTCGGGCATCTCGCGGGCGCAGATCGCGCAGGCCTCGCCGAAGCCCAGGATCGCGGGAACGTTCAGGGTTCCGGAACGCAGTCCGTTTTCGTGGCCGCCGCCATCCATCTGCGCGGCCAACTGAAAACGCGGGGCGCTGCGGCGCACGTACAGGAAACCGATGCCTTTGGGGCCATAGAGCTTGTGCGCGCTCGCGGACATCAAGTCGATATGGAGGGCGTTCACTTCCATCGGCACTTTGCCAAAGGCCTGAGCGGCGTCGCAGTGGAACAGCACACCCCGCTCCCGGCAGATGGCTCCGATTTCTGCCACCGGCTGCAAGACGCCGATTTCGTTGTTGGCGTACATGACGCTCACCAGCAGCGTCTCGGGCAAAATGGCGCGGCGCAGTTCGTCCGGATCGAGCAGGCCGTCGGGGCGCGGCGCGAGCACCGTGACGCGCGAACCCTGGCGTTCCAGATGGCGCAGCGGGTCGAGCACCGCCCGGTGCTCGGTGGCCACCGTAATGAAGTGGCTCCGCGCGGGGTTGGCTTCGGCCGCGCCTTTGATTGCCAGGTTGTTGGACTCGGTCGAGCCGCTGGTGAAGACGATCTCGCGGGGTTGCGCGCCGGCCAGGTGAGCGACGCGCTTGCGGGCGTGCTCGACGGCCTTTTCGGCGGCCCAGCCAAAACTGTGCGCGCGGCTGGCCGCATTCCCGAAGTTGAGCCCGAAGAAGGGCAGCATGGCCGTGAGAACGCGCGGATCGACTGGCGTGGTGGCGTGATGGTCGAGATAGACCGGGGCGTGCATGGAGACAGCCGCACTTCTATTCTGACAGGGTCCGGACGGGGTTGTGGAGCGGCCGTGCGGTAGCGGATACTATTCTTTTACCGGCGGTGGTCCGGCGCCATGTCAAACCCGGCGGTTTCTCCCGAAACGGAAGCTGCGGGGCGGGACCAGTTGGTTCCGCTCTACCGCGTCGTGCTGCTCGACGACAACGATCATACCTACGACTACGTCATCGAAATGCTCCAACACATTTTCATCTTCACGCTGGACCAGGCTTACCGTCACGCCGAAGAAGTGGACCGGCGCGGGCGCACGGTGCTGATCACGTGCGAGCTGCCGGAAGCCGAGTTCGCCAAGAGCCAGATCCATGCTTATGGCCGGGATTGGCGGCTGGAACGGTCGCGGGGGTCGATGTCGGCGGTGGTCGAGCCAGCGCAGTAACGGCGTCGGGTATCATGGAGAAATGACGCTTTTTCGCAGCATGGTCTTACTTTGTCCAGCAACCTTCCTGCTGGCCCAGACGCCTCCCCCGAAGACGCCCCCGCCGATAGGGGAGCTCACCAAACAGATCGATGTCGGCAAGATGCTGGCGCCGGCCGTCCCGCCCGATCGGGTGGTCATTACTGTAGGGGAGGTGAAGATTACGGCGGCGCAGTTCGACCAGTTGGCGGAATCGCTCCCCGAGCAATACCGGGCGATGGCGCGGACTACCGGGCGGAAGCAGTTCGGTGACAACATCGTGCAGATCCTGGTGCTGGCACAGGAAGGCCAGCGGCGCAAAATCAACGAGACCACCGAGTACAAGACGCTGGCCACTTTCCAGCAATCCAACGTGCTGGCCGCCCTGGCGGTGGAAGCCATGCGCAAGGACGTAAAGGTGGACGAGGCCGACCTGCGGAAGTATTACGACCAGCACAAGCCGGAGTACGAGCAGGTGCATGGCGCCCACATTCTGATCCGCTTCCAGGGCTCGCAGGTGCCCGTGAGGGCAGGCCAGAAGGACCTGACGGACGCGGAAGCCTTGGCCAAAGCACAGGAATTGCGGGCCAAGATTCTCGCCGGCGCGGATTTTGCGGATTTGGCCAGGAAGGAATCCGACGACATCGGCTCCGGCAACAACGGCGGGGACCTGGGCACGTTCAAACACGCGCAGATGGTGCCTTCGTTCGAAGAGGCGGCATTCAAGCTGAAGCCCGGGGAACTGAGCGAACCGGTCAAGTCACAGTACGGTTACCACCTGATCAAGGTTCAAACCCACGATTTCAAGAGCTTCGAAGATGCGCGTACGGAAATCGAGGGCAAGGTGAAACCGGACGCGCTCAAGAGCGCCGTGGACGAGTTGGGGAAGAAATCCCCGGCAGTCTTCGACGCGGAGTTTTTCAGCCTGGACAAGAAGTAGCGTGAAAACGCGGAAGCTGGAAATCCACTGTCCGACGTGCGGTTCGGGTGAAGTGTTTTACAGTTGCACGCCGAACTGTTGCTTCAACCACGTGTGCGCGGAGTGTGGGACCACTTTCGAGCCGGTGACGACTCTGGCGGGAGGCACGGTGGCGGGAATTCTGCCTCCCGATCCACTGCCCGAAGTCGCCGATCCCACGGCGGCTTGCATCCGATGCGATTCGACCGCGGTTTACCTGGGCGAAGACGGAACTCCGGTGTGCGCCAAGTGCGGTGCGCGGCTGAAGTTGGAACTCACCGAAGTGGCGCCGGGCTGACCAACAAGGGCTCCGCCCTTGATATCCCTTCGGGATATGGGAGTTAGAAGCCAGAAGTCAGAAGCCAGAATGCTTCGGCCCCGCGGTTTAGCTCATCAGGCGACGGTATCACCCACTTTGAGTTGGTGTGAGCCGACGGGTACTACTGAGGCTTGTAGCGGCGGGTGAAAAATGTTATCTTCAAATTACCGTGAATTGGTCTTTCGGACTCCTGGAGTCCGGCAACGCACGGTTCGGTCTGTTCGAAAACTCGACCCTGGCGCCTCACCGGCACCAGGGTTTTTTATTGCTCGGGGCTGGCGTACACGAAAGTTGCAGTACCATTTGGCACCGGGATGTGCGCTTGAGGCTATGCAGCGTGAAAAATTTGCGCGATAATACCTTAACAAGCCAATCCGGGTCGAGGGGACACCGGATGGCGGGCGTGGCCAGCGATGCTCATGGGACGGAAGTCGTGGATCAGATGGGATCCGGTAGGAAGACTGGGGCTGGTGGCGTGTCTGGCGGCGGCGCCGCTGCGGTTCGCGGGGGCGCAGGATTTGATTCAGACAGGCGCTCCCGGCGGCCCGGTGCGGCTTTTCAACGGCGACACGGCCATCCTGGAAGCCACCGATAACCGCAAGGATCTGCCCTGCACGGTGACACCGGAGAAACCGTCGCTCGGTTTCGATCTCAAGTTTCATGCCGGTTATGAGGTCAGCGTTCCGTTGAAGGAACTGGCCGGCGCGGAGAACCAGCTCACCATGGTCTTCCGCGTCAGGCGGTCGGATGGTGGGGGCGACGGGATTTATCTGGCGCAGCACACGCTGGTCCCGGCGATCGATTCAGATGAAGGCGGTCAAGCCTATCTGCAGGGCTGGTTCAACCTGGGGGAAGGAAAGTACCACATCGACTGGCTGATGCGCGACCGTGCCGACCGGATGTGCTCCTTCCATTGGGACGCCGAAGCGAGCCTGCCGCAGAAGGACAAGCAGATGGCCCTCACCATCGCAGCCGGCGCGGTACAGGTGGTGGATGCGGAGATGTTTAAGCCGGAAGCCCCAGTCAAGCGGGAGCAGCACGACGGGCCCATCAACATCAAGGTGATGATGAATTTTGCGCCGCAGGATGCGACCTCGGCGACGCTCGAACCGCTGGATACCAGTGCCCTGCTTTCGATCTTGCGGAGCATCGCGCGCGAGCCGCGCATCTGCCGGTTTTCGATTGTCGCGTACAACGTGCAGGAGCAGCGGGTGTTTTACCGGCAGGATGGAGCCCCGCAGATCGATTTTCCTGCGCTGGGAGACGCGGTGAAGGCGCTGCACCTGGGCACGGTAGACCTGAAGAGGCTGGCGCAGAAGCACGGGGATACGGATTTTCTGGCCGATTTGTTCACTCAGGAACTGAAGGACGCGAAAGACAGTCCCGACGCCCTGGTGTTCGCGGGGCCCAAGGTGATGCTGGATGACGGGCTGCCTCCGGACACGTTGAAACAGCTTTCCGACGTCAAATTCCCGGTCTTTTACATGAATTACAACCTGAACCCGCAGGCCAATCCATGGCGGGATTCGATCAGCGCGGCTGTCCGGTTCCTGAAGGGCGCAGAGTATACCATCAGCCGGCCGCGCGATTTGTTTTTTGCCTGGACCGAAATCATGGGCCGTATTGTAAAATTAAAGGCAGGAAGGACTGCCACGGCTGATGCCTCGTCGCACTAATCCAATGCGGACTCTATCCATCGCGCTGTTGACCGCTGGCGTAGCCGCTTCGGCTTTCGCTCAGAAATTCTCCCCGGAAAACCTGGGGCCTTCGATCCCCACTCCCGAACCGGTTGTGGAAAGAATGCTGGCGCTGGCGCACATCAAGACCGGTGACGTGGTCTACGACCTGGGCAGCGGCGACGGGCGCATCGTGATCGAGGCGGCGCAGAAATACGGCGCGCGCTCGGTCGGCGTGGAAGTGGTTCCCGACCTTTGCCGCAAGGCGGAGGCGCGCATCAAGGCACTCGGGTTGGAAGAACGCGCCTCGATTGTCGAAGGCAACGTATTCCATGTGGATCTCAGCCCCGCGACGGTGGTGACGCTGTACTTCATGACCACCTCCAACGAGCGGCTGCGGCCCAACCTGGAGAAATACCTCAAGCCGGGCACACGCGTGATCTCCAACCAGTTTCCGATCAAGGGCTGGAAGCCGGTGACGGTAGAACACGTCAAGGCCGGGATGGACTACACCATCTACGTGTACGAAATCGGGCGCGAGAAGTAGAAACCTCTACTTCGGCTTTCCGGCATTCTCCGCGATGGTCCGTGCCAGGTAGTTGACGATCTTGGCGCTGTTGCGGGCGGTTTCGTAATAAGCGGCTTGCAGGAGCTGATCGCGGCGGTTGAGGAGCGTTTCCTTGATCTGCTGTTGCACGCGCGGATCGTTGAGATCGCGCTGTCCGGCCGGTTCCTTCTCAAACACTTTCAGGATGCGGTAGCCCTCGGGCATATTGATGATGGGTGAGATGCCGCCGGGCTGGAGGGATTCCAGCATCTTGCGCAATTCGGGGCTCAGCTTTTCGAGCTGCGAAGTGGGGATGAATCCCATGTCGCCGCCGTTGGGAGTGGTGGTGGGATCTTCCGAGTAGCTCTGCGCCAGCGCGCCGAAATCCTCACCGTTTTGGAGGCGGTGCTGGATATCCTGGATTTTGGTTTTGGCCTCGGCGGCGTTTTGCGCCTTGCTGTTCTTCAGATTGCGAACGTTGGGGTCGGGATTGGGCGTAACCAGGATCTGCGCCAGGTGGATGGTGGGCTCAGCGGAATTATAGGCCGCCTTGTTGGCGTTATAGAAGTTGGCAACGTCCGCGTCGGTGATGTTGATGTGGGACGTAATTTCCTTGGCGATCAGCTTGTTGACCGTGAGGTCGCGGCGGAACTGGGCTTTGAGATCGTCCACCGTCATGTGGCGCTCGGCGAGCTTTTTATCGAACTCTTCCTTGGTGTAGGGCGCCTTCATCTTGTTGACTTCGGCATCGATGTCGGCATCCACCGCGGTCAGTCCCTGCTTTTCGGCGCGCTGGCAATAGATTTCGGTGGTGATGAGCCGGGTGAGGAGGTCGAGCTTCTGAGCCATCACCTGGTCTTCGTTGGTCTCCTCCATCGGCTGGGGATACTGTGTGGCGTATAGTTTTTCGAAGTCGGCGGTCTTGATGGGGATGCCGTTGACCTCGGCCACCACGCCGGCCGGTAGCGCGTGCTTGCAAGAAACCAGTGTCAGCGCGGCTAAAACCGCGATAAGGACCGCAGAATCACGTTGCATGCGATTCCTCATTGTAACCGGAAGCCGGGTGGAGGGTTGCGGGCCCAGGGGTCGAGTAGAATGGTGGTTTCCATGAGAGCCGGGATCATCGGCACGGGAGCGGTTGCCCACAAGCACGCGCGCGCGCTTCAGAACATCGGCAACCGCGTGACGGTGTGCGCCAACCGCCGCGAAGAAGCGGGACGGGAGTTCGCCGCGCAGTATGGCGCGGCCCTGGCGAGCGCCTGGCAGGAAGTCTGCCGCCATCCCGAGGTGGACTTCGTGGACGTGTGCACGTTCCCGGAGTTCCGGCTGGACGTGGTGGAACTGTGCGCCGCCACCGGGAAGCACGTGATGGTGGAGAAGCCCATCGCGACCAGCCTGGAGACAGCCGGCCGGATGATCGAAACGGCGCGGCGCGGCGGCATCCTGCTGGGCGTGGTCAGCCAGCACCGCTTCGATGACGCCAGCCTCTTCCTGGGCCGGGCCATGGCCGCAGGCCGCCTGGGCAAGTTGCTCCAGTGCGACTGCTACGTGAAGTGGTTCCGTTCCGCCGAATACTATCGCCGTCCCGCGAAAGGCTCGTGGAAGACCGAAGGCGGCGGCGCCCTGATCGGCCAGGCGATTCACCAGGTGGACTTGCTGCGCTGGTTGGCCGGGCCGGTGGCGGAAGTGGCGGGCATGTGGCAACTGGGCGCGCGCCACGCCATCGAATCCGAGGACGTGGTAAACGCGGTGGTGCGCTACTCGAGCGGCGCCACCGGCGTGTTGCAGGCGGCCACCGCTTTTTGGCCGGGCTACCCGGAGCGCATCGAACTGCACGGCATGAAAGGCTCCGCCGTCATCTCCGGCGACAAGCTGATTGTGTGGGACGTGGAAGACGATGGCGGCGAGCCGGCGCCGGTAGTGACCGGGTCGGCGTCGGGCGCGTCCGATCCGATGGCCATTTCGCTTGAACCCTTCGAGCGCCAGTTCCGCGATTTCGACGACGCCGTCTCGACCGGCCGCAAACCGCTGGTAGCCGGCGAGCAAGGCTACCAAGCGCTCGAAGTGGTGGACGCGGTGTACCGGTCGTGCCGGACGGGGCAGAAGGTGACGCTGTAGGGGCGAGCGGCAACTGGGGGGCGGTTCCGGAAAGGACATCAGTCGCGGCGAGGACCTTTCAGTTCAGGCAGCCGTGACAAAAACCCGCCCCGGGCGGCGAGTCCATGGCCTATTGCGGATGATAATCTCAACGTCCTGGTTGAGCGACGTAAGGAAGCGCATCAAGCGTTCCACGGAGAAGCCCTCCAGGCGATATTTTGAGAGAGCGGAGACTTTGGGCTGGTTGATGTTCAACAGCTCCGCTGCCTTTCCCTGCGATAACCCGCGCCGCTGCAGGACGTCATTGATCGCTATCGCCAGACGGACCTTGGTCTGCCGTTCACCGGCGTCCGCAAAGCCGAGGTCGGCGAATACGTTCCCCGAACTCCGCACGATTTTTCCGCTAAGTCCCGCGCTTGGTTTTGCCATATCGATCCTCGTGGTCTTGTCTGGCCAGTCTTAGGCGCTGTGAAACCAGTTCCACGTCCGGTTTCGGCGTCTGAATGCCCCTACGCGACTTCTTCTGAAAACAGTGCAACACATATACGGCCCAACGGAAGCGAACGGTATAAACGGCGCGATAGGTGTTTCCGTCGTGGTCCTCCACAACCTCAAGTACTCCGGAACCCGCTCCCTTCCACGGCTTCGCCGAGGGGTGTTTCCCGCCAAATTGAGCGACGCTCAGAGCAGTGCCGACACCATCTTTGACCGCTTCGGGAAACGCCAGCAAGTCCCGTTTCGCACTGCCCACCCAATACAAGGGCTGTTCGCCGCGAGCCGAACCGCGCATCAGGCCTTCATCCCAGTTCTAGGATACCATGAACCGGGTGGCAGCGCCGCGGCCTGTTCATCGCCACGAACGTGACGGGCCCGTCACGGGAGGGATCCCCGAAAGCCCGCTGGGAACGTCACGGACCCGCCGCGAGCCCGTGTTAGTTCCCCTCAGCCGCAACGGTTTTTGGGGTCTTCCAAATCCATGCCGAACGTGAACCCTTCGATCATATCGATGGCTTCCAGGATATCGCGCAGCGCGAGTGCCGGTTCCCTAAAAGGCAAGCACGGCCTCGGGTGCCGCTTTTTGCCGGACCGGTTCCTTCAAGGATTCGCCGGGGACAGATCCACGCGTACGCCGAGCACGTCGGCCAGGCGATTCTCGATGGCGACCATGTCCAGAAGCGATAGCCGGCGGCCGCGATCGAACTCGGCGATCACATCCACGTCCGATACATCGGGGACCGCCGTTCCGCGCGCATACGAGCCATGCAGGAATAGATGCTCGACACCAGCCGCCTTCAGCTCCGGTTCATGCTCGCGCAGTTTCGCTATGACTTGTTCGCCGTTCATCCCGACTCCATGCCAGAGGCCGCACAGGCCATCAACTCCACTATCGCCAAACAGGCGGTTTGTAGGGGTGAAGCCTCTCCCGCGAAAAGCTTGCGCGTCGCTGCGGCTGGGATTGTTCCATCCGCAACCCCCGCCCCACCCTCTTACTCGAACGTGTACAACAGCGTGCCCACAGCCGGCTCGGCGGGGCCGCCCGCCGGAACCGGAACTTCGCCTTCGGCATTGGCGGGGACTTCGCCTTCCACGTTGACCTGGCGGTAGAAGATACCGGAATCGCCGAGGTAGACTTCCAGATCGGAGGGTCGCGGCAGCGAACCCTGGATCAGCGCCTCGGAGAGCGGGTCTTCGATGTACTTCTGCAAGGCGCGGCGCAGCGGGCGCGCGCCATAACTGCGGTCGCCGCAGGTTTTCTCGAGGACGTACTTGGCGGCGTCGGTGCCCAGCCGGATCTTCACCTGCTTGGCCACCAGGTTGACGTTGATCTGGTCCACCAGCAGGCCGATGATCTTGAGCAGGTCGTCATCGGTGAGCGAGGTGAACAGGATCACTTCGTCCAGGCGGTTGAGGAACTCGGGATTGAAGGCCTTCTTGACCTCGCTGCGCACCATGTCCTCGACCTTGGTAGGGATGCCTTCGCCCATGGGCGTGGAGAAGCCCAGGTGGCCGCGCTTTTCGAGGAAACGCGCGCCCAGGTTGGAGGTCATGATGATGATGGTGTTCTTAAAATCGACCTGGTTGCCGAGGCCGTCGGTCAACTGGCCGTCCTCAAAGACCTGCAACAGGATGTTGTAAATGTCGGGGTGCGCCTTCTCGATTTCATCCAGCAGGATGATCGAATAGGGGTTGCGCTTGACGCGCTCGGTGAGCTGGCCGCCTTCTTCGTAACCGACGTATCCGGGGGGAGAGCCGATCAGCTTGGAAACCGAGTGTTTCTCCATGTACTCCGACATGTCGAAGCGCACCAGGCTCTTCTCGCTGCCGAACAGGAAGCCGGCCAGCGCGCGGGCGACTTCGGTCTTGCCGACGCCGGTGGGTCCGAGGAAGAGGAACGAGCCGGCCGGACGGCTGCTGGATTTCAAGCCGGCGCGCGACCGGCGGATGGCGCGGGCCAGCGCGGAGATGGCTTTTTCCTGGCTGATGACGCGCCTGTGCAGTTCCTCTTCGATGCGCAGCAGCTTGGTGATTTCTTCCTCTTTGATGGAGGTCATGGGGACGCCGGTCCAGCGCGCCACCACGTCTTCGATATCGTCCTTGGTGACGCACCCGGTGGAGGAATCGTCCAGGTTGTATTTTTCGCGGAGCTGGCGCATGTTCTCGCGCTCTTTGCGCTCCTCGTCGGAATAGAAGCGGGCCTTTTCGAACTCGTGGTTGGCGATGGCGTTTTCCATGCGGTGCACGATGAACTTGATGCGCTTCTGGATATCGGCGAGGTCGGCGGGCAGGGTGGTCTGGCGCAGCTTGACGCGGGCGCCGGCTTCGTCGATGAGATCGATGGCCTTGTCCGGCAGGTAGCGATCGGGGATGTAACGGCTGGAAGTGTAGACGGCGGTTTCGATGGCGTCGTCGGTGTAGGCCACGGCGTGGAATTTCTCGTAGCGGTCCTTGATCCCGAACAGAATCTTGATGGCGTCGGCTTCGGTGGGCGGCGGCACTTTGACGGCCTGGAAGCGGCGTTCGAGCGAGCGGTCCTTCTCGATGGACTTGCGGAACTCCGAGGGCGTGGTGGCGCCGATGCACTGGATCTCGCCGCGGGAGAGCGCCGGCTTCAGAATATTGGCGGCGTCGAGCGACCCTTCGGCGGAGCCCGCGCCCACCAGGGTATGGAGCTCGTCGATGAAAATGATGGCGTTCTGATTCTCCATCAGCTCCTTCATGATGGTCTTCAGGCGTTCTTCGAACTGGCCGCGGTACTTGGTGCCGGCCACGATCAGGGAAAGATCCAGCGCCAAAATGCGCTTGTCGGCGAGGAACGAGGGCACGTCGCCTTCGGCGATGCGCTGCGCCAAACCTTCCACGATGGCGGTCTTGCCGACGCCCGGCTCTCCGATCAGGACGGGGTTGTTCTTGGTGCGTCGGCAGAGGATCTGAACGACGCGCTCGAGTTCGTAATCGCGCCCCACCAGGGGATCGAGCGTATTGTCCATGGCGCACTGGGTGAGGTCGCGGCTGAACTCAGCCAGCAGGGAACTTTCCTTGGGACGCGCCGAGGCTACTTTTTCGCTCTGGGAACGCTGAAGCTCCTCCCGGATGGTGGTGAGGCGCAGACCGCGTTCGTGCAGAATCTCCGCCGCGAAGCACTTCTCTTCCCGCAGCAATCCGAGCAGAAGATGCTCGGTGCCAATGTGTTTGTGGCTCAAGCGCTCGGCTTCTTCGGCGCCATAGGCCAGCACGCGCTTGCATTCGTGGCTCAGCGGCAGATCCACCGAGGTGGAGACTTTCTCCCGGATGGTGGTGTGGCCTTCGATCTGTTTGCGGATGGATTCCACAGCGGCGTGGGAACGCAGAAAGCGGTTGGCCAGCGCCTTGTCCTCGCGCAACAAGCCGAGCAGCAGGTGTTCGGTTTCGATATAAGGGCTGCCAAACTGGCTGGCCTCATACCGGGCGAAAAAGATCACTCGCCGCGCCTTCTCCGTGTATCGCTCGAACATAGATTGTAAAAGCCCCCTGGATTAAAGATACCCCGGCGTGCTCCCGGGATGCGAACCAAATGGCTCTCCCGGTACCAGCCCGCCTCTTTCCATACTGAGTACGCGGTTGCAGCGCCGCGCGAACGACAGGTTGTGCGTGACCAAAACCGAGGTGAGCCGATGCGCGCGGTGCAGACCCGCCAAGAGTTCGAAGATCATCTCCCCGGTCCGGAAATCCAGATTCCCCGTGGGTTCGTCTGCCAGCAGCACGGACGGATTTCCCACCAGCGCCCGGGCCAATACGACGCGCTGTTGTTCTCCACCCGACAACTCACCCGCGCGATGCGACGCCCGCGCGCCCAGACCCACTTCATCCAACCTCGCCAGCGATTCCGAGGCGGCCCGCGCATGCGTCCAACCCCGAATCAGCAACGGCATCATCACATTTTCCTGCGCGGTGAACTCCGGCAGGAGGTAGTGAATCTGCCACACAAAACCGATTTCACGATTACGAAAATCCGCTTGAGCCGCGTCTGCGAGACCTGAAATCTCTGTACTTCCGTAGTATATCGTACCGCTGGAAGGCCTGTCCAGACCGCCTAAAAGGTGCAAAAGAGTGGACTTGCCGGCGCCGGATTCTCCCACCAGACAAAGCATTTCGCCGCGCTCGACATCCAGCGAAAGGCCCGAGAAAATCACCAGGTCGGCGTCGCCGGAACGGTAGACTTTCGCGAGATCGCGGGCGCGAATGAGGGGCTCGGGCATCCTACCGCTACGATAACGCAAGTGGATGGCGGGCCGAACGGTGCTGGCAATATAAAAGGCCGCGGCCGGGGAGCCGCGGCCTGGTCGGACGAGCCGATTAGTCTGCATTCGTCATACAACCTCGTTGTTTTGGGGCCGGAACTTTAGAGAGGACGTCCCAAACTCCCCGCCGAATCGCATCCGCTAGCGGGGATTCAAAACGATGTCGTAGCGGTTGCCGGAGACGCCGTTCTCGGACGTGATTTCGGCGAATTGGAACGGGCCGAGCGGCGTGGGAGTGAAGCGGCTGCTCCCGAAACGGAGGTGCTCCACGTCGAGGCCGCGGCCCAGATCCACGTGGAGATCGTAAACGCCAATCCCGATGGAATGGATCGTGGCGCTGGAGTTCGGTGCGATATAAACGGCGCGCATGGTGGTGCGGTTGCGGCTGACCAGCGTGACGATGGCCTCGAGATCGCTGTGATTGGAGAGACGCAACTCTCCGGCTCCGCCGCGCCCCGCGGGAAGCAGGTCGGTGCCGCTCGCGGGCGGCGGGGCGGCCGTTTCCTGCGCCTGCGGCTCGGCCGCCGGCTTGCGCTGTGAGCGAATGTGCGGAGCGGGGTCGGACGCGACGTGCGCCTCAGGCGCACTCGTGCCGGCTGGTTTCCAAAGATCGATCAGGTCGCCGTTCGCCCATTCGGTGAGCATGTCGGCGGCGCTGCGGACATCGCTCGAAAGGCCGATGATGCGCGAGGGCGCGAGGATGCGCGGCTGCAAGGCGCGCGATGCGATCAGATCCTTGTCGAGCACCGGAACCCGCAGCAGCGGGAGGATCTTGAGGGCGGCGAAGAAGGGCGCGGCCACCAGAGCCGCAAGCAGCGCCGTCTGGACCAGCGAATCCGGCCGCCATGGCTTGCGGAAGGCAGGCGGCGGAGCCCATGCCGGTTCCGGTGGCGCGCCTGGCGGCTCTTCCATCGCCGCGGCCGTCGCAGTGCCCGCGGCGGCTGGAGCCGGGCGGCAGTTCTTCAGCGTGGTGTAGGCGCGGTTGACCTCTTGGAAATGCTTCTCGGCGATTCGCCGCAGGTGTTCATCCGATTGAAACCGGTCGGGGTGCCAGACGCGGGCTAAGTCGAGATAGGCCTGACGGATAGCCTCGGGGCCGGCATCCGCGGGTACGCCCAGTATCCGCCGGCACTCTTCCGGGTTCATGATCGCGCGCTCTCTTCCGTTTGGTGCCTTTGATGATTGCGTGGGGCCGGCACACCCTGGAACAAGTTAGTTAACTCTCTTGTTTCTTTCGAGTTAATAGTGCGAAGATCCTGTCAAAACTCGTAGCTGAGGGCGACCATGGGCACGAAATCCTGCAGGATGCTGCCGAATTTCGCGCCCGGCGCCGGAGCGATCACGTGCGTGGGAAAGGGGCTGATGAAATCGCGGAATTCGGTCCGCAGGTAGACGTTGCGGGCCAAGGTAAAGCGCACGCCGGCGCCGACGTCCGCCATCGGCTTCAGTTGCTGGGTCTTGGTCAGGTAGCCGAATTGGTAGAGCGGCTGGTAGGCAGCTTCGGTTCCTGTGCCGCGAAAGATTTTCATGCCGCCGCCCATCGCTACAAACAACTGGGTGCGCGATCCCTTCCTGTTGGTGTGCAGGATGACATCGTAATGCAACGCGTGGGCGTTGCCGGAAAAGGTGGCCTCCTGGCCGCCGCTCTTAATGTGCAGGCCGCTCTGGAAGTACTCGTAGTGCAATTCACCGCTGATATGGGCGTAAAGGTTTTGGCCGAAGAAAGCGCCGGCTGCCAGGCCGGTCTGGAAACCGGTCGTGGCCGAGCCGGCTGGGCTCGACACGTTCACGTTGTTCAGGAAGCCGGCGCCACCCAGGCCTCCGAATTCCCACTGCTGTCCAAAGCAGCAGGCGCTCGCCGCCGCCAACCACAGAATCGATACTCCAAGCGTTCTCATTGGTTTCTCCCGTTAATTGACGACGCGCACATACAGCGTGGTTGAGCCGCCGCCCTGGTTGATGACCAGGGGAATACTCAGCCCTTGAGTCACTCCGAAGGGGACCGTGGCATTGATCTGGTAGAGCCCCGAGATGTAGCCGGGCACGAGGCCGGCATACAGGAGCGTAAGCGGGCTTCCACCCAAAGTGAGAGTGGGCGCATCGGTGACGAACGAGAGCGGGCTCATGGGCGCGGCCAGCCCGGCACTCACGGCCGGGGAGATGGTCCCCATGCCGGTGAGATAGATCACTATGGTGTCGCCATAGTGAATGGGATTCGTGGGCGTCACCAGTTGGCCGTCGTCGGCCCGGACGACGGTGGCGAGGCCAGTTTCCGGACCCGCCGTACCCGACATGAAGATGCTGGGGGCGGCGCCGTTGATGGTGAAGTTGTAGTTGTTGCTGATGCCGGCCGGCGTGTGGATCGACATGGTAGCGTTGCCCGCCAGGTTGAACGGCAACTGCGCGTTGATCTGGCCGCTGGAGACGAACAGCAGCGGAATGGGCGTGCCGTTCACCACCAGGCAGGATTCGCCGAGCGCCGTAGGTAGCGGAATCTGGGAGGTGGCGATATTCACCGGGCTCATCTGCGAGCCGTACACGCTGATGAGCTCGCCCGCGGCTACCGGGGCGGAGCCATCGGCGGCGCTTACCACTTTACTGATGGACGGAGGCGCGGTCGCGGCCGCGTAATTGGCGGAGAGCACCGTAAAGCCCGACACCGTCATGGCGATTACGGTCCCGGCCGGCGTCATCGGCGCCACCGTGCGCGTGAAGGGGTTGGTGGTAGTGGAAAGAATCGGCGATTCCGTT
Source organism: Bryobacteraceae bacterium (assembly GCA_050014595.1). Classification (GTDB taxonomy): domain Bacteria; phylum Acidobacteriota; class Terriglobia; order Bryobacterales; family Bryobacteraceae; genus PALSA-129. The sequence goes on from JBEKDA010000008.1 coordinate 192,583, forward strand.
GTTAGGGTGGGCTGCACGGCGCTGCCAATCAAGGCGGGCAGATTCTGAATCACGCCCGGACTCGAGGCACTCAACGCCGTCATCCGGTAGCCTCCCTGACCTGTAAAAGAGAATCCGGCGGAGGTGCCGTACGATGGATCCAGCGTCCCTTGCGGCACCAGCGAGGCGTTCAGTACGTTATTGCCGATGACGTAGGTGTCCCAGATCGATGCTGCCACGGCGCCCGACAGGGACGTGAAATCTTGGCGCCCAACCGTGAAAGTGTTGGCGTCAGCCGAATACAGCGCCGCTTTCCCATTCGCCGTGGCGAACAGGATGGACCTGCCGTTGGGAGAGGGAGCCAGCATGCCGGGAAGATACGTCGGATCTTCATTCTTCCAGATCCCCAACGTTCCCAGCGCGCTGGCGCCATAACACGCAGGGGTAGAGAAGGTAGGGTCAATGCTATCAATTACTCCGGGGAAGTCTGGTGAGCTTTCGTCGCGCGCCAGGGCCGCCAATAGAGCGTTTGACTGGGCGACGGACACCACAAAGTGGCCCGGGGGCATGACTACCGAGCCCACCCGCAGCATTTGGTCGAGGTCGTACCTGGTGACGAGTTGAGAATCGTTGTGTCCCACCAGCATGTACTTTCCGTCTATGGTGAAAGACATCTTGGTGGGCGTGGTGGCGGTACGCAGCGCCACCGTCCTCTGGTTGCTCGCGCCGTCGAAGATCTGCAACTGGTTGAGGTCCTGCCGCAAAATGTAGAAGCGGTTGCGCACCGTGTCCGGCAGGATGTCGGTGAGCACGCCGGGCACATCCACGATGGTGCCGCGCTGGTTCACGTCGGGGTTATTCACGAGCAGACGCACGGCTTTGGGCACGTTGATGGCGGACGTGGAACTGAGCGCGAGCGTGACCACGGTGGTCCCGAGGGCCGGGAATTTTGTGGGATCGATGAGCACCTGCACGGTGGCTGGGGTGGTGCCAAAGGAAGGCACAATAGTTACGCCCGGCTGGCTGGGAGTAATGGTGAAATCGGTGTGGCCGCCGCCCGGATCGGTAATCGTCAAGGGCTGCGACACCGGGCTGCGGTTGCAGAAAGTGGTTTGCAACAGCACGTCTTCCTGGGAGGAAGCCAGGCGATGATAGCTGTTCAAAGATCCTACCGGCAGCACCATCACGCCGCTGTCGGAAATGGCGTAGAGCACAGTCGCCGCCGCGTTCAGCACGGCCCGCCCCACCATGTTCTCGGGAATCAGGATGCGGTCCCTGACGGTCAGGTTGTCGGCATCCATGAGGAGAATTGTCGGCAGGCCGGCGGAGGACGTCGAACCTGCCGACGTGGTCGTGGAGGTATATGGTGGGCCAACTGGCTGGGTTACATCGGGGATTTGTGCGTAGACCAGATTGTTCTTGGAATCAATGGCGTGACCGGTGACGTTGGTGGACGCGAGGGTGTTGGGATAACGGCCCAGAATTACAATGTTGCAGTAAGGTCCCAGGGGCGCGGGGGCCGACAACAGCAAGTAACCGACCGTGGCGTAACTGCCGTCCGCCGCGACGCTGACGCGCGGCAGTAAGGCCGGGGCAGCGGTGACGGATGTGGCGCTTACATAACCTGTTCGGGCATTGAAGACGTACACGATCTCGGGCTGTGTCCCTGTGTCCGCGACTCCCCAGATGGTCAGCTTGTCGGCCGAAGTCGTCAGGGCAGTCTGCAAGATCTGTCCGGGGAAAGTGGGGATCGGCACCGGCAGGGATGTCACCAGGCTGGCAAAGGTAGCAACCGGGGACAACACACCGTTGGTTGGATCTAATGTTAGGATCTCCGTGGTAGTCACGACCAGTGCCAGTCCCGGTCCCGATGGCTGGGTGTTGAAGAAGGCCACTCCCAACGGCACGTCCGGCGTCCCAAACGTCTGCTGGGTTCCTCCAACGATGGGGAGATGAATCAGGGTAAGGAGGTTGTAGGAGGGTTGAAACAGGTCGCCTGTGGGGCCACACGCGACGAGCAGGTATTGCCCGTCGGGTGACAGTGCCAGAGAACCCGGCTGCGGCGACACGGGAACCGACGTGTGCACGGTATTGTCCGCGGTCGAAAGAACGTCGATGCGGTTGGCCGTGTAGTTGGCGATGTAGAGCACGCCACGCGCCTCGTCGAGGGCGATATCAGCGGCGTGCCCGCCAATGGCCGCCACAGTCCCGAAACCGGCGGCGTCACAGGGCATCGCGGCACTCGCCAGTGTAGCGAGCGCGATTAGAATTGGGAATCCGTTGCAGCGCATAATAAGGCTCTTCAAACGATTTGATTAAATGCCCGCGGAGCCGCGGAATCAATGATCGAAATAGCTAGTAACCAGCGCATTACCAAAGTTAGTCGTGTATTTCCGCGGATTTATGCCTATACTTCACGCGTGGGAAATAGGAAAGCTGCGACCTTTGCCGACCGCTTCCGCGGCCTTCCGGAGCCTCAGGCCATGAAGAATTCTCTGTCGAAATTCGTACCCGTTACCCTGTTAATTGCGCTCTTGACGGCGGTGGCACCGCCCAATCAGGCGCAGGTCCCGACCACTTTGACTCAAGTGTACTGTTCGCCGGATGGTCCCGAGTTCACCGTGGACGGCGGCGGGTACTTCCACGCCATGGCCGCGTTCTGGCCGATTGGCAGCAAACACACGCTGGCCATCCCGCAGGGATTCGGCGTATCGTATAACGCGGATCTTTCGATCATGTTCACTTTCTTGAGCTGGCAATGGGCGGGAGGGACGTTACCGGGAAGCAGCATCACCGTCACGGCCGACCCCAGCGTCCCGCAGTACGTGGCCAACTTCGGCACCCAATACAAATTCAGCATCCAATATTTCTATTGCAGCGATGCGGCCTCCTGCGCGGCGTCGCCCGGTATCATTGTGATGAACGGTGCGCCCATTTCATCCAACACGAGTTCCTGGCAACCGCCGGGCGCCGGCATCAGTCTGCAAGCCTATCCCAACCCCGGTTGGGTATTTGCCGGATGGCGGGCGGGCCCTAACCAGAGCATCGCGGGATTTCAGGATATGGTCACGCTGAACGCCCCCATGACGGTCTATCCCATTTTTGTCCCGGCCAAGACCATCAATTTGTCGACCAACCCGGTAAATATGAAACTGTATGCGGACGGGGTCCTGGTCGACAGCCCGGACAGCCTGCAGTGGGGTGAAGGCACGGTCCATAGTATTGCGGCCATTGCGACGCAAAACGACAACTTATTTCAGCCTTGGGTCTTCACGTCGTGGAGCGACGGGGGAGCGTTGAGCCATGCCTACACGGTGGGCACCAGTCCGTATGCCGAAAACATCACGGCCAACTACACGCCCGGCTCGCACGCCAGTTTCACGACGGTGCCGGGGGGATTAAATCTCACCATCGACGGCCTGACGCTGCCGCCACCTTATGCCTTCATCTGGGGAATCGGCACTACGCACACGCTACAAGCGCCTCTGCAACAGACCGACGCGCAGGGCGGCGTCTGGTCATTCTCCAAGTGGGACGATGGCACTACCTCGGCCAGCCGCAGCCTGACGGTGCCTGCGGGGTCGCAGTTAATGGGCGTCAGCTTCATGGCCATGTACACCGGGCAATCGCGCCTGACGGTGAACAGCACGGTGGCCGGTTTGTCGGTGACGGTGGATGGCACGGCCTGCACAACGCCTTGCAGTGTGTTGCGCCCGGTGGGTACGCAGGTGCATGTGAGCGCGCCCGCATCGGTTCCGCAGGGAAATGCGTCGCGCCAGGATTTCCTGGGCTGGTCCACCAACGGCGGTTCTCCGGTTGCGGGCGATTGGGTGGCTGCGCTAAACAACGCCACCACCACGATCAACGCCAATTATCACCTGATGAACCTCCTCACGGCGACGGCCATCCCGTCCACCGGCGCGCAGTGGAGCATCCTGCCCGGTTCGCTCGATGGGTTCTACGATTCGCAGACCCAAGTGAGCGTGGCAGTAACGCCGCGGCCCGGCTATAAATTCTCCAACTGGAGCGGCGATCTGTCGGGAACGGCGCCATCCGGCACGCTGACCATGACCGTTCCGCGCAACGTGGTGGCGCAGCTCAACTCCGTGCCGTATATCTGGTCGCCCGCTCTGAACAACGCCGCCGGCGTCACACCGCAACAGGCCGTGGCGGCCGGCTCGGTGGCTTCCATCTTCGGCGTTAACCTGGCTTCCACCGCGGCCATCGGACCGTCCAGCCCGCTGGTGCAGACGCTGGCCGGCACGACTGTGCATATCGGCGCCAATTATCTGCCGCTATATTTCGCTTCGCCGACACAAATCAATCTGCAAGTGCCGCCGGATCTGGCGCCGGGCCAGCAGACCATTACCGTGAGCCCGCAAGGCATGCCGGATGTGAGCGCGAACTTCCTGGTTGCGCGCAACGCTCCGGGGCTGTTCCCCATGAATTTGGGCGGCCAATCCTACGCCCTCGCGTTGCACGCGGACGGAACTCTGGTAACGCCCGACGCGCCGGCCATAAAGGGCGAACTGCTGACGGTCTACGGAACCGGCTTCGGGCCCACCGACCACACGCGGCCCTTTGGCTTCCCCGTGCCGGCAACGCCGCCTTACCTGGTGGTGGATCCGGTTTCGGCGCAGGTGGGCACAAGCACGCTGACGGTGGAAAGCGCGTACGCGCTCCCGGGAAGTATCGGAGTCGATGCCGTGCAGTTCCGCCTGGACAGCACCGTGCCCTCAGGCGCGAACGCGAGCTTCCAACTCATGGTCAACGGCGTGAACAGCAACACGCTGCTGCTGCCGGTGCAGTAACCGCGACCGTCAGGGAGCGGAGGGCCGCTTCTTGTGCCACGTCCCTGCGCCCGAAGGCGTGCCGGTCCCCAAGCCATGGCGGCCGCGGAAAGCGCGGCACGGCGTCCCAGTCCGCGACGCGAGAAGGTTCCTCGGTCCTGTTTCACAGACGACAGAAGGCGATCTCTGTCCCACCTTTTTGCGCAATCTGCTAATGCAATCCCGCCGCGCCTTTCATTGAGTCCAATAGCTTCGCCGGGTCATACCCCGCGCCGTCTTTGAAGACCAGGGTCACCTTGCGGATATCGGCGATGCGCGCGGCCGGGTTGCCGTCGATCACTACCAGGTCGGCCTGCTTGCCGGCGGCGATGCTGCCGATGCGGTCCGTCTCTCCGAGGTACTTCGCCCCGTTAAAAGTGGCGATGCGAATGGCCTCCACCGGCGTGAAGCCGCCTTCCACCAGCAGCTCGATATTGCGCTGGTCGGCGAAGCCGGCCAGGGCTCCGCCGTTGCCGGTGGGATCCGCGCCCGCGATCAGCAGCCCGCCGGCCTTCACGAAGGCGTATTCGAATTGCAGCTCCTTGCGCAGCTCCGCCAGCGCCGGCGCATCCGCTCCGCCGCGCGCCCGGGCGCGCGAGCCCAGGTAGCTGATGGCGGCCTCTTCGGTGACCGCGTCCAGAAAACGCTGCTCGATCGGCGGGCGGTCGCCATCGAAGGCGCCTGCTCGTTGTACATCGGTACGCCGCCGCCCGACGGATAGAACAAGTGCTCGTGCATGCCCACGATTCCGGGAATCACGGTGTGCCCGGGGAGGTCCATCACCTGCGCGCCTTGGGGCGCGGGTGTCGAGCCCGCCGGTCCCACTGTTGCGATCTTGCCGTGGTCGATGACGATGGTCTGGTTTTCGAGCGGCGCCGCGCCCATGCCGTCGATGACGCGGACGTGCTGGAGCTCGACTACCGGCGCATTCACCGTGACAAATGGCGCCGTGCCCGGTGTCATACGGCCCTGCCCTATGGCGAGGGCGGAAAAAAGCAAAAAGCTGAGCGGCTTCATCAGGGCCAATTATATATGGTCCGGGGGGTGTCACCGGAGTGCGGCAGACCCCCCTGGTCTGCGCGGGTCCCCCTGGACCCGCATTCCCGCAGTGAACTCAACCTGATCTGCCGATCATTGGATCGTCATCTCCTTCTTGGTTTCCATTTCGGCATTCAGCAGGCGGACCTGGATCGGAAGCCCGCCCACCGATGCGGCCGCCTGCCGCGCGACGCGCTCAAAACCGGCGATGGCTTCCGGTTTGTCCCAGAACCCCTCATTGGTGACGAACCAGATCGCCGTGCCGTCGCCTTTGGAGACCACCACGCTAGCGCCGAGGTCCGCAAAGAACCCGATGGTCTTGAGCGCCTGGCCCAGGCTTTGGGCATCTTCTGCGGTCGCGGCGCCGAAGTAATAGACCTCGTCCCTGGTCCCGACCAGGAGCCTGCCGACGGTCAGTTTTTTGATATGGCCCGCCGAGTCGAGCAGCCGCACGCTGATCGGAAATCCGCCAATCGAAGGTGCGATCCGGCGCCCGATCACTTCATAGCTCGAAATCGTGTCCGGGTGATTCCATGCGCTCTCCTTGACGACGAACGATACCGACGCACCGCTGGGTCCTCTTGACAGCAGGACGCTCAGGCCTTGATTGCTGAGAAAGCCGCTGGCTTTGAGCGTCTGGCCGAGTTTGCTGGCATCCTCTTTGGTGGCGTAACCAGTGTAGTACACCTCGTCCTTGGTCCCGATGATTACCTTGCGGTTTTTATGCGCCTGCGTCCGGTAAACTCCGGCCGCCAGCGTCGCCAGTAAGGCGACCCCGACGCCGAAAGCGATTGCCCGGGGCTTTTGGATCATCGGACGTGATGTCCTTGTGCGCCGTTACTTGCCGGAAACCGCGATAGTCACGCCGGGCTGCGTGACAACACTGCCCACCTGGACCGACACCGGGACCGCCCCAGCCGTCAGGCCGCTGGGAATCTGCGCGTTGACCTGAGTCAGCCCGGCCACGATTCCCGGCGCGCCTCCGGCATAGACCGGCGTGAAGGTTCGGCCGCCGATGGTCACGGTCACGTTCGCCGCCACCAGTTCATTGGCGTCTGGAGTCAGTTGGCCGTCCACGCTCGGCGGGTTGGTCTGGCCGGTTCCGGTGAGGAACAGCTCCACGTAATCTCCCGCGTTGAGCGGATGCGCGGCGTTGTTGTACGCGTAGGCGCCGTTCTGAATGTTGATGGCCGCTGCCTGGCCTTTGCCGGAAGCATCGGCCGTGAAGAGCGCCGGCGCGGCTGTCGCCAGCGAGACCGGGAAGGTTGCGGAAAGATCGCCGTTATATTTCACGAAGACCTGCGCCTGCGATCCGGAAACTTCATACGGCACGATCGCCGAAATCTGGTTGGCGGAGGCGTAGAGCAGTGGCGCGGCGTAGTTGCCGAAATAAACGGTTGTGCCGGCCAGGCTCGTCGGCAACTGCCCATTGGTTCCCGGCGTGTACTGCACCAGGCCGGCGGGTCCCATGCCGCTGCCGTAGAGCACCGCGATCTCGCCGCCCGCGACCGGGCCCGCCAGGTTGCTGGCGGCGTTGGCTACCGCGGCAATCTTGATTTGGAATCCGCCCAGCAGCAACTCGCGGACGGCGCTATTACCGGAGTCGGCGATATACAGGTTTCCGTTCGACGCCAGCGCAATGCCCGCGGGGCCACTCATGGTGGCGAACGGTCCAACGCCGCCATCGCCGGAGTAGCCTCGCGTGCCGTTGCCCGCGATCGTATTAATGAAGCCGGAAGAGTAGACCTTGCGCACGCGCACGCTGCCATCCGAAATATAGAGGTTGCCCGAAGCGTCCAGCGCCACGCCGGAGGGATTGCCCACCATGGCCGAAACAGCCGGCCCGCCGTCGCCCGAGTAACCGGCCAGGCCGTTTCCGGCGACCGTCGAGACGATGCCGCTCGAATTCACCACGCGGACTGCGTTGTTTCCCGTGTCCGCGATGTACACGTTGCCGCTCGAATCGGTGGCCAGGCCCACCGGCGTGGCCAGTTGCGCACCGGTGGCCGGGCCGCCATCGCCCGAGTATCCCTCCAGCCCATTGCCGGCCAGCGTCGTGATGGTGCCGCCGGGGGTGACTTTGCGGACGCGGTTGTTGCTGAAATCGGCAATATAGAGGTTGCCCGCGCCATCCACCGCCAGGCCCGCCGGGATGTTCAATTGGGCGCTGGTGGCCGCGCCGCTATCGCCGCCGAAGCCCGCCGTGCCGCTGCCCGCCACGGTGTTGATGGTGCCATTGGTAATCTTGCGTACGCGCGCGTTCTGCGTGTCGGCGATATAGATGCCGCCGTTCGCGTCCACCGCGATTCCCTGCGGAGAGTGCAGTTGTGCGCTGGTGGCCGCGCCGCCGTCGCCGCCCGAGCCGGCCGTGCCATTGCCCGCGATGGTCGAGATGACGCCGGCTGCGGTCACCTTGCGCACCACGTTATTGACGGTGTCGGCGATGTAAAGGTTGCCGGACGAATCCGCCGCCACGGCTTGCGGCGTGTTGAGCTGCGCCGAAGTGGCCTGGCCGCCGTCGCCCGAATAGCTGTATTTCCCGTTGCCCGCCACCGTGCTGATGGTGCCGCCGGAAGTCAGCTTGCGGATGCGCAGATTGACCAAATCGGCGATATAGACGTTGCCCGAAGAGTCCACCGCGACGCCCGTCGGGAAGTTGAGCTCAGCGTTGGTTCCGGTCGATCCATCGCCGCTGTATCCGGCCGTGCCATTGCCGGCGATGGTGCTTATGTTTCCCTTGGTATCGATCTTGCGGATGCGGCTGTCGCCGTTTTCCGCGAAGTAAACTTCGCCGCTGGAATCGAGCGCCAGGGCGAAGGGTTCCACCAGGCCCGCGAGATTGGCCGCGGCGCCATCGCCGGAGTAGCCGACATTCGGCGTTCCGGTGACGGCCCCGGAGGTGGGTGCGGTGACGTTGCCGGCAATGTAGTTGATGATGCCGGTGCTGGCGGTGATCTCGCGAATCACCGCATTCGCGGAGTCCGCGATATAAACGTTGCCGCTCGAATCCACTGCTACGTCTTCGGGCGAGTGCAATTCCGCCGCGAGAGCCGGGCCGGCATCGCCTCTGTAACTGCCGTAACTATCGCCTGCGATGGAGTTGATGAGGCCGTCGGTAGTGACCTCGCGGATCAGGTTGTCGCCGGTGTCGGCGATGTACACGTTGCCGCTCTTATCCACGGCCACGCCGGCCGGCAGGTGCAGCAGCGCGTTGGTGGCCAGGCCGCCGTCGTTATAGGTGCTGGCGCCGCCGGGACTGATCTGCCCGGTCCCCGCGAATGTGTTGATGATGCCCGTCGAGCTGACAATGCGGATGCGGTTGTTCTTCGAATCGGCGATGTACAAGTTGCCGTTTTGGTCCAGCGCCAGGCCCTGCGGCGCATTCAATTGCGCCTGGGTAGCCGGCCCGCCGTCGCCCGAGAAGCCCGGCCGCGAGTTGCCCGCCATCAGCGTCAGGTTCCCGCCGCCGTCCATCTTGAACACACAATTCAAACTGCTGAAATAGACGTTTCCCGACGCATCCACCATGACCCGGTTCGGCTGCCCGATGGTGGTGCTGGCCGCCGCTGCCGGTGTGGGCGGCGGCGCTCCGCCGGCCACAGTGGTAATCGAGTACTGCTGCGCCAGCGCCACCTGGCTCGCCGCCATCAGCGAGATCCAACACAGCTTTCCAAACGGTTTCGTCATTACACGTCCAGTCCTGACAGGGTGAATGAAAGATGAATAACCATAGTAAGACGTTTCGGAGCGCTACACGAACGGGGGGGCCGCATTTACCGGGTGCCCGCCTCAGCCACGGCTTCCACCACCGCGCCCAGCGCCTGTGCGCAATCTTCACGGGTGGCGTCATAGTGCGTCACCGCGCGCACCTGTCGATCATTAATCGCGTTCATCAGTATGCCGCGCCGTTTCAGTTGCACGCTGAGGGCCGCTGGCGCAATGCCCGTTCCGGTGACGTCGAAGATCACGATGTTGGTCGACACGGCGCGCGGCTCGATCCCCGGAATCTTCGCCAGGCCTTCGGCCAGGAAGCGGGCATTGGCGTGATCGCCGGCCAGTTTCTTGGGAGAATCCTCGAGCGCTACCAGGCACGCAGCCGCCAGCACTCCCACTTGCCGCATGCCGCCGCCCAACCGTTTGCGGTAGAGACGGCCCTTGGCAATCAGGTTCTTCGGCCCCACCAGGATCGATCCCACCGGCGCGCCCAGCCCTTTCGAAAGACAGAACATCACCGTGTCGGCCGGCGCGCAGATCTCGCGCACCGGTATCCCCGTGGCCTCGGCCGCATTGAAGATGCGGGCGCCGTCCATGTGCACTTTCAACCCCTGCTCGTGCGCGCCGTCGCAGATTTCGTAAATGGTCTCGATGGGGTAGACCGTGCCGCCCCACATGTTGTGGGTGTTCTCGATTTCGACTAGCCCGGTGGGCGCCGTGTATGGATTCACCGGCTTGATGAGCCGCTTCACTTCCTCCCAGGAGAGGATGCCGTCGCTGGTCGGGATGGCGCGGATCACGCAGCCGGAAAACCACGCGACCATCGACATCTCGTAATCCAGCATGTGCGCGCGGGAATCGCAGATCACTTCCTGCCCGTGTTCGGTGAGCAGTTTCACCGCGATGGTGTTCCCCATCGTGCCGGTGGGGACAAACAGCGCCGCCTGCTTGCCGGTCACTTCGGCGGCCTGCTCTTCCAGGCGGTTTACCGTGGGATCCTCGCCGTAAACGTCATCGCCCACTTCGGCTTCCATCATGGCGCGCCGCATCTCGGGCGTCGGCCTGGTGACGGTATCGCTGCGCAAATCGATCGTTTTCATGTGGTCAAAAACTCCTGGAACACTTCGTTGGAAAGCAGTACGCCGCGCTTCGTGAGGCGCAGAATCCCGTCCTCGCTTTCGAGCAAACCGGCAGCCACAAAGCGTTGGATGGGCCGCTCGAAGCGGCGCCATTCGTCGGCCGAGGGGTGAATGCCGGCCATCAGCCGCAGCCCCACAAAGAATCGCTCGTCGCTGAGCGCCTGCGTTTTTGTGGGGCAGGCGCTTTCGCCTGCCAACTCCGGATCCTGACAATCGCGGCTCCTGACATTCAGGTACTCTTTCACCGACTCCGGATTCTGCGTGCGCGCGCGTCCGTCGAAGGAATGCGCGTCCGCGCCGAAGCCCGCATAGGGCTCCAGCTTCCAGTACTTCAGGTTGTGCCGCGATTCAAACCCCGGCCGCGCGAAATTGGAAATCTCGTAACGCCCAATCCCCATCGCCGCCAGGCGCTCCACTGCCGTTTCATAGAATGTCGCGGTCTGGTCGTCGCTGGGTGTCTCGCCCGCGCCGTAGCGCACGCCGCCGAGCATCATCTCTTTGCCGAGGCGGCTGTCTTCGTCCACTTCCAGCATGTAGACCGAGACGTGCGCCGGCCCGAGCCGTTCGATCCAATCCAGCGACTCGCGCCAACTGGCCTCGGTCTGGCCGGAGAGCCCGGCAATTAAATCGACATTGCAGTTGCGGATGCCCGCATCGCTCAAGAGGCGGATCTCCGCGTCGACGGTCGCGGCCGTGTGCCGGCGGCCGGTCCGCCGGATCTCTTTTTCGACGAACGATTGCACCCCGAGGCTGACGCGATTGATGCCGGCTTCGGCCCACCGTCGGGCTTTTTCGGCGGTGATGGTGCCGGGCGCCGCCTCGATGGTGGCCTCCAGCCATGGCCGTCCCGGGATCAGTGGGAGGAACGAAGCCAATTCCTCCCCGGCCAGGGTGCTGGGCGTGCCGCCGCCCAAGTAAACCGTTTGAGGCGTCCACTCCCAGACATGCGCCCGGATTTCGTCTGCCAGGGCAATGAGATAGCGCTCCTTCAGGGCCGCCGGGAAGACCCCCGACGCGAAGTTGCAGTAGGTGCACTTCTGCGCGCAGAACGGATATGAGACGTAGACTCCCGCCACCCTATTAATTGTAGCGGGCAGCAGAGCGGTCTGCGATGTGCCCCTGAACATCAGGAATTCTCTTGCCAGTCTAATATTTTCGTAGTAGCATCACATACAAGAATAGTAGAACTCATGGCACAGCGGAAATTCACGCCCCTCGAACTGCAGATCATGCAAGCGCTCTGGGACCGCCGCGCGGCTTCCATTCGCCAGATCCAGGAAGCCTTTCCCGAGGCCGGCCGGCCGGCCTACACCACGGTGCAGACCACGGTTTACCGCCTGGAAGGAAAAAAGGCCGTGCGCCGCGTGAAGAAAATCGGCAACGCGCACATCTTCGAGGCCGTGGTGACGCGTGACGCCACACGCGGCCGTTTGCTGGACGAGGTATTGCGCTTGTTTGGCGGGCGCACCCAACCGGTGATGGCACACTTGATCGAATCGGGCAAGCTCACCCTGGACGACGTGCGGGAAGCCGGGAAAGCGCTCAAGAAGTTGGGCGGAAAGGATGCGCCGCGATGATGTTCCACCTCAAGTTCCACCGCGAGCCCAGAGAGATCGCCGTGATGGCGTTGATGGTCGGTAAGAACGGAACCAGGAACATGGAGCCGGTCAAAGAAAGCGACCCCGATTTCCCGCCGACCGTCATGAACCCGGCGTACAATCGGCCCGTCATGCCAAACGAAGCGCGAACTATGCGAAAGGTGTCCATGGAGGATCTGGCCCTGTCATTGTCTAGCTCCGATGCCATGCGCGACACGCCCGTCATGGATCACACCGGCCTGCCGGGCCTCTTCGACCTCACCTACACACCGGTGCGCGATGAAACCACCGGCCGGACCATTTTCGACGGCATGATCGGGGCCCTGCCGCAGCTCGGCCTCGAACTGAAGCGCCAAAAAGCTACTATCGGCATCTACGTCATCGACTCCGCCGAAAAACTCCAACCGAAAATTGACCGCTCCCGGCACAATCCGGCCTCCGGCGGCGTCTTTGCAGCGAGTCGGGCACTACCCAAAAAATCCTGGAAGGCCGCACGGTTTTACGCGCAAGACCGTCATACCACTTGTGGAGGATTTTGCCGCCGGGGCTGAAACCGGCAGTGGTAAAGTAGGAGCACCCACAATGATACGAACCGTACTGAGTGCCGGCTTGGCACTTTTCATCTCTTCGATGGCTTTCGGCCAGTCCACTACAGTTCTGCCGTCGTTCGAAGTGACCTCGGTGAAGGTGGCCGAGCAACCAAAGCCCGACGCCCAAGGCCGCTTGTTCGTTGTGCGGGGGTGTCGCGGCGGCCCAGGGACCACCGACCCCGGGACGCTCACCTGTAACAACACGCCCCTGAAAAGCCTCCTGGTCAGGACGTATGACCTCAAGAACTATCAGGTGGAGGGACCGGCTTGGCTCGACACCGATGGATTCGACATTGTCGCCAAGGTTCCGGCCGGGACTACCAAGGAACAATTCAACCTGATGCTGCAGTCGCTTTTGGCCGAACGCTTCAAAGTGACGGTCCACCGCGAAACCAAAACACTTCCGGTCTATGCGCTGACCGTCGCAAAGGGCGGGCCAAAACTGAAAGAAGTCGATGCGGCCACCCTGGAGGCTAGCAAAGCCGCCGCCGCCGCTCTCGCTCCCGGCCGCGGCGGTCCAACGCTCCCGCCTCCGCCGCCTCCGCCTCCCGGCTCGATCGGCATGACCTATAGCACCAGCGTGTCAATGGGCCGCGGCGGCATGCCCTCGATACCCAAAGGCCCGAATGCTCGCATGGGAGTGATGGTCAACAACGGGTCCATGGTCCGTACGCTCTCCGGCTATATCACCATGACGCAGCTCGTAGCGGCGCTCGCGAATGCACTCGATCGCCCCGTGCTGGATCTGACCGAACTAACCGCCACCTACGACATCGATCTAACTTGGGTGCCGGATGGTAACGACAGGATGATGCCGGCGATGGGTTCGGCAATGGCGATGGCAGCAGGGATGGCCGGTGGCGGCGATGCCGGAAGGGGTTCCGCCGACATCGCCAGCGAACCTGGTCTCAACCTGCCGCAAGCCTTACAGAAAACCTTGGGACTCAAGCTGGATCAGCGCAAGAGCCCGGCCGAGGTCCTCATCGTCGACCATGCAGACAAGATCCCGACGGAGAACTAGCCATTCGGCACAAAATCCCGCTCGGCGACGTTTCCAGTAGGTCAATCCCGTGCCGAGGAAAAAAATTGGGATTCTTTCTGCAATTTCACGCGGCCACCGGCGTCTAAAAAAAGAAGCGGTTTCGCGCCACGAGTGCCCGGGGGCTGGGCTACTGCGTGGACACCGAGGAGATCCGTCCGATGCTGCGACCAATTGGAAGCGTAAGTCTTATTCTTTTCAACGTCGGCCTGGCCTTTGGCCAGCCTGCGACGGCGCCGCCGGCCTTCGAGGTGGCGTCGGTCAAGGTGAATACCGCCGGGACTAAAATGGGACGCGGGGGGATGGGGCACGGTTTCGACACGATCACACCGTCGCCCTCCGGCATCAGCATGATCAATGTCTCCCTGGGAACCGTGATCCAGTGGGCCTATCGCGTGCAGCCCGTTCAAGTCTCGGGACCAGGCTGGCTGGATGTGGATCGCTACGATGTGGTCGCCAAAGCCGCCGGAGCCGTGCCGGAGGATCAACTCCGGCAGATGATGCAAACCCTGCTGGCGGACCGCTTCAAGCTGGTGCTCCACCGCGAATCCAAGGAAATGAGGGCGTTCGTCGTTTCGGTGGCCAAGACCGGCCTCAAGATGAAGGAATCGACCACCGAGGGCGACATGGACTTGCAGCCCTCCGGGAAGGCCGGCGCAACCATCCAAAGAGCCACGATCCCAAAGCTGGCGGAACTGCTCTCGGGACCGCTCCAGGCGCCCGTGGTGGACGAGACCGGGCTGACCGGCCGCTATGACTTCACGATCGACCTGTCCGGCGTCCTGGATCCGACCACCCCCATGGGCATCAACGACGTCATTCCGATCTTCGTTCAGGTGGCCCAACAGCAGCTTGGCATCAAAATAGACGAGAAGAAGATGCTGGTGGAGATGCTGATGGTGGACCATGCCGAGAGAATTCCGGTGGAGAATTGATGCCGCACCACGAAATTCGGGAATTTCGGCCGGTCGAGCGGGCATATCCTGTGGAAAACCAGCACTCCGCGAAAAAACATTCGGGAAGGCCGAACACTTTGGGGGGGAATTTCGTCATACACACAAGCGGCTGTTGCACGCTGGGGTAGATCTTTGCCCCGGGAGCGGCGGCGGTGTGGCGGGAAGAGAAACAACTATGACGGGGAGTATCATTGGCGCCGGCCTGGTGGTCTTCACCTCGATGGCGGCGCTCGGCCAACCTGCTGCAGCCCTTCCGGCATTTGAAGTTGCGTCCGTGAAGCCAGCCGAACCTTCGCCCGACGGGCGGGTCCTCCGCCGCCAGGGCGGCGATCCGGGCATGGTGAACTACCAGAACTTCACCCTCAAGCTCCTGCTGGCTCGAGCCTATGGCCTGAAGGACTACCAGATTACGGGACCCGACTGGCTCGATACCGAAGGCTACGACCTGATGGCCAAAGTGCCCGCGGGCTTTCCCCAGGATCAGATTCCCGCTATGCTGCAAACGCTGCTGGCGGACCGGTTCCAGATCAAGTTGCACAAGGAAACCAAGATCCTGCCGGTTTATGCGCTGACGGTGGCCAAGGGCGGCCCGAAGCTGAAAGAAACCGACCCAGACACCGCGGCTGCCATTCAAGCGATGATGGCTGCGGCAGGCCGCGGTGAAGGGCCGCCTCCGCCGCCGGCGCCTGGCAAGGGCCCTCCGCCGGGCGCCATCATGATCCAAGTGACTCAAAACGGAATGGCCTTTCGGGGTTCCATGGATATGAGCAGACTGGTCAACACGCTTTCGAATTTCATGGACCGGCCGGTACTCGACTCCACCGACCTCAAGGGTGTTTATGATATCGAGCTGTCCTTTATGCCCGACGAGTCTTCCAATTTCAAGGGCCGCATGGGACCGATGCCCGGCGGCGGACCAGCGGGTGGAGCGGGAGACGGCAGAATAGGGCCCCCGGAAAGCAACGCGCCCGCCGGCAATATCTTTCAGGCATTACAGTCGGTCGGCCTCAAGCTGGAAGCACGCAAGGACCCGGTAGAGATCGTGGTCATCGACCACGCGAATAAGGCGCCTACTGAGAATTAACAACAGGGCCTCCCGGCCGGAGGAAGCACGCACCGGGAGGCTACTCGAAAAGGAGCAGGGATTTCCCATGAAGTGGAAGAGGATGGTCAACTACTTCCGATACCCGCTACTCGCGGCGGTGGCCGTTTTCGTGCTGGCTGCCGCGGAACATCATGGGGTGGTGAAGTTCGGCGCCGTGCCGGTCCCCGGCGCAACCGTAACCGCTACCCAGGGCGACAAGAAACTTGTCGCGGTCACCGATCAGGACGGCGTCTACGCTTTTCCGGAACTGGCGGACGGAGTCTGGAATATCCAGGTGGAGATGCTCTGCTTTGCTCCGCTGAAACGCGAAATCGGAGTGACGCCGGGAGCCCCGGTGGCGGAGTGGGAATTGAAAATGCTGCCGATGGATCAGATCAAGCCGGAGACGCCGGCGGCGGCGGCTCCGCCCACCGCGACGGCCACGGCAGCCGCGCAACCCGGCGCGGCGCCGGCCGCCGCTGCACAACCCGGCGCAGCACCAGCCGCCGCCACCACAGCCGCCGCCCCGGCCAAGGGCGGAAAACCATCGAAGAGTGCGAAGGGCGCCGCCGCAAACGCGCCAGCCGCCGCGTCGCAGTCCGGCTTTCAGCGCGCGGATGTGAACGCCACCAGCGACGCCCCGCCCGCCGATAACGGCACCAGCCTGGCCGGCGCCGCTACCGCCGCCGACGCCAGCCCCGGAGGCGCTTCCGACGCCCTGCTGGTCAACGGCAGCGTCAGCACCGGAATCGAACGGCGCGCCATCGGCAATTTTCGCGTCGGCCCCGGCTCGCTCTTCAATGGCCAATTAGGCTTCAACGTCAATAACTCGGCGCTGGATGCCCGCACCTACTCCATCACGGGCCAGAACACGCCCAAGGCCATCAACCAGTTGACGCCAAGCATCAGTTTCGGCGGACCGCTCATGATTCCGCACCTGTTCCGCTATAACGGCAATTTCTTCATCGGATATCAGGACTCGCGCAACCGCACCTCCAACACCTCGCCTGGCCTGATGCCTACCGCCGCCGAACGCAACGGCGATTTCTCCCAGGTGTTAAACCCACTCGGGCTGCCCATCACCGTCTACGATCCCAAGACCGGTGCTCCGTTTCCCAACGACCAGATCCCCGCGAGCCGCCTCAGCCCGCAGGCCTTGGCGCTATTGAGCTATTATCCGCAGCCGAATTTCCTGGCCAATTCGCGCTTCAACTACCAAATCCCGCTGGTGAGCCGCAGCGACTCCGACGCCGGCCAGGTGCGCGTGAACAAGAACGTCAATAACAAGAATTTTCTGAGCTTTTCGTTCGCCATGCAGAACATCCGCACCCTCAACCCGAACCTCTTCACATTCGTGGACCACAGTGAGACCACCGGCTTGAATGGAAGTGCCAACTGGCGCCACACTTTCAGCCGCCAGTGGTTTGGCACGTTCGGATTCAATTTCAGCCGGTCTGTTGCCCAGACCACACCCTACTTCGCCAACCTGGTGAACGTTTCGGGCAAGGCCGGGATCACCGGCAACGACCAGACACCCGAGAATTGGGGACCCCCCAATCTCAACTTCAACAGCGGCATCGCGGGGCTCTCCGACAGGGCGGAATCCGCGCAGCGGAATCAGACCGGGCGGCTCTCCGCCAGCATCTCCTGGCTGCGCCGCCCGCACAATATCACCATGGGCGGCGATTTCGCCATGCTGCAATTCAATCCCGTCTCGCAACAAAACCCGCGCGGCACTTTCACCTTCAATGGAAATGCCACCGGGCAGGCGGTCAACGGTGTGGCAGTCCCAGGCACCGGCTCCGATTTCGCCGACTTCCTGCTCGGAATTCCCGACACCAGTAACATCGCCTTCGGGAACGCCGACAAATATTTTCGTTCCAATTCGTACGACGCCTTCTTCGCCGACGACTGGAGAATGAGTTCCACCTTCACCCTCAACGCCGGCCTGCGCTGGGAATACAATTCGCCGATCATTGAGGAACGCAGCCGCCTGGTCAACCTTGACCTTGGCCCGGGGTTTTCCAACCCCACCCCCGTGGTGGCCAGCAGCCCCATCGGGCCCGTCAGCGGGCTGCATTACCCCGATTCCATCATCCATCCCGATAAACACGCCATCCAACCGCGCATTTCTTTCGCCTGGCATCCGTTCTTCGGCACCTCCACCATCTTCCGCGGCGCCTACGGCGTGGCCTACGACACCTCGGTCTACCAAAGCATCGCCAACCAGATGGCGCAACAGTCGCCGCTTTCCAAGAGCTTGAATGTGCAGAACAGCGCCGCCGATCCGCTCACGCTGGCCAGCGGCTTCAATGTTTCTCCCAATGTCACCACCAACACCTTCGCCATCGACCCCCACTTCCGCCCCGGTTATTCGCAGAACTGGCTGTTCTCGGTGCAGCAAAACGTGACCGCGTCCATGGTCCTCACGGCCACTTATAACGGCGTCAAGGGCACTCACGCCGTGCAGGAGTTTTACCCCAATACGTATCCCACGGGTATTGTGAACCCCTGTCCGGCCTGTCTGTCCGGCTATGTTTACATGACCTCGAACGGCAATTCCACGCGCGAGGCCGGCTCACTCAGTGTGCGTCGCCGCTTCCACGGCGGCTTTTCCACCAGCTTCCTATACACCTATTCGAAATCCATCGATGACGCAGCCCTCGGCGGGAACGGCGGGAACGCCGCGGTCGTCGCGCAGGATTGGCTGCATCTCGACGCGGAACGCGGCCTGTCGCCTTTCGATCAGCGCCACAACCTCGTGATCAACATGCAATACAGCACTGGTGTCGGAGTGCATGGGGGCACGCTGCTGGGCGGCTGGCGGGGCGCCATCGTCAAAGGCTGGACCATCGTCAGCCAGATCACCTTGGGCACCGGGCTGCCGGAAACTCCTCTTTACCCTGTGGCCGTGGGCCCCACCGGTTTCTCGAACAGCACCAGGCCGGAGTACAACGGCTCGCCGGTTTACCAAACAATCGACGGCGCGCACTTCAACATAAATGCCTTCACCGCGCCCCCCACCGGTTCCTGGGGTAACGTTGGAAGGGATTCGCTCACCGGCCCCGGCCAATTTGCCATGACCGCTTCCATGGCGCGGTCCTTCGAGAAATTCGATCTGCGCTTCGACAGCACCAACCCGATCAATCACGTCAGCTATCCGAACTGGAACCCCAGTGTGCTCAATGGCCAGTTCGGATTTCCCAGCTCGGCCAACGCCATGCGTAGTATTACCGCAACTTTGCGATGGAGGTTCCCGTAAAATGCCGAAGGTTTCTTTTGCCCTGCTATTCCTGATGCTGGTTGCCTTTGCGCAACAGCCGCCGGCTAAGCCGCCCAGCGGGACTCCGCAGAATCCGGCCACACCCGCCAGCGGTCCCGCGAAGTTTCAAGCCAGCGCCCAATTGGTGATCGAGACCGTCATGGTCAAGGACAAGAGCGGCAAAATCATCGAGGGCCTGACCGCCAAGGATTTCGTGGTCACCGAGGACAACCTGCCGCAGACCATCTCCATCTGCGACTTCGAGAAGCTCACCGACGCGCCGCTTCCGCCCACCTCCGACACGCCCACCATTCCGGAGGCCGCCGAACCGGAAAAGCCTAAGGTCGATCCGGTGGTCGCCGCCCAGATCGCCCCCGAGGCGCCCGGCGACATCAAGTATCGCGATAAGCGCCTGCTGGCCCTGTATTACGACATGAGCGCCATGCCGGAGGCCGATCAGCTCCGCGCTCTCGACGCCGGAACGAAATTCATCCGCACCCAAATGACCGCCGCGGACTTGATGGCCATCATCAAGTACGACGGCACCGCCGTCAAGGTGCTCCAGGATTTCACGGCCAACCGCGACGACCTGATGAAGACCATGGCCAAGCTCATCATCGGCGAGGGCCAGGGCCTGGACGAACTCCTCAGCGACGATAGCTCCTCCGATTACGGCTCGGCCTTCGGCGAAGACGACAGCGAGTTCAATCTCTTCAACACCAACCGCCAGCTTGCCGCGCTGCAAAGCACCGTGCGGATGCTCGGCGCGCTCAACGAAAAAAAGGTGCTGCTCTACTTTGCCAGCGGCCTGCAGTTGAACAATATCGATAACCAGTCGCAATTCCAGGCCACTACCAATGCCGCCATCCGCGCCAACGTCACTTTCTTCGCCGTGGACGCCCGTGGCCTGGTGGCGCTGTCGCCGCTGGGCGACGCCACCAGGGGATCGCCGGGCGGTGTCGGCATGTACAACGGCGGCGCGGCGATGGCCGTCTCCACCGGCTTACAGAAATCGCAAGACAACATGTACGCGCTGGCCGTCGACACCGGCGGCAAGGCCCTGTTCGATAACAACGATCTCTCCCGCGGCATCGTCGAAGCCCAGGAATCCATTTCCAGTTACTACATCATCGGTTACTACACCACCAATGCCAATCTCGACGGCAAGTTTCGCCGCATCAAGATCTCGCTCAAGGAAGATACTACCGCTAAGTTGGATTACCGCGTGGGATACTACGCCAACAAGACCTTCAATAAGTTCACCACCGCCGACAAGGAGCGCCAGTTGCAGGACGCCCTGATGATGGCCGATCCCATGACTGAAATCACCATCGCCATGGAGATCAACTATTTCCAACTGAATTCGGCCGAGTACTTTGTCCCGGTGGTAGCCAAGATCCCAGGCAGCGAGCTGGCCCTGGCCCGCAAAGGCGGCGCGGAACGCACCGTCATCGAGTTCATCGGTGAAGTGAAAGACGATTACGGCAGCACCGTCGCCAACATCCGCGATCGGGCCGACATCCGCCTCACGGGTGAAACCGCCGCGCAACTGGCGCACCAGCCCATCCAATACGACAACGCCTTCACTCTGCTCCCCGGCTCTTACACCATCAAGTTCCTGGCGCGCGACGATGAAACCGGCCGCATCGGCACTTACATGCACAAGTTCGTCGTTCCCAACCTCAATAAGGAAACGACGAGGCTTCCCATCAGCTCCGTGGTCCTGAGCGGCCAGCGCACGGATCTGAAGGAGTCACTCTATACCGCCGGCAAGGACAAGGCTCCCGCGGTGAATCCGCTGATTCAGGACGGCAAGAAGCTGGTCCCCAGCGTCAACCGGGTCTTCAGCAAGAGCCACGATCTGTATGTCTACCTGCAAGCCTACGAGCGCGGCGCCACCACCACGCAACCGCTGGTGGCCTTTGTGACCTTTTACCGCGGCCAGACCAAAGCCTTCGAAACGGCCCCGCTAGGCGTCTCCGAAGGCATGGACCCGAAGTCAAAAGCCTTGCCGCTCCGCTTCAGCCTGGCGCTCGGCAAGCTGCCCTCGGGCAGGTACAATTGCCAGGTAACCGTGATCGACCCGACCGGCCAAAAGGCCGCCTTCTGGCAGGCCCCGGTCCTGCTGGTGCAGTAACGCCAAGTATCACAAGAGCTCAGTTTCTTCGACCACTGCGAAGATTTTCGTGGCGCACGCACGCGTGCGTGCCGCGTCGACACTCGTGTCGACGCCTGGTTGGTTGTGGCTTTGCTGCCCTGGGTGGGGCAGGCGCTTTCGCCTGCCAGTGGAGTTTCTACATTTTCAAGTTCCGTTAAGACCAACTGGTAGCGCCGGCGGTCTTGCCGCCGGTGTTCGACCGGCCGGAGGCCGGTCGCGGGCAGGCGCTTTCGCCTGCCAGTTCTTGATTGGAAAATCGCAGTAGCTATCCCGGGAAATCCGCATCCAGAACGATGCGGTAGCGCGCCTTGCCGGCTTCCAAACGAGCCAGCGCATCGTTCACTTTGCTCATGGGGAAGTGTTCCACCTGCGGCGCGATTTTGTGCCGCACGGCAAAATCGAACATGGTGGCGATGGTCGCGGGCGCGCCCGTGGGCGATCCCGAAATGCTGCGCTGCGCTATGATCAAATCGAAAGCCGCCACCGGAATCGGCTGCGGGACCGCACCCACTACATGCATTCTTCCCTTGGGCGCCACCGTCCCCAGCAGCGCCGGCCAATCCAGCGGCACGTTCGCCGTCACCAGCAACAGGTCGAGCGAGCCGGCCATGCCGCGAATCGCGTCGCTGCTCCGGCTCGACACCACGCGATGCGCGCCGAACTTGCGGGCTTCCTCGGATTTCGAATCGCTGGAGGTAAAAGCGGTCACCTCGCAACCCCAAGCCGCCGCGAACTGCAACGCCATGTGGCCCAGGCCGCCGATGCCGACGATTCCCACGCGCCCCGTGGGCTTCACCGC
Organism: Bryobacteraceae bacterium; assembly: GCA_050014595.1. Lineage (GTDB taxonomy): Bacteria > Acidobacteriota > Terriglobia > Bryobacterales > Bryobacteraceae > PALSA-129. The sequence goes on from JBEKDA010000008.1 coordinate 214,768, forward strand.
GAAGGTCGGGAACGGAGCAAAAACCGTGACGCCGCCGCACAAGAGCGGACCGGCCGCGCCGGCGTCCAGGCCGTCGGGCACTGGGATGGCCCACGCCCAGTGCGCCCGCACCCGTTCGGCGAATGCGCCATTGTGCCCCACTATCGTCGGTACCGCCTGCGCGCAGAGATGCTGATCGCCCGCCAGACATAATTGGCAATGCATGCAACTCACGGCCATCCACCCGACGCCCACGCGCTGCCCCACTTTCAACCCGCGCGCCTGCTCGCCCACGGCAATCACGCGTCCAATGGCCTCATGGCCCGCGACGAGTGGGTACTTCGACATTCCCCAGTCGTCATTCCACACCGACAGATCGGAGTGACAGATGCCGCAGTACTCCACCGCGACCTCAACCTCCTCCGGCCCCAGCGGACCGGGATCAAATTGGTAAGGCGCCAGGGCCTGTTTCGGCCCCTGCGCGGCCCACGCTCGTATGAGTGACATGGATTGCTCCCGATGATGGTTGTTAACTACCTGGCGCCACAAAACGGGTTCGGGCTGTCTCAAAATCCAGCGTTCCCAAATGGCGATCGCTGGCCAGCTTCAAATAGCGGAGCGTATGCCAGTCCAGGTCCCAGTAGGCCTTGGCGGCGTACGCGTCCAACATAACCGGGTCGGTTCCGGCAATCAGGGTCTTCTTCAAAGCCACGTCCGCGGGATTGCCTCCGCCTGGTCCGTTCCTCAGAAGCACGCGGAAGGCATCGATCAGCGTCAACGTGGGACGCATAAAATCAGCCAGGTCCACCAGACTTTCGTGAATCTGCTGATGCAGCCGCTGGCGCGGGCCGCCCAGGATGCCGTACCAGTTCTTCATTCCCAGCGTGGCGCCGGTCAGGCTGTGGTGCTTGGCAATCGGGATGTTGATCATTTTGTCGGCGCTCAGAAAGGGTTCCAGCACCGGCCAGGAGTTCAGCACCTGCCCGCGCAGATCGACTTCCCGGAACAGGCGGTCCTCGGGGAGGATCACTTCCGCGCCAGCCGCGCGGGCGGCGGCGGCAATGCCGCTGCGCGCGAAACAGGAACGCGGGTCGTTGATGCTCACGTCCGTCACAATGGCCCGCCGGGCGCCGGCCTCCAGGCAAAGCCGGGCGACTTCGGCGACCACCAGCGGATTGGTGTTGGCGGCTTGTTCGGCGGTGCGGTCCCAGGCGGCGTTGGGCTTGATGACCACTACGTCGCCGCGCGAGATGAAGCGATGGATACCGCCCAGCTCCTCAATGGCGCGGCGCGCCATGCGCGCGGGGTCGTCGCCCTGGACGACCGCCATTTCGGGCAGAGCCTCATCCGCCGGAATTTGGAAATTCGGGCGCACAGTGATCGCGGCCGGCGCCGCGGGGCGCTGGTCGCGCCCGTTCAACCACACGCCCAGCCCGGCTGCGGCGGTGGTCACCCCACCCAGACGAAGCAGCCGGATCATGGCTTCGCGCCGTCTCAGCGGTGTGGCTTCGGGCTCCATGGCTGGTGCGCCTTTGACTTCAAGACCAGTTTACGTCTAATTCTGGAAGTGTGAGGACCGGTTTCGGAGTTCGCGCGGCTCTTATCCTGATCGGCTTCACGGCCGCCATTGCCCAGATCGTGCTGCTGCGCGAACTGATGGTGGTTTTCTATGGCAACGAGAGCTCCATCGGGCTGATGCTCGGAAGCTGGCTCTTCTGGACGGCCGCGGGCAGCAGCCTGGCCGGGCGCTTGGCCGCGCGCGCCCGGCAACCGCGCCGCCTCATGGCCGCCATCCAGGTGCTGATCGCTGCCATCCTGCCCGGGACGGTGCTAGCCGTGCGCGCCGCAAAGGGCTTCCTGCAGACGGTGCCGGGCGAGGTTCTGGGGCCGGGCGCCATGCTGCTCACTTCGTTTTCCACCCTTGGCCCGCTCTGCATTCTTTCGGGAGCCCTGTTCACGGCAGGCAGCCAGGTCTACGCGGCCACCTACGCCACGACCGCGAGGAAACATTCGCGGGACGGGCACCGCTCCCTCACGGTCGAGCGACAAGTCGCGGCTTGCATCGAGGCGACCGGTTCGGTGTACCTGTGGGAAGCCGTGGGAGCGTCGGGCGGCGGCGTGGTGGCGGGATTGATGCTGATCCGGTATTTGAGCTCCCTTGAAATTGCCTGGCTGCTGGCCGTGCTGAATCTGATGGCTGCGTCCGGCCTTGCCATCGCGGCCCGGCCGCTGCGCTACGCGGCAATTGGCGGACTGCTTGGCATGGCCGCCGTGCTTACGTTTTTCGGCTGGCCTCAAAGCCTGGAAGCAAGCTCCCAGAAACACTTCTGGCGCGGCCAGCGCCTGGTCGCGACGCGCAACTCGGTCTACGGAAGCCTGGCCGTGGTCGGGACGGAAGGAAGCCGCAGCGTATACGAAAACGGCGTGGTTCTGTTCAACGCGCCCGATCCGGCCGCCGCCGAGGAGGCCGTTCACTACGCCTTGCTGGAGCACCCGTCACCCCGCAGTCTCCTGCTGATTGGCGGAGGGCTCAACGGAAGCATCGCCCAGGCTCTGCGGCACCCCACGCTGGAACGGGTGGATTACGTGGAACTCGACCCCGCCATTCTGGACCTGGCGCGCGAGTACTTTCCGAACGAGTGGCTGGCCCTGCGGACAGACCCTCGCGTGCGCGTGCACGTCACGGATGGGCGGCTGTTTCTGAAAACCACGCAGGACACCTTCGATGTCGTGATCGTCAATCTGCCGGAGCCGCAGAACGCCCAACTGAACCGGTTCTATACGGTCGAATTCTTCCGCGAGGTGTCGCGCAAGCTCACGCCAACGGGTCTCCTTTCCTTCCAGTTGAGGTCATCGGAAACCTACATCAGCGCGGAGCTCGGGCAATTCCTGCGCTCCATCAACAAGAGCCTGCGGGCGGTATTCCCGGAAGTTACGGCCATTCCGGGTGAGACGGTCCACTTCTTCGCGGCGCGGCAGGCCGGCACGCTGGCCTCGGGCGCGGGCGAACTTCTGGCGCGCCTGCACGCACGAAATCTCGAAACCAGCTATGTGAGCGAATATTTCATCCCGTTTCGCATGACGCCGGACCGAATGAGCGACCTGGACGCGCAGCTCCGGCCGCTTGAGGCGACGCCCGTCAACCGCGATTTTGCGCCGGTGGCTTACTATTTCGACGTGGCGTTGTGGAGTAGCCAATTCAACCAAGGCTATCGCCGGCTTTTCCGCGCCATGGCTGGTGTCAATTTCGGAACCATGGTGGCTGTCTTCGGAGTGGTGCTGGTGGGGCTGGTGGTGATGTGGCGCACGCTTCAGCGTGCCGCGTCCCCACTCCTGGGGACGCCTGCTTCCCGGCCGACCTTACAACGTGTCCGCAAGAGTGCGGACACGGCACGCAAGAGTGCGTGCGCCACCGCGCGGTTCGTGGCCGGCTTCTCGACGGCTGCCATGGGGTTCACCATGATCGGGCTGGAGATGCTGCTGTTACTGGCGTTCCAGGCGGTATACGGCTACGTATACCAGCAACTCGCCGTGGTGATTGCGGCTTTTATGGCGGGAATGGCGCTGGGGAGTTGGCTCGGGATGCGGCGGGCGGCGCGTGGCGGGATGCGCGTTCTGGCGATCACCCAGGTGCTGGCCGCGGTGGCGCCGCTGGTTCTGCTGGGGCTGTTCGAGGCCATCGGGCGAGCCAACGGCACGCTGGGCCTGGTCGCGAGCCAGATTGCGTTTCCCGCCCTGGCGCTGGTTTGCGGCATGCTGGGTGGATACCAGTTTCCAGTTGCCAGCCGGATCTTCTTCGGCGAAACACAAACCAGTACTCCCGTGATGCGCCGTCCCGGTACGCTCTATGCGCTCGACCTGGCGGGCTCGTGCCTGGCCGCGGTTCTGTTCAGCGCCTGGTTCGTTCCCGTATTCGGTTTTTTTAAAACGGCGCTGCTGTCGGCGATGGTGAGCCTGGCGCCGGCGGCAATGGCCATGCTCGAGGATTCCACGCCTCCACTGGCCGGTGTTCGCCGAATACCAGGGCGATAGCCAAGCGGAATTGACATCTGAATGGCGAGCTACGGGAGAACATCGGACGGCAAACGCCGCAGCACCATGTCAAAGACCTCGCGCGCCGTCGCCAAGGCCCCTGCGGCCTCTTCCGCGGTCGCTTCCTCGGGATCTCCCGGATAGCGGAACTTCCACGCATACTCGGTGAGTGGCGCCGCCCGGCGAAGCAACGGGTCCAAGCCCCGATCGATCTGGCAGCACGCTTCTCCCAATTCGATCAGGTTGTGCGTCTTGCGGAATGGAACGCGATGCCACGACAGGAATGCCTTTAGAGATTTCTCCGTAGCCTGTTGAGCGTGAAAGACAATGTCGTCGGCGAACGGCGGGTCTGCCTGCAATTCGTATTGGGCAGCAGCCAGATCCTTGCCTCCCTTCGAAAGCCAGGAGCGCACCTCGGCGACGAGGGCAGGATCATGCGGCATGGAGTAGTCTTCCCTCGCGAATGACAGTAGCCGGCAGGGACGCGGCCAGGTGCAACCGGCTATCGAACTGGCTGGCGGTCCAAACCAACACGTCGGACGCAACCCCGGTGCCCCATAGCGCCACATAGGCGGCGCGACTGCGGCGGAGTTCGGGCGGTGCGTCGTCAGGCACGACGACCATAATGTCGTAGTCGCTGTCCGGCCCGGCGTCTCCCCTGGCGACGGAACCGAAGAGGTAGATGCGCTCCGGGCGGTACGCTTCCACCAGACGGCGCACCACCTCGGACAAAACCGTATCGCTGGCTGTCGGAGTCTTGAAGACAGTGGCGTGATCGAGAGCCATGGTTCGTCCCTCACCCAGTTTGCCACAACTGGCTGGATGCGGACCCGCTCCGACACCGGCATTCGTCGAGAATTATGGGGCACGCAGGCCGCGGTTCTGTTCAGCGCCTGGTTCGTTCCCGTATTCGGTTTTTTTAAAACGGCGCTGCTGTCGGCGATGGTGAGCCTGGCGCCGGCGGCAATGGCCATGCTCGAGGATTCCGAAACAGATCCAGCGGAGTGAGCGCCTCAACCGGCCGCCGCTCGCCGAACACCAGGGCGGTGAAGCGGAAGATATCGGTCGCCGCATCCTTCCAGGCGTTTCGCGGCAGGCCGGCCTTGTAGCACGTCTCCTCCAGGAACGTGTCGCGGTCCCACTTCTCCTCGGTCGCTACCTGGGGCAGCAGCAGTCCTTCGGCATCGCCCTGCTTCATGACCAGCCCGTGCTGCCCCACCTTGATTTCGTTGATGTCGAGCACGCGGCGCAGCGGCGACAACACCGAGATTTCGTACTCCAGCAGGTCCAGCTCCTGCTCGGGCACCGGCCGGAACCGCGTGTCGCGCACCGCGGCGTAGGCAGCCACGTCGCGCACCGTCAGGTAGAGCGGCTTCATGGGCGCGATGTACCCGATGCAACCGCGCAGCTCGCCGTGCTCCTTGAGGGTGACGAACGCCCCGCGCTCCTGGTTGAGGGCTTCGGCCGCCGGCGCGGCGGCGTCGTACAATTTGTGCTCGTGTACCGCCGTCTCGACCGACTTCCGCGCCAGGCGCAACAGCTCGTCCTTCTCCCGCAGGGTCAGGGCAAACGGCGGCTCCTGGGCTCCGCCGCGCGCCGGGTTCTTCACGAAAGCCACCGCGCCATAACCCACCACGCGGCTTTTGTCGCCGGCCGTGTCGCCGGAATTGGCGTAGTTCAGCACCACCGCGTGCGAGGCTCCCAGGCGTTCCGATGCGATCATCGCGGCGATGATCGGATATCCTCCGCACGCTTCCCAAACCTGCGTCGCGAAGTTGCGCGACATGCTCAGGTAGTCCCACTCCTCGATGGCCTTCAGCGTTTTGTGGTCGATCTTGACGGCGTCGGCGTACGGGTGGTAGTGCGAAAGATCGCTGCTGGCGACGATCAGGGTGTCCGTGCCCGGAATCAATTTGGCCAGTGCCAGACCCAGCGCGCGGCAGGTTTCATAACTCTGGTCGCCGATGACGATGGGCACCAGTTGAAACTGCCCGAGCACGCGTTGCAGGAAGGGAAGCTGGTCTTCCAGCGCGTGTTCCGGCTGGTTGGGGCCCGCGCCGTGGCCCATCTGGGAAAACTTGATGAGCGGGCTCTGCTTCACCAGCTTGGCCGCGAAGTCCCGGTCCACCGGAACCTGGCCCAGGGGAGTGCTGTAGGCCGTGCCGTCGTAGACCGAGGCGAAACCAAAAGCCTCGTAGTGCGACGGTGCGATCACCACCACCCGCTCGAATTTCCGGCCCTTCAGGAGAGCGTAGGAATACGCCGCCACCTGTCCGGCGTACTCGTAGCCGGCGTGCGGCGAGACCAGCGCCACCACGCCGGTGAGCGGGGGCGGCGCTGCCTTGGCCAGGAAACCGTCGACCATGGTTTCGAGTGCCTTTGGGTCGGCCGGATAGAACGATCCGGCTACTCCCGCCGGACGGACTTTCGGCGTCTCGCCGGACCGGGCGCTGGTGCAATCGATCAGCAGCAGCGCCGTGACCATCATGAGAACTGCGCGCAGGCGCCACCGCCTGCGCCACCAGGTTGACACGTGCATTTTCATAACTGGATCGCTCCGTTCCAAATGCCAGGGATGGCTTGTTGACAGAAGTGGCACTTGCCCCCGTCGAGGTGCAGCGCTCGCACGGTGAAGCCGGCGCGCTCTACCACGATGCGGCGGCATTTCGGGCACCAGGTATTCTCGGCCGGATGGCCGGGAACATTGCCGATATATACGTAATTGAGACCCTCGGCGTCGCAGATGGCCTTGGCGCGTTCCAGCGTCGGCAAGGGGGTGGGCGGAAGGTTCTTCAACAGGTACTCGGGATGGAAGCGCGAGAAGTGCAGCGGGACGTCCCGGCCGAGTTCCGCTTTGATCCAGCGGGCCAGCCCTCGGAACTCTGCATCGGAGTCGTTCAAGGTCGGCACCACCAGGTAGACCACTTCGTTCCAGGTGCCGAGCTTGCGGATGGTCACCAGGGCGTTCAGCACCGGCTTGAGCTCGCCGTTCACGACCTCTTTGTAGTACTTCTCGGAGAATCCCTTGAGGTCGATCTTGATGGCGTCCACGCGGCCGCACAACTGTTTCAGCGGCTCTTCCTGGATATAGCCGCCGCTGATGACCACGCTTTTCACCCCCGCGGCGCGGCCGGCCTCGGCGGAATCCAGGACGTATTCGCAAAAGACCACCGGTTCGCTGTAGGTATAGGCGATGGAGGGACATTGATACCGGCGGGCCAGACCCGCCAGGTCTTTAGGCGGAATAAAGCTGCTGTCCACCTGTTCCGGACGAACCTGGGAGATGTCCCAGTTCTGGCACATCTTGCAATTGACATTGCAGCCCGCCGTGGCCACCGAGAACGCCATGCTGCCCGGCAGGAAATGGAACAGAGGCTTCTTTTCGATGGGATCGGCGTGGGCCGCGCAGACGCGCGCATACACCAGCGAGTAGTACGTGCCGCCGCGGTTTTCGCGCACGCCGCAATAGCCGCGTTCGCGATCGTCGATCACGCACTCGCGGGGGCAAAGCTTGCACTTGATCTTCTTGTAGGGCTGCTTCTCGTAGAATCGCGCCTCGATGGTAAACCGGGCGTCGGTCTCCGCCGCGCGCGCCGCCAGGCACGGAAGCGCCAGCGTCTGAAGAAAGAGCCTGCGATCCATGGAGTCATACCTCCATTACGTCGATCAGCTTCGGATCGTTCGTCCCGAGCCGGTGGCGGGCATCCGCCGCGGTCGCGATGTAGAGCGGCTCGCGGCGCAACTCTCGCAGCGGCTTCATCCCCTTTTCAGCCCGCTTGCGTTCCAGGATCTGCCAGCCGGTGTAGTCCAGCGCCACCGGGTCGCGCGCCACCATCAGGCCGTTATACGGCCACGACCATTGCGGCATATAGGATGGTCCGCCTTCATACTGGGCCGTCAGGCCATCGCAGATGGTCAGCCGCACCTTTTGCCGGATCGGCTGGAGCATATTGACGTCCGCCACGTAGGGGTCGCCGGCATTGATGTGGTACTTGTTCGGATTGTGAATCGCGCCGAACAGGTTTTTGAGCGCCAGCGTCACGCCGACGATGCCGTGATCCTTGAGCACGGGCAAGTTGATGACGGCATCGCAGGTGTGTGCCAGCGTATTCGCGAGCAGGCTGCCCGCGCTTCCATAGATCGCCAGGTCGGTGTCGTAGCCGGCGGTATCGTTGCCGATGCAGCGGATTCGATCTTTGCGGGCGGCCACGCGGAAACCGGCGCTCTCCAGGTCGGAGTTCAGCCGGTCCCAGATGACGATGTCCTTCTGCGGGATTCCGGCTTGCTGCAGGCGCTCGCAGACGGCATCCACCAGCACGGGGCTGGTAGCCGCGCCCCTGCCGGACAGGCAGTTTACCTTCAGGCCGACTACTTCGCCGGGCCGCGCCACTTTCTTCCAGGCATCCATCGGGGAATCGCCGCCGTAGAACGACTGCATGGCCCGATCGAGCATCTTCACCACGCGGCCGGAATCGGGAGAGCCTCCGGCGCCACGGAGAGCCGGATCGCGCGCGATGACGACTTTGGACTTTTCAGCGGCCGCGGCTCTGGCAACGAAGGCGCCGGCCAGGCCGGCTTGCAGGAGCCCCCTGCGAGTGACGCCGTGTTGTGGGCCGATGCGCATGGCTCTTGCCCCCGGAAGCCCCGGCTATTTCAGGTATTCTGACTCTGTTATAGCACTCGGAGCGGATGCAGGCGAGGGGCGGACGACGAGATCTTGTCCGTCGCATGAAGATCCCCCGCGACGTCTCGGACACTCATCTTATAACCATGGATTCAGCGTTGGAACACCGGTTCCGGAAACGTCCGAGCTGTTTCTGGTGACGAGCGTGAGGTTGTGATGTAATGCCGTTGCCGCGAGAAGGCCGTCGATGACGGGAACCGGTTTGCCTTTCGCTGCGGCAATTGCGGAGATCGTGCCCCATCGATCCGCGATAGCTGCGTGGATCGGCAAAATCCGGTCTTGAAAGCGGGATCGGAGATCCACTTGCAGCCATGATTCCAGTCGTCCCCGGTGTCGCCGTGAGCGCAGACGTTCAACGCCATTCCTGATTTCGCCCAGCGTGAGCACGCTCAGAAACAGAATCGATTCGTCCGTCTCTTCGACCCAGCGGAGTACCTTATCATCGGGCTTGGGCCTGATCAGTTCGGAGACGACGTTGGTATCCAGCAGGAAGCCGCTCACAGCGCAATCGCTCTTCCGAAATCGCGTGGTCGATCCAGTTGAATACCCGAACCAGCCAGCGGCGAGTCCGCGAAGAACTGGGCCAGGCTGCCTTGACGCGCCTTGGACCTGGAAAGGCGCTCGTAATCCTCGGCTGGAATCACCACCACTGCCGTTCTACCGTGCTTGGTCACGCGTTGCGGGCCGCATTCCCGCGCCAGACGGAACACTTCGCTAAAACGCGCTTTGGCCTCCTGCAGTTGCCAGTCCTTCTGGACCGCATGACGTTCTCGATTCAGGGTCCGCCGGGAAGAGCGGTCCTGCGTCTTGCTCATTGCGCGCCCCATTTCTGACTAGTCTAGTCAGAACGATTATACCACTTGGAGCCCGGCGAATTCGGCGACGAAGAAATCACGTCCTGTTTCAGGCCCACGGCATGGAACAGGTTTCAACGGGACAAACTCGCTAAAGCCACTGGAAACGTCCCGTGCGTCCCCGGTTCCCCCACTTGTATGTCGTGCGCCTGGGCCCAAGTGGAATGTATCGGTACCGCCCGATCAACGGTACACTGACAGTATGGATTGGAGCCTTTGCAGTGCTGTCGACCGGAACCCCAGGAAGCTGGGCGGGACATGGTGCTTCCGCGGCACCCGCCTGCCGGTTGCCGCGCTGTTCGAGCACATCGACCAAGGCTCGACCATTGACGAGTTTTTGGAGTGGTTCCCATCTGTCAGTAGGGAGCAGGTGCATCAGGTTCTTGCTTTTGCCAAGAGTTCCCTTGAACAGCCCACGGCGGTTGCGTGAAGATCCTTCGTTGAGGGGAGTCCTCCCTGTGAGGTGGTAAAATCAGCGTCGCGCATGCCGACGATCAGTACGTTCTATGGAATCTTGATCCGGATGTTTTTCAATGACCACGCGCCGCCACACTTTCACGCTCGATATGGTGAGTTCGAAGCCACGGTCGACATCAGCACGCTGGAGGTCATCCAAGGCCAGCTACCGCGCCGGGCTTTGAACCTGGTCCAGGAATGGGCGATGATACATAGAGAAGAATTATTGGAGAACTGGCGGTTCTGCCGCGGGAACACGGCGCCGGCGAAAATTGAGCCGCTGGCATGAACGGAGTATTTGTTCAATGTATTGGGACGTAGTTGAAGTGAAGGCGGAGCCGCACTACTGCCTCCTTGTCCGATTCAAGGATGGACTGACGGGGCGTGTGCGGTTGCGGCGAGAAGAACTGACCGGCGCGCTCGCGTCGTTGCGGGATGAGCAATTCTTCAAGCAGGTCTTCATTGATCATGGCGCGGTCGCATGGCCCGGCGAGATCGATCTGGCGCCGGATGCAATGTATGCACAGGTCGCCAGCCAGCCTCATGAGCCGCATGCGCCGCAGCAGGCAGGTCCGTATGCCTGAACTGATTTTCGAGGTTGTCCAGGAGGCCGACGGTGGCTATTGCGCCGAATGCCTTACCGAAAACATCTTCACTGAAGCGGGTACGTGGGAGGAGTTGCGTAAGAACGTGCTGGAAGCGACCGCTGCGTTCTTCTTCGACCGGCCACGGCCTGAGCGAATTCGCCTCCACCTTGTCCGCGACGAGATCTTGTCCGTCGCATGAAGATCCCTCGCGACGTCTCGGGCACGCATCTCGCGGATACCCTGTGCCGGCGATGGCGATACACGAAGGTGCATCAGGCCGGCAGCCACATCATCCTGGAAACCTCGGAACCGACTCACCAACGGATCGCGATTCCGGACCACCATCCCCTCAGGGTTGGCACGTTTATTTCAATTCTCCGCACAGTCGCCCAGCACAAAGGTGTGTCGCGTGACGCGATCATCGCGAGCTTGTAGAGCATCGGACGTTAAGAAGAGACTTGGCGGGGCCCATTCTTTGAACGCCGTGTCACGAGACTAACCGCTGAAAGCCACTGGAAACGTCCCGTCCGTCCCCGGCTTCTCGAACCGCTGAAAGCCACTGGAAACGTCCCGTCCGTCCCCGGCTTCTCGTCCCCGGCTTCTATAGCACTCACCAGCGATGGAGGCCAGGGGTCATTAGGCAGTGGGGTCGTAGTGAGGAGTTCCCTAACCGCGCGCCCACCTGCTAGACTTCTCCTGATGAAGCCTTCGGAGAGGCCGTTACCACTCAAGAACGCTCCGCTTCAGTATGCCCCTGAGAACGAATTGGGAGTGGTTTTCCTGTTTTCACAGGTCGCGAAACGCCTGCAATTTCGCATCGAGAAGATCCGCGCCGCCTACCCGGACTGCATCGCGTATCGACACGCGGGCGACCGTGAGAAGCGAGTCAGAATCGAGTTTGAATACCGCTCCAGTAGCTTTCGAGCGCATGGCCACGACGCTAAGGAGTGCGACTGCATCGTGTGCTGGCATCACGACTGGCCGGGGGCACCATCTCGTCTCGAAGTGATCGAACTGAAGCGTTACTTCGGCAGTTCGTTTAAGGTCTGGCTCCAGGTAGCCACCAAGAGTCAATGCCACTGGCTGGATGAGCGAGATGTGTTGGAGTGGGCCTTATCAAAACAAACGACGCACGGTGATCTTCTATTGATGTATCGTGGCTATCCGAATTGCTGCATCACGGACGTGTTTCGCTTTGCTGGCCGTGAGCTGAAGCGGAGCCCCGCTAGCTGGAGACGGGGCGAATGCTACGGTGGGCGGATAGAGCGCGTTTGCAAGTTGGATGCACCGATCTTTCTCAGTGATCTACGGCAGCATCGCGTCCTGCGAACCGCGTCCTTCGTGCGGAGAAACATGCAGGGCCAGGGGCTTCTCGTTTCTGAGTATTGGCCCTATCTACACGCGATGATCCACGAGCGGAACCCGAAGCGCCGGAAGGCATTGGCACGCTACGCCCCGGAGAAGGTCTAGATCCTCCGTATCCCCACCATGGCCCTGCTACCGGTCATTCCTGCCTCACCCTTCGCTCAATACCCTGCCCCAACCCCACCAGCGCCCCCTCCGTCTGCGGCGTATCCTGGTAGGCCACCAGGCGAACGAAGAAAGCGCCCCGGTGAAATGTCAGGCTCTGACCATAGCTCCTGCCTGCATCGCCGAGGGCCACCGGCCGGCTTCCGGCGGGTGACTCGGATTCGAAGATCGCCGCGGCGCCCTGGGGCGTGTCCATCAAGTGAATGTCCGCGACGGCTTCCACGGTGTTGGCATAGCGGTAATTCGCCGTGAGGGTGCGGCGGACGCCCGCCCGCAGATACCGCTCGGCATCGCCATCGACATATTTCCAGAGATCGGCGGCTTCAAACAGGCGCGTTTGGCCCACCTTCGTCCACCCCGGCGCGTCGCCGCTCTCCGGGAGCCAGGACATGGGCTTGGCCGCAGGTCTCAGCAGGATCTGGTTGGTCTGCGACCGGCTCTCACCGGCGCTCGTGACGTAAACCGCCGGGCGGTCGCGTACCGGGCACGCATACTCACACGCGCCGCAGCCGACGCAGCGCTCGGGATCGATGTATGGCTGCCGCACCTGCCTGGCGTTTCCGGCGGCATCGGTCACCTCGGCCGGCCGCAGGTAGACGGCCTTGGGCGAAGTCGGGCACCACTCCTCGCACACAATGCAGTCGGTGGCCATGGCCCAAGGCAGACATCGGCCGCGGTCGTAGAAAGCTGTGCCGAGACGGATCGGCCGGGCGTCTGCTCCGGGCCCGGAGGGCACCCCGACCCAGGCTTTCTCCTTTGACGTAAACTCCCAAATCGCGCCAGTGGGGCATACCTGGCCGCAGAGGGTGCAACTGGGCTCGCAATATCCCACGCGCGGCACCAGCACGGGAGTCCAGATGCCCTCCCAGCCCGCTTCGGTGAATGCGGGATGCAGGGCGTTATTCGGGCACACCTTCATGCACTCCCCGCAGCGGATACAGCGCGCCAGAAACTGCTTCTCGTCCAGCGCCGCCGGGGACCGGATCAGCCGCTCGTGCGGTTCGGCGCTCAGACCGGTATTGGCCCGCAACAAGGGAATCGTCACTGCGCCGGCTGCCAGCCCGGCCAACACTTTGCGCCGCTTGAGATCCACGCCCTCAATGGCATTGGAGCCGGGAGCCGCCGGAAAAAAACGGAATTGAATCCCGCTTTCCGGGCAATCGGCGACGCAGTTCATGCACAGATGGCATTCGGCTTTACGCCACGGCGCACCGGGGATGGGATCGTCCCCGCCCTGGCAATGCAGCAGGCAACGGTTGCAATCCTCGCAGTGGGCGGGGTGTTTCTCGAGGCCCAGAATGGACCAGCGCGAGGCCAGGCCCAGCAGCGCACCCAGCGGGCACAGCGCGCGGCACCAGAAGCGGGTGATCCTCAAGTTGAGCGCCAGGATGACGATGAAGATCGCTCCCAGCAGGAATCCCTGGCGGAAATGCGCCTGTTTAAAGCTAAGCAGGACGCTCAGCGGCGCGGCATGACCGTGGCTTCGTTCGAGCAGTGCGTTCAGCGCGTAGTTCCATGCCGGCAGAATGGAAAGCGCGAGCGATCGCACGGCCAGCGCGATCGGGTCGAAGATTCCCACCAGGGCGCCACCCAATAGAGCCGCCAACAGCAGAGCGAAAAGCAGATAGTACTTGAAGGTTTGCCACTGTTTATAGCGGTTGGAAGTGATGCGTTGCCGGCCCAATTTTTTCTCCGACCGGATGTTGCCAACGAGGTGGTTCAGTGTCCCGAGCGGGCATATCCAGCCACAGAAGAATCGTCCCAGGAATAGCGTCGGGATGAGGATCGCCAGGCTCCAGAGCAATCCGCGATAGAGCGCGCGCGTGGCCAGCGCATTCGCGATGGCGATTAATGGGTCGGTTTCGAGAAAAGCGCGCACCGGGTACGGCAGGCGGAACTCCAGCCCGCCCGGCTGGAAGGAGCCGCGGAACTCGGTTTTGCAGAGAAGGACCAGGAAGAGTCCCAGAAAGAGGGTCTGCGACAGCCGGCGCAGCCTGGGCAGGGTCAACCCGCTCCGGACAATCGAGCGGTTGCGCGCGGGTTGTGTACTGCGAGGCCCGCGAAACAAAGCTTTCAAATCAAGTATACACCGTGGCTACACGCCGCTCGCACAGGCCCTGTGGGGCCAGGCTTTCAGCCTGTCGCCGGTTTTTTAGCCGGCGCTTTTCGCGATCGTCGCTAGAAAGCCTGACCCCACGGGCACGCGGCATGCGGATCGCGAACGTGTTTGGCGCCGACGGGCAAAGAAACCGGCGCTATGTTTTGACTTTCTTCGCCGCCTTCTTCAGCGCCGCCTGGATGCGGCCGTTCAACTCCTTGGATTCCTTGGACTCCGGCACTCCCTGCAGCGCGGCCTGCGCGCGTTCGCAGAAAATCCGCAACTTCTCTGGCTGGTCGAGCTTGTCGGGCGTGAAGAGCCGCGATTGGTTATACAACGTTTCCGCCATCGCCATCAGAAAGGTCGCGCGCGGCACCGTGGCCGTGCCGCCCTTGAGCAGTTCCTCGGTCTTGGCCGCATCGCCCGGCGCTCCGGCAGCCTGGCAAGCAGCCAGCACTACGCCGCGCTCGAGGGCCCGCTTTTGCGCGGTCTCGGCTTCCGCCGCCGCCAACGGAATGCCGCTGGCCACCTTCGAGAACTGCGCCACCAGCGCCGCCGAACCTCTGGGAAAGCCGAAGGCCAGCGAGACGGTGTCGCCCTTCACGTTGTCGAACTTCGCAAAACCCTCCGCGAACTGCAGCGACAGCCGGGCGGCCGTGTTGCGGCTCTCCGACACCACGCGGTGGAAGGCCGTAGGGTCGGACCTGTTCATGCGCTCACCCACGGCGTAATTCTCGGCCAGATCCACATACCCGGCGGCCAAGCCCGACTTCAATACCAGGTCCCAGGGAAGGGCCCGGTCGAGGTACTCATTGTTAGTGGCCAGCAACTGGTCGAGGTCTTCCAGGGTCTTTGTGTAGTCGCCCGTAGCATAGACCTCGCGGGCCGCCTGCCAGTAGAACGCCGGCGTACCCATTTGCGGACCGGCCGGCCCCGAAGAACAAGACATTAAGATCAACAACACTGTAACTAGGGCGGATAGCGCCACCCATCGCTTGGCAGTCCCGTTCATCCTGCACCTCCGTCCTGTTGGTTAACACAGCGCCCACCCCGATGCAAGGCCGTGCGATGGGCCGTGCGATCGGCGCCCTATAGCCCGCCGCTCGAAGAGGCGTTCCTACCCAACGTGGAGAAGTGGAGAAAGTGCTGGAGAGGGCGCGCCGGCTGCGGCGGTATTGATGCGCCACCACGTCACTCGAATGTCAATTGCGCCATGTTGGTAGCCTGGCCGTTTACCGTGATAGTGACCACCTGCCGGCCGCGGCCCTTGAGCGCGGCGGGCAACGACACATTCACCTGGTCGAGGCCCGGATACGTGCCCTGCGCGCCGGCGTAGAGGACCTGCGCATCGAGGTTGCCGATCTTGACTCCGACGGTTCCAATGGCTCCGCCGCGGATGCCGGTTCCATAGAGGATCAGGTATGGGGTTGCGGCCGGGTTGATCGGGGTCATCGTGCAGATGCCGGCAGCCGCGCATTGAAAGGTATTGGAGTAAGTGCTGCCGTTGGTCACTTGGGCCGCGGCGGGACCCTGACCGGTAGCGTTAGCCGTATATAAGCCCGGAGCGATTGTGCCCGCAACCGCGGCGCCCGTAAGAGTGCCGGCCGAGTTAGTAAGTGTAAGAGTAGCCACTCCCGCTGCCACGCCCTTGGGGATTACGCAGTTTACCTGGTTGGGCGAAACCAGGTAGAGCCCCACCGGGAAAGCGCCGCCGTTGGCGTCTTTGAGCGTGACGCTCACGCCGCCGAGCGACGTGGGCAACTGCTGCGACGCCGGCGGCGCCTGCAAAGTTTGAGTCGCCAGGTTGCTGCCGTAGATGCTGGCGACACTCTCAGGGGCGATGGCATACGTGCCGTAGGCCGAATTGACCGTGATGAGCGCGCCCGCGGGATGGGCGATGGCCTGGAGCGGTTGCGGATAGGGCGACCCGCCGGGAGACAACAGGACTGGCGCGCGCGGCTGCGCGGTGAAATCGAAGGCGTCCGCCATGTCGTTGGCGGTGTTGTCGCGGCCGGTCATGGGCTGGACGCCGAAACGTTCCTCGACCACGCGCAGCCAGGATTCAAAAGAATAAGTCTTATGATCCACGTAGCCCTGGCGCGCATACGGGCTGATCACCATCCCGGGCACGCGAATGCCCAGCCCGTATTGATCCACTTTGGGCGGATCGACGTGGTCGTAGAATCCGCCCCAATCGTCCCAGGCGAGGAAAATGGCGGTGGAGTTCCACTCGGGGGAATTCATGACGGCGTTGACCAGGCCGGTGACGTAGCTCATGCCGGTGGAGACGTCGGCGGGAGGGTGCTCGCCGACGGTATTGTTGGGAATCACCCAGCTTACCTGCGGCAGTGTGCCGTTCTGTGCGTCGGTGTAGAACTGGGTGGCGTTGGTGAGGCGGCCGAACTGCGCGGGGTCGTTCTTCACCACCGGAAACGCGGGCAGAGGGTTCCAGAAGGTGTAGGTGGTTTCGTCCGAATCGACGTCGGCCACCCCTCCATCGGCCGCGCCCGCGGTCTTCCCGCGGTTCACGTAATAACGCCAGTCGATTTTGCCGCTGGTCAGCAGCTCCGTGATTTCGGCAAACGCGTAAGAATCGGGCTGCGTCTGCCCGGTGCCGATGTAACCTCCGCTCTGCGCCGCCAGCATGTATAAGTGCGCCGGAAGGCTGTAAGAAGTGACGGACTCGAAAAGGCGGTCCTGGAGCACATACAGGTGCGCATAGTTCCAGTAATTGGGTATCTCACCGGAGTCGTGCCAGCCCATGACGTCGCCCGGATTACCGATCGCTCCGGCGATGAAGCCATCCATCAGGCCGCCATCGATGCAGTTCAACGCGTTGACCCAATTGTGCGCGCCGCCCTGATTGACCAGGGCAGTGTCGTGGTACGGCGACACGCAAGGCCCGCCGTTGGGATTGGGAACGCACACGCCTGGAGGCAGTCCTTCGCTTCCCGGATACGTTCCAAAGTAATGGTCGTAGCTGCGGTTCTCCTGCATGATAAATACAAAGTGCTGGATTTTTTCGAGGCCCGGCGGAGCGGCGGGCGGAGGGGCGTTTTGGGTGGGCGCCTGGCGTGGAATCACAATGACCGCCAGCGCCACCGGCAGCAGCGCGAGGCCGGTTCGGATGCCGGTCTTCAGGTTCATCATTTGATCAAACCCGCGCCGGCGGCAGAGTTGCTCCGGCTGGACAAGTTTCCAGCCAACCTCTGAGCGGCATCGCCGGCCGCGGGAAGCCGCGGTCAGCTATTCGCCCACTACCGCTTTCCAGTTCTTGTCCGGATCGAAACGGATCAACTGCCGGGCGAGTGTTTCTGTGGTGGGACCCAGATCCTTCTCGTATACCACGCCAAGATGGTTGACCTGGAATGTTTTGACGCCGGAAACACTGTATTCGGCGGGATAGGCCACCAGGGCAAATCCGCCGATCATCTGGCCTTTCACCACGTAATCCAAGGCTCCGCCCTGGGCATTCGGCCCCTGTGCTTTCAGGATGCGGAAATAGTAGCCGTGATACGGTTCCGGTTTCTTGCCTTCGGCAGACATGGCCGCGGCTGCGTCGGCGAAGGCCTTGGGAACCAGGCCCGATTCGCCGGCCCAATACAGACCATCCATTTTGCCGGGAGTGCTGACGATCTTTTGGGCGTATTGCAGCATGCCGGCGGCATTCCGGTCGCGGGCGGCATACTCCATCTGCGCCTCCACATAACCACGGCAGACGTCAATGGCCGCCAATTCATTGCGGCCGATACGCCGCGCCAGAATCTCAACGCGGCCCCGATCGGCGTCGAAATGCCAGCGTCCGTTCTGGAGGAGCAAGGGCACCGGGAACGGCCAATCGTTCTCGCCCACGATCAGCACCGCCCGGTTTGGATTGCCGGGTTCGATCTCCACCTGCATGCGGGCGTGAGCGCGTTCGGCAAACTGCGCACGCCCGTTCTTGTCTTCGGCCGGATCGCCGGATTCGACGATGTCCTTGCTGCCGGCGCCGAGCACCTTCATCATGGCGGCGGTGTCGTTGTGTTCGGCGGCGGCCAGAAGCGCGGCGCCGGCCTCCTGCGGCGTCGCAAAGGTCATCTCTGGGGCTTGCGGGACGGCGTGTACCGCTTGCGGCAGGGCCGCCGCCAGGATCAATCCGAGGGCGCCAATCCAGTATGGAGAATTCGTTCGCATCGGTGGCTCCTATTCCCGCCTTCCGCCGCCGCCGCGGGGCGGGGAGGATCGCGCCGGGGCGCTTCTAGCCGCCCCCATGCTGGAGTATCCATGTTGGGCCTGGGTCTGCGCGGCCCTGCCGTTATTCATTCCTCCAAACACCGAGCGGCTCTGCGCGGGCGAACTGTTTTTCGGCATCTGGCGGTTTCCGACGCGCTCGTTGGACTGCTGGGCGCCGGTGCGGGCCGCTGGGGGCACGGAGCGCGGCGCCACATTCTGCCGCACGTTGCCGCGGAAGCGGTCGTTGAGCCCGGCGGTGGCATAGGGCACGCCCTGGCGGTGAGCCGGGTCATGCGTCCAGGTCGAGGTGCCGTGCATGTTGCCGAGATGCGCGGTGTTGAAGTTGTACTGGTGAATGAAGGCGTTGTTGACAATCACGGTGTGGGCGCCCCAGCCGGGCTCCCAACCCCATCCGCCCCAGCCATGCCAGCCATAGCCGAAAAACAGTCCCATATTGATGCCGCCACCGAACCCGAAGCCGATTCCGCCCACGATGATGCTGCGCGGGGGCCAGTACCAGCGCGGGTAGGGGTACCACAGCGGCGGTCCCCAAATCCACGCGGGGTCATACATCGGAACGTAAATCACCTCGGGATCGGCGGGCAAGATTTCGATGTAGGGCTGGCCGCCTTCGTTTTTCGCGACCACGTTTTCCTGGGCCGTGGAGGCGAGTTTGCCGGCCTGTTGCGCCTGCTGGCGCATGCGCTGCACGGCATCCATCACGTCCTGCTGCTGGGCCAGGAATGCGTTTCCCAGGTTGGTGGTCCAGGTAACGTCGTCACTCAAGCGCTTCAGCACGTCGCCGAAAACCACCAGCGCCTGGACGCTGGGGTCCCAATTCTGCTGCTGCGCGCCCGCGGTGAGGGCAGGGCCGGTGAGTCCTGGATTTCTCTGGAGCCACTGGGAGGCCTGAACCACCTCCAGCGGATACGTGGATGCCACCAACACCTGGCTGAGCAACGGATCCGGATAGAGCGCAATCGGAGCCACCAGATCGTTGAGCTGATCCGGAGTGAGAGCCTGTCCCGGCGGCGGAGGCGCCGGGGCCTGATCCTGGGCCAAAAGCCCAACGGAGGCCACTAGCAGAACACAAAGAAGAGCTGGGATCTTCATGTCAACATCCTCTATATCACCTGAAGTATATTATACCCCTGGGCGCAGCTTTGCCCAGTTGCCCGACCGCGAGGAAACATGCGCGGGACGGGCACCGCTCCCTCACGGTCGAGCGACAAGTCGCGGCTCGTATCGTTGGCCACCAGCGTGAGCGATGGATTGCGCAAACGCAGCAAACCAGCCGGTCAGAGAACTGACCCCCCATGGCTTGGCAGTAGAGGTCACTTCACATACAAGCTCACCGTCTGGCAGGAAACCCCGCCGATGCTGCACGTGATCGGCTGCGCTCCCGTCCCGATGCCGGAAGGGACAACCGCGTTCACCTGGTACAGGTCCGCGTAGCCAGGGGCCAACCCGCTAAAGGTTACCGTGGCGGGCTGTCCTCCGATCGAGATGGAAGGGTTCGACACGGTCGTCGACGAGGCGTCCGTCGCCGGCCAGCCGTCCGCAGGCTGGTGATTTACCGGCCCCAATCCATTGAGGAACAACTGGACCGTGCTCCCGCGCGCGACCGGGTTAGTGGAGGTAACCTGGTTGTTGCTCAAATCAAGAGCGTCCGCCGCCAACTGCCCGTTCGCTTGGTACGAGAAGAATCCGGGTGAATAAGTGGCAAGACTCAGGGTGTACTCAGGGCTGTAAGTGTATTTTATAATCACTTTCACCGTGGCCGACGGATAGTTAGCCAGCTCCCAGGGCGCCTGCAGGTTGATTTGAGTCGGACTTACGTAATGGAAATGAGCCGGCAGGCTCACTCCGGCCGAAGGAATGTCGAAGCTGAAGGCCACGCCGTCAATCCCCAGCGGAAGAGGAAACTGCAGCGCCGAAGCGATGGTGTCGGAAAGGTGGGTTCCGAAAATCGAAATGATCGAACCCGGGGCGACGGCCCGGCCGGGTGTAAAACTGGCCCCGTCCAAGATACCCCCCGCATCGATCGCCGGTGCTATGCGCGCATTCCCAGTAAAGTCGACGGTGAGCCCCGCGACACGGGCGCTGAACTCCTGCGTGCCGGGAGCCGACCCGAGAACCACCGTGGCGAATGCCACGCCGTTGGAGTCGGTCGCAGTGTCGGTGTACTGCGAGCCGTTGAGCACCTGGCCCCCTCCCAGCACCGCGGACCATTGCACCAGGGCGTTCGAAACCGATGCACCGTAGGCATCGATCACGCGAATGCCGAGTCCCCCGCCCAGATCGGCTGGAATCTCCTGGCTTACAGGACCGTCGAAGCCATTGCCGAGAATCGGGATGACGTCGTAGACCGTGTTACTGGACACCAGAAACAGGTAAGGGATATGCAGCGGAATGGAGGCGCCACTCACGTTAATCACGCCTTCATAGCGGCCCGGGGATGGCACGGACCCGGACAGGCTCACCACAATCGACGAGCTCTGGCCCGCCGCTATCGTCAGCGTGGAATTGCTCGAATTGTCCACAAGCACGCGGGTGGCCGCGGCGCTCGTGATCGCGGAAACGCTGAAGCCGAGCGTCAACGGCGATGCGGAGCTGTTGGTAGCCGTCAGCGTTTGTGACGCCGGCAGCAAACCGGACAGCAGGCCGAAGGATACCGTCGAAGGGACGAACTGAACCGGCGAGAGCACCGCGTTCTGGGCTTGGAGAAGGCCCGAACCGACGTCCGCAATTCCAGCCGCACCCGTGCCGGCCTGATTGAGCAAGCCCGTCAGCGTGGCTGAATTCACCAGCACCGACTTCACCTGCAGAGGTGTCAGGCTTGGCTGCGCCTGCTTGACCAGGGCTGCCGCGCCCGCCAGCATGGGACTCGCAAAGCTGGTTCCGTTCGCCACCGCGTATCGGGTCGGCGAGAAGAGGTCGCCATAGGGATCGACGTTCTCAGCCGCCAGCAGAAAGTTCGTCGCTACCGCCGAAACATCGGGCTTCACGCCGTAGGCGCCGATGGCTGGGCCGCGCGAGGCGAAGTACGCGACGGATTCCGGAATGAATCCCAGCGTGCTGGCCGGCACCGGGACTTGATTGGGATTGAGCGTGACATTGGTTCCGGCGTTTGCATCCACAAAACTCTTGAGGTTCTGGCCGTCCGATTGGCTGATCATGAAAGCCGGAATGGTTGTGCCCGCCAGGCCGCCCGGGCTGGTCATGGTGCTCACATTGTTGATAAAGATGACACCCACCGCGCCCGCCGATTGCGCGTTCTCCACCTTCACAATGAAATTGCAGGTTCCGCGCAAGATCAGGGCGATGCCGCCGGTCAAGGACGCGGCCGCGGGCGCAGTGCACAACAGAGGATCCGCGCCGACCCCGGTGACATCCACCAGCGGCGCGGTCAGAGGCGCTGCCGGCGAAGGGCCGTCCGGGCTCGGGAAAGCGTAGAGAGTGGCCAGGTTCGAGGGAACACCGCTTCCGGAAACGGCGATCGTGTCGGCATAGGTCACGTCATTTTGAATGCCGCCGGCCGCGATGACGGACGGCGTATACGCCGGCGACGCTACCGTGCCGTAAGTGGCAGCGCCGTTAGTCAGGCTTTGGTAACCGGTCGCTCCGGCGTTGCCTGCCGCCGCGACGATGATAACTTGCCCATTCTTCATGGCGTTCTCAAACGCCGCCGCTGCCGGATCGCAAGCCTCACCGGCGGGAAGTCCGCAGACCGGGCCGCTGTCGAGCGGCCCTCCGAAAGCCGGACCGCCGGAGGATAGATTCACCACGTCCATGCCGTCCGTTACCGCGTCGTCCAGCGCCTCGATGATTCCCGCGTCGGACGCTCCGCCGTTTACTTCCGGCGAGCCGTAGATCTTGTAGTTGCCGAGAAATGCCTTCGGCGCCACGCCGGAGATCGCCGTCGTGCCAACCGTTGATCCGACACCAGCCGCAACCGACGCCACCGCCGTTCCGTGCCCGGTGAAATCGCGAGCCGAGAGATCGTCCGGCCGCGAATCGGCTGCGGGATTACTGGGAGTGCTGCCCGCAGTCAGAGTGCTGACGTAACTTCGGGCTACGATCACCTTGCTGTTCGTGAAGGCGCAGTTGGACGGAACGTCGCACTTGGGGAAGCCGGCGGGAGGCGTGAGCAAGCCGTCCTGAAAGGAAGGGTGAGTATAGTCGATCCCGGTATCGATAATCGCGATCTTCAGCCCCGCGCCGGCGTTGCCCGGGCCGCCGATCGCGGAGCTGTTCCAGGCCTGCTGGACATTACTCAAAGTAAGCTGGTCGTTTGGGTGATAACGCCGCAGCGGAACCACGGCCTTGACACCGAGCAGACTCCGCAGCATGGCCGCCTGTTCGGGAGTCGCCCGCACGAATACTCCGTTTAGCAGGTGCTGCACGGCGCCGGTCACCGGAACGTGCATGGCTTCGATTTGGGCGCGGATGGCCTCTTGCACTTCGCGGAGGTGCTGCCGGTAGGGTTCGGAGGCGGTCCGCGTCTGCTCGATACGCCCCGGAAAGCGATCAACGACCGGGGGCTCCGCCAGGAGAACCATCCACTCGTTGGTGGGCGGAGGCGCCGCCGACAGGCGGCTGAAAAGCGCAAATGCAAGGGAAATGGAATAGAATGCACTTCTCTTGTCGCGTCGATGCATGGATAGAGTGACGTTTCGCCCGGGAATTCGGTGACAGGAAGTTTGGGCACGGAGGATTGTTCCGTCTCCGCCGCCAGGGGCCGCGGGTCGAGAAGCTTTACCGCTATTTTCTTGGAGGCGCGGGTCGGAATTGAACCGACGAATAAAGGTCCCCGAGTTGGGTATCTCGGGGCCTGCACTCAGAGAGTGGCGCTGGGAGGGGACTCACCGCCATGGATGCTGTCTGTGTTGTTTCGATATTGCTAATTTGAGGTCTGTTTGTCTACAGATTTTGGCAGTTTCTGCTGGCCTTCCGCGCGCGTTGACCCGAGGTTCCAACCGATCGCGCGAGCAAAGGCGGTTGGTGTACCCTTGTAAGAATCCGGGATGGGATGCCAAAGCAGGAATCCCGGCTTATTTGAAGAGGAGGATGTTCGCCGCCACGCTCGAGTTCGTGCCCAATGAAGACCGCGTCTCCCCGCCCATGCCCGCGGCCTTCAGCATGACCATGTTGACCTCCACTGCGGCGGGCGACGCCTATACCCTGAGCGAACTGACGGGTATGTAACACGAGGCAGGCTTCGGAGGCGTCATCGCACACCCCATTCCGATGAGCCCCCACACCGTGGTCATGGGACGCGCCTGAGCAATCCGCAAACTGTGCCACAAGGCAGAAACGAGCTTTCATACAACTTCATTGGACGGCACTTCGCCCCGAGGGCCCGGCCAGGCTCAATGGAATATAATCAAGGCGTTGTTTGGCCCGAACGGCCGTTGGGGAAAGACCATGCAAAGCATTACCGCCGGGGCGATCGGACTCGGAACGCACCCGGTCGCGCTGATCTGGGCGGACGAGGCGCCACAGGGAACGATCCGGTTCAAACCGGGCGGATGGGGGTGCGTCATGAGCGCATTTGCCACGGTCGCAGCCCGCGGACGCGCGGCGGCGTTTGACCGCGGGACTTTCGGCTGTTGGGGCGGCGGTGTTGGCTTGGGATTCGGCAACCGGTATGAGGACTTCCCGGGCGGTGTGGAAGGTTTCTGCGCGTTTCTTTCAAGCGGGAATGAACAGCCGGCGCAAGGATGTGCCATCGCCGAACACATGAAAGCCGCCGGATGGGGTCGCATGGCCGACGACTTTTTGCATGGTGAGCGGTATCTCAAGGATCCCGAAACGGTCCGGGGATTTCTGGAAGCTCTGCCGATGTGCGATGTCCCGGCGCGCTTTGTGGTGTTGAAACCGCTGGATCAGACTGTTCCGGAGCAGGAAGACGTCAAGAGCGTTACCTTCTTCGTGGATCCAGATCGCCTGTCGGCGCTGGTCATCCTGGCCAACTACGCTTACAAGGACGGGGAGAACGTTATCATGCCTTGGGCGGCGGGATGCCAGGTGCCGGGCATCTATGCCTATCGCGAACTTGAGCGCGAGCGGCCGCGCGCCCTAGTCGGGCTGACCGACATTTCGGCGCGGCGGAACGTCCGCGCGTCTCTTGGCGAAAACGTGATGTCTTTCACCGCGCCGTGGCCGCTGTTTCAGGAGATGGAACGTAACGTCGCAGGCGGGTTTCTGGAACGGGAAACCTGGCGCTCGTTGCGGAAGCACTCCTCTTGATGTCGTTGAACGCGAGCGGATGTAAAAACCTGGAATTTGACAGCTACCTAGTCGATGCTTACCGTGCCGGTGTGCTTGGACATCACCGTTGACGCTACTTCCCACCTTCCCACGGGTCGCCGACTTCCGGCGGAACAGTGGCGCATCATGTTTACGCGCTGGGGCGAGAGCGCCATTCGGCCGGGTCTGGCCGGTTCGCATAGATGCGGCGGTCAAGAAACTGGTTGGATCGGTAGCTCAGATTCGCCACCAGCACCACCAAGAATGTCTTGAGACTTGGTCTGTTCCTGGCGAACCGCAGCATCCGCCACAGGATCTGCGGATAGGAGTAGTATCGATCAGTGAACAAATTTACCTCCTCCACCAGTTCTGTCCAACTGAAATTCTTGTAGTCGGCCACCGGATGCGTCAGCGTGTAGTACCTCCAATCGCCCGGGTAATCGTTCGCCCGGATCCTGCCCCCACTTTCCATCTCTGC
Organism: Bryobacteraceae bacterium; assembly: GCA_050014595.1. Lineage (GTDB taxonomy): Bacteria > Acidobacteriota > Terriglobia > Bryobacterales > Bryobacteraceae > PALSA-129. The sequence continues at coordinate 239,930 of JBEKDA010000008.1, forward strand.
GTACAGCTTGGTTCCGGGAAGTGGGGTAAGGATCAGCACATTCGCGCCGTCGAGGCCGTATTCCCCGGCTGCGCGAGCGATGCTTTCGCCAATCCCCCGCGAGTCTGTGTCGATGCCCGTGATGAACGATCCCACAACGCTCATGCCGTGCCGTTGAATGCGGCGGACCGATGCACGAAGATCTCTCCCGTTCTGGAGGTTGAACTTCTTGCCGACCGCCATGAGTCCTTCCACCGTCGGGGATTCGAATCCGATGAATACGCCTTGGCATCCCGCACGCCGCGCGAGGCCGAGCAGTTCTTCATCGTCCCCGAAGTTGATGGTTGCCTGGCAGATCCAAGGCCGAGTCAGCCGCTCGTCAATCATGGCCTGGAGAAGTTCCTTGGCGCATGCGAGATGGTCGCGGCGGGTCCCGATGAAGTTGTCGTCCACGAACAAGACGACTTTCTCCCGGATCAGCCGCAGTTCCGCGATCACATCGGCGACCGGCCGGTGACGGTACGTGCCTCCATTGAAAGCGGTCACGCTGCAAAAGCTGCAATTCAACGGACAGCCGCGGGTGGTTTGCAGCGAGCCGAAGTAGTACCTTCCCCGCAGCAAGTCGTGGCGAGCCGGCGGGATTTCGGCCATCGAACTGATTCCACCCTCGTACACCCTCCGCAGTGCCTTGTTGCTCGCGTCCTCCAGGACCTGCTTCCACACCGATTCCGCCTCGCCCGTGACCACTGCATCCACATACTGCAGCGCTTCATCACTACAGAACGTGGCATGAATGCCTCCCATCACGACAGGCGCCCCCATGGCGCGGAACGCCGCCGCGATCTCGTAAGCACGCGTTGCTTGGGATGTGAACGCCGTGATCCCGACGAGATCTGGCCCGGGCAGGAGTCCGTAATCGTAGTGATCGAGGTTCTCGTCGATTAGCGTTATCTCCCACTCAGGTGGAGTCAGTCCTGCCACCACGAGAAGGCCGAGCGGCTTCCACACCCGGTAACGATTCAGGCGATTCGAGCGGACCTTGTTCAGGCTGACGATCGGGTTGTCGGGATTCACAAGATAGAGTCGCATTACCCTCTTGCGCTTTGTCGCACATCAACCATCTGCTGCGTGCGGGTCAAGTGCGAGAACGGAGTATTTCTACGGCCTGATACCAATCCTCGTCCGGTGATCCATCCGGACAACCCCGAGCCTGCCAGAGCTCGTAGGCAAGGGCGGCGATGTCCTGATCTCCAAGATCGTTGCCGAGGGAGATGAGTTCCCGCTCGGCTTGGTCACGGGGGTCGATTGTCAGGGGTACAGACGAATTTGCATTCTTCCTTTCCTTCGACATGATATTTCCTCAGTAAAGCCTAAGCCGGATGACCGGCAAAATCAATCCCCGCATCTCCACGACCTCAGCGCTTTGTGGCGCACGCAATCTCCCGTGCCGCACGTGGCCGGGGCAGGTGTCACTAAAGGCCCGAATCTGAATACATATTCTCGCGTGTGAGCCGCCGCCGAGGCGCACCGCGCTTGCTCATCAGGACTTGATAAACGCTGCTGAAACCGTCCTCAAAACTCAACGCGGAGGCGGCCAGCCAAAGGCGCCATGCACGGAAGGTTGGCTCATCTACAAGAAGCAGCCCCGCATCGCGGTTCGCCGCCAGGCGTTGTTCCCACCGGCGGCAGGTGAGCGCGTAATGCGGCCGCAGGTTTTCGACGTCAAGCACCTCGAAGCCACTGTCCTCGGCCGCGCGGATCATTTCCCAAAGGTGGATGAGTTGGCCACCGGGGAAGATGTGAAGGCGCACGAACAGGCTGGCCGCATCATCCCGCACACCCTGGGGGCGCGCAATCGCATGGTTGAGAAAAAGTCCGTTCGGGGCAAGCAAGTCCGCCATTTTGCGGAAGTACTCGTGCGCCCGGCGCCTGCCCACATGTTCGAACATGCCGACGGAGGCGATCTTGTCGTAGCGGCCGCCAAGCTCCCGATAGTCGCACCCAAGGACACGCACGCGGCCGTCCAGTCCGGCGACGGCGTAGGCGTACTGGGCGCGGCTCAGGGTGCAGCCCGTAGCCGCGGCGCCATACTGAACGGCAGCGTGCCCGATCAGCGCGCCCCAGCCGCAGCCGACGTCCAGAAACCGTTCGCCGGGCTGAAGATCCAGTTTGTGGCAGATGTGGTTCAACTTGGCGACCTGTGCGTCTTCCAGCGTCATGTCCGGCGAGCGGAAATACGCGCAGGAATAGACCATGCGTGGATCCAGAAACAGCCGATAGAATTCGTTGGAGCGATCGTAATGAAAGCGGATGTTGCGCGCAGCCTGGGTCCCGGTCTGGAATCCGCCTTCCAGCGCCGCCACGCAGCGTGCAATGGCGCCGAAGAGATGTTTTCGCAAACTGCTCTGGGGCTGCCAACCTTTGAAGCGTATCGCGTCTTCGAGATCGCCTTTCACGTCGAACTTTCCCCGAATGAACGCGGTTGCCGCGGAATAGACATCGGTGGCCAGCAGATATTGGAAGGCTTTGCTGGTGGGAACGCAGAAAGTAAAACGGGGAGTTCCATCCCCGGACCGCCGCTCGGATCCATCTTGGAAGATGACGCTCCAAGCCGGCTCGCTGGAACGCGCCGGATCTATCCGTCGATCCGGCTCACACAATTCAAGCCGCATGACGAAACCACCCTAACTTCAAGTAATAGAGCAGCCGAATGACGGAATCAATCCCGTCCCCTGATCTTCGACTACGAGCATGAAGGTGTGCACGTCCCCCAGTTCACCGCTCCAATCCAGCGACAATGAGAGGCCGGCACCCTTGTACGAGGGCAATTCCGGAATCCATCCGCCTTCCGCAAATGAATTGGAGGAAAGCTGAAAAGACATGACAGGAGCCCTCCGTCCTATTATCGCGCGGCCAGGCATTCCGCGGCCGGGAGCCGCTGGGTGTACACTCGGTTCCGGCCGGTATGCCCAATAGGGCCTTGGCCAATGCCATGCCTGTTGCGAACTTCCGCTTCTACGACGAGTTCCTGCGCTGCCCGGATTGCGGCCGCGCTTACTGGAAAGGCGGACACTTCCGCCGTATGCGGCAATCGGTCGATGCCAGCGTCCAGGCGTCGGTGTGACCCGTTACGATGGCCACTGGGGTTTCGAGTATCCCGATCACTTACGGCCGCAATGAGAACTTCGCCACCGTTGGCAGTACGAGTCGCTCGAAATCCTTGTAGGACAGCCGCACCAGTTCGCTGTGGGAACCGGCTTCAGCTTTTGCGCGGGCATCGTGGTGACCTCCTCACCTTTGTTATACGCCTGGCTGATCGGCCGCGAAATAGCGGTTGGCACGGTAGTGTCGGCGCCACCCACTTTCGTGATCTACTTCGTTCCCACCGGCAGCAGATAAAGTGGCTCTTCGTCCCGAGCGAGAGCAAGAATCTGCCGCCGCTTCGACTCGTCGAACGCCCCGACGAGAACGCATCCAAGACCCAGAGCCTCGTTACGCAGTGTGAAATTCCAAAACGTCTTCATCTTCCACAGCGTGCGTGCGCTCCACCATTAGCCCATCGTGCTCGTGGGACTTCCGGAACAGCCGGGCATACTTCAGGTGTTCTGCGAAGTCGCGATGTACGTGAGCAGCAGCGTCCGCGATGGTAGCGCCGCGCCGCAGCACGTAGGGAACCTCCAGGTCGGGTTTCTTTCCGGGCGCCTTGGAGTAGAACCGCACAAGGTCGAGAGATCGAAACGTCTCGCAAGCAAACACCTCCAGGCCGGCGCCAGTGGCAGCCGAGACTCCCACGGTCCGGAAGCGGTCACCGTAAAGTGCCTGCAAGGAGGCAAAGTTCTCATCGGCGCCAGACTGGTCGCACTTGTTTCCCGCGAGCAGCTTCGGAGGCGGGAGTTGCCAGCCCTCAAGAGTCTGGAGGATGAACTCGATCTCACCCAGCACATCGGGATCGTTGGGGTCGACAATCAGCGCGCTGATGTGCGCCGGGCGGATCACCTGCGTCATCCAAGGCTCCATGAATTCCGCGGACATCGGCGGCGTGTCCACCAATTGAATCTGCACGTTTTCGAACAGCATCATGCCCGGAGTTGGCAAGCGCGTAGTAAAGGGATAATCGGCAACTTCGGGCCGGGCGTGCGTCAGATGGCACACCAGTTGCGACTTGCCGGAGTTCGGGGGACCGATCAACACGACTTGTCCGGCGCCTTCGCGCTTGACGAAGTAGGGTGGCGCTGCGTGGGCGGCACCTTTCTTCTGGGATTCTCTCCGCGCCTGAGACAGCTTCCGCCTGAGATCGGCTTGGATTTTCTCCGTGCCCTTGTGCTTCGGCAGGGTGGCAAGCATTTGCTCCAGAGCGGCAATCTTCTCCTGGTGGGTTTCCGCGCGCTGGTAAGCCTGTTCCGCAGCCAGATAATCAGAGGTCAGGTTCGCGGGCATGGGTCACACCCCGCCAAGCAGCATACCACCCGGCCGTCCAGAACTTGGATGCGTTGGGGGACTTGTCTGGAGTAACGGCAGCGGCCTGCGAGTATTCCCGCCGGGTGATGGGACGCGACAGTTCTGGATAGCAGCTCGCCTCGCATTCCGGCCGATATCGGGACATCAGATTGACGTATGTACATCGTCCCAGCCTCAGGATCGCGACCGGATCAGTGTTTACCGGGTCTTCGAGGCGTTCGACATCGCCGGGCTGATCCGATTGCGGGAAATAGCCTGATTTTGCGTAAGTTGCTGGAGGCGCGGGTCGGAATTGAACCGACGAATAAAGGTTTTGCAGACCTTTGCCTTACCACTTGGCTACCGCGCCCTAAGGGAATGGCTACTTGCAAAATACCGCGCTTTTGACTGCCAAGTCAAACTTGTCGGGGCCTGCCGCTATGCTTCCGCACCACAAAGACACGTTTCAATGTGCGAGCGCCGCTTCCACCACGCCGCGGCATTCGCCCAATCCGATTCGCCGCGCGCCCACCGCTTCGCACCACCCGCGCAGGATTACTTCGTCGCCGTCCTCTAAGAAACGCCTCACCTCGCCGTTGGGCAGCTCGATCGGCTCGGTACCGCGCCACGTTGCTTCCAATAAGCAGCCGCGGTTTTCCTTCAACGGCCCCGATACCGTGCCGCTGCCGATCAAGTCGCCCGGCCGCAGCGGGCAGCCGTTCGAGGCATGGTGCGCCACCAGTTGCGCCAGCGTCCAGTACATGGTCGAAAAATTCGCGCGGCTCAGACGCATCGGCCCGGCCATGCGCGCCGACCGCAGCCACACTTCGAGCGTGATCGACCAGGCATCTTGGCCGCCGGTGGCCAGATGCGGAAGCGGCTGCGGGTCCGATGGCGGGCGCGGTTCCGGCGCACACCGGAATGGCTCCAGGGCTTCCATGGTGACCACCCACGGCGAAATCGAAGTGGCGAAACTCTTGGAAAGAAACGGTCCCAGCGGCTGGTATTCCCAGGTCTGAATATCGCGCGCCGACCAGTCGTTCAACAGGCAGACGCCGAACAGATGGCTGGCCGCCTGCTCCGCCGGAATCGGCTGGCCCATCGCATTCCCCGGCCCCAACAGCGCTCCCACTTCCAGTTCGTAATCCATGCGCCGGCTTTCGCCGAACACCGGCGGCCCAGCCGGATTGTCCGCCAACTGCCCGCGCGGCCGCCGCACCGGCGTGCCGCTCAACACAATCGACGAAGCCCTCCCGTGATACCCCACCGGCAGCCACTTGTAATTCGGCATCAGCGGATGGTCGGGCCGGAACATGGCGCCAACGTTGGTGGCATGGTGGATGGACGCGTAAAAATCCGAGTAGTCGCCGATCTCGCACGGCGGCAACAGCTCGGCGGCGGCCATGGGCGTCAGCAGGCTCTCGGCGCCTCGCTCGCGCGTCACCAGAAACTGGCTGATGCGCCGGCGCAACTCCACGCGCTCCGCGAGCGGCTTCTCCATCACCGCCCTCATCGATTCCAAGCCGAACGCCGCCGTCACATCCAGCACCTGCTTGCCGATCGCCACGCCCAGCCGCGGCCGGCGGTCTTTCGAATCGCGAAACATGCCATAGGGCAGGTTCTGCACCGGGAAATCCGTCCCCGCTTCATTGGCGGATTCCACCCAGCTCCGGAGCGCCGGGTCGTGTGTTCGATCGGTCATGGCAGGAATCCCAACTCGCGCAAATCGGCCACCGGCTCCTCGAACGAGCACGATCCGAAGCTGTGCGCGAAATCTCGGCGGGCCGCCCGCACCTGCGCGGTCGAAAGGCGCAGATCGCGCCAGCCCAGATCGTCATCCAGAAACTCGAAGGCGCCGGGGTCTTGCTCGCTCACCACGGCCAGCACCGTCTCGCGGACCGCACCGTGCCACGCGAAGGCCGCCGCGGTGAACACGTTCAGGAACCCGTGCATCACCGCGCGCGGGCTGTCCGCCGCGTACGTCAACGGATGCAGCGATCGAATCGGGTGGTGCAGTCCGGCCGTGGCTTTGAACGGCAGACGCCGCGCCGCCGCCTGGCACAGGAAATCGGCCACCGCTTCGGATTCCGGAATGGCGTCGGGCGTCAGGCCGCCCGTCCGTACTTTCGCAAACGCGTCCCTCAGGTTTTCCAAGGGAGCTTCGCAATACGTCGGCAGCGTCAATCGCCGCGCCAGTTTCGTCTCCAGCGTTTCCACCTGCCGCGGCAGTGTGCCAGGGTCGCGCTCCACCAGCAGCGAGACGCGCCAGTTCTCATCCATCCTTGCCTCCGCCAACTGCGCCGCCGGCAGCACCACCCGATTCAGTATCCAGCGTTCCGGCGACGTCCGGTACTCTTCGTACTTTTCCGCCACCCGTTCCAGCGGCAGCGCCGCCGGCGGATACAATCCGGCGTAATCGATCAGGCGCGACACCAGCGCTCTCAGCGACCCGGCAATGCGCGGCATAACGAAAAGGGCAGCCCCCATTTTCGCGCGATCCCGGCCCGCCGTGGTATCTTTTCCTGCATGAAACTTTGCGCTCTTTTCTCGCTGGCTGCGCTGGCAGCGGCCCAACCGGCTCCGCCGGCGGCGCCGCTGGCCCGCCTGGAAAGCAACATCCAGCGCGTTGCCAGGTCGGTCAACGCCACTTGGGGTATCTACATCAAGTGCCTGGTGATCGTGAGCGATAACACCTCGACCGACCTGATCTATGACAAGGTCGGCGGCACCGCCCCCGTGAATGCCCTCATGGAAACCTGGGGCCTGAAATCCATCCACGCCACCGGCACCGCCGACGATTGGTTCAAGGCACTGCGCGCCGCGCCCAATGCCGAGACTTTTCACCGCCAGGCCAAGACCCCCTTCGGCCTGAGCTCTCCGCGCGATATGGGCAAGCTGCTCGAAATGATGGAGAAGGGCGAAGCCGTCAGCCAGAACGCCAGCCGCCAGATGTTGCAGATCATGCGTGGCCAGGTTTACACCTCGCGTCTGCCGCGTTACGTGGAAGGCTACCGTATTCCGCATAAGACCGGCGACTTCATGCCCTACATCGGCAATGACGTGGGTGTTCTGGAGGAGTTCCCAGTGCTGGCGCACTGGGCTATTCTCTTGCGTCCTCCGGACTCGGCTGCGCAAGAATCGTCGCGGCCTGCGAAGAAATTCATGGATAGTAATCTAGAGCGGCCGTGGTGAGAGTGGGACAAACAGCGATCGGGTTTTGTGGTCTGCCGGGCCGCCGCGCGTTGCCGAGGGATGACAGGCCACGAAAGGCGATGGCCTATTCCACGGGGGTCACGAAATCTTCGCAGCGGTGGGCGCTGCAGGCCAGGTTACTGCAGCTTCGCTCTCGCATCCACTTTCCAGATCTCTTCCACACGGTCTCCACGCACGCCGTAGACCTGCTCGTGCAGATTCACCGCCACGCAAATGTGATTGGGAATCACGCGCACGCGGTCGCCCACCACGAACTGGCGCTCGGCGCGGGCCAGGTCGATGAAGCCGTGCTCCTCGTTCATCTTGTGAAAGCGCGCGCCGGGAGCCTCCACCACGTGGCCGAAGGTCACTTCCGGCGCATTCACCGGCCGGTCCGACGAGAAAGTCTTCGACCCGCCATCGATGATCATGTGCCCCGCGCGCGCCGTCGAAACCACCGTCGCCAGAATGGTGGCCGCGCAATCCTCCAGGGCGCAGCCGCCGCTCAGCACGGTGTTCACATCGTTATATATATAGGTCCCGGGCCGGATTTCGGTGAGGCCCTCGATGCGGTGCGAATGATACAGCGTGGGCGTCGATCCGCCGCTCATGATCTTCACTTCGATCGCCGCCCGCCGGAAATCCTCACGGATGGAACCGGTCAGCTCCGAAAGCTGCGCCAGCGCGCGCAGCCCGCCTTCGTCCAGATCCTTAATGTGGCCCGGATAAAACGCGATCCCCTCGAACGCCAGGTGCGGCAAATTGCGGATGCCCTGCGCCAGTTCGACGAGCGCGGCGCCCGGCGCCACTCCCACGCGCCCCAACCCCGCATCAAACTCCGCGAGCACGCCGACCTCCACCTGCGCCGCCCGCGCCGCGCCCCAAAGCTGGCGCGCCGCAAATAAGCTGTCGAGCGCCACCGTGACGCGCGTCCGGCGCGCCACCGCCATCAGCCGTTCCAGCTTGGCGCGGCCCACGATGGGATACGCGACGAGAAGGTCGGACGGTGAGGCCTCGACCATGACTTCCGCCTCCGACACCTTGGCCACCGTGAGCCCCGCTGCGCCCGATTCCAGTTGCCGCCGTCCGATGCGCACCGATTTGTGTGTCTTGGTATGGGGCCGCAGACGCAGTCCGTGCTGTTTGGCATACGCAGCCACGCGCGCGAGGTTGCGTTCCATCCGGTCCAGATCCACCACCAGCGCCGGCGTTTCGATTTCGGAGACGTGCATGTACACAGAATAGCGCTGGGCTGCGGGCTCATCCAGGAGTTAGGGAGTGGCGGCGGTTGGGATGTTGGCCGGGCGCTGCGGGACTGGCATAGGCGCTTCAGGCTGTTTGAAGGAACGAACCCAATTTTCGGTAACTGGCTTATTTTCTTCGGGTGGGGCGGCCGGTTCGGAGGCGGCGCGCTCTTTTTGGAGGCGGCGGAGGTCGGCGAAGGCGCGGAAGTAGCGGCGATCTTCCTGGTCGATCCGGCGCTGCACCTGGAGGAGGACTTTGTTGGAGGATGGGTCCGTGATGAAGGCCAGGAGGTCATCGGTGGAACCGATGAGCGAGACTTCGAGACGGCTCCAGCGGTCTTTGTTCCACTGCGCGAGGAGCATGGTGGTCACCATGAAGCGCTCGACGGGTCCATCGGGACGGAAGCGCTTGCAATAGCCCGTGGCAAGGGCTTCCAGTATTTTGGGATCTTCTCCGCGGGCGACGTAATCGCGGGCGTCAAAGAGGGGGGTGGTCTTGGCGATAGGGTCTTGCATACGACTCCACGGTAGCGGGCGAGGGGGATGGAGTCCGAAATTGGAGGCCGTAAGTGAATGAAACCAGGGCAAATTCAGGCGGAAGATTTTTGTTAACGAAAAATCGTGGGCTTATGATCGGGCGGGCCGCTGACGCGGCCTTGACAGGGCCAGGAGGCCTGTTTGAATGTATAAGGGCTGAAATGGCGAAGGGTTCTCCTGAAGGGTACAATGCCGAGACCGGCTCTGAACAGCCGGCTCAGAAACTTCAAACAGGAGAACC
>JBEKDA010000009.1:0-122478 GCA_050014595.1 Bryobacteraceae bacterium
CCGCACCAGAGGCTTTAGCCACTGTGAATTTTCCGGGCACCACAGGGGCTAAAGCCCAACTTTCCGAGCAACCCTACGGCACGACTAAAGCCGTGCCCTGATACAAAGCCGAAGACCAAACCCCGCGTACCCCTACACTCAGATTCCTGCGGATTTCGCCGGATCGGGAGCTCCGCCACTTTTATGTCGCACACCCCACCGCGCTTCTATTTAATTGTTAAATATCCTATAATCTTTTTAGGGCGATCCCCGGAGGCAAGGAGGCCACGGTGAAGATCCTGAAGCTCCGCAAGGAAAAGTTAGATCTCTTCGCGTCGGTCGTCCAGCAGTTCGGTGAACTGCATGCTCCGGTCGAGCAGGACGGCAAGTACGTTTTCAAGCGACTTACCCGCTGGTCGGAGGCCCGGCTCGAATACGACCGTACCATCCTCCCGCCCAAGAAGTACTTTCTCCCGCCACGGGAGGCCCTGCTCCGCTATCGCCCGGACGAGGGGTTCGTGCCCTGCACGGAAGGGCTGAATCAGCGGATCATTCTATTTGGCGTACACGCCTGCGATGTCTACGCACTCAACATTCTCGATCGCGTGTTCGCCGGAAAGTACAACGACCCGTACTACCAGGCGCGGCGGAAGAACATTGCCATCATCGGGATCGATTGCGTGCCGGACAAGCAGTGCTTCTGCCGCTCCATGCGGGCGGACTTTGTCGAGCACGGTTTCGATCTGTTCTTCTACGATACCGGCGGCTATTACCAGGCGCTGGTGGGCACCGCTCTAGGCGACGATATGGTGCTGGCCAGCGGCAACATCTTCGAAGCGGTGACCAGCGCGGATATAGACGAGTACAAGCGGCGCTCCCGAAACAAGCGGCGCGCCTTCCAACTGGAAGTGGAGATCCGCGACCTGCCCGAGATCTTCGAGATGGAATACCAGAGCGAGATCTGGCAGGAGTTAGGCGAAAAGTGCCTTTCGTGCGGCAGTTGCAGCATGGTCTGCCCTACGTGCTACTGCTACGATGTAGCCGACGACGTGGAACTGGGATCGCGCGCCGGCAAACGCACGCGGTCCTGGGATTCGTGCCTGTTCGCCAACCACGCGCAGGTGGCCAGCGGGGAAAACTTCCGCGGGCCGCGCGCCAGCCGCATCAAATTCCGTTTCTACCACAAGCAGCGCGGTTTCGTGGCGGAATACGGGCGGCCGAGCTGCGTGGGCTGCGGACGATGCATCAGCGCCTGTCCGGTCAACATCGATGTCGTGCAAGTGCTCGACCGGCTGCGGAGGGTTCAAGATGTTGCTAGCCGATGAAGTCGCGACCTATCACCCCATCCTGAGCGACAATCCTTACCAGCCGCACATGGCGAGGATCGTGCGCATTTACAAGATGGCGGAAAACAACCACCTCTTCACGCTGCGCTTTTTGGAAGAGCACCTGGCCCACACGTTCCGGCACCAGCCGGGCCAGTTCATCATGCTGAGCGTGCCAGGCGCCGGCGAGATGCCCATCTCGATTTCCTCTTCGCCCTCGCGTCCCGGGGTCCTGGAAGTCTGCGTGCGGCGCGCCGGGCGCGTCACCAGCGCGCTTTACCGGTTGGGCACGAACGATCTGGTGGGCGTGCGCGGACCATACGGCAACGGCTATCCCATACAGGAAATGGCGGGCAACGACCTGCTGTTGGCGGCGGGAGGTCTGGGAATGGCGCCTTTGCGGTCGTTGCTGTGGTACGCGCTCGATCACCGCGACAAGTTCAACAACATCACCTTGATGTATGGCACGAAGCGGCCCGAAGACATGCTGTTCCGGGAGGAACTGCTGGCCCTGGTGGACCGAACCGACATGAACTGCCTGCTCACGGTGGACGCGGATCCTTCGGGGACGTGGAAGAACCACGTTGGCCTGCTGCCCACTTTGTTCGACCACGCAAGAATCGATCCGCTGCGGACCTATGCGGCCGTGTGCGGGCCACCGGTCGTCTACAAATTCATTTTGCAGAAGTTACTGGGACTTGCCTTCCCCAAGAACCGCATCCTGATGTCGCTCGAACGGCGTATGAAGTGCGGCGTCGGCAAGTGCGGCCATTGCAGCATCGGTTACAAGTACACGTGCCTGCAAGGGCCGATCTTCACCTATTGGGATGCGATCAACCTGCCGGAGATGATCTGATGAACAAGCCTGCGTTGGGAATCTTCGGGCTCACGGGCTGTGCGGGAGATCAGCTCGCGATCCTGAATTGCGAGGACCGCCTTCTGGACATCGTGGCCCTGGTGGATGTCCGCGACTTCCTGATGGCTTCTTCGGCGAACGATGCCGCCTGTTCCCTGGATATCGCCCTGGTCGAAGGCGCGGTGGTCAGCGAGCGGGATGCCGAGAGGCTGCGGAAGATTCGCGCCCGGGCAACGACCCTGGTGGCCCTCGGCACCTGCGCGGTGTGGGGTGGGGTTGCGGCGATGGATCGCGGCGCCGATCGCCGGAAACTTCTCGAGGAGGTTTACGGCGAGACGGGACTGAGTTACGATTCCGCGCCCGCTCAGGCGCTGCACGAAATCGTGAAGGTGGATCTCAATATCACCGGCTGCCCCATCGAGAAGGAGCACTTCCTTTCCGCAATCGCCAATCTATTGAATGGAGACGCGCCGGTCTATCCCGAGTACCCGGTTTGCACCGAGTGCCGCATGCTCGAGAACAACTGCCTTTTGATCGAGCGCGGGGAACTCTGCTGCGGGCCCATCACGGCAGCCGGATGCAAGGCGCGATGCCCGGACCTGCGGGTCCCGTGCGTGGGTTGCCGCGGTCCGGTGGGCGATGCCAATTCGTCATCCCTGCTGGCAATGCTGCAGGAGAAGGGCCTGGATAGAGAGCGCATGGCGGCCCGGCTGCGGACTTTTGCGCCCGAGGGAGTTGCACAATGAGCAGGATCGTCATCGAGCACCTGGCCCGGGTGGAAGGCCACGGCGGCATTACCGTCGAAATGGAAGGCGACAAGGTCGGAAGCGTGCGCTTCGACGTGTTCGAAGGCGCGCGGCTGCTGGAGCCGCTGGTCCGCGGGAAGAGCTACCAGGAAGTGGCGCCGATTCTATCCCGCATTTGCGCCATCTGCTCGGTGGCGCATTCGCTCACCTCTCTGAAGGCCACCGAAGATGCGTTCCAGGTCCGCGTAAGTCCACAGACGGAGTTGCTCCGCGAACTGCTATACCTTGGCGAGAGCATTGAAAGCCACGCGCTGCACCTCTTTCTGCTGGCCATACCGGACTACCTGAATTATCCGAGCGCCATCGCGCTGGCGGCGGACAAGCCGGGCGCGGTCACGCTGGGATTGGGACTCAAGAAGCTGGGCAACCTGATCCAAGAGACCATCGGGGGGCGGGCCATCCATCCGGTTAATGCCGTCCCGGGAGGTTTCGGGAAGGCGCCCACGGTCGACCAGTTGATCGAATTGCGGAGCGCCGCGACGCGGGGAATGGCGGACTCGGAGGCGGTCATCGATATCATGGCGTCGCTTCCCGAAGCGGAGTTTTGCCACTCCGATACGATCTACGCGGCGTTGCGCTCGCCGGGCCTGGACAGCTACTATGCCGGCGATGAAGTCATGGTTGCATCCAATGGGGACCGGGCTATGGTGCGGGCCGCCGACTATCGGACGCTGACGAACGAGGTGGCTGTCGAGCACTCGACCGCCAAGCACAGCAGCTTCCGGGGAAAGCCGTTCATGGTCGGCTCGCTGGCGCGGCTGACCGTCAACCCGGAGCGCCTCACCGGACGGCTGGCGGCGGCGATGAAGCGCCTCAAGCTCCAGTTGCCCGCCGACAATCCCATGGACAACAACACTGCTCAAGCTCTGGAGCTGGTCGGTGACTTGGAGCGGGCATTGGCGATCATCGAGGAGCTTCTGCGGACCGGCGTCAAGGATGAGCGGCCCGTCGAGATTCATCCCCGCGCTGGAACCGGCACCGCGATCACGGAAGCTCCCCGCGGACTGCTCATCCATAGTTACACGTATGATGCGGCCGGCCGGATCACCGCGGCGGACGTGATCACGCCGACCGCCCTGAACGCCGCCAGCATGGAAACGCATTTTCGCCGGGCGGTGGAGCAGTGCACGGACCGCGATGAAGCGGTGATTGGGAGGCGGTTGCAGATGATCGCCCGGGCCTACGATCCCTGCATCTCCTGCTCCGTACACCTCGTGCGCAGACGATGAAACCAACACTCGTGATCGGTCTCGGCAATCCGTTGATGGGCGATGACGGAGTGGGGTGGCATGTAGCCGAACGCCTGGCGGGCGACCCAAGACTGCCCGAAAGCGTGGAAGTGATGTGCGGCGGAACGGACCTGCTCCGACACGGCGGGCAGATGGAAGGCCGAAGCCGCGTAATTCTCATCGACGCAATTCAAGACGATGCACAACCGGGAAGCGTCTCGGTATTTGGCGAGACCTTTCCCGAAATGGACAACCGCCAGGAGCATGCGCATCACCTTTCCGCCGTCCAGGCGATCCAGCTTCTGAAGATGATGGTCGCCGCGCCTATCGCGCTGCTGGGAATTTCCATCTCATCGGCTGCGACCCGGACTGAGCTGTCGCCCGCCGTTGACGGCCGCATGCCGTCAATCCTGGACCGGGTGCTCCAGGAGTTGGTATGAAGTTCTTCGAGGCGGTCGGGGAACGGCGTAGGAACTGGTATGCGAGTGATGAGTGATGTTCTTTTAACAACGCTCCTCCTGGGCTTGGTCACTCTGGGCTTGTGGCGAGTGGCGCGCCTTTATCTGAGATTCCGCGGCACGCGGATCATCGGCTGCCCGGGAACCGGGGAGGTTGCCGCCGTGAAACTGGCGGCTTGGCGCATCGCCGCCACCCCTGGCTTCAGCGAGCCAAAGCTGCGGCTCGTCGCTTGCTCCCGCTGGCGCGAGCGGGAGCGTTGCGATCAGGCGTGTCTGAAAGGCATTTTGGCGGCGCCGGAGGAATGCCTGGTGGTGACAATCCTGTCGAAGTGGTACGAGGCCAAAGCATGTACCTGCTGTGGAAGACCACTGACGCGGATTGCCCCATGGCGCCACAAGCCGTGCGCGATGAGCCCCGACCTGCGGCTTGTCGAATGGAGGAACGTTCGGGCCGAAGATATCCCGGGTATCCTGGCAACTCACTCGCCAGTCTGCTGGGAGTGTCTGGTGGCTGAGACTCACACCTTCTGACGGCCGTTTGACAACCGCTTCACTTTCAGACCTTCATATCCTATAATTGAGTTGGGCGATGCCCGGTTTCGCGGGTTGGGCACAGTCGCCTGGCGGGAAGGAGGCTCCGATGCCTGCAAAGGTGCTCCTGATCGACGACGATTCCGACTTTCGGGCCGCAGTGAAATCTCTCCTCGAAAGTCACGGCTATCACGTGCTTGAGGCCTCTTCCGGACACGAAGGCCTGCGGATGGTGCTTGAGCACGAACCCGACGCGATTCTGGTGGACATCATGATGGAAACCACCGTTGAGGGTTATGGGGTGACGTATGCTCTCAAGTATCAGGATGAGTACGTGAAATTTCGCAACACCCCGATCTTCATGATCTCTTCGATCGAGGAAAGCCCGGACGAGCGCTTTCCGATGTCCGCCGAAGTCGAAATGATCCGGCCGGACCGGTACCTTACCAAGCCGCTCGACATTCCCAAATTTCTCGGGCTACTGGAAAAGGCGGTGGGGGCGGCCAAAGGCGCAGTGGTCTGAATATCCGTCGACTTTGTCGATCATGTGGGAGAAAGAAATGAGCGGGCCCGCCGTGCCGCCAGCGGTCGTCGTGATCGACGACGATTACGCGATGCGGTTGTCGTGCGGGAAAATCCTGACGAAAATGGGCCTTCGCGCCGAGACCTTTGAGGACGGGGCTCGCGGACTGGAAGGCGTGGCGAAGCTGAAACCGGACATGGTTGTGGTGGACCTCAAGATGCCCGGCATCAGCGGCATGGAAGTCCTTTCCCGGGTCCACGAGATCGACCCTCAAATCGTGATCGTGGTGATCACGGGATACGCGACCATCGACACCGCCGTGCAGGCAATGAAATGCGGCGCCTATGACTTTCTGCCCAAGCCGTTTTCACCGGATGAGCTGCGATTGATTGTGAACCGCGGGCTGGAACGCCGCCGGCTGGGACTGGAGTCGCAGCGCCACGAAGTTGAGCGAGCCATGCTCACGCGGCGCTTTGTAACTTTCGTGGCCCATCAGCTTCGCACACCGCTGGTGGCGGTCCATCAATACCTGAACGTGATGGAGCACCTCGAGCAGAGTCCGGCGAAGGAGCACGAGTGGATCGCCCGTTGCCTGGCCCGAATCGAGGAACTCCAGAACCTGATCGCCGACTGGCTCACCCTGGCAAGGGTAGAGGGCGGCGCGATGTTGAAGGAAAGGATCAGAGTCGATCTCAGCCAGATCATTCCCGACATCCTGAAGGCATATCAGGAGACCGCTGCCGCCGAGGGCGTCTCGCTGGAAGCGCGGGTCCCGGAAAACAGCCTGTATGTTTTGGGCGACCGGAACTGCCTCAGCGTGCTGTTTGACAATTTGATCACGAACGCCATCAAGTACAACAAGCCGGGCGGAAAGGTGACGGTTACCGGGGCTGTTTCCGCCGGGGAGGTTGTCATTGGCGTGGCCGACACCGGCGTGGGAATCCCGGAGAAATATTGTCCGTTTCTCTTCGACGAGTTTTTCCGGGTCAAAGACGAGTCTGCGAAGCAGACTGCCGGGACCGGTCTGGGGCTGCACATTTCGAAAAGAATCGTCTCGGAAATGGGCGGGACGATTCATGTGGAGAGCCAGGCTGGCGCCGGCTCTGTTTTTTGGGTGCGCTTGCCGGCCGCAGAGGATCCGGAAGCGGGAATCGGGAGTCAAAACGATGCAGGAGCAGAAACGGATTCTAATGGTCGATGACGACCAGGATTTTGCGGAAGCGGTATCGTGTTTCCTCGAAGCCAAGGGGCTCAGGGTCTTCCGGGCGCACGACGGAAAGGAAGGCATCAAGCTGGCGAAGATGGAGCGGCCGGACCTGATCCTCATGGATATCATGATGGGCGAAAGGACCGAGGGGTTCTTCACGATCCAGGAAATTCGCCGCGACCCGGCTCTAAAGGACGTGCCGATTTTCGTCCTCAGCTCGTTTTGCACGCGCCTTCCGGACTTCGAAATCCCGTCAAGCGGCGGCTGGCTCGCGCATGACATGTTCTTCGCGAAACCGGTGGACATGGTGCAGTTGACGGAGAACATCCTCCAGCGCATCGGCCAGCCGGTGTAAGGACGGCATGCGTTTGAACTTCGCCTCCGGCAGGCTGTCGCTCAAGGCCAGGCTGATATGGAGCTACCTGATCATTCTGGGCACGGGAGGCCTGGCCACGTCGCTGGTGGGCTCGTGGATCGTCAGTTCCACCATTATGATGCAGGCCCGCCGGGCGGTGGACCATGATTTCGCGACTGCCAGAACGGTTTATGAACAGCAACTCGAGGCGCTGAAACTGTCGGTCGAATTTGCCGCCGCCGGCACAACGGTTCAGCATTATCTCGCCGGCGGCGATCCCGGCTCTCTCTCCGGCTATCTGGAGCGAATTCGCCAGGACCTGGGCTTCGACTTCCTCAGCCTCACGGACCGAAAGGGGCGTGTTGTATTCCGGGTCTCGCAACCCGGCCGCACCGGGGATGACGCATCTTCAGTCAGCGTCGTCAGGGCGGCCCTGGCCGGCAAAATTGCCGCCGCGACCGAGACCCTCCCCGCCGGCTTGCTTGGCAGTGAAGATCCCGGCTTGCGCGCCCGGGTGCACCTGGGCGCAGACGCCGGCGGCGAGAGTCCCGGTATGGCGTTGGTGGTGGCGGCGCCGGTGGGCGCCTCTTCCGCGCAGCCGATGGGAGCCCTCTATGGCGGCATCCTCCTGAATGGGAATTTTGGAATTGTGGATCGTGTTTGGGAACTGCTCTTCCGCGGCGACCGGTTCAAGGACGTGGACAGCGGATCGGTGACGATATTCGAGAGAGATGTCCGGATCTCGACCAACGTCAGAACCAGGGCGGGTAATCGGGCAGTGGGCACGCGGGCCCCCAGCGAGGTCCATGAAGCCGTCCTGAACCGCGGCGAGCTCTGGAGAGGCCGGACCTTCGTGGTGAAGGACTGGTACATGAGCGAATACGCTCCCATTCGCAACTATGACGGGGATGTGATCGGAATACTCTCCGTCGGCATTCTCGAGAACACCTACACGGCCATTCGCAACCGGGTGATCCTCTCCTTTTTTGGCATTGCCACGTTAGGCTTTCTGCTGATCCTGGGCATCACCTACTACATGATCCGCAACATCACCCGCCCGATCGGCGAAATGGTCGCCGCCACGCGTAACATCATCGCGGGCCGCTTCGATCAGGAAGTGCGCTCGAATTCACCGGGTGAGATCGCACTGCTGGCGGAGTCCTTCAACGCCATGCTCAAAAGCCTCCGCCAGATGAAGGCCGATCTCGAGGAATGGGGCCGAACCCTGGAGGAAAAAGTGAAACAGCGAACCGAGGAACTCGTGGCCATGCAGGCCAGAGTGGCGCAATCGGAGAGGCTGGCCTCGCTCGGCATGCTGGCGGCGGGGGTGGCGCACGAGGTCAACAATCCGCTGGGCGGAATCCTGGCCCTCACGGGCCTCACCATCGAAGACATGCCGCAAGACGATCCGAACCGCGAAAACCTGGCGGAAGTGATTCACCAGACCGAGCGTTGCCGCGACATCGTCAAAGGGCTGCTGGAATTCTCGCGGCAGTCGAAAGGCAATACCGAGCCGCTGGATCTCAACAAGGTTCTTCAGGACACGCTGTCACTGGTGGAAAAACAGGCCCTGTTCTTCAATATCGACGTGGTTTGGAAGCTGGATCCGGAACTGCCTCACGTCATCGCCGACCGATCCCAATTCCAACAGGTGTTCATGAACATCCTGATGAATGCGGTTCAGGCCATGAACGAGCGCGGCACCATCACGGTGGCGACACGCTACGACAGATCGCGCGATACCGCCGAGGCGGCGATTTCCGACACGGGCAAGGGCATACCACCCGAAGAGATCGGCCACATTTTCGATCCCTTCTTCACGACTAAAGAGAGCGGCCACGGCACCGGCCTGGGTTTGTCGATAGCCTATGGAATCGTAACCACCCATCGCGGGACCATTTCCGTCCGCAGCGAGCTTGGCAAAGGGAGTACGTTTACGGTCCGCATGCCGGTCGAAACGGTAGCCGGGCCGGAACCATAGCTCGCGTCACGGCGTCAGACCGTCTTTGGCGGCGCGGGCGCGATGTTGGGAAGCGGCTCGCCTCGACCCGGTCCCAACATCTTCTGGCACGGTTGTTTGCGGCGAGCCAGGTGGAGATAATCCAGCACTAACCGACGCTTGAGATGCTGGATAGCCTTGGCGGGATCCACGCCTTTGGGGCAGACGCGCGAACACTCGCCGGCATAATGGCAGCGGAAGGCGCCATGCGAGCTGCCCGTCAACTGGTTGCGGCCGCGCCGCCCATCGTCGCGAGTGTCCGCGTTATATCGCTGCGCCGCAGCCAGAGGCATGGGCCCCAAGTAACGCGCGTCGGTAGCCAGGGTGGGACAGGCGGCCATGCAGCAGCCGCACTTGATGCAGTAGGTGAACTGGAGATAGGCCTCAAGTTGCTCCGGCGACTGGTAAAACTCTCCTTCCGGGGCTTCGATCTCGGCCTCATCCGCGCGTACGATGTGGGGCCCGGTCGAACGGTGTTTCTCGAACATCGAAAAAAGATCGGGCACCAAGTCGCGAATAATCTCGAAATTGGGCAATGGCGCCACGGAGAGATCCGCGTGGGCGATGTGCAGGATCTGGGTGTTGCAGGCGAGCGCCGGGCGGCCGTTCAGCAGCATGCCGCACGAGCCGCAGACACCCATACGGCACGAATACCGCCAGACCAGCGAAGGGTCCAGGTTCTCCTTGATGTCGTGCAGGCCGTCCAGCACCGTCATGCCTTCGCACACAGAGACCTGGTAAGTCTTCACGTACGGCGCACGGTCGCTTTCAGGATTGTATCGCGTAACGTGGAAGTTAATCGGTCGGGTCTTGCCGCTTTCCCGCATGGCTACCCCCTTGCACCCGCTCGGGCGATGGCATGCGCCGCGATGGCTGCCCAGGCGCCGAGGCCGAACATCCCCAGACCCACAATCAGAAGGCCGAGGCTGACCGCCTTCTCTGCCGCCGGCTTCAGCGTCAGTTCGAACACAATGGTCCGCAGGCCGTACAGACCGTGATAAAGCGCTACTCCCAGCAGCAGAACATAAGTGATGGTGAAGAACAATGTGCTATCCCGCAAGAGGCTGTTTTCCCTGGAAATCGCTTCTCCGCCGTGAGAGGCAAACAGGTGAGTGATACCGCCCATATGCATGATCAGCATGTGGAGGCCGAGCAGGAAGAGAATCACCACTCCCGCAGCCATGTGCCATGTCCAGTATTTCGTTTCGCGCATCTTGTCTCCTATCTTGCCAGCCCCAGGAAGTCATAGCCGCCCGCGACCAGAAAGGCGACCGCCAGGACCATCATCGAAATGAGCAGCGGCCGCTGGACATTCAGCGACGTCCTGTAGGGATAAACGGGTTCGATGGGCTTGCCGACCGCAAGGCCGAGTTCCACCAGCACAAGGCGGATGCCGTTGAATGCGTGGTAGGCGAAAGCCACGAAAACCAGAAACTCTCCGAACTTGAAAACGGGCCGATGGAAGAACTGCCCTTCCACCCACAGATACCTGCCGCTGGCGCGCAAGCTTGTCACCACGATGTGCATCAGAAAGTAGCAAAGAATGCCCAAGCCAGTGAGGCGATGCAGTATGTAGGCGTAGCGCTCGACGCCCCAACGGCCGCCGCCGAGCCATCCCCACAGCCCGAGCCGATTATCGTACCTCTTGATTTCAGCCATGCCAGCCTCCTTCAGATCTCAATACTTTCGCTCTACCGGCTTCCAGGCGGTAATGGTCACAGGCTTGTATTCCAGCCTCGGCAGGCCGCCCGTGTAGTAAACCATGGAGTGGGCCAGAAACTTGTCGTCGTCGCGCTTCGGGAAATCCGTCCGGGCATGAGCCCCGCGCGATTCCTCGCGAGCGACGCCCGCGGTCAGCAGAACCTCGGCCAACTCCAGCATGTTCTCGGTCTCCAGCGTCTGAACCAGGTTGGAGTTGTAGATGCGGCTCTTGTCCTGAATGACGATCTTGCGAAATCTTTGTTTCAGCGCGGCGATCTCATTCAGGCCTTCCCTCATGGAATCGCCGGTGCGATAGACGCCCGCATGCCGGTCCATCTGGGCGCGAAGTTCCCGGCGGATGTGGGCCGGATTCTCCGTTCCGCTCTGCTTGAGCAGGCCGTCGAAGATGCGCTTCTCTTCTTCCCGGGCCATCCCTTCCGGCGGCTCGTTCAGTTTGGGGCCTTTGCACAGGTACCGAGCGATCTCTCGACCGGTGATCCCACCCCACACAAGGCATTCCGCGGTGGAGTTGCACCCCAGCCTGTTGGCGCCGTGCATGGAATGGCATGCCACCTCGCCCGCAGCCCAGATATTCTCCACCCTGGTCCGTCCGTCGATGTCGGCTTCGATGCCGCCCATGGAGTAATGAGCTACCGGCCGGATGGGGATGGGCTCCGTGATCGGGTCAATCCCCAGGAATTTCATGCACACCTCGCGTATCAACGGCAGGCGCTTGTTGATCCGCTCGGCGCCGAGGTGCGTCAGATCGAGCTGAATGTAGTCGAGCCCGCCGGGTCCCGGGAAGCCCCGGCCTTCCAGGATTTCCGTCATTTCAGAGCGGGAAACGATATCTCGCGGCGCAAGCTCCATCATCTTGGGCGCGTACTTCTCCATGAAGCGCTCGCCCTTGCTGTTGCGCAAGTAGCCGCCCTCGCCGCGGCAGCCCTCGGTCATGAGTATGCCCGACGGCACAAGACCCGTCGGGTGAAACTGGAGAAACTCCGGGTCCTCCAAAGCCAGGCCCGCGCGGTAGGCCAAGGCTTGTCCGTCGCCCGTGACGGTTTGAGAATAAGTGGTGAAACCATAAAGGTTCCCTAATCCCCCGGAGGCAATCAGAAGAGCCTTGCCGCGCAGAACGAAGAACTCGCCCGCGGGAGCATCATAGAGCGCAAGGCCGGCGAAGCGTCCACCGTCGAGGAGCAAGGACGTGGCGAAGCACTCATCGTAGCGCTTGAATTTGTACTTCAGGATGGTGTCGTAAAGCGCCTGCATCTCGAAGAAGCCGGTCTTGTCGGCCGCCATGCAGGCGCGCGGAAAGGAATGCCCTCCAAACGGCCTCTGCATGATCCGGCCGTCCTCGCGCCGCGACCAGGGGACTCCCCAATGCTCCAACAGGCGGATTTCATCTGGCGCCGCCTTCACGAAACGATCCACCGTGTCCTGGTCCGCCAGGAAATCGGAGCCTTTTACAGTGTCCCAGGCGTGCAACTCGAAGCTGTCCCCTTCCTCGGGGCGCATCACCGCGCCGGTGCCTCCTTCCGCGCACACGGAATGCGAGCGCATCACTTGCACTTTCGATACGATGCCGATATCGGCCGCGCCGCGCGTTTTCATGCAGATCTCCACGGCGGCACGTAGCCCGGCGAGTCCGGTTCCCAGGATCACGACATCATGAGTTATCTGCTGCATGCTTCATATACTCCTTGGCGTCTCCGATGCGGGCGCCAGGCAGGAAGCGAAGATCGACGAGAGGGCAGCGCCCTCCACGGGGATCACGCTTGTTGGTGCCCGCGAAGAATGGCTGAGCCATTCGGGGAGAAGTCATCACGCTCTCCAACACCGCCCGGCGTCCTTGGATCTATCGGCCCAAGGGGAGTCACTTGCGCCGGCCACGAAGGGGCGCCCCGGTTCTTGCCGGCGCTGCCTCCGATCAGGATTCAAAGCAGCGGCGGCAAAAAGCGACCGCCGACCCTACAGAAAGCATACACCCGAGCCTCTCCGCAGAAAAGGGTGATTCAGACCGGAATGTCGCCATTCGTCCGTAACATGCGCTGGCGAGCCGGCAGCGGGCGCCGGCAAAAGTGCCGACGCGGCGCGCATGCCGGTAGAGAGTCGATCTTGGCCGCCGGCCCCCGCCCATGTATAATCGATGACGCACCGCGTGCCCGACTTAAAGAAGATCATCGCCCTTCTGAAGAAACACTACGGCGAGCCTGTCTTGCCGCCGGCTCACGGCCCTTTCGAGTTGGTGCTCTGGGAGAACGCCTGCTACTTGCTGTCCGATGAGCGCCGCGCCGCGGTCTTCGAAGGCCTGCGCCTCCAGGTCGGCCTTACCGCCGAGGCCATCCGGCAAGCTCCCCAGGAGATTCTCCTGCCGCTCGCCGCCATGGGCGGCATGCGCCCAGAAACCCGAGTGTTCCGCTGGCGCGAGATCGCCCGCATCACCCTCCAGCAATTCGACGGCAACCTCGACTCCATTCTCCAGCAGCCCTACGCCCAGGCTAAACGCGCGCTGCACCAGTTTCCCAACATCGGCCAGCCGGGCGCCGAAAAGATTCTGATGTTCTGTGGATTGAGCGCCGGCCTGCCTCTCGAATGGAACGGCTCGCGCGTGCTCCAGCGCATCGGCTACGCGCGGCCCCAAAAAAACTACGGCGCCATGTACCGCGCCCTTCAGGAAGCCGTGCGCGACCAGATCCCCCGCGGCGCGGCGCCGCTCTCGCGAGCCCACCTGCTGTTGCGGCAGCACGGCAAGACGCTCTGCCGCAACACGAAACCGCTGTGTGAGGAGTGCCCGCTCGCCGGTCTCTGCGCGTTCGCCGCCAAGCGACTGTAACCAGCGCGCTGCTCGTAGCGCCTTCGTCAAATCCATCCGCGACGCCTTCCGCGCGGGCACATGCCGCCGCCACATCCTGACCATACCTTGACCCAACCCGGCGTAGCGAGGCGAAGGCGGCACGGTAATAGTCCCATGGCGGGGATGACCGCGAAGCGTTTGCGGTCTCTCCCCGGTTTCTTGTGAAACAATGGAATCTGCTATGCCAACCTATCCGGATCTGAAAGGCAAAGTAGCATTAGTCACAGGCGCCTCTTCAGGCATCGGCGCGGCCACCGCCAGGCTGTTCGCCTCGCTCGGCGCGCGCGTGGCCATCGGTTTCCATCACAACCAGCAGGGCGCGCTCCAGGTAATGGAGTCGATTACCGCGGCCGGCGGAACCGCCGTAGCGGCCGTTGGCGACTTTCGAAAGACTGGTGAAATCCGCGCTGTCATTCACCAGGTCGTCAAGGAGTTCGGGCCCATCGATATTCTGGTCAACAACGCCGGCTCCCTGGTGAAGCGCGCGCCCATCCGCGAAGTCACCGAGGAACTTTGGGACGATGTCATCGCGCTCAACCTCAAGAGCGCCGTCTTCGCCTCGCAAGCCGTGGCCCCGTCGATGATCCAACGCCGCGCCGGCGCCATCGTCAACGTGGTCTCCATCGCCGCGCACAATGGCGGCGGCCCGGGCGCAGGCGCCTACGCCACCGCCAAAGCCGGCCTCATTTCCTTCACGAAATCTCTGGCCAAGGAACTCGCGCCGCATGGTGTTCGCGTCAACGCCGTTTCGCCGGGCGTCATCGACACGCCGTTCCACGAAGTTTTCTCGACCCCCGAGATGATCGCCACTTTCGTCAAGACAATTCCGCTGGGCCGAGTGGGCACGCCGCAAGAGGTCGCCAGCGTGATCGCCTTCCTGGCCTCCGACGCCGCCGGCTACGTGGTCGGAGAAACGATCGAGATCAACGGCGGCCAGTTGATGCGGTGATTCCCGCCGCTCACATCGGACGCCAGGTCAGCTCCACCTTGATCGGTACGTCGTTTTTCACCGGTATCGACAGCAGAGACGGTGGATCGATCTTGAAATCGGCCAGCGTCGCCGGGATGGTTCCCGTGATCCGGATGTCGTTGCCATGGGCTTCCCGCTGGAACGCGACCTGTTTATAGTGGGCGGTCTGGCCGGCAAACTGGATCTCGAGGTCGCAATGGATGGTCGCAGACGTGAGGTCGGCTTCGGGCAGCAGCACGCGCACCGTCACCATGGGAAACTGCCCGCCGCGCGTCACTTGCAGCATGTGAAGATCCCGGTTGCTGTCTTTGGAATCGAACGATTTCACCGGCGCCGCGATCAGGAAGTCGCATTGCCCGGCGTGGCAAACGCCCTTGCCGCGCGCCTCGTGGCTCACCCCCACGCTCTCGTGCAGCGGATGAGACACAAGATACGAAAGTGTCGATGGTCCGAGAGCCCATTGGCTATCCGCTCCGAAAAGTGCCGCCGGCGCCAGCAGCAAGAAAGCCGCCACGAATCGCTGATTCATGAAATTCATCCTAGAATTTGAACACGACCGACAATATGGCGGCCCCATACGCGATGCCCGTTATGGCGCCCACCGCGCCATGCGCGCTGGCGATTCCAGAAACCTTTTGCCCATTGCTTTTTTGCCGATAAGCCAACTCCCCCAGGATGGGAGTCAAAATCATCCCCGGCCCGTGAATCAACGCCAGGGCCTTGTGGAGGCGGATGGAGCCGCGGGTTTTCGTTCCCGGGATCTTCGGCGCGAAGACCGCAAAAGAAGCGGCCGTCAGATACAGGCCCGCGGTCACCCCGCCCACCGCCGCATGGATTTCACGCCCCGTCGCGGACGCGGACGCGGGCGCGCCCTTAGTGCCCTTCGCGCCGTTTGCAAGAACGAGCGTGGCGACCAGCGGGGCCACCGTGATCAGACCGAGCCGTTGATGGATCTTGAGCATGTGCGACCGCTTGTCGAGTCTGGCCTGGGCCGCGGCGCTTCCGGCGGTCTGGTCCGGAGTGAATCCCAGATCCTTCAGCGAAGGCTCGCCCGGTTTCTGCTCGGGCTCGAGTTTCCCGTCCGCGGTCGCTCTGCCGAATTCCGGAACCGTTGTGGACGGAATCTCCAGAGTTCCAAACCCCGTCGCCTCGAACTTCACGCGGTAGTTTCCCGGCGGCAGCGCGCCGAAGGAATAAACGCCATCCGCCCCCGTAGTCATTGTTCGCGTCCGGCCGCTGTCCGCATTCACCGCGGTGACCTTGACACTGGCAACCGCGGCGCCTGACGCATCGGTAACCTTGCCCGCCAGCACTCCGGTTCCACCCGCTTGCGCTATCAGAAACGGAGCCAATGCCGCAAACAGGCAAGCCATAACTGCGCCCCGGACACTACCAGACCAGCCGCCTAAGGCTTTCCTCAACATCCTGCACCTCCCTGCCTCTCTTATCGATTGTATCTCCCGCCTGTTCGGGCGCGAGACCCGGCGCCGTCCAGCGGGATCAAAATTCTGTTATAGGATACAATACTACAAGATATTAAGGTTCTCTAAATCTGTATCAAGCCGTGAGAGGTCTCCATGGAACGAACCATTTCATTCACGCTCAACGGCAAGCCGGCCAGCGTGAAGGTCGACGACGAGCGCATGCTCTTGTGGGTGCTGCGCTCCGACCTCGGCCTTACCGGCACCAAGTTCGGTTGCGGCGAAGCTTTATGCGGCGCCTGCAGCGTGATCGTCGATAAGCAGGCCGTCCGGTCCTGCTCGACGCCGGTCAAGGACATTGCCGGCAAACAGGTCATGACCATCGAGGGCCTCGGCCAGAATGGGCTGCACGCCATCCAGCAGGCCTTTCTCGAGCACCACGCGTTCCAGTGCGGCTACTGCACCCCGGGGATGATCCTCACCGCCTACGCGTTGCTTCTGAAAACTCCCAAGCCCACCCATGACGAGATCATCCGCCACATGGACGACAACCTGTGCCGCTGCGGCGCGCAGGTGCGCATCGTGGACGCCATCCAGGACGCCGCCGGCGTCGCCAAAGGAGGTGCGCTGTGAACCAGCCTGAGTTGAACCTGAGCCGCCGCGGTTTCTTTGCCGCCGCCGGCAGCGGCCTCTTCGTGTTCTTCGGTGTTAACCGCGTCAATGCGTACCAGGAGCCGGCGCGGCTTCCGCAACGCCAGAACATGCCGGCCGATCTGAACGCCTACCTGCGCATCGGCGCCGATGGCCGTGTCACCTGTTTCTCCGGCAAAGTGGAACTCGGACAGGGCCCCACGACCGCCCTGGCGCAACTCCTCGCCGAAGAACTCGACGTCGAGTACAACTCCGTCGACATGGTTCTCGGCGATACCGACCTGTGCCCCTACGACATGGGCACTTTCGGCTCCATGTGCATCCCCATGTTCGGCCCGGCGCTGCGCGGCGCCGCCGCCGAGGCGCGCGCGGTCCTGCTGCAAATGGCCGCCGAACGACTCCAGGCGCCCGTGGAACGGCTGCAGGTCAAGGCCGGTGTCGTCACCGATCCGTCCACGCCCGCCAAACGCATCACCTACGCGCAACTGGTCGAAGGCAAGCGCATCGAGCGTCACCTGGCCAACGTGCCGCTGAAGCCCGTCGCCAGTTTCACCGTTGCCGCGCATCCCGCCCGCCGCAAGGACGCGATGGACAAGGTGACCGGCAAGGGAAAATACGCCGCCGATTTCGCTTTCCCCGGCTTGCTGCATGGGCGCGTGGTCAGGCCCCCCGCCCACGGCGCGAAACTGCTCAGCGCGGATACCAGCGCCGCCGAAAAGTTCGGCGCCCGCGTGGTCAGGGATGGCGACCTCCTGGCCGTCTTGCACGAGCGGCCCGACCTCGCCGATCGCGCGCTCGGCCTCGTCAAGGCGCAGTTCGACCCTCCACCACCCACTGTCGATGACAAAACCATCTTCGACCACCTCCTCAAGACCGCGCCGCCATCCCGCCCCGCCGGCGCTGCCGGCGACCTGACCGCGGGAGAGAAGGCCTCCACGACCATCGTCGAAGAGACCTATCTCAACGGCTACGTGGCGCACGCGCCCATGGAGACTCACTCCGCCACCGCCAACATCGAAAACGGCAAGGCCACCGTGTGGGTCAGTACGCAGGCGCCATTCTCCGTCAAGCCGCAAGTGGCGCAGGCCCTCGGCTTCACCCCGCAGAACGTGCGCATTATCGCGCCCTATGTCGGCGGCGGTTTCGGCGGCAAGAGCGCCGGACCCCAAGCCGTCGAGGCCGCCCGCCTCGCCAAGGCCACCGGTAAGCCCGTCCAGGTGGTCTGGAACCGCGCCGAAGAGTTCTTCCTCGATACCTTCCGTCCGGCCGCGGTCGTCAAGATCCGTGCCGGACTGACCAGCGCCGGAAAGATCGCGTTCTGGGACTTCAACGTGGTCGGCGCCGGCGAGCGCGAGGCCGATTCGTTTTACGATATCCCCAACAAGCGCGCCCTCTCCGCCGGCGGCTGGCAGGGCGGCAACCCTCCCGGCATGCACCCCTTCGGTGTCGGCCCGTGGCGCGCCCCCTCGGTCAACACCAATTCCTTCGCCCGCGAATCCCACATGGATGTCCTGGCGGCCAGAGCCGGCATCGATCCGCTGGAGTTCCGGCTCAATCATCTCTCCAACCCCCGCCTGCGTAGCGTCCTCGAAGCTGCCGCCAAACAGTTCGGCTGGAAGCCCGGCAAAGCGCCCAGCGGACGCGGCGTCGGCGTCGCCTGCGGCATGTACTCTGGCGCCTGTATCGCCACCATGGCGGAAGTCTCCGTCAACAGGACCACCGGCCACGTGCAGGTGAAGCGCATGGTCTCCGCCCTGGACGTCGGCTGGGCGGTCAATCCCGACGGCATGCGCCAGCAGATGGAAGGCTGCCTCACCATGGGCCTGGGCTACGCGCTCACCGAAGAGGTCCATTTCAAGGACGGCGAAGTCCTCGACCGCAACTTCGGCAGCTATGAGCTCCCGCGATTCTCCTGGCTTCCCAAGATCGAGACCATCCTGATCGAAAACCCCGGCGCCGCCGCGCTGGGTGGCGGCGAACCGCCCATCATCACCGTGGGGGCGGTGGTCGCCAACGCCATCTATGACGCCGTAGGCGCCAGAATGTTGCAGTTGCCCATGACTCCCGAAAGAATCGCCGAGGCGCTTAAGAAAAAGGGCTGACCCGTCAGAGCCGTTCGTGGAGCGGGCTTCCGGCCCGCTCCACATTCCCCTTGACAGTCTCTCTATTACGTTATACGATACTACGCAAGGCGTAATACTTTGACCGACCCGACATTACTTGTATTGGCCAGCCTGGCGGATGGCGATAAGCACGGCTACGCCATGATGGAAGACATTCAACGCTTCGCGGCCGTGCGGCTGGGCCCCGGCACGCTCTACGGCGCCATCACCCGCCTGGAAGAGCGGGGCTGGATTCGTCCCGTGAACACGGACGACCGGCGGCAGCCGTACCGCATCACCGGCGCCGGCCGCGAGTACCTGGGAGCGCAGGTCGCGAGCCTCGACCGCGTGCTCAAAATCGCCGCCAAGAGGTTGAAACACGCATGAGACGCTGGATTGGTTGGGCGGCATACCTCTATCCCGCAGCCTGGCGCGCGCGCTACGGCGCGGAGTTCGACGCCCTGCTGGACGACGCCAACGTGCGCTGGCGGGACCTGGCAGACGTGCTGCGAGGAGCGCTCATCATGCAGATGACGAGTTGGAAGAGCTACGGAAAAATAGCGGTGGCCGCGGCCGTCGGGTGTGCGATTCTGGCGCTGGCCGGATCGTTTCTGATTCCAAACCGGTATGAGTCGAGGGCTGTAATGCGCATCAGCCCGCCACCGCCGGCCTCGCATCCAACCCCAGGCGTGGGCGACGATGATTTGGTGTGGCGCCTCGGTCAGATGCAGGCGCAGATTCTCGGACGCCGTGCTCTGATGGACCTGATCATGATCCCCACGCTCGATCTATACAAGGAAGAGCGGAAGCGCATGACGATAGCAGACGTCGCCGAAAGAATGCGCACGAAAGACCTGAAGATCCGCCTGTTTGAAGCGCCTGAGGCGCGCCAGCAGGGCACCCTGGCGTTTGTGATCTCCTTCGATTATCCGGACCGTTACAAGGCGCGGCAGGTGCTGCGAGAACTCAGTTACAAGTTCATGGAGATGAATTACCGGCAGACCCGGGATGCCGGGTTGAAGGGCAACCCCGGAATGGTCCTGCTCCAACCCCCCGACCTGCCCGAGAGCCCCGCCCTGCCCAACCACATCGCGTTCCTGTGGGCAGGCCTCGGAGCCGGCCTGCTGCTCGGTCTGCTGGCAACTTTGATCTGGCGGCGCCCGAAATGGGCTTTGCGGATGGCCGGCTTTGCCGCGGCTGGCTGCGCATCGGCCCTGGCCGTCGCATACTTCATCCCCGATGTGTATGTTTCCCGGGCCGCCCTGCGGATCGCGGGCACAGCCGGCAGTGCAGCGATTGCCGACCGCCTCCAGGAGATCCAGCAACAGATCCTTAGCCGCGACAACCTGGCGCGCCTGATTCAGCTCCCGTACCTGGACCTCTACAAGAAAGAACGCGCGGACATGCCAATCTCCGACGTCGCGGAGAAGATGCGGATGAAAGATATCAGGATACGCCTGTATCAGGCGCTACCAGGCCGCCACGCGCTGGCCTTCGCGATTTCGTTCTCTTATCCCGACCGCTTCAAGGTGCAAGCCATGGTGCGCGAACTGTCGGGCCAATTCGTGGAGTCGAGCTTAGGCAATTCGCGCGAGCAGGGCTATACCGTCGACTTGCTGGAAAATGCGTATTCGCCGCAAACTCCCGCATCCCCGAACCGGCTCAGCATAGCGATCCTCGGCGCTTTCGCCGGCCTTCTCATAGGACTCGTAACTTTGCGATGGCGTCGTAGCCGCCGTGCGCAGTTGACCCCAGCTCCGGCTGCCGCATAAGACCCGGAAGCCAGGGAAGCACGCTGATGCGTACCAACCACTCAGCACAGAACCGCGAGCGTCAGCGAGCGGCCCTCCGGCGAACCTTGGAGCAGGACTCGCTGACGCTCGTGGTTCCGTGCGGGCAGGAGCGGAAAGACTGAGAGGAAACCCGGCCAGCGACACTATCTATATGTGGAAGCCGGTACCGGTACTTACTTCATCACCTTCGTTTGCTACGGCACGCGGTTGCCAGGTCAGGCCGGCGCTGCCGATCAACAGCATCACCTCTACAAGGGCCCTTATCCAAAGCAGACCGAAGTTCGCGAAACCTATGCGAAGAAGTTGGCAAGACAGGTGCCTTATACGCTGGACCACCCTCGGCGGACACTTGTTCTAGAGGCAATTCGGGAAGTCTGCCAGTGGCGGAAATGGATGTTGCTGGCAGCCCACGTACGCACAAATCACGTTCACGTCATTCTGGACGCGGATCGTTCTCCGGAACTGGTGATGAACGCCTTCAAGGCGTACGCGAGCCGTGCGCTGAATCGCTCGGGACTGGATGGACCGAACCGAATCCGATGGGCGCGGCATGGCAGCACGAGGTATCTCTGGTACAGCGGGCAGATTGGCGCCGCGATTGGGTACGTGATTAGCGGCCAAGGTGAGCCGATGGCGATCTTTGAAGCGCCGCCCCGGCGACCGGAACAAGGATGACGGCAGCTCCGTGGCGGCCGCTCGCTAACGCTCGCGGTTCTGTGCTGAGTAGTTGGTGGTTCACTTCTGTCGCACGCCCCCGGAGAGCCGTTATCCAACTAATGCCTCGGCATCGTCTTCGCCCTGCTGAATCCATCGCCGCACATTCTCCGGGCTCCAGGTGAGTGCGTCCCGAACCGACCCAAGGGGGGTACGGGGACTGATCGGCACGAGGTCGAGGCCTGCGACCTTGGCGGGCTTCCGACCCAGGAGGCGAACCACGCGGGCTGCCGCGCGCAGCGAACGCGAAGGCATTAGAGGCAGCGCATTCACCGCGATCGCGCGGGTGGCGCCCATTTCGGCCGCGGCCCAGACCGGCAGTACGTCGAGCAGACCCCCATCCACGTAGAGCCTGCCGTCGATACGGACGGGCGGGTACCCGAGAGGCACCGCGCAGGAGGCCATGAGGTGCTCCGGGGTAACCTGGTCGTGGGGCACTCGCACCAGGCGCAGCCGTGGAACCTCCACCACCGTGAGCGAATAGGGCACGCGAGGCTTGAACCGCTGGTACCAGTCCCGCACCTGCCGCTCCAGCGCGGCGGGATCGAAAAAGCCATTCCAGGGCGCCAAGGGAAAGCGCCGCCTCATGAGTAGGGCGGTGGCAGGATCGCGCCACATGGCCAGCAGATCGGCGGGGGAACATCCGCCGGCAATCGCCCATCCGTTGAGCGCACCGACGGAGGCGCCCACTACCAGATCGATCTGAAAACGTCGCGACAGCACGTTCCAGGCTCCCGCCTGATACGCGCCAAACATTCCACCCGCCGAGAGAACCAGCGCACAGGGCATTCGCCGTCACCACGTGTCGATGTAAATGGGATTGGCCGGAGGCTGGCCTTCACACCAGTAGTGGTCGAAGCCGGTGATGCCGGCTAGAGTGGTGAGCGCCTGCTCGTCGATCCACTGGCGCCCGGTGCAGGTTCGGGGCTCCTGGGCGAAGATGGCCAACGAGGCGTCGCAGACAATCTCCGGGGTGCGCCACTGGGAGCGATCGGCCATCTTCCAGGCGATCGAGGCCTGGGTCTCGATGATGGTGCGCGGCCAGAGCGTGTTGCCGGCGATGTTGTCCCGCTCGTGCTCCGCCGCCACGCCGAGCGCCACGCGAGCCATCCCGAGCTTGGAGATCATGTAAGCGACTTTGCCGGGCGAGGGCCGGCTGGTAAGCAGCGGGCACATGTTGAGGACATGCCCCCACTGCTGCTTTACCATGTGCGGCAGAGCGTAATAGCAGGCGATATAGGCGGCTCGGGCGTTGACGCCCAGCATGAGGTCGAGACGCTTGGGAGGCGTCTGGAGGATGGCCTCGGTCCAGATGGCGCCGGCGTTGTTCACCAGAATGTCGACGCGGCCGAGTTCGGCGGCCGTGCGCTCGATCAGGTTGCGAATGGCGTCCTCATCGCGGACATCGGTGGGGATGGCGAGCGAGCGCCGCCCCAGGGCCCGAATGGCACCCGCCGTTTCATGGATGCTGCCGGGCAGGCGTTCGGTGGACTGTTCGCTCTTGGCGGCCACCGCGACATCCGCGCCTTCCTGCGCCAGGCGGATCGCCAGAGCCCTGCCGATGCCGCGGCTGGCTCCTGTGACCACCGCAACACGGCCGCGCAGGTCGGGATGAAGGACGGATTTGGATTCGGGCATACTCTAGACTAATGCCGGTTCCGGGTGGACAAGCGCTCCCTGACGGTCGCGGCTCGGATCGGATTCCGGTTCGGGGTGAAGAATCGCTCCCTTACGGTCGCGGCTCGCTTCGGAGCCGTGGCCGTTGGAAGGCGCGGAAAAATCGCTGAGATCGCCGGGTTGACTGACGAAAGGGTCTGTCCCAGTTTGGAAAATCGCTCCCTGACGGTCGTGCGACAAGTCGCGGCTCGGATCGGATGCCGGAGGTTCAACCGGCTCGGCGGGCTTAGCGGGCTTAGTCCGTTTTGCCGGCCGCGGTTTCGCGCCGCGAGGCGTGGTGGTGCGCGGCGGTGCGCTCTTTACTCGGGCGGCTTTACAAAGCTCCTCGAACGAGACCCGGATGTAATCGCGCAGGCGCGCGATGTCTGGCGCCACGTGGGCGTCGGCGGTCAGACCGAAGAACAGCTTGCCGTCGTAGCTTTGCACCGCCACTCCCAGCCCCAGCTCATAGCCGGTGGGCACATGCGGATAGGATGCCACCAGGCGCCGCCCCACCGTATAAAGCGCCGAGGTCGGTCCGGCCACGTTGGTGCAGATCAGGTTGAGCAGCGGAAGCGGCAGGGGAACCAACGGTATGCCGCGCCAGAACAGCTCCTGCATGGGGGCTGGAGTGGCGCCCAAGCAACTGGCCGCGATGGCGATCAGTTCGGCGGCCCGAACGCTCTTCATGATTTCCATCCTGGTGGCTACGGCGTGCAGCATTTCTACCGGGTCCCGCACATCCAGCGGCAGGACCACCGGGAGAAAGGTGATGCGGTTCCCGAGCGATTCGCCCTGCTCGTCGCCACGCAGGTTGACGGGACAGACCACACGCAGCAACCGGCCCTTGACCTTCTCCCCATGCAGCCGTATGTAACGCGCGATCGCCCGCACCACTACACTCAGGATGCAATCGTTCACCTTGCCGCCCAGGGCGGCGCGAATCGCCTGTACCTCGCTGAAATCGACTTCCGCCCAGCAGAACTTGCGGTCGCCCGAACAGGGCTTGTTGAAGGGGAACCGCTCGGGCGGCTTTAGCAATTCCGGCAGCAGCGTTGCAAGTTCCTGAAGGGCGTTCTTCCCGCGGTCGCTGAGCAGCCCTTCGGCCAGGCCGAGCAGGCCCGCCTCGGCGGCGACCACGTTTTCCAGGGCGCTCTGAATGGCGCCGCCGACTTGCTCCGCCAGCGTGTGCTCGGCGCGCGGGGTGGCCGCCGGGCGAGTTCGCGGCTTGCGGATGGCGTGGGAACCTTCGGGGGTGGGATCCAACATGATCCTCAGCAGCGCCGCTCCGGCAACGCCGTCGGCCAGCGCGTGATGAATGCGCGCGATCAGGGCGCCGCGCCCGTTCTTCAAGCCTTCCACGATGTGGACTTCCCAGAGCGGTTTGCCGCGGTCCAACACCTGGCTGAGCAGCCGCCCGGCCAGCGCCTCGAGCTCGGCTTCCCCGCCGGGCGCGTCCAGGCGTACCCGGAAAATGTGGCGCTTGATGTGGAAGTTCGGGTCGTATTCCCAGGTGGGATAACCCAGGTTGAACGGGGGTGGCACCGCCAACTGCCGGTAGCGCGGTATGAGGTCCAGTTTGGAATCGATATTGGCAACGAATTCGCGGAAGGGGATGGGCCCATCGAACAGCGCGACGCAAGCGATGTTCAGCGGTATCTCTTTACGTTCCAGGTAAAGAAAGGCGGCGTCGATTCCCGACAAACGGCGACTCAGGACCGGCGGTTGGTTGTCCATTAGGTGGTCGGCTCCAGGCTGGCGTTTACAGGCAACTGGCGCGGCTGGCCACGGTGCACTCTGTGTCCTCCCACTCTTCGAGTTCGGTGAGGTCCGGGTAACTCCCTAAGTGCCAAAGTTCGAATGCAAGAAGATCGAATTCCTGTTCCTCGATCCTCACCGGCGGGTCGTCGCTCCAATGGGCGCTTTCCGCAACTTCTTCGGCGAGGGGGATTTCCAGGACAGCCATGGCATACCTCCAATATTAAAGTATTTAAGACCTGTAGTTCCGCTTGTAGGTTATGCCCGATTTCGCCGGGTGTCAACCCTGCCCGGCATTTGGGGAATGTGGTGCGCCCGGAGAGACTCGAACTCCCGGCCTACTGGTTCGAAGCCAGCCGCTCTATCCAACTGAGCTACGGGCGCGCATTTTTCAACAACTTGACGCCAACCCAGCGCCGCATTGAGGTACTGGTGATGGATCAACGCCTTCACGATTTTATCAGAGAACCGATCTGTTTGAAGAGAACTGCCGCGGCGGCGGCCCGAACGCGGTTTCCTGCAATTCCTGGATTTGCGCGATGAGCGCCGCCGCGAAATCGAAGGCAGACGCGGATCTGTTTGTGGATGGGCTGCTCGAGAATTGCTGCTGGGTTAACTAGAAGATATTGATACCAACAAACTTTAACATCCAGATAACCAGCCATATAGCGATGATTGCCACGACGATGTATCTAATCCATTGCGATAAGGTTCTGGGTTCGGTCCGATTTTCCACACCTCTGTTATACGCTATTTCACCAGGCAGTGAAATGCTCAGCCGCCCGGAACTCATTGGTCCACGGCTAGCGCTTTGACCACGTGCTGTTTTGCTGATAACTGCCCTCCGCTCCCTGACGGCCGCGGCTCTGTGCGGAGGTGGGAGCGTCAGCCGGGTCAAGGCGCTAGAGTTTCTCCCGGGGCCGCCCCCGGGCTTACTGGCGGGCCCGATATCGCGCCACTCGCAGGATCGCGGCCTTGCATTCCTGGCCGTCGGCATCCTGGATGAACAGGTGCCTGCGGTCGGCCGAGAAGCGCATCGGAACGTATAAATCCAGGTGCAGTGGCGTGTCGGATACCACCAGATAGCTATGGCCGAAACCTTTGACGCGATACACGTACTGCTTGCGCAGGTAGGCGCGTCCGGTCGAAACGGTTTTGCGGGAGAGGATTTCGCCGTCCTGCCAGCGGCGCGGCACGACCGCGGCGTCCAGGGACGCTGGAACCAGCAACGCAAATAGGACTCCGGCGATTGTGAGGCGACCCTCCATACTACGGCCTCTAGAATCATTCTAGTCCCAAATTGGTCCGGGAGATAGAGGAATTCTTGCGGAATTCTTGCGGGGATTTGGCGGCCCAGGCGGGGACGTGATATCCGCCACGTTATTTTCGCAGGAACAGCGACACCGCCATCCCTACCCCGATGGCAATCACCACGCGGCGGACCACGGTGCGGCCCAGGCGGCGGGCCACCCCGGCGCCGGCGAACCCGCCGACGATCGCCGCTACCGCCATCAGCACCACGTAGGGCCAATACACCATGCGCGCCCAGATGAAATAAGCCGCCGCGATGCCGTTGACGCTGCCGCCGAACACCACTTTGAGGCCATTCATTTCGTGGATGTCGCGGAGCCCCAGAATGCTCAGCGCCGCCAGCATCAGGATGCCGATCCCGGCGCCAAAATAGCCGCCATAAAGGCCCACCGCCAACTGGAACAGCATGCCGCCGGTCATCCAGCGGGCCGACCGCCGGGCCGCTTCCGTTCCGGTCCCCAGGTGGCGCTGCACGGTTTCCTGGGCGGCGAACAGCAGGGTGGCGAAGAGGATCAGGTACGGCACCAGGCGGTCGAATGTGGCTATCTTTGTGTAGCGCAGCAGGATGGCGCCGGCGATGCCTCCGACCAGGCTGGGGACGATGAGCGCCAGGAAGCGCGGTTCGGCGGCGCGGAGTTCGCTGCGGTATCCCCAGGCGCTGCCCACCGTACCCGGCCAGATGGCTACCGTCGAGGTGGCGTTGGCGGTGACTGAATCGAGACCGAGCCAGATCAGCGTGGGGAACGACACCAGCGTGCCGCCGCCGGCGACGGAGTTGATGGAGCCGGCCAGGAAGGCCGCCGCGAAGGAGGCGGCGGCGTGCGGAAAGTCGAGTACGGAGGTCAAACCGCAGGATAACTCAGGTTGCCGTTCGGCCTCAAAATTCGCCGCTTAAGTGCTAGAATTCACCTTTTAGTGTCTGAATGTGGTTTTCGCCGGTTAAGCCGCTTAGAATCTCAGACATGGCGGAATTCCAGGTATTACAGCCCAAAACTACCTATACGGGTTCGCCCATCCAGAACCTCGCCAAGGGCCTTCCCAAGACCACTCAATCGCTCTGCCCCGATTGTTCGCAACTGATTGACGCCAGGATCTTCGAAGACGGCGGCAAAGTTGTGATGGAAAAACATTGCGCGAACCACGGCGACTTCCGCGACATTATCTATTCCGACGCGCGGCTCTATCTGAAGATGGAGGAATGGAGCTTTGGCGACAACCGCGGCCTGGAGAACCCGGCGGTGACCAACGCCACGAAGTGCCCGGACGATTGCGGCCTGTGTAACCTGCACACCAGCCACACCGGCCTGGCCAACGTCGATCTCACCAACCGCTGCAACCTCACCTGCCCGGTCTGTTTCGCCAACGCCAACGCGGCGGGCTACGTCTACGAGCCGGATTTCGAAACCGTCCGCAAGATGCTCCAGGCGCTGCGCGACGAAAAACCCGTGGCCGGCCGCATCGTGCAGTTCTCCGGCGGCGAGCCGACCATCTACCCGCGCTTCCTGGACGTGCTCCGCATGGCCCGCGAGATGGGCTTCAGCCACTTGCAGGCGGCCACCAACGGCATCAAGTTCACCGACCTGGAATTCACCGAACAGTGCAAGGAAGCCGGCCTGCACACGCTTTACCTGCAGTTCGACGGCGTCTGCGACGACGTCTACCGCCGCACGCGCGGCGAGCGGCTGTGGGAAAAGAAGCTGAAGTGCATCGAAAACGTCCGCAAGGCCGGGCTGAAGATCGTGTTCGTCCCCACCATCGTGAAGGGGCTCAACGACCACCAGATCGGCGACATTGTGCGGCTGGCGCTGGAGTACATCGACTGCACCAGCGGCATCAGCTTCCAGCCGGTGGCCTTCACCGGACGCATCGCGCGCCACGAACTGGAAGCCAAGCGCTTCACGCTTTCCGATTTCGCGCATGCCGTACAGAAGCAGACGGGCATCGCCGATCCCTACCAGGACTGGTTTCCGCTGAGCTGCGTGACGCCGTTTTCGAAGTTGCTGAGCGCGTTGCGCGGCGACGAGACCACCACGCTGAGCTGCCACCCGCACTGCTCGCTGGGCACGTACCTGTTCGTCGACCAGAATCGCAAGGCCACGCCGGTGACGCAATTCGTGGACGTTGGCGGGATGCTGAAGGAGATGGACCTGCTGGCGCGCAAGGCCGGCAAGCGCCGCGTCCAGTTCTTCACCAAGCTGCAGGCATGGAATGGCCTGCGCAAATTCTTCCATGCGGAGAAGGCGCCCGAAGGCCTGGACTTCAACAAGTTCCTGCAGACCCTGCAAGGCCTCACCGATAAGAAGCACGGCCGCGGCGAAGCGGAAGAGAAGGGCTTCACCTACCGCACCCTGATGCTGGCCGGCATGCACTTCATGGATTCGTACAACTACGACGTGGAGCGCGTGAAACGCTGTGTCATCCACTACGCCGCGCCGAACGGCAAGATCTATCCCTTCTGCGCCTACAACTCCGGGCCGGTCTACCGCGAGCGGGTGGAACGCGAATTCGCGGTGCCACTTGAAGTGGCGGAAGAGATGAGGCGGCTGGACCTGCTCGCCAAGAAGAAAGGCTGCGGAAGCTGCGTGGCGGAACCGGAGCTGGTAGGGTAGCAGGTTTGCGGAATGCATCGACCGGCCAGGAGGCCTGTCCCACTAATGGTTGTAAGCTGAAGTCGTGGCTTTGCGATGCTGGTGGCGGCGGCTGGCGCCGGCGCTGCCGATTCTGGCGGCCGGTTGCGCCTGGGGCGCCGGTCCATTCTTCAATATCGTCGACTACGGAGCGCGCCGGGACGGCGAGGCGACAGCCACCGAAGCGATCCGCGCGGCGATTCAGGCGGCCAAGGCGGCGGGCGGCGGAACGGTATTCGTCCCGGCGGGAAACTACACCAGCGGGCCCATCGAGCTGGTGAGCAACCTGATCCTCTACATCGACGCGGGGGCGACGCTGCGCTTCCCGGCCGCGAAGCTGCCCTTCACGCAGGGCAGGCAGCAGGGGATCGAAGCGCTGACGCCGGTGCCGCTGATCGGCGGGCGCAACCTGGAAAACGTCACCATCACGGGGCGCGGCGTGCTGTCCAGCGACAACACCGAGTGGATGCGGATGATGCCGCGGGAGAAGGGTTCCGGCGCCGACCCGGGGAGCGCCAATGGGCCCAACTGGGAGCGGTTGCTGCAATTGCTGGAAGTGAAGACGCCGGCCGCGGAAGAGGACTACCGCAAGGCCGCACCGGAGCTGCGGCCGTCGTTCGTGCGCACCATGGACAGCCGCAACATCCTCATCGAGGGAGTGCGCTTCGAGGGTTCCCCGATGTGGACCATCCACCTTCTGTATTCGGACAACGTGATGATTCGGGATGTGACCATCGAAACCTACCCGGGCGTGCATACCGATGGGATCGCCGTGGATTCCAGCCGGAACGTGCGGATTTCGGGCTGTTCCATCGATACCGGAGACGACGGCATCGTGATCAAATCCGGGAAGGATGCCGATGGGCTGCGGGTCAACCGGCCCAGCGAAGACATCACTATCACCGGATGCAACGTACGGCACGCGCACGGCGCGGTCACGCTGGGCAGCGAAACTTCCGGGTGGATTCGACGCGTGGTGGCCAGCAACATCACCTGCCAGGGGACCGAGATGGGCGTGCGCATCAAGAGCAGCAGGGGCCGCGCCGGAGGGGTGGAGGACGTGCGTTTCGACAACTGGACCATGAACGGCGTGGGCCAGGGAATCAACGTGACAAACTACTACCTGATGGAAGGCGAGGTGCGCGGCGGCGAGGCGCCGGTGTCCAACCGCACGCCGGTGTTTCGCAATATCGCCATCAGCAACATGACCATCCGCGGCGCGCGCGTGGCGATCGACATCGAGGGACTGCCGGAGATGCCGATTTCCGGGCTGCGCATCGGCAACGTCGTCGCGTCCGGAAAGAGCGGCCTGAAGGCATACAATACGGCGGCCATGCAACTCGTTGACGTGGAAGTGAACGCCGCCGGCGGACCGGCTTTCCTGGTGCGCGATTCGAAAGATCTGTTGTTGGACCACGTGACCACGCGCGAGCCACTGGCGGACGCCCCGGTAATCCGGCTGGACCGCTGTCCGGGCGCGATTGTGCGTGACAGCCGCGCGTTCGAGCGAACGGGCACGTTCTTATCGGTGGGTCCGGGCGAACTGAAGAAGCTGGTATTCGCAGGCAATACGCTCACCAGCGCGCGAAGACCAGCGGTGGAAGCCAAGACCGACTATTGGCGGGAAACCGAGCCGGCCACGGAGGCGGAGCCGGCTGCTCCGGGCGTACGTCACCGCTGAGACCTCGGCCCAACGCTCGAAGCCGGGAGAAACTGGAATCGGGCGGGAGTCAGTTCTCAATCGGGACCTTCTCCGCGTGGTCCACCACCAGGACGTCGGCTTGGCCCTTCTTCTTCTCCAGCCTGAGCCCCAGTTGGTCCCGCACGGCGTCGATGAGGCTGATTCCGAATTCGGGTTCCGGCCCATTCGAGGCTGCCGGCCCCGCTGCCCGTCCGCCCGGTTCCATCAAGAAGGAGAGCCCGTAATCGTATCGGCCGCCCAGCCCGGTGGCGTCCGTGACCGGTTGCCCCAACTGGTTGGAGAGGAAGTTTGCCAGATCGGCGATCGATTCGCCTTTGCGATTCACCCGCGCCATGGTGCGGACTGGCGGTCCGCCCGCGGGCGGTCTCCATGCTGCCTCGGGCCTCTCGGCCGCCGGCTCCTGCGATTCCGTGAGCTTCGGGCCGCCCTTGGCCACCGTCAACTCGTAGACCGTCATGTCCTTCTTCTCGAAATGCACTTGCAGCCCGAAGCGCTCGGCCAGCAGCCTCTGCTGCATCAGTCCAAACTGCCGCCTGTCGGCGCCGGGCGGAATCTTGGCCACGACGTTGTACCGGGCGGTATCCATCCAGGCGGGCGCAGTCAGTTGGAAGCTGCGCAGATTGTAAGCCATCATTACCAGGAACGAGAGGCTGTAGTTTTCACAGGTGAGCGAGCCCGGATCGGACGTGCCCGGGCCGCCGGTGCAGCGCATCCCCCGCGCATCGGGCGGAGACGGCTTCACGGAAGCCACTTCGAACTGCGCCGTCTGCGCAAACGCGCCAACGCCGCACGCAAGAACGCTGCCGCACACTCTCACCATTGCTCTTTGCATGATGGCTAGATTATAAGGTAATGCTACGCCGCCGGCGCCTCGGCTTCTCCGTGGAACTTCACCGATACCAGCCGCGAAACGCCGGGTTCCTGCATGGTCACGCCGTAGAGGGCCTGCGCGGCTTCCATGGTGCGCTTGGAGTGGGTGATCACCACAAACTGCGTCTGCTCCGACATTTCCTTCAGCAGCTTGGTGAGCCTTCCGATGTTGGCTTCGTCCAGGGGCGCGTCCACTTCGTCCATCACGCAGAACGGGCTCGGCTGGTATTTGAAAATCGCCATCAGCAGGGCCACGGCCGCCAGCGCCTTCTCGCCGCCGGAAAGCAGCAGGACGTTTTGCAGGCGCTTGCCGGGTGGCGAGCAGATAATGTCGATGCCCGAATCGGCCAGATTCTCCTGGTCGGTGAGGCGCATCTCACCGGTGCCGCCACCGAACAGGGTCTGGAAGGCTTCGCGGAAATTGGCGTTGATGGCTTCAAAGGCCTCCGCGAACTTCTGGCGCGACACCGTGTCGATCTCCTGAATGGCTTTTTCGGTGTCGCGGATGGAATCGATCAGGTCCTGGCGCTGCGCGCTCAGGAAATCGTGGCGCGCTTGCGCTTCCTGGAATTCTTCCATGGCGGCGGCGTTGACCGGGCCGAGAGCTTCGATGCGGTTGCGCACCTCGTTGCAGGCCTGCTCGGCCTCGGCGATTCGCTCGGCGTCGGGCACCGGGTCGTCGGCTGAGGCCAGCTCCACTACCGGGCAGTTCAACTCCTTGCGGCTGGTTTCGTCCAGGAACTTCAGTTCGGCCTGCTTGCGCACCAGGTCGACTTCGATCTGCGAGCGCTTCTCGAGGCTCTCCTGCACCAGCGCGCGCAACGCTTTGAGCTCCTCTTCGCCGGCGCGCAAGGCTTCGCGCATGGCCGCTTCCCGGGCAGCCATTTCGAGGACGCGGGTCTCCTGCGCGGTGATTTCCCCGGCCAGCACCGTGGCTCTCCGGTCGAGCTCGATGTTGTCGGCCAGCAGGCGGGCGCGCTGCTCGCCGAGGCGCTCGATTTCGGGGGCGATCGAGTTGCGGCGCGCGGAGGTTTCCCGGAACTGCTGTTCCAGGCGGCCCATGGCGGAGCGCTCCCCGCGATGCCGTTCCTCCAGGCCGGCCAGTTCGGCGCGCGTGGCGGCGTATTCTTCGCCGATGGTGGCCGCCTGGACTTCCAGTTTCTCCAACTCCTGCCGTTCGGCCTCGAGGGCCGCTTCGCGCCCGGCGCGCAGGCCGTCCTTTTCTTCGATGGCGGCGCGATTTTTCTCACGCTGTTCGGCCGATTTCTCGGCATCGCGCCGCAGCCGTTCCAGCTCCAGACGCGCCACCGAAAGCCGCGAGTTGGTCCGCGCCAGGTCGTCCGCCAGCTTGCGCATGTCGTGCTCCAGCGCCACGCGGTCTTTCTCGCGCGCCTGCTGCA
Source organism: Bryobacteraceae bacterium (assembly GCA_050014595.1). Classification (GTDB taxonomy): domain Bacteria; phylum Acidobacteriota; class Terriglobia; order Bryobacterales; family Bryobacteraceae; genus PALSA-129. The sequence continues at coordinate 32,802 of JBEKDA010000009.1, forward strand.
CCGCGCGCAGCCGTTCCAGCTCGGCTTCCAGGCCGATGATTTCCTGGCTGACGGCGTCGAGAAGCGCCACCTGTTCGTCGAGCGCCATCTGACGTCCCGTCAGAGTTACCGCCAGTTCGCGGGCCTCGCGCTTCATGGCCAGCGGGCCGGCGCCCGATTTCTTTCCGCCCGTCACGGTGTGGCCGTGATAACAGACGCCGTCGGGCATCAGGAAATACAGGTGCGGATAGGCCGTCGATAGCCGCTGCGCCGAGGCGCGGTCCTCCGCCAGGAAGCACAGCGAAAGCCGCGGCAGCAGGTCCACCGCGCGATCGCGGAACCCGTTGGTGAGCCGCAGGGATTCGCTCAGCCGCGCGGCGATTCCCGTCTCCGGCCCGATGGCCGGCTCAGGCAGATGGTTGAAGGTGTGTCCGTTGGGCTCGGGGTGGACCAGGAAGGTGGCGCGCCCGTCGAGCTCCGCGCGCACGAAATCCACGCCCCGCTCGGCCTGCTGCCAGTTCTCCACCACCACGTATTCCAGCTCTTCGTGCAGGAATTCTTCGGCCGGCTTTTCGAACTGCGGGTCCACTTCCACGTAATCCGCCAGCACGCCCAGGGGCCTCAGGTCGGCGGCCTTGCCTTTTTCGAGCGCCGCGAACAAGCGCTTCACCGATTCCGTGGTGTAGGTGCGGTGCGCCAGCACCTGCTCGAGCGATTCCTTGCGGGCGCGGATCTGCGATACTTCGTTCTTCAATCCATCGATCGAGCGCCGCAATTCCACCGCGGCGTTACGCCGCTCACCCAGATCCTCCTCGGTGCGCCGGCGCTCGCCGGTGACGGCTTCCAGTTCCAGTTGCCGCTGTACCGCCGTTTCCGAAAGCTGCTGGCGCGCGGTTTCCAGGCGCTCGATTTCCGCGGCTGCCACCTGCTCCTCGCGTTCGGACCGCGCCGTCTCGCGCTCAATCCCCGCCAGGTATTCTTCCACCTGCGCCAGTTGATTCTTGAGCGCCGATGCTTCGCCCAACAGCCGCAGAATGGCCTGCCGCCCGGCTTCGATGGCTTGCTCGCGCTCTCGCACGCGCGCCTGCAGGGTTTCCCGCTGCAGGTTGATTTCCTGCATGTAGCCGCGCGCTTGCGCGATCTGCGCTTCGAGCGCGTCCACGCTCATTTGATGCGCCGCGATTTCCTGGTCGAGCGTATCCGACCGCAGGCCCAGCTCCTGCGATTCCTTCTCCGCCTGCGCGATCCGCTGCTCGATGGCGCCGCTCTCTTTCACCTGCGATACCAGGCGCCCGCGGGTCCGTTCGGCTTCCAGATTCAACTCCGCCAGTTGCTGCCGCACGGCCGTGAGGTGCTGCTCGGTGGAGTAGCACGCGGTCTGCCGTTGCTCGTGTTCGCGTTCGCGCTCCGCCACCTGCCCGCTGAGCGATTTCAATTCGGACGCCGCCAGGTTGAGGTCGAGGGCAGTCTTGGCCGCATCGCGTTCCAGCCAGCGGTACTTGCCCGACAGCACCACGCGCAGCCGTCCTTCCAGCTCGTTCTTCAGCTCGCCGTAGCGCCGCGCCTTGGAGGCTTGCCGCTTCAGCGAATTGACCTGCCGCGTGACTTCCTCCAGAATGTCGTAGACCCGCGCCAGATTCTGCTTGGCGCCTTCCAGCTTGGCTTCCGCCAGCCGCTTGCGCGTTTTGAACTTGGTGATGCCGGCCGCCTCTTCGATGACTGCGCGCCGGTCCTGCGGCTTCGAGCTCAGGATCTGTCCGATCCGTCCCTGCTCGATGATGGCGTAGCTCTCCGGTCCCAGGCCCGTGCCCATGAACAGGTCCTGGATGTCGCGCAGCCGCGCGATCCGCCCGTCGATCAGGTATTCGCTTTCGCCGGAGCGGAAGAGCCGCCGCGTGATGGTCACTTCGCCGCTCTTGGGCGCCTGCCCGCCTTCCACCGGCTGTGGCTTGTGCGCCACGTGCGGCTGGTAGATCTCCGGGTCGATCAGCGACATCGTCACCGAGGCCATGCCCAGCGGCTTGCGGTCGCGCGTGCCGGCGAAGATGACGTCTTCCATACGCGTGCCGCGCAGGGTCTTCGCCGATTGTTCGCCGAGAACCCAACTGATGGCGTCGCTGATGTTGGATTTGCCGCAACCGTTCGGTCCCACGATTCCAGCAATGCCTTCACCGTGGAAACGGAGCTCGGTGCGTTCGCAAAAGGATTTAAACCCTTGTAGTTCTACACGTTTCAGTTTGAGCAAAGCATTATCCTCTGCTACGGGGGAGTTGTAACTATACTAAACGCGCGGAGACGAAAAGTAAAGCACATCCACCACCGTCAACAGTACCCATTCGTTAACCGCCCCAATATCTTGTGGGGCATATACTCAGGACCCCAAAGATGGCCACTGCGGGGCCCGCTTCTCCCGGAACGCCCGGATCCCCTCTTGAAAGTCGGGACTGGCGAATACTCGGTCGCGCACCCGCCGCGCCGCGAGGCCGGCCTGCTCCCAATTCAGGCCGCGAACTTCGCGCAAGAGACCCAGCCCGCTGCGGATGGCGGTGGGGCTCGAAGCCGCAATCTGCGCGGCCACCTCGGCGGCGCGCTGGTCCGGGTCCTCGGCCACTTCGTGGACCAAGCCCAATTCGCGAGCCTCGGCCGCCCCGAAGATTCGCCCGGTGAGCGCCAGTTCCGTGGTGCGCCGTTCGCCCAGCGCCGCCGACACCGCGCGGTGCACCAGAAACGGCCAGAGCCCCAGCCGGATTTCCGTGAGCCCGAAGGTGGCCGCTTGCGACGCGATCACCACGTGACAGTTGGCCACCAACCCGGCGCCGCCGCCCAGCGCCGGGCCACCCACAGCCGCCACAATCGGCTTCGCCAGCCGCGCGCCGACGGTGAACAACTGCTCGTGGGCGATATCGATGGCTTCGGTGGTGGAGGGCCCGATTTCATGCAGATCCATCCCCGCGCAGAAGGCCGGTCCGTTGGCGCAAAGCAGAATGGCCCCCACCGACGATGCGGCGCTGGCCTGGTCGAGCACGCGCGTCAGCTCCAGGCACAACTCGGAGCTCAGGGCGTTGCGCTTCTCCGGCCGGTTGAGGGTCACCCGCAACACGCGGGCCTGCATAACGGATTCGAGAACGTGAGTCATCGAGTTCGCGGCACAAGGCAGGCAGAGCGGATCGGCCGGCGCGCGGAGCCCGCGCCATTGCCCTATTATAGACCGGCGCGGGTTTCGGGGGTTAGGGTGTGGTCCTTAATTCTTCAGGCGCAGGATGGCGGTAAGAATGGTATTGAACGCATTGGAAATCGAGTCTGCGTTGCTGGCTTGGGCGTAGATGCCTTGCGGTTGGGTGGTGATCGAGCAGGGGTAGCCGTTCACGTTACAGGAAGCGACATTGGCGATTTTCTGCAGCAGGCCGTTATCGGTGCCTCCGTTGCCCGTGTAGCCTATGGTGTAGACGGTGATGGCCATCGGGCTGGTTTCGCCCCGGCCTGTATAATTGACGTCGGTGCGAATGGCTTGGGCGACCTGGTCGACCTCATCCCATGCCGCCAGCCCCCAGTAGTAAGGGCTTGTTGGCTGGTTAGTAACGAAGCCGCCCTTGTTGCTGCCGCTCTGATAGATGCTGGTTACGCCTTGTGCGTTGCCCACAATGTTGGAAAGCAGGTAACCGTTCCCGTTCGGGCCCAGGGAGTAGCCGTATTTATCGAAAGACGGGAGTGCGGACAGATTGCTCAGGTTACTCCAGCCGTTGGAGGGACAGTTTTTCAACCCTGAAGAGGGAATTATGTTGGGACTGCTTGAGTCGGCGCTCATGGTGCTGTCAAGGTCGGGCGAGCCCATGTAAACGGCCGAGGTGTCGCCGGCATTGGTATCGAGACTTGCAAGCTGATAAAGGCCTGCGGCACCCGTATAGGGGGGATTGCCGTTATGGTTTGATGACATGACGACGTAGCCGTATATCGGGTTGGTGGGCGTGACAGTGTCCTGCAGGTATTTGCAGCCACTGCCGGCGAGCACGGGGTTGCTGTTTTGGTTCAGATAAGTAGCAACCGACGAGGGCACGCCGTCGGTAAAGAGCACAACCGCATTCACCCGGGTATCGATGTTGCCGTTCGCAGCCATGTCCTGCACATGGGCCTTCTGCAATTCGATATAGGCCAGGGCCAGCCCATCGCCCATGGCGGTGCCGTTATCCGCTGTAACAGGGGTGTTGAGCTGGTGCACCATATCGGTGGTGGCGCCGTTATAGAAATAAATGTCGGGACCGCCTATGGCTTTAGGGTTTACACTGGCCGGCCAAGTGGCTCCAGTGGTTGTAGTATAGGTCGGGTAGCCCACTACGCCGCTGCCACTGAAAACTACCAGCCCTAGCTCATCGTAATCCAGGGGAGCCGCGCAGAAGGTTGATGGGCAAGTCGTGAATTGCTCGGTGAAGTTCACCGCCTTTTGAACCACATCCTGAATCACGGTATTTCCGCTGCCGCTTCCGTCATCTGTATTCATCGAGCCGGAGCGGTCGATGACGATCTCGATGCGCGCATCGCGGCGGGTAGCGGTGGCGGTGGCCCCAATCGTGGCCGCGTCATGATGGAGCAGTCGCATGAACAGCAGCGGGACGTTGGCCGTAGCGGTCACTGTCACCGTTTTGGTGATACCGGTGGTGACCGTAACGGTTGGCTTAAGGTTGTAGGCTCCCCAGAATCCGGATTGGCCGACGCGGAAGTTCGCGTTTAGAAATTCGCTGGCGATGTCCGCGTCGGACGTGGGGTTGTTGTATGCGCTGATCAGACGGCCGGCGCCCAACGCCGCCCCATCGACAGCCGCGGAAAGCTCCGTTTGGACGATGTAGCACACTGTGGCATCGATGCCGAGTCCCACCAAGCCGACGAAAAACGGCAATGCAAGCGTGAGAAAGACCAGGATGTTGCCTCGCTGGCCCCGCCGGGAACTTGTCTTTTTGACCATGTGGATAGACTCCAGGAAATCGTTCAAAAATAGATTTGCGCGTAAGTATTGGTGCCCGCGCTGAAGGGCGCCATTCGAAATCCGGTGGCACAAGCCTCGGCCACGTAAACCCATTGTGAGGAAGGCAGCCCTGTACTGGTGGTGCTGTTCCACGGGTTGAAGCCGGTGATGCTCGCTACATCACTGGTGGCGGTTGCCTGATTGGTAATGGAAATTGCTCCGGCTGGTACTCCATTGGAAGCAACCGTAGATACGATTGAAGCGGCCGGGGTTCCCAGATTGCTGCTCCAGAGCGCGCTGTTGCCGATCACCCACCGCTCGGAAAACACCCATTGATTGTAGTTCGTGCAACCGGTCGGTTTGCCGCCCGAACCGATCGTTTTGAAGCCGGCCAGGCCACATGCCGAGACGTCCATATACCGGACCTCTGAAAGAATCACGACCGCGGTGCCCGAGCCCGACGTTCCAACCACTCCACCGGTGGCGGTAAGGCCGAGGGATCCGGCGACGGCGCTCAAAACCTGCTGGTTGCCTAACAGCGTGAAATCGACATTGCGGGCGAACATGTGGCCGGCATCGCGGGCCAACTGCACGGTCTGCAATTGCCGGTGCATGCTGAGCCCGATACCGACCACGCCGAGAAGCATCGGGATCAGCACCAGCAGGGATAGGGCAAACTCGATATAAGCGATACCCCTTTGAAGTTTTCGTCTCATCCGATCCTCCCACCCTAGGGAGCCGTCCCAATGGGCGGAATGTCTCCGGAAGGCTCGATCTTGTCCGCGGAGACCGCGCTCAGGTTGGCCGCACTCTTATCGGCCGCCGTAAACCAGTAATAAATGCGAGGCACTAGTCCGGGCAGCGGGAAATTAGTCACCGAGACTTGCATGAGGTTGCCGGGGGAGTTGCCGCTCGGCAGGGTGGAGACATCGGTCAAACCGGTCGAGGATGTCGAATCCTGCGTAAAATAGTGCACCTGAATGTAGCTGCGGCCGGCAGTGCCGTTCAGAAATCCCAGGGCGTTTGCCTGAACGGAGTCCTTCACCATTTGGGTGAGCGAGGAGGAGCAGCCGCATAATTGGCTCGCTGTAGTGACCTGTGTGCCCGTAATCGTGATCCCGTAGCGGACCCCGGTGCGGACCGCATAAATGATCGTGGATTTGGCAAAGATGGCCCAGGAGACGTCGACCAGCACGAACAGTATGGAAAGAAAGGGGAGCAGTACCATCGTGAACTCCACGAGTTCAGTCCCCCGCCGACCTTTTCTCTTGGGGCTAATCTGGGCCGCCAATGGCACGTTGTTGTCCCTACTGTGAGTATCTGAAACACAGGCAGGGGTTATCTAGCCGTCAAAGGTTAGAGAGCAAATCATGACCAAAGATAACGTCTTCAGGGCTTACGCCGTGGTGAGGGGGGCTGGACCTTAGGCGCCATGCGGCTCTGCCAGGGACTCCTCGGAAATGTCGATTTCGAGCGCCAGGAGCGAGGCTCCAAAAGTCTTGCCCTGGGCGTCGGTCCGCAGCGAAACCGTCCCCCCGCCGCCCAGCGCGCCGTGCAGCAGGAAGTTCAGCGCGCCCAGGTTGGGCAACTCGAACCGTTCGACCGGGCCTTTCACAAGCTCGCCGAAATGGCGCTTCAGGCGTTCCGCGGTGACTTCGCGAACCAGCACCGGGTAATCGCGCTCGTGATAGGCGATCACCCCGATGTTACACGTGTCGCCCTTGTCGCCCGACCGTGTGTGCGCAATCTTGGAAAGCGGAACCTTCATGCTGAACGCCTGTCACTATTCTGGCACGTATAGTGAAGGGATAAGATAGATCTGATAGCTCGTCCCGGGCGAATGGCACGGGACGCGCCATGGGAGGCAAGTTGGCCAAGATATCGTTGATCAAGTCGATTGAAGCTACAAAACTGCACCCGAAGACCGGCGCCGCCTTAGGGGTTCCCGACGTCACCATTTCCTACGGTGCCCTGATCGAACACGTGGGAAGCGACCGCGACCGCGATCTCGAAAAGTTCCGCTATCTCGGCGACCTCTATGCCTGTCGCCACGATGCGTTTATTTCCGCCACCGCCAGCGCCCAGCCGCAGACCCGGAGCAAAGCAGAGAAGCCGGCAGCCCGGTCGGGCCGAGTTACGTCCGGCCTCCAGTGGGAGCAATTGGCATCGGACGGCGTCTCCGTCTCCCGCGCCAAAGTCCCGGGCGGCTGGCTGGTGCTGTGCGGCGCCGCCGCCACGTATTATCCCGACCCCGCGCACCAGTGGGACGGCAGTTCGGGGGAGTAGCGCTTTGACGGGCGGGATTTCGTGCTACGGGCCCTCCGCTCCCTAACCCGCATTTCTCACAGCAATTCGGCGGTGTCGATGTGGCGCACGCACTCGTGCGTGCCGCGTCGGCACTCATGCCGACGCCCCGTCCCGACAGACTGTCCGTCCCCCACCAGGGTGTCGAGAAGAGTCTCGACACGGCACGCACGAGTGCGTGCGCCACCTCCTCGGGCCACGTGTGAGAAATGCGCACTAACGCTCGTGCGACAAGTCGCGGCTCGGCGCGCACCCTACTCGACGACTTCCACCCGGGTGACGATCTCTTCGCGCGGCACCAGCGCCGACCAGTAAGCCACAATCTCGCGCACCACCGGGCGGCCCTCGCCGAAACCCGTGGCGCCCGGCGGGCCGTTCAGCACCAGCGGAATCAGCTCACGCGTAAAACGGTCGACGGCTTTCTTATCGGCGCCACGCACACCGATGCGCAACTGCACCTCCGGCGGATCCGGATTGGGCGGCGCGGCCGGACCGAGACAGGCGTTCACGCCGAAGTACTCGGTCGAGATTTCATCGAACTCGAGACCCAGACCGCGCAGCCGCGCGCGCACAATGCGATCGGCCATGCGCGCTTTTTCGAGCGCCTGCGGCCAGGAATACACCAGCGTGCCGATCGCCTTCCATCCGTTGGCATAGCTGATCGAAAGCTTCAGCGAGGGGGGCCGCGGGCCGCCGCGGATGCCGCTCACGCGCACGCGGCCGGGCCCCGCGTCTTCCAGGCGAATGCTGGTGAAATCGGCCACGCAATCCGGCGTGATGTACCGCTGCGGGTCGCCCAGCTCGTACAACAACTGCTCCTTCACGCTATCGACGCTCACCCGCCCGCCCGCCGCGGCGTGCCTGGTGACGACAAACGTTCCGTCCGGCTCGGCTTCCACGATGGGGTAGCCGATATTCGCCATATCCGGAATGGTCTGCCAGTCCACCTGGCAATTCCCGCCGGTGGACTGCGCGCCGCATTCGATGATGTGGCCGGCAATCGTACCCGCCGCCAGCTTGTCGAACTCGCCGGGCTTCCAGCCGAAGCGGTGCACCATGGGCGCGAGCGCCAGCGCCGTGTCCGTCGAGCGTCCGGCGATCACCACGTGCGCGCCCGTCGCCAGCGCCTCGGCCAGCGGAAACGCGCCGATATAGGCGTTGGCGCTCTGGATGCGATCGCGAATCGCGGCGATCGGCTCGCCGCTGTCCATGTCCCGCATCTCGTAGTTCTTCGCCAGAAATTCGTCGAGCCGCGGGTAGACATCGTCGCCCAGCACCACCGCCACCTTCAGCCCCGGCGCCAGGCGCACCGCTTCGCGCGCGCAAGCCACCGGGTTGACGCCGCCCGCATTGGCGATGACGCGCACGCCGCGCTCGCGGATGGCGCCCGCAATGCGCGCGATGAGCGGCGGAAAATCCCGCGCGTAGCCCAGCGCCGGATCGGCCTGCCGCTGCTTCTGCAGAATCGACATGGTGATCTCGGCCAGGTAATCCAGCGCCAGATAATCGATCGGCCCCTGCTCCACCAGGCGGACCGGCGCTTCCAGCCAGTCGCCCCAGAACCCCTGCCCGTTGGCGATGCGGATCATGCGGGCACTCCTCCCTGGCATGCTTCCAGTGCGAACGCCAGCACCTCGCGAGTATGCAGCGGGTCGATCACCGCGTCGCAATGGCCGCGCGCCGCGGCGTACCGGGAATCGAGCCAGCGCTCGTAGTCCGCGCGCGTCTTGTCGATGGCCTGTTGCAGTTCCTCCGGCAGAGCGCCTCCTTTGTGCTTTTCCAGGTCCACGGCGTAGAGCGCCTGAATCGCCGATTCGCCTTCCATCACGCCGATGCGCGCCGTGGGCCAGTTGAACGTGAAGTTGGGATCGAAGCCCTGGCCCGCCATGGCGTAGTATCCGGCCCCGCTGGCGTGGTTGAGGGTCAGCACGATTTTCGGCGCCGAGGCGCAGGACATGCTCTCCACCATCTCCGCGCCGGCGCGGATGATACCCGCGCGCTCCGCCTCCGGCCCCACCATGAAACCGGAAACGTCCTGCAGGTAAACCAGCGGCTGGCCGAGGCGCGCGGCGGTTTCGACGAAATACGCCACCTTGCGCGCCGATTCCGCATAAATGATGCCGCCGATGCGCGGCCGCCCCTCCGATTTCAAGAAACCGCGGCGGTTGGCGATAATCGCCACCGGCTGGCCGCACAGGCCGGCATTCGCGCACAGGATCTCCGGCGCATGCCCGGGTTGAAACTCGGCGTAGTCGGCGCCGTCGAAGACACGGAAAATCACTTCTTCTATGTCGTACGGCAGCCGATGGTCGGCGGGCAGGACGCCGTACAGGTCCGCGGGGTCGAGGCGCGGAGCCGGCGCATCCACGCGGCCCCACCCGCGCGGCGCGGGCAGTTGCCGGAACCGCTGCCGGATGCGCGCCAGACAATCGGCGTCGTCGGTGGCCATGTAGTGCGCCACGCCGCTCACGGTGGTATGCATGCTGGCCCCGCCCAGCGGTTCCGCGTCGATCACCTGGCCGGTGGCGCCCTTCACCAGGTTGGGCCCGCCGAGGCCCATGAAGCTGACGCCCTCGACCATGATGATGACGTCGCTCAACGCCGGCAGGTATGCCCCGCCCGCGATGCACGGCCCCATCACCGCGGCGGTCTGCGGGATGCGCAGTTTGCGGCGCATCAGCGAGTTGTAATAGAAGATGCGGCCGGCGCCGTATTGCCCGGGAAAAATTCCATCCTGGTAAGGCAGATTCACGCCCGCCGAATCCACCAGGTAAACGATCGGCAGGCGGTTGCGCATGGCCACTTCCTGCGCCCGCAGAATCTTGGTGATGGTCTCCGGCCACCACGCGCCGGCCTTTACCGTGGCGTCGTTGGCCACCACTACCGCCGGCCGTCCCTCAATCTTTCCGATTCCGGTCACCACGCCCGCCGCCGGCGCCTGCCCGTCGTAACGGTCGTACGCGATCAGCAGCCCGATCTCCAGAAACATGGTCCCGCGATCGAGCAGCGCCGCGATGCGCTCGCGCGCGGTCAGCTTCCCGGCGCGGTGTTGCTTCTCGATGCGCGCTGGGCCGCCGCCCGCGCGCAGACGCTCCTCCAGCTTGCCAAGGTGTTCCATGAGCCGCCGCATGTGCTCGTTTCGTGCGATGTCCACAGCTCTTTGAGTGTAACTGAAGTCTCTTTTCCGGGAGACTCAGCCGCGCTCTTTCGTGTTCTGGCGCGTCTCCGGGTGCTGCCGCAGCAACTCTTCCAGATCCGCCACGCGGCGCGCCAGGTCGTCGATCGCCTGGCCTTCCGGGTCGGGCAGGTGTCCGTGCTCCAGCGGTCCGCCTTCGGGCCGCACGCGCACCACTCTCCCCGGCACTCCCACTACCGTGGAATTGTCCGGAACCGAGTGCACCACCACCGAGCCCGCGCCAATCTTGACGTTGTCCCCGATGCGGATATTGCCCAGAATCTTGGCGCCCGTCCCTACCACCACGCGGTTGCCCAGCGTGGGATGCCGTTTGCCCTTCTCGCCGCCCGTGCCGCCCAGCGTCACACCCTGGTACAGCAGCACGTCGTCGCCGATTTCGGCGGTTTCGCCGATCACCACACCCATGCCATGGTCGATGAAGAAGCGCCGCCCGATGATGGCGCCGGGGTGAATCTCGATCCCCGTCAGGAAACGGTTCAACTGCGAGACCACGCGCGGCAGGAGCGGCACACGCCAGCGGTACAATCTGTGGGCGAAGCGGTGCCACAGAATAGCGTGGAAGCCAGGGTAGCACAGGACGATTTCGAGCACGCTCCGGGCGGCGGGGTCTTCCCGGAAAATGGTGTCGATTTGTTCCCGGATCGCTCGCAGCATGCGGCGGGCTCTCTAGTGTGCGCCAGCTTCTTCCGCGGCCACTACCGGCGCATGGGCGCCAGGGGGAATCGGCGCCAGCATGTCTTCCTTGCGCTTCACCAGCGTCGAGGTGTTATAGCTGGCCGCTTCAAAGCCATGCCCATGCGTGATCGCGTCGGTGGGGCAGGCCTCCACGCAATATCCGCAAAAGATGCAGCGGTTGTAATCGATGTTGTAGACCTTGGCGTATCGCTCGCCCCCTGAAATACGCACTTTCTCCGTGTTCTCCGCCGCTTCGATATAGATGCAATTGGCGGGACACGCCGCCGCGCACAGGAAGCAGGCCACGCACTTTTCCATGCCGTTCGAATCGCGTTCGAGCACGTGCACGCCGCGGTAGCGCTCTTCGAACTTGGGCGGCTCGTCGGGATAATACTCGGTCACCGTGGGAGACAACATCTCCTTGAAGGTGACACTCATCCCCTTGGCGATGGCGCCCGCGGCGCCCAGGATTTCTTCGATGGTATTGGGCATTCGCTCTCATCCCATTCTAGCGTGGCCGCCCGCCGGGCAGCTAATTACGCGACCCTCAGCCGGCTTTCCATTCCGGGACGTTGTCGCCCTGGCGGAACACCGCCGCGCCGGCCTTGGCTCCCAGCCCTTCCATTTCCTTCTTGCGCCAGCCTTCGACCACCTGCGAAATCGTGCCGTCGCGCTCCACCAGGAACAGCGTCGGCACGCTCGAAATCCCGAAGGCATCGCTGGCTGGAAAGTTCTCATCTTCGTCGTCGAGCAGAGTGGGAAAGGTGACGCCGAAATCCTTGTTGAAGTCGCGCGTGCCGCGCGCGTCGTTTTGCGAGATGCCGTAGATGGCGAGAGTCCCGGCCGCGTGGAGGCGCTCCAGAAACGGAAACGTCAGTTGGCAGATCGGACAGGAGATTTTGAAGAAGGCCAGCAGCGCCGGCCCGCGGGCGGCGATCTCCCGCAGGGTGGCCTCACCGCCGCTCAGGAGTTTCAAGCGGACATCCGGCACGGGCGCCCCGGCGTCGAGAAGCTTCGGCTGTTTTCCAGCGGCCATCTTTCGAGTGTACGACGTTTGGTGGGGCAGACCCCTGGTCTGCGCGGGTCCCCCCGGACCCGCTCTCCCGGCGAAGGACCAAGTCCTTGGACAACTGCGCCAGGCCGATGAATTACCGCACTGGCACACGCCGCCGAAAACCGCCATAATTCAAACCATGCCCAGACCGAGGGCGTGCATCCTTTGCATGCTCGTCTTCTTCACCGGAATATGGAAGCTCCAGGCGCATCGACTACCCATCCAGGTGTACACCACCGCCCAGGGACTCCCTCGCAACTCGGTTCTCTGCCTGGTGCCCGACGCCAGCGGGCTACTCTGGATCTGCACATCGGAGGGGCTGGCGCGCTTTGACGGTTCCGAGTTTCGGACTTTCGGCCGGGAGCAAGGGTTGCCCTCCGTCGTGGTTCTGAACTTCCTGGTCTCCCGCAAGGGCGGGTACTGGCTGGTGACGGATGCCGGCGTCTGCCGTTTGCCGCCCGCGTCCAAGGTCGGCGAAACCTGCCGCCTGCTTTCCGTGGATGGCATGGAGGGTGAGTTTCAACTCGACGCGCTGGTGGAGTCGTCCGACGGCCGCATCTGGACGGCCACGGATAAGGCCGTGTATCGCAGTTCCGCGGACGGCAAACGGCTGGAACGGACCGCGCTGCCGCTCCCCGGGGAACCCATCGCCAGTCTCGGCGCGGCGCCGGACGGTAGGCTCGTGGTCAGCACCAATCGCGCGGTCTACCTGTGGGACGGTAATGCGTACCGGCGTATCAGCAGCATGCCGGTCCCGGGATGTGGATTCGGCCGCATCTACGTCGCCGCTCCTCGCGACATCTGGGTAGAGGGCAGTTGCAATATCTATCGCGTCGCCGGCTGGGACTCGGCAGCCGGTCCGCGGCTTGAGCCGGTGCCTTTGGGAGGCGCGGTTTCAGGCAGCCACGTTCTTCTCCGCCATGACCGATCGGTGTGGTGGACCGCCCGGTCCGGGCTGTTGCATCTGGAGCAACAACCCGACGGCAGTCTGCGGGAAAGAGAAAGATTCACTGCCGCCGAAGGCCTTCCCTCACCCTGGGTCACGCACCTCGTCGAAGACGCCCAGGGTAGCCTCTGGGGGGCGACCGAGGGTCTGGGCATCTTTCGGATCACCACCACGGGATTTCGCGTCTACTACGGCGAAGATGGACTCGGAAGCGCGCGGATCGGCTCGATCTTCGAGGACCTTCGCGGCGACCTCTGCGTCACCACCACCGTGCTCGACGAGACGCGTTCGCGATCGAACTTCCGCGTCAAGAACGGCGACCGGTTCGAACGAATCGACTTCCGCCAAAGTCCGCAATTTCATAACTGGGGTTGGGGATGGAACCAGGTCGCGCTACAGGCGCACGACGGCGAATGGTGGTTCCAAACCGACCGGGGAGTCTACCGCTTTCCCAGCGTGTCGCGGCCCCAAAGCTTGGACGGCGTCGCGCCATCGCAGGTCTACGGTTCCGGCACCGGACTCGGCGAGGACGAGGTCTTCCGCATCTTCGAGGATTCCCACGGCGATCTATGGATGAGCACCGTCAGCCCGCGGAACGAACTGATCCGCTGGGAGCGTGCCACCGGCACTTTCCATAGCTGGACGGTGGCGGACGGCTGGCCGCCCGATGCCCTCGCCACGGCAATCCGCGAATCCGCCAACGGCACACTCTGGTTCGGCACGTTTGGCGACGTGGTGCGTTTCCGCAATGGCCGCTTTGAGAAACTTGCCATTCCATCCGCTCCGGTGCTGTCGGTGGTGCGGGACCTCTACATCGATCGAGCCGGCAGGGTCTGGGTTGCCACGGCGCGCAACGGCTTGTTCCGCTGCGATAACCCGGACGATGCCGCCCCGGTGTTTCGCCACTATGGCGCGCACGATGGTTTGTCCTCGGATTCCACGCGAGGCGTTACGGAAGACGATTTCGGCTTTATCTACCTCGGGACGGCGCGGGCGGTGGACCGGATCGATCCGCGGGCGCCCATCGGCGGCCGGAACATCCTGCACTACACCGCGGCGGACGGTCTGCCGGAAGGCGAGCAGGACGTGGTATATCGCGATCGCCGGGGCCACCTGTGGTTCGGAACCTTGGACGGGCTGGCGGAATACGATCCCGCGCAGCCGGCCGTCCGTTCGATCCCCGATGTCTATATCCGCCGGGTGCGGGTGCGCGGCGAAGAGGTCGCACTGCCCTGGGAAGGCACCCACAACTTCACCATCCATCTGCGTCCCGACGAGAATCAGGTCGAGATCGAATACGCGGGCATCGATCTGCGCTCCGCTGCCTCGCTGCGCTATCAGTACCGGACCTCGGGCGTCGATTCCGATTGGAGCCAGCCTGCCACGCGGTTCAGCGTGAACTACGCCAGCTTGCCGCCGGGCACGCACGTGTTTCAGGTTCGCGCGGTGGGCGCCGACGGCACTGTTGGCGCCGGCGCCGCCGCCCTCACCATGGCGCTCGAGGCGCCGCTTTGGCGCCGCTCCTGGTTCCTGGCCATCGCGGCAGCCTTGTTGGCCGCCATCATCTATTGGGCCTACACCTACCGCCTGCGGCATTTCCTGGCCATGGAGCGCTTACGGATTCGGATCGCGACCGATCTCCATGACGACATCGGTGCCAGCCTTACCCAGATCTCGCTGTTGAGCGAAGTGGGCCGCCGCGATCTCTCGCGCGATACGCTGGGCGAGGTTGCCGGCATCGCCAGAGATCTCGTCCAGGAGATGAGCGACATCGTGTGGGCCGTCAGCCCGCGGCACGATCGCTTCGATTCCATGGTTCATCGCATGCGAGCCTTCGCGGAAGATGCCATGGCCGACGGCGAACTGGTCTTCGATATCTCGGAACTCCCGGCGGATCTGCCATTGCCGCTGGAATACCGGCGCCCTTTATATCTGGCGTTTAAAGAGGCGGTGAATAACGTCTCCCGTCACGCCGCGGCCACCCGTTTGACCGTCCGTGTCGCCGCCAAAGACGGTTCGATCCAGTTAACGGTCGAAGACAATGGATGCGGGTTCGATCCGGCGGAGTCGCCCGGCGGCGAAGGCCTGGCCAGTATCCGCCGCCGCATCAGAGATCTCCAAGGCACGGTGGCGTGGGAGTCCGTACCCGGGCAAGGCACCCGATTTACCGCCGTTTTGCCCCTGAGAGCGCGCAGATCCCTACGAACACTGGCAGGGTCCCCCTGGTGGCTCAAGCGGTTAAGATAAGAGCTTGGCACCAGTCCACAAGCCCGATTTCACCCCCGCCATTCGTGTGGCTATCATCGAAGACCAGCGCCGCACGCGCGAAGGCTTGCGCTGGCTGATCGAACGAAGCGCGGGTTTCGAGTGCATTGCCGACTGGGACTCCATGGAGGCGGCCCTGGCCGCGCCCTGCCTGTCACAGCTTCACGTCATCCTGCTGGACCTCGGGCTGCCGGGCATCTCGGGCATACAGGGCATCGGCCCTCTGCGCGAGCGCTATCCCGACGCACCGATCGTGGTGTTGACCGTATACACGGACAATGAGCGAGTGTTCGACGCGCTCTGCGCCGGCGCCGCCGGATATCTGCTGAAGGACACGCCCCCAGCCAAACTCATCGAGGCATTGCGCGACGCCGTCGATGGCGGATCTCCCATGTCCTCCGAGATCGCCCGCCGCGTGGTGGACCTGTTTCGCCGCTTCCGCCCCCCCGAGAAGGCCAACTACAACCTCACCCCCCACGAACTGCGCCTGCTGAAACTACTAGTAGAGGGCTACAGCTACAAGAGCGCCGCCGGCGAACTGGGAGTGACCGTTCATACCATCGGTTTTCACGTTCAGAACATCTACGGCAAACTCCGCGTACACACTAAATCCGAAGCTGTCGCCCGCGCGCTTCGCGAAAATCTCATCGGCTGATATCACTTTATCCCTAGCGAAACTCGTGGTCCCGCGCGGCCGCAAATTCTGTATCCTTGAGTACTGTAGCGGGAACGCTTCAGATCCGTCGTTAAGACGGGCACATCGCAGGGTATCGGAGGGGAAATGAAACACGGTTCTTTGGTTCTTTTCGCGCTGTTCGGGGCGGCCGGCCTGGCACATGCCGGCCTGATCGACATCACCGAGCAGGCTACCGCCAGCGGGGTTTTGAACGGCACGCATTTCACCAATGCGTTGGTTACGCTCGATTTCGAAGGCGACACCTCGTTCCTTTCGGTGGCTCCCACTCACGTCTCCCTCAACGGCGCCGGAGCGGTGACGGTGGCGGGCGTCGGGTCGGACATATTCACCGACACGATTCAGGCGTATTCGAATCCGACTACCGGGTCGGTGGGAATGTGGGACGTCGGAGTCTCCGAGGTGATGCTGGAAACCGACAATGTCAGCTTAATTGGGTATGGCATGACGACTTCGATCGGGCCGGTGGTGGGCTCGGCGTTCCTATCCGGCCAGTCGTACACCACTTCCGGCGGCAGTTTTCGAATCACCGCGATCACGGTAATCGACGATCAGCAAGACTCCACCCTCACCGCCACGGTTTCCCCCACGGACTCAGCGCCGGAGCCGGGTTCCTTTTTGCTGGCCGCCGCGGGGATCGCCGCGTTGATGCTGCGCCGCAAGAAACTCTCTCTCTCGGAGGATTGCTAATGTCCGGAAAACTCACCATTACCTGGTCCGCGCGGGACCACGACACCAGCCTCTTGCATGTGGGGCAGGCGCTTTCGCCTGCCAGGACCGGCTTTCAGCCGGCGCTGGCCGGGTGCAAGGGATCTCTCTCAGCCCGAAGAAGCCGACTGAAAGGCGGCTGCGGGCAAAATTGCCCGCCCCACGATTTGTGCAGAATACTGAAATGGGAAAACTAAGTGGCATTGTGCACTCCTGCGTGCCGCGTCGGCACATGCCGACGCCCCGTCCCGACAGACTGTCCGTACCTCACCCGTGTGTCGGGAAAAGTCTCGCCACGGCACGCACGCACTCGTGCGCCACGCTCGGTTAGTGGCCGTACTTTTTCTCACCGGCCTCGATGCGAACGGCCAGCCGGTTCTCCGGGGGAGGCAGCGGGCACGTGGCGTAGGCGGTGAAGGCGCAGGGCGGGTTGTGGGCTTTGTTGAAGTCGAGCACCACCTGGCCGTTTTGCGGCAGCGCGGAATACAGGAAGCGGCCGGCGCCATAGGTCTCCTTGGCGGAGGTCTGGTCGCGGAAGAGGAAGAAGAGTTCCTTCGCGCCCGGCTCTTCGAGAATCGGGTAGAGCTTGAACTCGTGGCCGTTGAGGCGGAAGACCGCGTAGCCGGGACATTCGGAATCCTCCGTCTGGCCCAGCACGTTGAGGATGGGTATCTTGCGCGGTTCGGCCACCCACTTGGCCGTGACGCGCCATGCCGGGCTGATCGGAAAGTATTCCAGCCTCGAGAACTCGCGCCGCGTGGCCGCTTCGGGGTCCTTCAGCCGGATGCCGAACCTGTCGCCGCGCTGGAGCACAAACAGGCTGAGACGTCCTACCCGGAGGACGTCCGCGGAATCGTGCCGCAGTTCGCGAGTCGTGCCGTCCATCGTGACGCTCACTTTGCCGCGATCCAGACGCCAGACGCCGGCGTGCGCCGGGCCGTCGGGGAGCGCAACGTCGTTGGATGCCTCTTTGCCGAACGGGTTGGCGCCTTCATGCAGCCAAAAGAGCCCGGCGACGGAGAGCCATCCGCCATCGGCCTTGAGCCCGGCTTCGCGATCGCGCCGCCACTTGGCGATTTCGTCTTCGTAAGCCGACCAGGCGAACAGCAGTCCGCCGGCCATCATCAGAACCAGCGCGCGCTTCGGCATCAGGATTGCTCCGAAGGCGCGATCATCTGATCGAGCAGGGCGGAGAACTCCTCCGACTTGCGGTCGACGCGCTCCTTCAACCCTTGCAGGTCCCGTTCCAGCAGGCGCAGTTTATCGGCCAGGTGCAGGCAGGCCAGCACGGCGATGTGAGTGGAATCGGCGTTCGGGGATTTTGCCGCGATGGCGAGCATGAGCTCGTTGATGCTGGCGGCCACAGCTTCCACTTCGCGCGGGTCGCCGGCTGTGCGCAGCACGTAGGGGCGGCTGAGAATGGTTACCCGAACCGGCTGTTTATCGGGTGTGCTGCTTTCCATGCGGCACTCTCCGTGGGGTGCGGCGCCTCTATCCGGCGCTCAGTTGATCGATCTGCGCCAGCAGTTTTTCGATGCGGGTGCGGACCTGTTTGCGCTCCGCCTGAAGCGTCTTCAACTCGCCGGCGAGGCGCGCCGCTTCCGCGCGGGCTGCGGCGGCTTCCTCGACGGCGGATTCCCGTTCCTGGCGCAAGCGCGCAATCAGTTGCGCGGTCTGCTGAATCCGTTCTTCCAGGCTGCTGAGCGAATCGGTTTCGGGTTCGGCTGGACTCATGGGTGCTCACGCTTTGTCGAGAGCGGCCTTGGCGGCATCCACCAGTTGGCGGAAACCGGCTTCGTCTTTGAGCGCCACATCGGCCAGCACCTTGCGGTCGAGGTCGAGGCCGGCAGCCTTCAGGCCGTGCATGAACTTGCTGTACGATAGGCCGGCGGCCCGGCAGGCCGCGTTGATGCGCACGATCCACAGAGCGCGGTAATCGCGCTTCTTGTTCTTTCGGCCGACGTAAGCGAACTTAAGTCCGCGCTCGACCGCTTCTTGCGCCGCACGGTACAGTTTGCTCTTGGTCAGGAAATAACCGGAAGCTTGATGGAGCGTCTTCTTGCGCGACGCCCGGCGGTGGGTTCCACGTTTTACTCTAGGCACGTTTCATCTCCTTGTGGGTGATACCCAATGACTGGCGAATCGGGCACGTGCCACGCGCACCGTCCGCGCAATCGCGCTCTCCCTGTTTTAGTAGGGGAGCATCCGTTTCAATACTGGCTGATCGGCCTTATCGGCGACCACGGATTGATGCAACTTCTTCTTACGTTTGTGCGGCTTCGAGGTCAAGATATGGCGTCCAAAGGCGTGATTGCGAACGATTTTGCCCGTGCCGGTCTTCTTGAACCGCTTAGACGCACCCTTGTGAGTCTTGAGCTTCGGCATAATTTTTCCCTGGATAATTTCGAACAGGAAAGACCCTAGAATTATAGCACGGATGAATTGAGCCACAATGGAGGTCGCCTATGCTATCCAGACGTGCGTTGCTGCTTTCCCTGGGCGCGGCGGCCCTGCCGGCGCCTGCCAAGACGGGCGAAGTGGAAATCGGAGTCTGCGGCTCCATCGACGATTTCGCCAAGGCTGCACAATTCGGCTTCGACTATTTCGAGCCGTCCGCGGCCGCTGTCGCCGCCTTGACCGAGCCGGCCTTCGCCGATTTTGAGAAGCGCGTTTCAAAATCGAAACTGCGTTGCGAGTGCTTCAATAGCTTTATCCGGACCTTGATGGTGGTCGGTCCGAAGGTCGACCGCGATGCCTTGACGGCTTACATGAATACCGCCCTCGACCGGTGCCGCGCGCTCGGGGGGGCTATTATTGTCTGGGGAAGCGCCGGTTCCCGCAACGTGCCGGAGGGCTATTCCCGCGACCAGGCATGGCAACAGATCCAATCGTTTCTCGGGCTGGCTGGAGACCTGGCGAAATCACGCAAGATCGTGATTGCCATCGAGCCGCTCCGCAAACAGGAGAGCAACATCATCAACAGTGGGGCCGAGGCGCTGCGCCTGGTGCGCGAGGTGAATCATCCGAACGTCAAGATGATCATCGACTATTACCACCTGCGGCAGGAAAACGAAGATCCCGGGATCCTGGTCGAGGCGCGCGATGCGATTGTGCATCTCCACTTCGCCAACCCCAACGGCCGCGTCTGGCCGAAGAACGCCGGCGAAGATCCGTTGTACGGCCGCTTCTTCGAACTGGTTAAGAAGACCGGTTTTCGCGGCGGGCTGTCTATTGAGGGAAGGGGCACGTTCGAGGCAGACGCGGCGGCAAGCCTGGAGTTCTTCAAGAAGGAATTGGCCTAGCCTCGATTTCCACGGTACTACCTTGACCTAACATTTCGCTCATTTATACTGAAAGAAGGTGAAACGTCCGGGTGCGCTTCGAATGGAACGCTCTAAAGGCTACCGCGAACCTACGGAAACATGGCGTCTCATTCGATGAAGCTGCGAGCGTGTTCTTTGATCTCCTGTTGCAGGAAGACGCCATTCGAATCATCACCGCTCGTCTCGCAACGCGGGCAGAAAGGAAGCTCTATGAGGAAGGCTAAGAAGCCTGCCGCGGACGAACTTCGTTCCGAATATAAACGCTCGGATTTCGGGGCGTTGGTCCGCGGGAAGTACGTCGAGCGGCTCCAAACAAGTTCAAACGTGGTTATCCTTGACCCCGAAGTTGCCGACCTGTTTCCGAACGCGGCGGCGGTCAACGCTGCGTTGCGGTCCCTGGCGGAGATTGCCAGGCGGGCCGGCTCCCGGCGGAGCTGAACGCATTGAGCTGCTGGCGACGGGGACGAAACTCCCAAACCCCAGCGGCTGAGCGATTGGGGAGTTGCGTAGCCCCTGAAACTACTACGTTACCGCTCGGAATGATGAGGGATGGCCGCACCAAACTGCGGAAATCCCGGGGTATCATCATGGTATTGACACCCTCTGAGAAGGTTGAGCAGGCGCCGCGGATAGCACAGGAGACAGGAGGGTTCTTTGTTCTGTAACCAATGCGTGTCAGTTTCCAGCCGCTGCTCGATTCTGTATGACTTGCGGCACGCCGCTCGTGGTGGTGGCCTCTGAGAAGTCGCAACGTAGCAGTATCGACGGAGTCCTTGTTCGGGGGTCGTGGCACCTGCACCTCACCTCATCGTACCTTCTGTCTTGTCGCCGGCCGTTAGAGACGCCAAAAACGTCCAGGCACCGATGAACAGGAGATACGCGATCACCACCCTTCCCGTGAAGCTCACCATCTCCATGGTGAATGAGCCGACGTGCGGCACCCAGCCGATCAAGTGCCACGGGAGCGCGAGAGCGCAGAGCAGTAGCAGCGGCGCGGCGATCCAATAGAGACGGCTGCCGCGCAGGCGCCCGAATTCTCCGAAGCCGCGCCATCCGCGGGCGGCGATGCCGGAGAACATCGGCAGCACCAAGACCGGGATCGCCATCCAGCGAACCAGCCCCAGCACGAAACTGAAGACGCGGAGCACTGTCGCGGGCTTGATGGGCTTGCGCAGTTTGAGGCTACACCAGGAGGCGATGCGGAGCGCGGGTGTCGAGCTGTAGGCCGCCCACTGCGCCAGAAGCCAATACACGGCGGCGATGACGACCACTGCGGCGAGGAACGGCGCCATGTGGCGTAAGGCGGTGCGGAAGGCCGCGGAAAGGGACCGGGATTCGCCGGCGCGGAAGAAGACCAGCGTGCCGCCGTGCAGGCAGCACGCGAGGCACAGGATGACGATCGCCAGCGCGGCGCTCCAGGCGAGCGTGGCGGCGCGCGATTCGCCGATGCCCAGCCAGTAGTAAGCGAGGCCGAGCACAACGGCATTGCCGACGACATGAATGGCGAAAAGGCGCATACCTTCACGGCGGATCATCACTTCACGGCGCATCATTTGACCTCCAGGCGGCGGGCCTCGCTGGTCGCCATCACGCCGGTTTGATACATGGGTGCGACGCGCGCGGGGCTCACCTGGAACAAGCCGGGGTTGACTGCTTTCAGCAGGTAGAAATACTGGTGCTGGCCTGCCGGAAACCAGGTTTGGAAGATGGCCAGCCGGTCGTCGTGCAGCTCGCGGCGCGTGAAGTAGTAATCCCACCAGGGCGGACGGTTGCGCAACTGGTAGATATTGTCGCGTTCGATGAACTCCGTGCCGGCGGGGATGGGGTCCTCCAGCATGAGGTATTTCCATTCGGAGCCGGTGACGGTGAGGCGCACCGCGATCACGTCGCCGGAGGCCACGGAGCCTTCGAGCGGCGCGGTTTCGTAGACGATTTTGTCGCCATCCCTGCCGGGAATCAGGCGGAAATAATCGCGCAGGATGTTGAGCGCGGCAGTGCCGGTTTTCTGGAGCTTGTCATCGGTGGAATTGTATTCGGCGCGCGCGGAGTAGTAGAGCCGGCCCTGGCCGCTGGTCGAGACGCGGATGTGGTTGACGCCGGGCTGCAAGGCGGAATCATCCAGCGTGAGCGGCGGCGGATTCAGGTTAGTGGCCTGATCGATCGCGCGGTTGAGCACCTGGCGATTGTTGACGAACACCGTGACGGTGAGGTTGGGACGGAGCTCGTTGGTGGTGCGGAGGTAATCGGTGAGGCCGTAGATCACCATGGCGGTCTGCTTGGTGGAGGACCACCAGAAGCCCTCGTTGCGATGGTTCATGAGCCACAGCGCCGCCTTGGGCAGCAGAGCGCTGTCGCGGCGCTGGTGCGAGAGGAATTTCACCGCGTAGGCGGTGGCCTCCGGGGTGACGTCTTCGGAGAAGTCGAGCATCTGGTCGCGGGTGGCGGGCCACCAGGCCTGCTCGGCATCCTGCTGGGCGGCGGCCTCGATCTGGGTGGCGATTTCCGCGGCGCGCGCGTCTTTGGCTTGCTCGAGCGCCAGGCCGAAAATGGCAAGACCATACGGCGACAGGGCGGAGCGCTTGACGTAGATCTGGGTGAAGGAGGCGGGATCGCCGCGGCCGGTGACGGTCAGCGCGTAGAGCATGTAGGCGCGCAGGTCCGGCATGAGCTTGGGATCGCGGGCGAAATCGGCTCCGAGCCAGCCGGCGCCTTTGGCGATGACGTCGTCGTTCACGGTGACGCCGGCAGCTTTGGCTTGCGTCAGCCCCGCCACCACGTAGGCGGTCATGAAAGGATGGCTCTCGTCGGTTTCCCACCAACCCCAGCCGCCATCTTCGTGCTGGTAGTTGTAGAGACGGTCGAGGCCGGCACGGATCTTTTCCTGCAGCGCGGCATCATCGAGGTTGGCCTTCAGGTGGAGATCCTGCACCGCCTGGCGCACGGTAATGTTGGGCACGAAGCTGGACATGGTCTGCTCGACGCAGCCATACGGGAAAGAAGTGAGGTACTCCATCGCGCCGAACAGCGAGCCGGCGATGGATGGGGAAACACCAACGGTGAGCGAACGCGAACCGGGATGGATATTGGCCGGGAAAGTGAGATCGAAGGAGGTTTCGGTTCCGGCGGCGAGCGATCCGCCGCGCGGCTGCGAGAGCTTGACGCCGGGCATGTTGACGGGCAGGTCTAATTGCATGGCGTCGGATTCTTCGTTGGTGAGGGCTTTGCCGATGACGCTGGCGGTGTGGACCGCGCGGGCGCGAACGCGCCAGTCGACGCGGGCTTCGCCGCGGCTGGGAATCCAAACTTCCTTGGTCTCGCCCTGCAGGATGTCGAGCCCCTGGACGTCGAGCGAGACACGCGCGTTCTTGGCGTCGGCGAGGTAGTTGTGGACCAGCGCGGAGATGACCACCTCATCGCCTTGCACGAAAAATCGGGGCGCCACCAGGCGCAGGATCAGGTTTTTGCGCACGATGGTCTTGAGAACGGCGCCGCCGACTTTGGTGTCCGGGGTGACGCCGCGGGCCGTGGCGCGCCACGTGGTAAGGGAATCGGGGAACTCGACCTTGGCGCGGGCGTGGCCGGCGGTGTCGGTGACGATATCGCTGGCCCAGAACGCGGTATCGGGGAAAGCCTTGCGGATTTTCGGTTCGACCATGCGGTCGGGTTTGAGCTGGGCCAACCGGCCCGGCGCGCGCAATTGGGCCAATTGCATGCGGCGCTTGCCGGCTTCGCCGCTGAAGAAAAAGTTCAGCGAGTTTTCGGTGTAGACGCGGTTCCATTCGCGGCCGTAGAAAAAGGTCAGCGGATCCTCTAGCGTGTCGCGGCGGACCGCGTAGATGGCTTCGTCGACGACGCCGAGCGAGAACTCGGCGCCCGCAACAGGCCGGCCGCCGGCGCCGGTGACGTCGATGGTGTAATCGGCCGTCTGTCCGGGCTGATATTGCGGTTTGTCGGTCGAGAGCTTGACGTTCAACTGGTGCTGCTCGGCGGGAACCTTCAGGTACTTGGTGCCGGCGTAGAGATCGCCCGCGCGGATGAAAGCGGCGGAGACGGTAATGCCGGGCTCATCGGCGGCGGTGACGGGGATGGCGAACTCGGCGGTGGATTGAGACGAGCGGACCAGTTTGTACTGCTGCAGGTCGCGGCCCTCCACGCTGACCCACAGCGGGGTGTTGGGCTGGCCAGTGACCAGCAGGAGTCTGGCGGTGTCGCCGGCGCGGTAGGTTTTCTTGTCGGGGATAATCTGGATTTCCTTGCGGGCGTTGCGGGAGCGGACCGAGACGCCGCCGGAGACCCAGAAGTAAGCCAGAGCCTGGACGTCCCGGCCTTCCGGCGTGCGTGCGGTAGCTTCGATGCAATAGGACCCGCCATCGGCGGGAACGTTGAGGCTGACCGTGCCCTGCCCGCTTGCGCCGGCGTTGCCACCGGTTTCGGCTTTCACTTCACCGAACTGGCGGTCATAGAAGTTGTAACGAAGCAGCCTGACGTGGAAGGCGGTGGCGACGGGCTTGCTATCGTAGTCGCGCGCTTCCACAGTCACCGTGGCCAGGGAGCCTGGCGCATAGAAGTAATGGTCGGGCGTGGCGTTGAGGACGAAGCTGCCGTAGGTGGCGACGATCCAGCCTTTGCCGGTGATCTCGCGTTTGCCCAGATCGGTGACGCGGGCTTCGACGCGATAGAGGTAGTCGGCTTTGTGCTCGGAGACTGTGGTCGAGACGTCGATGGTGAGTTTGCCATCGGCATCCAGCACGCCGTCGCCCTCGGTCACCTGGTCGCCGGTGTCATCGTTATCGCCGGCGGCGAAATCTTCGGAAGTGGATTCATCGGGATCGTACCAGAGCGGGAACCAGTAGCGGTCGCGGTAGACGGCGTAATGGACTTTGGCGCTGCTGACGGGCTCGCCGAAGTAGTAGCGGGCGTCGATGGCGGCCTGCACCGCTTCGCCCTGCGGCACGCGGGCTTTGCCGGGAGTGACGCGGACTTCGTATTCGGGCTTCTTGTATTCCTCCACCTCGAAGCTGCCGTTCATGTAGCCTTCGCCCGCGGTGGATTTGACCTCGATGAAATAATTGCCGAGGGCGGCCGAGGGCGGGAGCGTGAGATCGTCGTGAATCGTGCCGTTGGCGCTGGTGTTCAGGCTCTTCTGGTAGACCGGTTTTTGTTCCTGATCCTGGATGCTGACGGAGATGGCCTTGCCGGCGGGCACTTCGTATCCCGCCGCGGTTTTTAAGCGGAGGATGCCTTTGAAGTGGACCGTGTGGCCGGGGCGATAGACGGGCCGGTCGGTATAGATGTAACCCTCCCAAGTTGGCTGGTTGGCGGAGAAGGCGTAGTTGGCGAGGGCGTTTACGGCGTAGTCGGAGCCGCTGCGGGCGAGAACTCGTACGTCATTGGGGCGGCCCGCGGGAATGGGCAGAACGGCGACGCCTTCGGCATCGGTGGTGGCGTCACCCAGGTCGGAATCGCGGCCGAGCATCCAGATTTTGGCGTCCTTGATGGGCTCGCCGCTGGCGCGATCGACCAGCATGTTGACCATCCGGCCCTTGCCGGTTTTGGTGATGAGGACGGAATCGGAAACGATCAGCACCGTGTAGGCGCGGAGCTCGCCTTTGACGGCCTCGACGATATAGACGCCCTTCCCGGCAACATTCACGGGAACGGTGTGGCGCTCCCAGCGGTTCCGGCTCTCGACCGGCTGCACAAACGAAAGCACCAGTTGCTGGGCGTTCAGGACGGGGGCTTCCGCGTAGTGCGTTTCGCGGCCACCGGGCTGGGCGGTGGATTTCGAGGGAAGCAGCTTTTCGAAATGCGCGCTGGGCGATTCCGTGAACTGGGCGCGAAGCCCGCGTTGAATAGCGGCGCGGAGGCTTCGCTTCCATATATGAATCCGTTCCAGCAGCGTGCGCTCGTGGGGCGTCGCCGGCGTGCGTGCGCCGAACTGGTGGGGGTTCTCGAGCTGCTCAAAGAACTTGAGCGGATCTTCAATACGGTAAACACGGAATTCGAGCGAGTCGACGGCCCAGCTACTGACGGAGACGGAGGGCTTGGAGTGCGTCCCGAAGGTCTGGCTGGAGGAGAGCGCGAAATAGGGCTGAGTCTCGGACTGGCTGAGGCCGGTCGCAACGGCGGCGAGCAACAGGACCAACTGCAGGTGCTTTTTCATAACGCCTCTCTCAGGATGTTCCAGCGATACACGCCGAGGAATTTGGGATTGGCAGCCAGCGGGCGCCAATCGGGTTGCGGAAAGTGGAGGAGCTCGGACAGGGTGAGGCGCTTGATTTCGCCCGGGTCGCCGCCATCGGGGCCGGTGTGGTAGACCACGTAGAGGTTGCCGTCGGGGCGAAGCTGGCTGCGGCCGAGATAGATCATGCTATGGAAGGTTGCGTTGTGACGGAAGAAGAGCAGGTCGCCGGATTGCGCCAGGGTAAGATCGCGCGTCAGAAAATGGGTGTTGAAGCGGCGCAGGGTTTGGGCGTCGGCGAATTGGGCAAATGCGCCGCTGGAAAAATCGGCCGGGGCGAGCGGTCCGGAACGGACGCGGAACAGCTCGGCGGCGAGGGGCGTGTAGGGATAGTGATACTTGCCCGGCGGATCGAATGCCGGGACTACAGGCACGCCCGCGGCTTCGGCCCATCCCGCGTCGTGCGCTCGGAAGGTTTCGCGGTAGGCGTAGCGGATGAGCGCGGCGCAATCGTTGATTTCGGCGGGACGGGCGTCGGGTGCCTGAAAATACTGTGTCTCCGCGAGGAAGGTGAACCAGCGCCGAAAGGCCAGGCGGTCGCGGTCATCGTCGAGGCGGAGAAAGTCGGGGGTGCCGTCCTGGAAGGTGTCGGCGGCAGTGAGCGAGGTGGCGAGTTGCAGCTTGGCAGGCGGGAAGTTAGGGAACTCGACGCGCACGTGGATTTGCGCGGGAAGGACGCCGGCGCGAATGCGGGCGGTGGTATCGGTGACGTTTTCCACTGTGGCGGCGTAGGACGGGTCGATGCTGATGCGAGGCGCCTCGGCGGAGTGGAAGGTGAGGATGGCGGTGTCATAGCCATCGGCGAGAAGGCGCACGGGTTCGAGCGTGATGCCTGGTCTAGCCGCGGGTTCGTGCCGCGCCCAGAGAACCGTGAGCACGAGGACGGCGCCCAGCAGCAGAGCCGCGCGTGAGCGGGTGTTCAAGCGCCACGATTATAGCGGGTGCGTGAGTGCGAAACAATCGGGGGAAAGCAGGGGACGGGGAGCGTCAGGCAGGATGCGGATGACAGCAACAAGCAGAGCTAGTGCGCGGCTTTGGCCCACGCCATGTCGCGAATCTGGTTCAGGTAGCTGATATACACGGGAATGGGAATATCCGGCGAATCGCCGTCGTTCAGGTAATGTTCGATCTTCACTTCGCGGGGGATCGAGCGTATCACCTCGTTGAACCGCTTCATTTTGAGATACTTCACCTTCCATAATTCAAGCATCAGCGCGCGGAATTCCGGACTGATAAAACCGAGCTTCCGGTTACTCAGGTGGATACCGTCGAAGTGCCGCGCCTGAAGGGCTGTGATCAGAGAAGCATCATTTACCGGGGCTATCGGGGCGAGGTAAACCAGGAGGTGGAAAACGTCGGCGAGATCGCCCCAGAGGACTTTCTCCTGGAAGGATGTAAATCGAAGACTGCCGGGCGTCCGCTGCTGCAATTCGCGAGGCTTGGCCTGAGGAGGCTGCGCGGCCAGTTGCTCACGAAACCACGCCCTTTTGGCCGGGGTAAGATTCGCGCGCAGGAACTCGATGATGTAGGCGTGTTCGAGCGAAATCTTTTGATCGTGGTCCAGACCGGAAAACCAGGATTCCCAGTCGACCGTACTCAACTGGTCGAGAAGACCCATCACGTCGGCGATCGTCACGCTGGGGTGGTATTTGATTGCCTGCCATAAATGCTCGAGCGAATCGTATGTTGCGCCGTCGAATTCCATGCCTTCTTCGATCAGGTACCAGTTCGACAATACCCGGCCGGCGATCGACGTAGAGGCGCTCCAGCAGTTCAGACCCTTGCTCCATCGGTCCCGCACGCGGTCGAACGCCTGGCGATAGGCGCGCGCGTCGAGCCGCCAGTTGCGGCCCTCGAATAACGGAGCGGGAAGGCGGTTGATGGCGGCGTCCAGTTCCTCGCGGGTGTGAGTCAGAATCACTTCCAGCGGCTTTTCCTCGACCATGGATATCACACGGCTCTCGACGCCCCGCTGGAGCAGGCTCAGGGCAAATTCATTGCGCGCCCGCTCGGTGGGAAATTGCCAGCGGCCGGCCTGCGCGTCAACGTAAGAGAACAGTTCCCGCAAGGTCTTGAATTCGACGAGCCCATACAGAGCAAACGGAACCGGCTTCTCGTCGTGATACACGATGGTGGACGGCGTCACGAGCGCATCGAGCGTCAGGCTTTGCGCTGATAAGAGACCCGCGGGAAGGAAGAGAAGCAGCAGGAGCAGCAGGAGCATCATGGCGACAAGTATAGGGCAGGGCTGACTCGCCAGCCAAACCCGCGAATACCAAGGATGAGGAGGGGCCCAGCTCGCCGGGCAGACGCGTGCCGAGCCGCTTGATACGATTGAGGTCCAGGAGTTGTGAATGGGACTGATCACGGGTCTGCGGTGCGTGTTTTGCGGCAGGCTCTATTCGACGCGGGTGGCGTACACCTGCCCGCAATGCGGGATTACCGGGATTCTGGATGTCGAGTACGACTATCGGACCATCGCGCGGGTGCTCACCCGGCGGAGTCTGGCGGCGCGGCGCGAGTTTTCGCACTGGAGATATCGCGAGCTGCTGCCGGTGCGCTCGGATGCGAGGCTGCCGGATGTCTCGGTAGGGTGGACGCCTTTGACGGCGGCGCCGGCGCTGGGGCGGCATATCGGGATCGCCAAGCTGTTCTTGAAAGACGACGGACGCAACGCGACCGGGTCGCTGAAGGACCGGGCCAGCTCCGTCGGTGTGGTGAAAGCGCGCGAGAAGCGGAAGACCATTATCGCTTGCGCCAGCACCGGGAACGCGGCCTCGTCGTGCGCGGGGATGGCGGCCTCCATGGGGATCCGCAGCGTGATCTTCGTGCCGGAGCGGGCGCCGGAACCCAAGGTCACGCAGTTGCTGATTTTCGGCGCGACGGTGCTGCGCGTGCTGGGCAGCTACGAGCAGGCCTTTCAGTTGTGCCAGAAATCGTGCGAGAGATGGGGGTGGTACAACCGCAACAGCGCCATCAATCCTTACCTGGTGGAAGGCAAGAAGACCGCCGGCCTCGAGATCGGCGAGCAGCTTGCCTGGGAAGCGCCGGATTGGGTCGCGGTGTCGGTGGGCGATGGGTGCACCATCGCCGGCGTGTGGAAGGGGTTCCGGGAGCTGCGCACGTTGGGGCTGATGGAGCGCGCGCCGCGGATTCTGGGCGTGCAGGCCGCCGGCGCGGCGCCGGTGACGGCGTGCTTCGAAAGCGGCGGGCCGCTCGAAGTGGTGTCGCCGCACACCATCGCGGACAGCATTGCGGTGGGAGTGCCGCGCAATTGGAAGAAGGCCGTGATGGCGGTGAGGGAAGCCGGCGGCGCGATGATCAACGTGAGCGACGACGAGATCCTGGATGCCATGCGATATACCGGGCGCCTGGCGGGCATCTTCGCGGAGCCGGCGGCCGCGACGGCGGTGGCGGGATTGCGGCGGGCGGTCCAAGAAGGTATTGTCGGGCGGCGCTCGACCGCGGTGGCGCTGATCACCGGCAACGGCTTGAAGGATGTGCAATCGGCGCGCGCGGCGGTGGGCGCGCCGTTCGAGGTGTCGCCGGAAGGGTCGGGGTTGGAAGAGATTCTGCGGCAACGCAAGGTGATCGATTGAATGGTGGTGGGTCCGTTTGAGCCGCATCTGAGAGCGCGGGCCGAACTGATGCAGAAGATCGGAGCACGCCTGAAGAAACACGACTGGACACAGGCCGAAGCGGCGAGCCGTTGCGGCGTGACGCAGCCCCGGATCAACGATCTGTTCCGCGGCCGGGTCTCGCGCTTCTCGCTCGACGCGCTGGTCAACATCGCGACGGCGCTGGGCTGCCGCGTGCGCCTCGATCTCGACGCTGCCTGAGCCGTGTTCCTCGCTGAGGCGCCCGCCTCGTGTAGCCCAGGCCTGCTGATGTACCAAGGGATTACTTCGGAGCGGCGTGATTGGCGAGCAATTCGGATTTGAGGATGGCGAAAGTTGCCGTCGCCCAAAGAACGCCGCCCATGCCCGCGCCGACTACCCACAGGCTCGCCGGCGCCGCCTGGGTCAAAGCCATCAGAGAAACCACACACCCTAACGCCGTCGTGACATAGTACAGCGGCAAACGAAACAGATACCCCATCGGGGCGAAATGAAGGCTGACGGCCGCACCGACCGCGGGCCAAACGAGATCCTGCCGTCCAATTCCGTTACAGATACCGAACGCGCTCCCAACCAGAAGCGTCTCAAGGATCGTCGTCCAACGAAGCCCGATCAGTATCCGCCGGTTCGCTAAACGTTGCGCTTCATTCCCCTGCTTCAGTTGGGAAAACCGAAACCCACCCGCCTTCCGCCGCAGCCATACGGATCCTGCTGTGACAGCGATTGCGCCCACAGCGATCAAGATCGCCGGCCCCAACTGAAACCCGCCGTTGAAGGCAGCCAATCCAAACCAAAACGCCCCCGCCATCGCCAGCACCAGAACGCCGTTCGATAGTCCCCACATAAATTGGCTGTAGCTCATCTAGATATTCTCTCACTCCTGTTTAGGAAACCGGTGACACCCAGTCCCGGATCCGAGTCACGGAAGGTCCACTCGCCCCGGAGACGGCCAGGATCGAGTGAAAGTCCGCGTCCAGAGTCACCACGATCGCGTTCTTTCCCAACGACCAGGCAAGTATCGCATCACCGCCAGCGAAAAGGGAGCGAAAAGGAGCGAAAAGGGGACAGCGAAAAGGGGACGACGAATTTTTCGTATGCCCTTACGAGATCAGCCTGGTTGCAGGAAGGGGTTCACATTCTCAAGCGGCCAGCGAACAGCGCGGCCTGGCAGGTCCTCCGAGTAGAGGCGCGTAACACCGCATTCCAGGCAGGCGGCCACGATCATCGCGTCCCAGAATGACCATTCGTCCTCTGTGTGGAGAATGCGAGCTCTTTCAAACGCTCCGGCTGCCGGCAGGATGAGCGGAAACAGGGCCAGGTAATCCGCCAGGCGCTCCCATGCGTCCACCGTCGTAAAGCCCTGGGATCTCAGCTTCCTCGACGCCGCCACGGACGGGAAACCGGGGACGGACGGGACGATTCCAAGCGCTGGCGGCGATTTCCACTGTGAGGCGCTGATCTCAGCCGGTGAACCACCCGAACAGTTGAAGGCCTGCCTCTCCGCTTCTAGCGCGCGATACGCACTCTGGGGCCGCACAGCGGCGTCCCGCTATGCGGCTAGATCCTCTATAATGAGGGCGTGCAAGCACACTGGAGAGAGACTACAGTCGGCGAGCATGGCGAACTTGTTTTGGAGGGCCTCCCATTCGAGCCCGGCCAACCGGTTGACGTATTGGTGGTCTCGAAGACCGCAGGTTCAACGCCGCCCGGGAGCCGAAGCCTTCGAGGGTCGGTTCTCGAGTTTCGTGAGCCGTTGGAGCCTGTTGCCAGCGAGGACTGGGACGCCCTGCAGTGATTCTGCTGGGCACCCACATCTGGGTCTGGTGGGTTTCTCGCCCGGATCGGCTGCAATCCAGGCACCGCGACCTTCTCGAACTTGGCGTCGACCGCGTCTTCGGCGTTAGCATCGTCTCCTGCTGGGAAGTGGCGAAGCTTGTGGAATACGGAAGGCTGAAGCTCGATCGGACCGTCGGGCTTTGGATGCAGAGCGCCCTTGCCGAGCCGGGTGTGACGCTTGTGCACCTCGACCCTCAGATCGTGGTCGAATCCACCCAACTGCCGCAACCTTTCCATCGCGATCCGGCTGACCAATTGCTTGTCGCAACGGCCCGCGTCATTCAGTGTCCTGTCATGACCGAGGACGGCAAGATTGCAGCGTATCCGCACGTCCAGCTTGCCTGACCCTAACCGGTTTGAATGAACATTACTCCCGTGACACGCCCGTCAAGGATCCATGGTGTGGCGCGGAGAGTTGACTTTGATTTGTTATGCTGAAGTCGTGGACAACAGGGCACGCTCAATCCCTTCTTCTCGAGCGGATTACACCGCCTCGCCTTCCTTCGAGGAACTGGCCGCTCAGCAGGGCGTCACTCCAATTGACGACTTTGAAACCCTTCCTGGAGAGCCGTTGCCCGAAGACGAATCAGTAGAGGAATTCTCCGCAAGCCTGCGCGATTGGCGGCGAGAAGGAACCCGTCCCTCCAGCCCACAATGAATGCCGCCATCGTTGACACCGACGTGGTGATCCAGGACCAGGCGTACGGCCGCGCTGCCAGTCAAGCGGCGTTACTTTCCGCCGCGCTGTCCTCAAGGTTGGCGGCGGCGAACTCGAGCGCCTGCTGAACGTCTTCCGGCTCCAGCTCCGGATAGTTCCGGAAGAGGTCGTCCCGGTTAGGATATTGCGCCACGGCTTCCACGACTCGACGAACCGTCAGCCTCATGCCACGGATGCACGGCTGGCCGTTCATCTGGTTGGGGTTCCAGGTTATGCGATCAAAGGGCTGCATCCCTCCTATTCTGATACATTTCGCGTCTCCTCGCGGCGCTAACATCACTCCCCTGACACGCCGTTCTCTTTCTCTTCACCGACTACCCACGCGGTCCACCGCCCGTCGGGTCAAACTGACCCATACTAATTAAATGGCCCAATCGCTGCTGATTCGCGACATTCACACGCTCGTAACCATGGACGCCGCCGATCGCGTGATCGAGGGCGCGTTTGTTTATGCGGAAGGCGGCCAGATCCGGCGCATCGGGAGCGGGGCCCAGCGGCCGCCCAAGGCCGGCCAGGTAATCAGCGGGCGCTACGCGGTGGTGATTCCGGGCCTGGTGAATACACACCATCATCTTTATCAGACCCTGACGCGAGCGTACGCTCCGGCGGCGGACGCGGAGTTGTTCGACTGGCTGCGCACGCTCTACCCGCTTTGGGCGCGCCTCGATGAAGAGTGCGTGCACGTGGCGGCGCTGGCGGGGATGGCGGAGCTGATGCTCTCGGGGTGCACCACTTCGACCGATCACCATTACGTGTTTCCGCGGGGCCACGGGCGGATGATCGACGCGCAGATCGCGGCGGCCCGGCGGATCGGGATCCGTTTTCACCCGACGCGGGGCAGCATGAGCGTGGGAGTGAGCCAGGGCGGGTTGCCGCCGGATTTGGTGGTCGAGCGCGAGGAGCGCATCCTGAGGGATTGCGAGCGGTTGATCGGCGCATATCACGACCCGCGGCCGGGGGCCATGCTGAGGGTGGCGCTGGCGCCGTGCTCGCCATTCTCGGTTTCGCCTCAGTTGATGCGGGCGAGCGCGGAGTTGGCGCGGCGGCACGGCGTAAGGCTGCACACCCACTTGGCTGAGACGCGCGATGAAGAGGCTTATTGTTTGAGCCGCTTTGGAAAGCGGCCGCTCGATCTGCTGGAGGATGCCGGGTGGATGAGCGTCGATACGTGGCTGGCCCACGGCATCTTCTTCAATCGCCGTGAAATTGCGCGGCTGGGACGCGCGGGCGTGGGGATCGCGCACTGTCCGACGTCGAATATGCGGTTGGGGTCGGGATGCGCGCCGGTGCTCGAGTTGAGGCGGGCCGGTTGTCCGGTGGGTTTGGGCGTGGATGGCAGCGCGTCCAACGACAGCTCGCACATGCTGGCGGAGGCGCGGCAGGCGTTGCTGCTGCAGCGGTTGAAACACGGCGCCGCGGCGCTGGGTGTGCGGCAGGCGCTGCGCATGGCCACGGTGGAGGGCGCGCGCTGCCTGGGGCGCGACGACATCGGTAGCCTGGAGCCGGGGAAGCGGGCCGATATCGCCATGTTCGATCTGCGCGGCGTGGGGTACAGCGGAGCGGGCGATGCGGTGTCGGCCCTGCTGCTGTGCGCGCCGGCGCGCGTCGATACGCTGGTGGTGGAAGGGCGCGTGGTGGTGGAGCACGGAGAAGTTCGCAGCATCGGGCTCGAGCGGGCGCTGGCGCGACACAGAAAACTGGCGGCTCGGGTGTGCGAGACGGGCTCAAGCATAGGGCCAGCGCGGCGGGGGTGAGTTTAGCGATCACGCTATCGAAAGCAGGCAGGGATATGCCGGCAAAGTGGGCCAGGCGCTTTCGCCTGGCACTGGGGTTTCCACAGTTTCAAGCTCCGTTAACACCAACTGGTAGCGCCGGCGGTCTTGCCGCCGGTCGGGCCAGGCGCTTGCGCCTGGTGACCCACCGGTGGAAGCGCACCCGGTGGAAACCGATCTGTAACAATTGTTATAGTCCTAGACAAGAGGTGACCGTCTTGCGGTTAGAGTTCCATGTTTGAACAGGTTGAGGATTTCCATCGCCCGGCCAGCGTTCGCGAAGCTGTGCGCTTGCTGGAAAGCGGGAAGGGCCGGGCGAGAATCGTAGCCGGCGGCACGGATCTGGTAGTGGATGGCGACTCCACAGTCCGCGCTTTGATTGATATCACGCATAGCGGGATTGCTTACATTCGCAAGCGGGGCGGCTCGTGCGCGATCGGCGCCGCGACCACCATGGCGGAGCTGGAGGAATCGCGGATCATACGCGGACTGGGAGGCGGCATCCTGGCGCGGGCCGCGGCGACGTGCGGGTCGATTCAGATCCGCGGCGTGGCGACCGTGGGCGGGAACCTCGCCAACGGGTCGCCGGCGGCCGATCTGGTGACGCCGCTGCTGGTGTTGGACGCGGTGGTGGTGGTGGCCGATGCCAAAGGACGGCGTAAGCTGCCGATCGCAGAGTATTTGGCTGTTCGCGGCGCTAGGGCCATGCGCCAGTCGTTGCTGGTGGAAGTGACCGTGCCGCGGCCGTTGGGAAGGCGCTGCGGCTGGTCGTTCCAAAAGCTGGGGCGCACGGCACTCGACATTTCGGTGGTGAACGTGGCGGCGGGTTTGCAGGTGGACGCTGCGGGGCGCATCCAGTGGGCGCGTCTCGCGCTCGGCGCAGTGGCTCCCACGGCCATTCGGGCCGGCGCGACAGAAAAGAACCTGCGGGGGCGCGGGCTGGATGCGGAAGCCGTCGCGGAGGCCGCGGAAGGCGTGATGCGGGAGGTGAGCCCCATCACCGACCTTCGCGCATCAGCCACATACCGGCGCGAGATGTGCCGCGTGCTGACGCGGCGGGCGCTCGTTGAATGTGCCGCACAAGCGGGGTGTGCGATATGACGACCATGCAATTGCGGGTGACGGTGAACCGGGAGCCGCGGAAATGGAGCATTGCGCCGGGAGACCTGCTGCTCGATGTATTGCGCCGGGAAGGATTCTTCGGCGTAAAACGCGGCTGCGAAAAAGGCGAGTGCGGTTCGTGCACGGTGCTGGTGGATGGCCGGGCGGTGAATTCCTGCCTGATGTTCGCGGCCAAGGTGGAAGGCTGCGAGGTTTTGACCATCGAAGGCCTGGCGGAGGGCGATCGGCTCGATCCGATTCAAGGGGCTTTCCTCGATCACGGCGCCGCGCAGTGCGGATTCTGCACGCCGGGAATGATCCTGGCGGCCAAGGCGCTGCTGGATAAGAATCCGCATCCCAACGAGGCTGAAGTGCGGGAGGCGATGGCCGGAGTGCTCTGCCGTTGCACGGGATACATCAAGCCGGTGGAGGCCGTGCTGGCCGCGGCCAAGCAGCCGGCGAAGCGCGCCACGCGGAAGCGCCAGCCGGCGGGGGTGGTGCGATGAGCGGGCGCAAGGTGGTTGGCAGCAACGTCCGTAAGGTGGAGGGGCACAAGCTGGTGACCGGAGCCCCGGCGTTCACCGACGATATCGAGATGCAGGGAATGCTCTACGGCAAGATTCTGCCGAGCCCGCACGCGCACGCGCGGATCAGGCGCATCGACACGCGGAAAGCCCAGACGCTGGCCGGCGTGCATGCGGTGCTGACGTACAAGGATGTGCCCCGCGTGCCGCATACCACGGCGGGGCAGGCGTGGCCGGAGCCCTCGCCCTACGACACCTACCTGCTCGATTCCAAGGTGCGATTTGTGGGCGACCGGGTGGCGGCCGTGGCGGCGGAAAGCCGCGCCATCGCGGAGAAGGCGCTGCGTTTGATCGAGGTGGAGTACGAAGTGCTGCCGGCGGTGATCGACATGGAACTGGCCATGGCGCCCGGCGCGCCGGTGATCCATGACGAGCCGGATTCCACCAAGATCTACGACCGGTCGCACAACATTGCCGGCTACATTCTGCGCGAGATTGGCAGCGTGGAACAAGGCTTCCGGGAATCTGACTACGTGGTCGAGCGCGAGTTTCGGACCCACCGGCAGCAGCATACGCCGCTCGAGCCGCACATCACCATCTGCTGGCTCGATCCGAACGGCCGGTTGGTAATCCGCACTAGCAGCCAGGTGCCGTACCACAGCCGGCGGCAAGTAGCCATGATCCTCCAGATCCCGGTGAGCCGCGTGCACGTCATCAAGCCGCGCATCGGCGGCGGTTTCGGCGGCAAGCAGGAAATGCTGCTGGAAGACATTTGCGGCGCGCTGGCACTTCGCTCGCGCCGTCCGGTGAAGATGGAATTCACGCGCGAAGAAGAGTTCTACATGGCGCGCAGCCGGCATCCGCAGATTCTGCGCCTGAAGATGGGAGTGAAGGCGGACGGCACGCTGCTGGCCAACCAGATGACCGTGCTGGCGACCACCGGCGCTTACGGAAGCCATGCCAACACCGTGCAGGGCAACACCGGCAGCAAAGTGCTGCCGCTATACCGCACGCCGCACATGCGCTTCGAGTGCCACGTGGTCTACACCAATATGCCGGTGGCGGGGGCCTTTCGCGGTTACGGATGCCCGCAGGGATTCTTCGCGCAGGAATCGCTGGTGGATGAGATCGCAAACCATCTGGGCATGGACCCGGTGGAATTTCATTTGAAGAACGCGATCCGGCTGGGCGATATCGACCGGCTTTCGGCGCAACTCGGCGAGGGCCGGGAAGGATTGCCGCGCGTCATCCGCAGTTGCGGGTTGCCGGAATGCATCCGGCGGGGCGCGGAGGCGATTGAGTGGGAGAAGAAGCGGCAGGCGCCCGCGTTGGGTGGGCATTTGAAGCGCGGCGTGGGGATGTCGTGTTCCATGCAGGGCAGCGGGATTGCGGGCGTGGATTGGGCGTCGGCATTTCTGAAGATGAACGAAGACGGCGCGTTCTTTTTGCAGGTGGGCGCGTCGGACGTGGGCGGCGGCGCGGATACGGTGCTGTCGCAAATCGCCGCGGAGAGCCTGGGCGTTACGCTGGACAAGATTGTGATCACTTCCGGCGATACGGACACGACGCCGTTCGATGTGGGCGCGTATGCTTCCAGCACCACCATCATCTCCGGCGGCGCGGTAAAGAAGGCCGCGGAGAAAGTGCGGGCGCAGGTGTTGAGCCTGGCGTCGCAGATGCTGGAAACGCCGGTGGAGAAGCTGGAGTGGGGCAACAATCAAGTCTTCACGGTGTGCGAGTGCCGCAAATCGGTCACGATGGCCGAAATTGCGATGCAGGCGATGTACACAGAGAAGCTGCAGATCATGGACGGCGCGTCGCACTTCAACACGGACAGCCCGCCGCCGTTCTGCGCGACGTTCGCCGAGGTTGAGGTGGACACGGAAACCGGACAGGTGCGGGTGCTGCACCTGGCGACGGCGGTGGATCCGGGCACGGCTGTCAACCCGATGCAGTCGGAAGGACAGGTGGAAGGCGCGGTGACGCAGGGCATGGGTTACGCGCTCACCGAGGAGTTGCTGCTGGACGGCGCGGGGCGGCCGCTCAATCCGAATTTCCTGGATTACAAGATTTTTTCGGCGAAGGACATGCCGAAGCTGACGACCATCCTGGTGGAGACCGATGAGCCGCTCGGGCCGTTCGGCGCCAAGTCGATTTCGGAAGTGCCGATCAACGGGCCGGCGCCGGCTATCGCCAATGCCATCTATCACGCGGTGGGCGTGCGCATTCGCAAGCTGCCGATACGGCCGGAAGACGTGCTGCGCGCGCTCTGCGACAAGGAGCGGGAGCTTCGGGAAGAAGGAGTGGTGATCGCAAAATGAGTATTCCTACGGTTGGGAGTATCGACGCCGCGCGCCTGGCGGAACGGGCGCAAGCTTATGAAGGCGACATCGTTCGAT
This sequence comes from Bryobacteraceae bacterium, assembly GCA_050014595.1. Taxonomy (GTDB): domain Bacteria; phylum Acidobacteriota; class Terriglobia; order Bryobacterales; family Bryobacteraceae; genus PALSA-129. The sequence goes on from JBEKDA010000009.1 coordinate 71,111, forward strand.
TCATGCGGGACCTGATCGCCATACCGGCCGAGAGTAGCCACGAAGGGCCGGTGATCGCGCGGATCCGGCGGGAAATGGAGAAGGTGGGGTTCGACGAAATCCGCATCGATGGCATGGGAAATATTCTGGGGCGGATCGGCTCGGGGAAGACCGTGATCATGATGGACTCCCATACCGACACGGTCGGCGTGGGCGACCCCAAGGAATGGGGCTGGGATCCTTACCAGGGCAAGGTGGAAGACGGCTACATCTATGGGCGCGGCTCGTGCGATCAGCGCGCCGGCATGGTGAGCATGGTGTACGCGGGCAAACTCATCAAGGAACTCGGATTGGGCGGCGATTACACCGTGTACATGGTGGGGTCGGTGCAGGAGGAAGACTGCGACGGGCTGCCCTGGCTGTACATTTTGAAGGAAGACGGCATTCGGCCGGACTGCGTGGTGATCACGGAGCCGAGCCGGCTGGGGATTTATCGGGGCCACCGCGGGCGCATGGAGATCGAAGTGCATCTGCGCGGGAAGTCGTGCCACGCCAGCGCGCCGGAGCGCGGCGATAACCCCATCTACAAGATGAGCCGCCTGGTTCGGGAGGTGGAAAAGCTGAACACGCGGTTGAAAGACGACCCGTTCCTGGGGAAGGGCACCATCGCGGTGACCCAGATCCGCTCGCTTTCGCCGTCGTTGTGCGCGGTGCCGGGCGCGTGCTCGATCCACCTGGACCGCCGGTTGACGGCCGGCGAGACCAAAGAAAGCGCGGTGGCCGAGGTGAAGGCGCTGCCCGGTGCGGAAGGCGCCGAGATCGAAATCCTGACTTACGACACGCCCAGCTACACCGGGCTGCGCTACCCGATGGAGAAATACTATCCGACCTGGGTGCTGGCGGAATCCGACCCGCTGACGAAAGCCGCCGTTTCGACCTATCGGGCGCTGTGGAACCGCGAGCCGGTGGTGGACAAGTGGACGTTCAGCACCAACGGCGTGGCGTCGATGGGCTTGATGGGCGTGCCCACCATCGGGTTCGGGCCGGGCGAAGAAGACGTGGCGCACTCGGTGGTGGAACGCGTCCCGATCCGCCACCTGGTGGAGGCGGCGCAGTTCTACGCGGCGTTTCCGCTGACCTATGTGGCCGCGTTGAAGAAGGCGAATGGCTGAACTGGTCCCACTGCCGCTCCCGCTGCTGTTGCGGCGGGCGTTCCATGAGTACCGGAACGAAGGCAAGATCTTCGACCTGCCGAAGAGTAAGTTCTTTCGGGGCTTTCCCGGTTTAGATCTTTCGGTCGAGTTCCATGGGCATCGCGCCTCCACGCCGCTGGGGCCGGCGGCGGGGCCGCACGGGCAACTGGTGCAGAACATCGCGCTCGCCTGGCTGGGCGGCGCGCGCATCATCGAACTGAAGACGGTTCAGATCCTCGACGAGTTGAAGATTCCGCGGCCGTGCATCGATGTGGCCAACGTGGGCTACAACGTGGAGTGGTCGCAGGAACTCAAGCTGGAGCGCTCGCTGCGCGAATACGTAAGCGCGGCGATGTTTCTGGAAATTCTGAAAGCATCCAAGCTTCCGGGCGAAGGCATTCCCCCGGACACGGTCTTCGACATGAGCGTGGGGTACAGCCTGGAGGGCATCCGGTCGCCCCGTGTGCGTTCGTGGATTGCGTCCATGCTGGATGCAACGGCGGTGATCGGCGAGCTGCGGCCGTCGCTCGATGGCGAGTGGGCGCGCTATCGCGATCTGCCGTTCCCCGAACGTATCAGCGACACCATCAGTCTTTCGACGTTCCACGGCTGCCCGGCGGGGGAAATTGAAGGCATCGTGACATTCCTGCTGGTGGAAATGGGCTGCCATGTCTGCATCAAGCTGAACCCGACCCTGCTGGGCCGAGGCGAGGTGGAGCATCTGCTGCATGATGTGCTGGGCTACCACGAGTTGGAGGTTCATCCGCCGGCGTTTGAAAACGACCTGTTGTTCGACGAAGCGCTGGATCTGATTCCACGCCTCCAGGGCGTGGCGCGGGCGCACGGGCGCAGCCTTTCGGTGAAATTCACCAATACCCTGGTGGTAAAGAATCACAAAAGCTTTTTCAGCGACGGCGAGATGTACCTGTCGGGCGCGCCGCTGCACGTGATTGCGCTCAACCTGGTGAAGAAGTTTCGCGAGCATCAACGCGAGCCGATTCCGGTTTCGTTCTCCGGGGGCCTCGACGCCAACAACGTGGCGCGCGCCGTGGCCATGAACTTCGTTCCCGTGACCAGTTGCACCGATCTGCTGCGGCCCGGCGGGTATGGCCGGATGATCCGCTACCTGGAAAACCTGGTTGCGGCGATGCGTGAGCTGGGCGCGAACCACATCGGGGATTTCGTTCTGCGGTTCCGCGGGCAGGCCGAGCGAGCGGCGGGAGATGTGAATGCCGCCGGTCTGCTCAATACGCCGATCCTGGTGGCGGAAGCCACGGCCGATCCCAAGTACACGTGGGAGCGCAACCAGGGTGTGCCACGCAAGATCGGCTCCAAGCTGTGGCTCTACGACTGCATCACCTGCGACAAGTGCGTGCCGGTCTGCCCGAATGACGCGAACTTCGTGTATGAAACCGGCGCGGTGGAAGTGGCCTACGACAACTACGAACTCACCGCCGATGCTGGTGGGGCGGACCCCCAGGTCCGCGGCCGACCCCCTGGTCGGCCCGCTGGTTACGGATTGCGCGCCATTCCCGGCGGCGTGCTGCGCGTGGCCAAGGCGCGCCAATTCGCCAACTACGCCGACGCCTGCAACGAGTGCGGCAACTGCGACATCTTCTGTCCCGAAGACGGCGGGCCGTTCGTCGAGAAGCCGCGTTTCTTCGGCAGCCTGGAAACTTTTCACAGGGATGCGGGCAGGAACGGATTCTATATCGACTACCAGCGGAATGCCATCCACGGCGTCATCGCGGGGGAAGCGTACGTTCTGACGGTGGACCGGGCGGCGAACCGCGCCTGCTTCGAGCGGGACGACGCCGCGATCGAGATCCGTCTCAGCGATAACCGCGCGCTCGGCTGGACGCCGAAGAACGGCCCTGCCGGCGCCGCGCGCAGGCTCGATCTGTTGCCGTATCTCAAACTCAAGCTGTTGCTGGAATCCATCAGCGACCCGCGCCACGCGCATTTTGCCAACGCCGCCGCCCTTCCGGCGGCTGCTTACGGGAGCCAAGCTCATGACTGAAGCCAAGCAAGCGCACTTCAAAGGCAAAGACTGGATCACCACCGAGGAATGGTCGGACAACGAACTGGACGTGATGCTCGACGTAGCGTCTGACCTGAAGCGGAAATTCAAGGGGCGGATTCCGCATCGCCACCTGCCGGACCAGACCATTTTCCTGATGTTCTTCGACAAGTCGACGCGCACGCGGAACTCCTTCGAGGCGGGCATCACGCAGCTCGGCGGGCATGCGCACTTTCTGACCTCGGACGTGATGCAAATCTCCCACGGCGAGAGCGCCAAGGACACCGGCATCATTCTCTCCAGTTATGGCCACGCCATCGCCATTCGCCACGACCTGGTTCCAGGCGAAGGCAACGCTTACATGCGCGAAGTGGCTAAGTGGGCGGACGCCCCGGTGATCAACATGCAGTGCGACGTGGACCACCCCTGCCAGACGCTGGCCGATTTGATGACCATTCGCGAGTTGCGCGGGCGCCATACGCGCAGGTTGAAGGTTGCGGTCTCGTGGGCCTATGCGCCGAGCTATGCCAAGCCGCTTTCGGTGCCGCAGGGGCTGATCATGTTGCTGCCGCGCTTCGGCATGGACGTGGTGCTGGCGCACCCGCCGGAGTACGGGCTGATGCCCGGCACGGTCGAGGCGGCGCACGCCAACGCGGCCCGCGGCGGCGGGCGGTTCCGCATGGTCGACAGCATGGACGAAGCCTTTCGCGAGGCCGACGTGGTGATCCCCAAAAGTTGGGGATGCCTGGACACGATGGGGGCGAACCCGGCGGAATCGCTGCGCATCGCCAAACAGTATACGCATTGGATCTGCAACGCGGAGCGCATGACGCTGGCGAAGAAGGACGTGCTCTACATGCACCCGCTGCCGGCCGACCGCGGCAACGAGGTGACCGACGAGGTGATCGACGGACCCAACTCGGTGGTATATCAGGAAGCCGAGAACCGGCTGCACACGGCCAAGGCGATCATGGCGCTGACCATGGCGGACCGGCCGGTGGACTACCAGATCGGCTGAGCCATGCGAGAAACGCTGGTCATTGCGTTGGGCGGCAACTCCATCACGCGTGCCGGAGAGCCCGGCACGATTCCGCAGCAGTTTGAGCACACGGCGGAGACGCTGAATCACCTGGCGCCGCTGTTTCACAGCGACGCGCGCATCGCCATCACCCACGGCAACGGGCCGCAGATCGGCAACATTCTGATCCGCGTGGAAGAGGGCGAACGGCGCGTGCCGCGGCTTCCTCTGGACACCTGCGTTTCCGATTCGCAGGGCGGCATGGGCTACATGATCCAGCGGGTGGCCTGCGAGTTGTTCCGGCGCGAGAACCTCGAACGCACCGCCGCCACCATCATCACCCAAGTGCTGGTGAACGAAGGCGACCCGGAGATGGTCGACCCCAGCAAGCCCATCGGCCGGTTTTATGGGGCGGATGAGATCGCGGGCATTCGCGCGGAGCGGCCGCATTGGGAGATGCGGGAAATTGAAGCGGGCCGCTGGCGGCGCGTGGTGGCGTCGCCGCGTCCGCTGCGGATTATCGAGAGCGATGCGATCGCCTGCCTGCTGGATGCCGGGATAGTGGTGATCGCCGCCGGTGGCGGCGGGATTCCGGTGGCGTGGGATGGCGCCAGGCTGCTGGGCGTGGAGGGCGTGATCGATAAGGACCTGGTCTCGTCGTTGCTGGCGCGCGACCTTCACGCACAGAAGCTGATCATCGTGACTTCGGTGGATCGCGTGGCGGTTCGCTACGGCCGCCCGGACCAGCGCTGGCTGGATAAGATCACGGTGCGACAGGCTCGCGAGTATCTGGCGGCGGGCGAGTTTCCGGCGGGGTCGATGGGGCCCAAAATCGAAGCCGCCATTGAGTTCGTATCGCAGGGCGGCGAGCAGTGCATTATCACTTCCACCGAGCGCGTCGCGCAAGCGGTGAACGGCTCGGCCGGAACTCACATCGTGGCATCATGATCCTGACCAACGCGCGAATCCTGACGTTCGACGACGACCACCGTGTGCTCGATTCCGGCAGCGTCGAAGTGCGCGCCGACGGCAGCATCGGGCGAGTGCGGAGTGGCCGCGCGCCCGGCGCGGAAATCGTGGATGCCGGCGGGCGCCTGCTCATGCCGGCGCTGATCAACTGCCACTCGCATCTTTATAGCACGCTGGCGCGGGGTATGACGCTTGCCGGCGCGCCGCCCGCGGATTTTCCGGCGATTCTGAAGAGGCTGTGGTGGCGATTAGATCGCGCGTTGAACCTGGAAGACGTCTACTACAGCGCGCTGATCGGGCTGATCGACTCGGCCAAGAACGGCGTCGGCACCGTGATCGATCACCACTCGAGTCCCAACGCCTGCGCGGGAAGCCTGGATGTGATCGAGCGGGCCTATCGCAAGGTGGGGTTGCGCGGGGCGACGTGTTACGAAACCAGCGACCGTGACGGCAAGGCGGCTGCGGCGGCCGCGATCGCCGAGAACGTTCGCTTCCTCGAGCGCCGGCGGCGGGAGGATACGGTGGGAGCGGCATTCGGTCTGCATGCGGCCTTCACCCTCAGCGACGGCACGCTGCGCGCGTGTGTGGAGGCCAACCAGCCGCTCGCCGCCGCGTTCCACATCCATGTGTCGGAGGACCGCTGCGACCGCGCGGCGGTGAAACGCCTGAGCCGGCTGGGCATTCTCGATGGACGCACGCTGGCCGCGCATGCCATCCACGTAACCGCCGCGGAGCGCAAAGTGCTCGCGCGGAGCGGCGTGAACGTGGTGCACAACCCGCAGTCGAACTGCAATAACGCCGTGGGCACGGCGGCGCTGATCGAGCTGTTTCGCGATGGCGTGACCGTGGGGCTGGGTTCGGATGGCTATGCGCCGCGGCTTTGGGAAGAATTCAAGACGGCCTTGCATCTGCAGAAAGTGCGGGCGCGCGATCCGCGTGTGGGCTGCGCGGAAGCTTACGCCGCGGCGTTTCGGAACAACCGCGCCATTGTCCGCAAGATCTGGGGCGTGGAAGTGGGCCGCATCGCGCCCGGCGCGAAGGCCGATCTGGCGCTGTACGATTACTTCCCCCCGACGCCCATGGCGCCCGGCAATCTCTTTGGCCACCTGCTGTTCGGAATCTCGAACGCGCCGGTCGATTCGCTGATGGTCAACGGCCGCTGGGTGCTGCGCGATAAGCAATGCGTCAACGTGGACGAGCGCCGCGTGGCTGAGAAGGCGTCGCGGCGCGCGCGGGCGCTCTGGGAAAGATTTTAGGAGAGATATGAAAACCGTACCCGGTCCCACCTATCAAGAGATGTTGCATCCGGAGTTGTTGCCGGCGGCAATCCGCGGCGCGGCCCTGGCGGGCGTGGCCACCGAGCTCGACCCCATCAACCTGTTCAACATCACGTGGCGGGGAGCCGGCAACCAGGTGCGGCACGTGGTGCTGCCCAAGGAACTCACGGGCGTGCGCGCCAACATCGTGGTGATGGTGGGCCGGTATTTTCCATCCGGGAGCCACAAGGTGGGTCCGGCGTACACCACGCTCATGGAGGGCGAACTGGCGGGAGAGATCTCGCCCGGCGTGCACACCATCATCGGCCCATCGACCGGCAACTTCGGCATCGGCGTGGCGTATGTTTCAAAGCTCAAGGGCTACCCCGCCGTCGTGATCATGCCGGAGGGGATGAGCCGCGAACGGTACGAGCGCATTCGCCAATACGGCGGCCAACTGGATCTGACGCCCGGGTCGGAGAGCGACGTGATCCTGGTATTGGAGCGCACCGAGGATTACAAGAAGGACCCGAAGAACAAAATCCTGGCGCAGTTCGAGCTGCTGCCCAACTATCGCTTCCACCGTTACGTGACCGGGCGCGGCGCCATCGACGCGGCGCGCGGGCATGGGAACGGGCGCGTCGCCGGGTTCGTTTCGGCGCCGGGCTCGGCCGGGACGCTGGCCGCGGGCGATGAGATCAAGGCTCGTTATGCGGAAGCGGTGGTGTGCGCGCTCGAGCCCAAAGAATGCTCCACGCTGTTCGACAATGGCCGGGGAACGCACCGCATCGAAGGCATCGGCGACAAGATGGTGACGCTGATTCACAACGTGTTGACCACCGACTACGTGATGCTGGTGCACGATGACGACTGCGTGATCGGCCTGGAGTTGATGGAGCGGCGCGCGGCGATGGTGGAGCAGCTTCTGGGGATGCCGCAGGGAAGCCTGGCGGTGTTCGCGGGCATGTTTGGAGTTTCGGGCATCTGCAACGTGCTGGGCGCGATTCGCCTGGCCCGGCATCTGAATCTGGGCTTCGAGGACAACGTGGTGACGATCGCGACGGACGGCTTCGACCGGTATCCGTCGGTTCTCGCCGATTTGGAAAAACGGCGGGGGCCGGTGGACGCGTCGTCGTTCGAAGAAGTGTTTCGCGGAGGCGCGCCGGACGAGATCCTGGATGTGCGCGGCACGGACGAAAAGCAGCGGCTCTTCCATTACAAAGAGCAGGTGTGGAGCGGGTTCCATTACTCGCACGCTTACCTGGAGAGCATGCAGTCGCAGGGCTTCTGGGATGGGGAATTCGAAAAGGTCGAGGCGATTGACCGGGCGCTGATCAGCTCACGCCAGTAACGGGCGCGGAGCGCAGCAGCATCATCGCCTGAGCCGCCACTCCCGTGCCCGGGAGGCGGAAAAAAGCCGTTGGCTGCGAATTCCGTTGGACCAGGCAGCGCTGGGACCCATCCCAGCCCTCCACCCGCACCGCGGTTCCGCGCCTTTCCACCTTATAAACGGCGGTCGCGCCGAATTCCGCGCCCAGGGCGGGCAGGGACCATCCGGACGGATCGAGCATCCGCATGCCGCCCTGGCGGTCGATCAGGATGGCCATATCCTGCAGGCTGCTATCGCCGCTCGCCGCGATATCCAGGATGTCACCGGCCTGCTGCAGAAAAGCTCTCACTGAAGAGCTTATCGACGCCCGGCGAAGTTTTTTCGGGGAAATCTTTAGACTGGCGCCAAAGCTGGTCGTTGGACGAGGCGTGGAGAGAGATTTTCGTCCAGTAACAGGCTCACCCGACCTTCGCTCTGCGGCCGGTTTCGGCGGCGAACTGGTACACAGCCGGGAAGTCGTCCTTCTCGAGGTCGGGATGTTCATCGAGGATCTGTGCCTCGGTCATTCCGGCGCCTAGCCATCCGAGGATGTCCCACACCGTGATGCGCAAACCTCGGACGCACGGCTTACCGCCGCGCTTCCCGGGCTCAATCGTAATCTTTGCGACTGCTGCTGACATTCTCTATCTGTATCAGTATGACACTTCGCGCATTGGTGTTCCACTGCCCCCGAAGAATCCTTCACCCCCCGCCTTCCACAGCTTTCTCCATGCACCGCAAGATGCCGTTCGGCTCGGCCACGCCCATGGCTGCGATCGCGTCGGCGCGGTCCTGCGTGTCGGCAACGGCATAGATCCGCAGTTCGTCCGCGTTCCCCGAAGGGCGCACGTGGGCTACATCGCCGTTGTCGAAGATCACGCGCACGCCATCCGTGTAATCCACATGGCTGATCTTGCCAAAGCCCATGGCAGGCGTGAAGAATCGTGCAAGGTCGCTGCCGGGAGAGAGAAACGCGACCAGCTTCAGACCAGCCGCTCTGGGGAACTGCTCCAGCAGCGCGGCGCGGCTGAAGCGCTTTGGCAGTTGGGCGAACAGGTCCACCAACGAAAGCCCTTTCCCCGCCGCGGCGAAAAGCGTTCCCAGGATCGGCAGAATCGCGTCTCTTGTTGGCAGCGCCCTCAAGGTCGCGCCATCCCGCTCAATGTCCGAGCCAGTCAGGAACCCGCCATTGGCTTCCCACCCGCAAACTCGTTGCTTCCCTTTGCGGCGGGCCTCTTCGATTCCGGCGATCACGAATGGCGAGCCGATGCGTGTCTTCGGTTCGACCATGCCTGCCAGCGCCCCCCGGTCCACGGCGTCATTGCAACTGATGGGCACCACCACGGCATCGGCCTGGAGATACTCCGCCACCACCATGCCCACCAGGTCTCCACCGAAGAAGTGCGCCTTCGCCGTTACCGGATTCACTCCCAGAATGAGCGGCCGGTCGCTGTCGCCATCGGTCGACACAATGGCATCGAGCGGTCCATGCCGCGCGGCGGCCTCATCGGCCAGCGCCTGAATGGCCGCCAACTGCGGCTCGCCGATGTTTTCCGTGTCGATGGGAACGAACGTATCGCTGCGTCCCGCCGCGATTACCTCGGCGCTCATGCGTTCGAGCACTTCCACCAGCAGGTCGCGCCCCACCGCGGAGTGTTGATAGACCAGGATGCGTTTCCCGCCGAGAGACTGGCCCGCGAAGAAGCTCGTGAATCGCTCGATCCAGGCGGCGCGGGCTTCGGGCTGTTCCGCCGGGAGCTCCTGGTGGCCGCTCTTGAACAAGCCGCGATGGTCGAAGAGCGACTCATCCCGGCGCTGGTCATACAGCCTCTGGCGAACCATCCGCACGCGCTCGCTGATGGGTGCTTCCTCCTGTTTGAGCAACTCGCCCCGGCTGCTATTGGTCTTGTATCCGTTCCGGTCGAATGGAATGTGGCTGCCGGTCACCATGATGCTGCCCTTGCCGCGGGCCAGCGCATAACACATCAGCGCCGGCGTCGGGATCAATCCCAGGTTGACCGTGCGCATCCCGGCGTCACGGATGGCCGCCGCGATTGCCTGCGCGATCTCCCCGCGTCCGCCCTGCTCCGGCACGAAACGGTCGGAGCTTTGCCGCAGGTCGCGCGCAAAGAAAAACTCCTCGCCGCGGACGATTCCGCCCTCGGAAGGATCGCGCGACTGCAAATACTCAAGCTCCGCCAGCGCGTTGATGTAGACCTCCAACTGCGTGAGATCCACCACCTTGCCGCGCCGCCCGCTGGTGCCGAATTGCAGCTCCAGCGGCTCGTAAGTGAGACTCGAACGAAGCGAGTCCGTGTGCGTTGCTGGATTCATTCGTATCCTTATGCCGTTATCGATGCAGTCTCGTGTGCCACGAAAACCGCTCTCTTACGTTCGCGGCTCGGATTGGAGTCGCGACCGTCGGGAAGCCGTCCCACAATACAGGAGCGAACTTCTGAAACCACGTGCTTAGCTACTGCTTCGGCCTCACGTCAACCAGGCTGATTTTCTGCTTCTCCGCGGCGCGATTGAAGGCCGCAAGATCCTGGCTCAGGATTTGATCCCAGCGGTTCAACTGCTCTTCGAGCTCTGCGCTGAGTTTCGCGAATAACTGCTGTTGCCCTTCGGTGGGCGCCGCGTCCGTCGAGTCCACGCTCCAGCTCAGGTAGATCAACTGCTCGTCGATCATGGTCGGATAGCGCAGATCCCCCTCCGTGCTCTTCATCTTTACCTGCATGACCTTTTCCTCCACCGCCGCGATCTTCTTCAGCAGATCGTCGGCCAGCGGCTTCAACGGCTCCCACGCCGGCACGTTCTTGTAATGCTGCCCGAGCGCCGTCAATTGCGCGCGAAGGTCGCGGATTTCATTGACCGCGTTGTGCAGGGATGTCAGCCGGCGCGCGATCTGCTTTTCCAAATCGAACTGCTTTTCGAGGTCGGCGGCCGACAGTTGGATGCGCAGGTCCTGGCGCAGTTCGAGCGGCGCGGTTTGGCTCCGGCCTCCGGCGGTGAGGCGCACCTGGTATGTGCCGGGAAGAGACATGGGCCCCTTGGGCGGGATATCGGCTTCGTAAAACGCGCCCGGAACTTTGACCGGATCTTCCTGGCGCAGATTCCAGAACCAGCGGTTCAAGCCCGCCTCCGCGGGCAGCACCTCACTCAGCCGCTGGACGTCCGGCCACTCCGCGGGCCCCAGGTCTTCGTCCGTCTTGACACTGGAATAGGTCTTCACCAGATTGCCCTGCGCATCCAGGATTTCCAGCTTCACGGCATCCTTGGGCGCGGACTTCAGATAGTAATAAATGATGGCGCCGGGTGGCGGATTCTCGCCCGCCGGCTGGCGCCGGTCGAGCGCATCGGGGAACCGCACACGGTACGCCGGACGCGGCGCGAAGAGTTTGACCGCTGCGTCCACATCGGCAGGCGCCAGCATACGCAGAGGAGTCAGATCGTCCAGAATCCAGAAAGCGCGGCCGTGCGTGGCCACCACCAGGTCGTCGTCTTTGACCACCAGGTCGTGGACCGGCACGCTGGGAAGGTTGAGCCGCAGCTTTTGCCAGTGCGCTCCGTCGTCGAATGAAATCCAAACCCCGGTTTCGGTCCCGGCGTAGAGCAGTCCCTGGCGCTTCGGATCCTCGCGCACGGTGTGCACGTAATCGCCATCGGGAATGCCGGCGGCGATCCCGGTCCAGGTTTTGCCGTAATCGGCGGTCTTGAAGACGTAGGGCTTGAAGTCATCCAGCTTATGGCGGTCCACCGCGACGTAGGCCGCCGCCGCGCTGTGGGGCGATGGGTCGATCATGCTGACCAAGCCCCATTCCGGCATCGACGGCGGCGTGATGTTCTGCCAGGAGCCGCCGCCGTTGCGCGAAACGTGCAGCAGTCCATCGTCGCTGCCCGCCCACAGCAGGCCCTTTTCGAGCGGCGATTCGGCCAGCGCAAAGACCGTGTCATAGTATTCCACGCTGGTGTTGTCGCCGGTGATGGGGCCGCCGGAAGCGCGCTGCTTGGACTTGTCGTTGCGCGTCAGATCGGGGCTGACGATGGTCCAGCTCTTTCCCTGGTTGGTGGTCTTGAAAACCACTTCGCCCGCGGTGTAGATCACGTTGGGGTCGTGCGGGGAAAAAAGAATCGGTTCGGTCCATTGAAAACGATGCGGGAAGTCGGCCACGCCGTGCCCGGCGAAATCGACCGGCCAGGGTGAAATATCGAGGCCCTGCTCGGTGTGCTTGTCGAAACGAAACACTCCCTGGCCGGCCGAATAGACGATGTTGCCATCGCGCGGATCGGCGGCCATGAAGGCGCTCTCCTGTCCCGCCACCTCATACCAGTTGCGCATGCCAATCAAGCCCGCATCGCTCCAACTCGCCGTGGCCACGGGGCTGTTGTCCTGCTGCGCGCCGAAAACGTAATAGGGGAAGCGATTGTCGGTGGCGACGTGATAGAACTGCGCGGTCGGCTGATTCATTTGCGGCGTCCAGTTCTTGCCGCCGTCGATGCTGACGGTGGCGCCTCCATCGTCGCCGTTAATCATGCGCGCCGGGTTGGCGGGGTCGATCCACAGCGCGTGATGATCGCCATGCGGCGCGGGAAGCAGCGTGAAGGTCTTGCCCGCATCGGTGGAACGGAACATCCCGGTGTTCAGCACGTAGACCGTGTCGGCATCGTGCGGGTCGGCGAAGACGTGGCTGAAGTACCAGGCGCGCTGCCGGTACCGTTCATCGTCGTTGACCGGCTCCCACTTATCGCCGCCGTCATCGGAGCGGTACAGGCCGCCCTTTTCGGCTTCGATGAGTGCATAGACGCGGTTCGCGTCCGCGCCGGAAACGGAGACGCCGATCCGCCCGAGCACGCCTGCGGGCAGGCCGTTGCCTTCCAGGTGCTTCCAGGTGGCGCCGCCATCGGTCGACCGGTAGAGACCGCTGCCGCCGCCGCCGCTGGTGAAAGCCCAGGGTTCGCGCTGCGCCTGGTACATGGCCGCAAACACAACATTGGGATTGCCCGGCGCGAAGGTGATGTCGGTCGAGCCGGTGCGGTCGTCGACATACAGAACCTTCACCCAGGTCTTGCCGCCGTCGGTCGAGCGGAAGACGCCGCGCTCCGCGTTGGGCGCAAACGCGTGGCCCATCGCCGCCGCCAGAACCGTCTCGGGGTTGCGCGGGTCCACCAGAACTTTCGGGATATGGCGCGAGTCGCGCAATCCCAGGTTCTTCCATGTCTTGCCGCCGTCATTGGAACGGTAGACGCCGTCACCGTAAGAAATGTCTCCGCGCAGGCATCCTTCGCCCGTGCCCACATAAACGATGTTGGGATCGGACGGAGCCACCGCAATGCTGCCGATGGAGGAAACGGCTTCCTTATCGAACTGGGGCGTCCAGTGCGCGCCGCCGTCGATGCTCTTCCACACTCCCCCTGCCGCCGCGCCGAAGTAATAGGTTTGCGGGTCGCCCGCAACGCCCGCGACGGCCAGCACGCGGCCGCCTCGGAACGGGCCGATCAGGCGATACTGCATGCCTTTAAGCAGCGCTTCGTCCACCTGCGAGAAGCCGGCGTGCGTCAAGAACAGGATCAGGAACAGGAGTCGTGTTCGCATCGATTGCCCTCTACCTCATGGAAGCTTCGAATCCTTCTATGGTAAATCGTCTACGGGGGTTCCTGCGGCAAGGCTATCATCTCCGATTCCCGGCAGGCGGGGGAAAGGAGCATTCGGAAGAGGAGCATCCGGAGTTGGAGAAGCGGGTCCAGGGGGACCCGCGCAGACCAGGGGGTCTGCCCCACCAGGAATTGGGTTGGTTCGCGTCACGGGATCTGGTTGATTTGCTTCGGGTTGAGGGGGGAAATTGGGTTCGTTTGGTATTTCTGTTTCTTCAGCCTCTAATTCGGGGCGGAGGGCGCGAAGGCGCTCGAATTCCTGGATGGCGCGACGGTACCGGCGTTCGGCCTGGGCCTGGTAGCGGAGGAAGAGGGCCCAGGTGTGGGGCTTTTGGGTGGCGCGGTGGAAGCCTTCGCCGAGAACGAAATTGCGATTCTGGACGCGGGTGATCTCGATATCGCCATTGCCGGCGAGTTCAGGGGACATCAGGTGCATGGGTTCGCCCTCGGGGTCGAGGGCCTTATCGAGACAGGTGGTAAAGAGACCGGCCTCCAGGCGCTCGGCGCGGATGAGGGACATCTGGCAGACGGCGATGCGCTCGAGGGCGAAGATTTCCTGGGAGTTGACGGGGCGGTAGAGGTCCAGGGCGTCCTGGCGGAGCTCATTAATCTCGTTGAGGTCTTCGAGGCGGACGACGGTGAAGACGGAGCCGGAGAATCCGTGTTTGCGGGCGTTGAGGGCGGATTTCATCTTGCCGGCGGCGGAACGGGGGCCGGTGGATTTCTGTGCGTTGACGCGGTTGGCGGCGGTTTGTTTGTCGGTTGCCAGCAACGAGGCGCCGAAGTTGGACGTCTCCGGACAGGTGGAAGAAGTCACGTTGCCAGAGCTATCATCTGCATATGAGAATTGGCGAACTTGCAAAGCGGGCCGGGGTGAGCGTGCAGGCCATTCGCTTCTACGAACGGCGCCGCCTGATGCGTACCCCCCGCCGGACGCCCGCGGGATATCGCATTTACAGCGAGCAAGACCTTGAGAGCGTCACGCTGATTAAGAAGATGCAGCGCTTTGGTTTCAAGCTCGTGGAAATCCGCCGCGTGTTGCAGTTGTGGATTTTGCCTAGTGATTCGGGCGGGGCTTCTCCCTATCAGCGTGGTTCACATGAATGTCTATGCGAAGCGTTGAAGCTTGGGGAGAAGAAGCTGCTGACCATGAACGACGAAATCCGCTCTGCCATTCAAATTCGGGATGAACTGATGGAGGCGTTGGGCCAAATCCGCGCTTCGCTCAACGCTCCGACACGGCAGAAAACTCCCCCCGATCACGCTGAGTCCTCCCGACCGACCGCTGTCGCCGTGTCCTGATTTTCCGCTTGACTCTATACCTAGGTACAGGCTCCAGACTGTTCTTGACGTTCCAATGAGACGCGGAATGCGGGCGGGTCACTGGGGCGAATGCGGCGCGGGGTGTATCTCGACGCTCGCGTATCTCAATCAGGAGACAGCCATGAAGAGCAAGAGACTGCAGGAGAGAAGCAAGCAACCGTTCTGGCGAAGCTATCGTGTGCAAGGGGCCGGCGCAGTTGTCCTTTGTATTGGATTGTTCTTCCTCTTGATACCGAGCCATGCCACCGGGGGCAAATTGGAGGACCAGAACAAGGCCGCAGCGCGGGCTGCGTTTTTCGACTACCTGAATCACCGGGACTTCAAGCGGTTTGAAGAAATCCATACCAAGGACTTTGTGAAACACTTCAACAACAGTCCGGCGGAGAATCTATCGGAAGAAATGCGGGATGCCAAGGGGCAATTTGATTCGTCCTCCGATCTCACATTCACGGAGAACTGGATGATTGCCGAAGGAGACAAAGTCGCGGTGTGTTTTACTGCCAAAGGAACCCACGATGGAGTTTTTCAGGGCGTTCCTGCAACGGGAAAGCGCTATGAACTCTCAGCCATGACCGTATGGCGCTTTACAGGCGGAAAGATCGCTGAAGAATGGGTGTTCTTTAATGACCTCGATCTGTACCGTAAACTCGGCTTGTTCAAAGACCCGGGATCAACTGATCATTGAGTGCAGTCGTGCAAAATCTACGGACTGACCCTGAATGGTCTGACACCCGAATCGCGGAGCAAAACCTGAAGCCTTCAATGTAGGCACTTTGCAGTCCAAGTCCCCGATCACGAGCAAACCTAACCTAGTGTTTTGACCGCTAGAAGTTGTTCCGTCGGCCGGCAACGCTCTCTTACGTTCGCGGCTCTGATCCGAATCGCGCGTGTCAGGCGGTATTCCAATGGACTAAAATCTCGCGGCCAGGGCGCTCGAAGCGCAACTCACCAGCGAACGTCGCGCCGCCCGCTCGGCCGCTCATTGCAGCCAGCGGGATCACTATGCCCGCCTCAGCTTCTCGAAGGTTGTCATGATCTCCGGCTGGCCTTTCACCTCGGCCAACGGCTGCAGATTCGTCGCGATATACTGCCAGTCCAAAGCGGCGCGCTGGCGGATCGAGATCGTCTCCGCATCGAGCACATCGCGTGGCCGGAAGGCGAAGAGCTTGAGGACCATCAGGTCCTCCGCCGAGCAGGTTCGCAAGGCAGACCCCGCTTCGAATTCGAACAGGCTGGACCGTTCCACCAGGACTTCCTCAAACGGGAGGGCCGCCAAAGCAATATCAATCGGAACGCCGTCAGGCGACTGAAGGAGCAGGACTCGATTTCGACGGGCAAACTCCCGGGCATCCGGGATCCGTCCCAGGTATCCCGAGTCCAGCAGCGGCGCGGATACCTCGTCCTCCCTTCCAAACGGACACAGCAGGGTGACGTCAACGTCCCGCGTGAATCGCGGCTCGCCCCAACGCAACACCGCGAGCCCCCCGATGAAACAGAATCCCCAGCCACGCGTCTCGATTAACGTTTGAAGATCACGCGCAGCGTCGAATAGTGCGCTCATTACCCGCGGCGGACCCCTTGGATTCGCGCGAACCACGCCTGCTGCTCAACCAGCCCCGACGTTGGCGGCGGCGCTGGAACGGCGGGGCCCCCACTTCCAAAAATCTGGCGGACAGCCTCTGGTGTGTCGATGGATTCGATCTCGGTTCGGCGAAGGCGCTCCAGTTCCTGGCCCGCGCGGCGCCACGTCTCCACCCATCGCCGGCGAAGGGAATTATCCGGGCTGGCTTGTTGTGACATCCCGCTTTCATCATAACAAGACCCTGGTCCGAGATTGCCGAGGCGCTCCGGTCCAATTTCCGCCACCCGCGGGTAGCATGGCGACTGGGGGAAACCGGCCGGTGGGAGCGGGAAGTGGTTTGGAATCAGCAAAAGAAAGTGAAAAACTCTTGTGAATGGAATTTCGTTGTTTTCGGTCGGAGTGGAATGGGAGGCGGACCGGCGGGAGCCGGAACAAATCCTCTTTTTATTCGTCTAAGGGTCTAAGCAACCGAGAGCTCAAGCAGGAGGGGGAAACACGATGCGAGCATTCTTGTGCGTCGCGCTCTTATCGGGCGCGGCATTCGGTCAACCTACGGATAGATTTGAGGCGGCGGATGTTCACGCCAGTCCTCATTCCGATAATAATTTCAATTTGTTCATGCGAGGCCCGCAAAGGCGCGCCGGCAGGTACGAAATCAGAACCGCGACGATGGTGGATCTGATCAGCACCGCCTACGGAGTCGACGGGGACAAGGTATTTGGCGGGCCGAACTGGCTGGAAATGGACCGCTTCGATGTTACCGGCAAGTTGCCGGCCGGATCGACTCCGGACAGCCAAAAGGCAATGCTGCAGGCGCTGCTGGCGGAGCGCTTCCATCTGGTTGCCCACCCCGATTCCAGGCCCATGCCCGCATACATCATGACGGCGAGTAAACATCCGCTACTCAAGAATGCCGACCCGACGGCGCAGAAAGGATGCCAGGGCAAGCCGCGGCCTCAGGATGCCGAACCCACCGCCCCTGTCGAGGCTGCCTGTCACGGCCTGACTGCGGCGGAAATCGCGGACAACTTGCACAATATGGCCGGAGGATATCTGAGGCAGCCTGTCGTCGACTCCACCGGATTGAAAGGAACTTACGATTTCGACCTCAAATGGACCTCGCGCAGCCAGCTCGCAGCCGCCGGAGCGGATGGCATTTCGGTTTTCGATGCGGTCGACAAACAGCTCGGGCTGAAACTCGACCTTCAAAAGACCCCACTGCGGGTAGTAGTGGTGGAGAGCGTGGACGAAAAACCCACGGAGAATGAGCCCGATATCGGGAAGATTCTCCCCGGCGTCGCCCTGCCGACCGAGTTCGAAGTAGCCGACGTAAAGCTCACACCGGCAGACGCGTTTCAAGCTGCAAACGCACATGGAAGAACGGCCGATCAACGCTTATACGCTGATGGCGGTAAAGCCGAAGATGAAGCCGGCAGAGCCAAATGGCCGCATTAAATGCGAAGAGGGTCCGGGAGCGGACCAGAAGGACGTGAGGGACGCCCACCCGATTCTAGGGCGGTTGCTGAACTGCCAGAACATGACCATGGCCCGGTTCGCCGACATGCTGCAAGGGCTGGCGCCTGGCTACATTCACGCGCCGGTTCTGGACGCCACCGGCCTCGAAGGCTCGTGGGATTTCACTCTCAGCTTTAGCACGGCCGGTCAGCTCCAAGGCGGCGGCGGCCGCGCCGGGGCAACTCCGTCGACTGACAGCGCGAATGCGGCATCGGATCCAAACGGCGCCCTCTCTCTCCCGGACGCGGTGGCGAAACAGCTTGGGCTCAAGCTGGAACAGACCAAGCGCCCGGTGAAGGTGCTGGTGATCGATCACGTCGAGGAGAAGCCGGCGGACAATTGAGGGGGTAAGTGCTTCGCACTTGATATCCCTTCCGGATATGGGCGGCAGGAGAGCGCCAAGCTCAAACCCATCAGTTCGCCGACGAGCAGCTAAAGACCGCCGGTCGTAGTTCGTGGCGATGAAATATGGCCGCCATGCGGAAACCCCGCGGATCTTCGATCCTCGCCGGGACCCGGACAGCCACCTGAAACTGCTATCGCTGCGCTACCGCAACGTCGAATTCGAAATACCCCTCATTGTCCTTGAACCCTTCCCCCATCCGGTCGTTGACGGTGAACCAGGTGCGCCCGTTCAACGTCTGAGCCACCAGTGAACCGGTCGGTTTTTGCGACGCCACAAATTCGGCGCCGCCTTCGGCATCCATGCCTGGAATAATGCCATTGCCGGCGGGTCCGTTGCACCCCGAAGCATTCCGCAGTCGCGTATCCCAACATATGGTGCCGGTCACATTAAAAACCCGCACCGGGGCCGCGTCCGGATTGGGCACGCTTGCGCCCCACTCCAGTTGTGCCGGAAGGTACACGTGGTATAGCCCCAGGCCTTTATCCTGCACAACCGCCTGCTCTGGAGTGCAGAGAGTCCGGTTGGGCAGACACGCAAAGGGCTTGTATGAAATGGTGGAGTCGACGACTGAAATGGTGGATGTGGCGCTGGTACTTGGGCCGCTCTGGAATTTCCAACTCAGAATGTCGTGGTTCTCATGCCCGCCGCCGGTTGCCGCCGTAAAGCCTACCCAGGCACTGCCATCGCCGCCAACGATGCTTGCAAGATCGACCGCCCCTACACGCATGGCCAATCCATCCAGATATATCGAGAGTCGCGGCGGTTCATAGGTGATTCGCGCAACATGCTGCCGGCCATCCTTCAGATTCACCGGAAGTCTCTCGGAGTAGGCCAAACAGCGCGGCGGCCAGCTCATGTTGGCAACCGCACCGTTCGTGCAAATCGCCACGGAGTTGTCCGATGCGTCCCACCTGTTTTCAAAAGTATCGAAGAACACCGCCAGCCGGCGCACGATTCCGCGCTCAAATCCCCCAGGGGCGCCAATGTCACTCCGCATGAAACCAGCCGATGCGCCATACCCTCCGCGTGCCTTCTTATCGTCGTTCTGCACCACAAACGCCAGCCCGTCGGCGCCACCATGGCCGCGGTCCTGGTCCGTGAGTTGGAACGTAAATGTAGTGTCGAAGCCCCCGCTGACGGGTTGCTTGACCCGAAACCAAGCCGCCCCGACCTGAAAATCCCAGGCGCCAGTGAGCCGCAGGACCTTCTTCGTTCGATGCGCATTCACTACCAGGAAAAGGCCGTGGGTGGAGGCAAACTCCGGAAACTCAAAATCGCCAGCCGCAGCAGCGCCAGCATAGAGCAGCACGACTGCCAAAACGGCTCGCATGATCCCACTGTATCCGACCACATGGCCAAAGGCAGCGGCCCTCAGTCGCGCGACCAAACTCGCGGTTCGGCGCGAGCCGAAATCGATCATACAGTGAAACCGCATGTCGGGCCGTCGAGCGTGGCCCGCCGAAAGTCGTCAAGGGTCTACCGGCGGCACACCGGAGAGATCCGATGCATTCCGGCAGAAAACGGCTTATCGTAGACTGGCCTCAAAACGCCGTCCCCGCAACAATCGGTCCCGATATGTCTATGTCCCCCTCCCTGAAGGATCGGGAACGATAGACCCCTTTGCAACCGCTCATGGCGTTCCACAGGGCCGCATCCCCTCCCCATAGAAGTGATCATCTGCGCGGACAGAAAGACCCCCTGCCCGGCATTTGCCCGGCATTTACTGCGCCGCCCGCCGTTTCCCATGTTATTCTTTCACGGGGTTCATTCTCTCCGATGAGCTCAAGTAGAATTCTCCAGCAGCCTCCGGCGACGCTGCTTGACCGGTTGCTGCCGCAAATCACTCTGGCCGGCGGGCCCCATGAGACGATTGCGGTACGGGCCCCTTACACGGGCTCGAACATCGGCACTATCCCGGCCGGGACGGTGGCGGATCTGGAACTTGCCGTCCAGCGGGCACGGGTTGCGCAAGCGGCCTGGAGCAAGCGCACGTTTGCCGATCGCGCGCGCATCTTCCTGCGGTTTCACGACCTGCTGCTGGAGCGTCAGGATGAGGTGCTGGATCTCATCCAGTGGGAGACCGGCAAGGCGCGGCGGCACGCATTCGAAGAGATTCTGGACACAGCCATCGTCACGCGCTATTACGCCAGGCGGGCGCAAAAGTTGCTGCGGCCGCGCCGGCGCAAAGGCGCGCTTCCCCTGCTCACCTTGACCCGCGAACTCAAATCGCCGGTGGGTGTGGTGGGCCTGATTGTCCCTTGGAATTATCCGCTCAATCTGGCGGTGACCGACGCGGCGCCGGCGCTGATGGCAGGCAACGCAGCGGTCCTGAAACCGGATGTGCAAACCAGTTTCACGGCGCTCTGGGCGGTGGACCTGCTGCGCCAGGCGGGTCTTCCGCCGGACGTATTCGGCGTAGTCACTGGGGAAGGACCGCTGCTCGGGCCGGCGCTGGGAGAGCGCGTGGATTTCATAATGTTCACGGGCAGCACCCGCACCGGCAGGCTGGTGGCGCGGCAGGCGGCGGAGCGTTTGATCGGGTGCTCGCTCGAACTCGGCGGCAAGAACCCGATGATCGTGCTGGCAGACGCGGATTTGGATGCGGCTGTGGATGGCGCCATCCGGGGGTGCTTCGCGTCGGCGGGCCAGGTCTGCGTCTCGATCGAGCGGATTTACGTGCACCAGTCGATCGCGGAGCGGTTCCTAGGAAGCCTGGTTGAACGCACGCGCGCGCGCAAAGTGGGGGCTTCGCTGGACTACTCGATGGAGATGGGGTCGCTCAGCTCGGAGCGGCAGCTTCAGCGCGTGGAGGAGCATGTCCGCGACGCAGTGGAAAAGGGAGCGGTGGTGCTGGCCGGCGGCCACCGCCGGCCGGAGCTGGGTCCGCTGTTTTACGAACCTACCGTACTGACTTCCGTCACGGAGCAGATGCAGGTTTACGCCGAGGAAACCTTCGGTCCGGTGGTGTCGGTCTATGCGTTTTCGAGCGAGGCCGAGGCGGTGGAGCGCGCCAATGACAGCCGCTACGGGTTAAGCGCGAGCATCTGGACGCGCGATGCCCCTCACGGCGCCAGGCTGGGGCAGGAGATCCGCGCCGGCAACGTCAACGTGAACGAGGCCTACGCGGCGGCTTGGGGATCGGTGGATTCGCCCTGCGGCGGGCGGAAGGAATCCGGCATGCGGGCCCGGCACGGGGCGGAAGGCATCTTGAAATTCACCGAAACCCAGACGGTGGCCGTGCAGCGCCTGATACCCCTGGGGACGCCGCGCTGGATGGACGCGGCGGTGCATGCGCGCTGGATGACGCGGCTGCTGAAGTTGCTGCGGTAGGCGCTTGCAGCGCCAACATCGACGGTGTCGATGTTGAGGAGTCAGGAGTCAGGAGTCAGAAGTCAGAATCACCGCGTGCGTATTCTGACTCCTGACTTCCTCGACTTCTGACTCCCATATCCCGAAGGGATATCAAGGGCGCAGCCCTTGCCCCGGACTCCTGCCCGCCAGGCGGTGGGCCACCACGTCGAAGACAATCGGGTTGAACGCCAGGCCGATATGCGTCGCCGAGACTTCGAAATCGACATCGGGATGGCCGGTCCGGCAGACGCGCCAGTCTACGATTCCATCGGACTTGGTATAGATGGCGGTCTGCGAAACGGATTTCGGCAGCCTGACCAACAGGGATTCCAGAAAACTGCAGGTGCATCCGGCCGTGTAGCACGCCGGCAACACAGCCTTGCCGTGACGTTCCAGAATCTGCGCGCGCACCAACTGGGCGGCGCGGAGCACGGAATGGTGCAGCCAATACACGGGGGACAGGCGCAGGTAGACCATTTCGATGCCGACCAGCAGCTCGTTCCAGATCGGCAAAGAAAGGGCTTGGTGGGCCCTGCGGACCTCGGAGGGGTTGCTGGCGCCGGAGTGGCGGGCTACCATCGGGACCAGTGTACCCTGGCTGGCAATGGTTTGGAGGTACTTTATTTCAGGCGGAGGGGGTCGACTCTTACGCCCCTCCGCCTTCCGGGAGCCGGTACCAGCCTCACGCTGTCTCGACAACGGCCTTGCGCCGTGCGGACGCGGGGCGCTTCCGGCCCGGTTTCGGGTGCTCCGGCGCCGCGTGTGCTTTGGGCGCCTGGTGCGGGGGCTTGACCATCAGGTCCAGCAAGGCCTGTTGGGACTCGACAAAGCCCGCGGCCGTATGGCGGGCCAATTCCCCCAGGGTCTCCGCGGGAAGCGGGTTCATGGCGGCGATGGCTTCGCGGGCCGTCTTCGCGCTCACCTTGAGTTGCTGGGTGGCCACGTCGAGCAGTTTCTTCTGGGCATCGATGTAGGCCTCCGCGCTCTGCCGCGCCAACTCGGTCAATTCGGTCTTCCTGGCAGCGGCGCGGGCCTTGCCGTTGGTCTTACTGCCGGTGGCATGGGCGGTTTCCTCCGCCAACACATCCAGGAACTTCTTCTGGCTGCGCACGAAGGTCTCCATGCTCTCGCGCGCCAGGGCGGTCAGGTGGATGCCTTCAAACGGCTCGCCGCTCTTGGTGGCATCGATCCACTCATCGGTCTGCCGCGCCGCCATGGTCAGGAAATGCTGTTGCATGCCGATGACCGTCTCGACACCGCGGCTGAACAGATCCGTCACGGCGGCGGCGGGGGCCCATCCGCCGGCCCGCTCATGCACCGCGGTCGTGAGGATCTCGTTCTCGCGCTGCGCCAGGTTCAACAGCACGCGCTGCGCGGCGATGAAATTCGAAATGCCCTCGCCGGCCATTTCGGTGACCGCTGTGCCCGCCACGTTGCGCGCCTCAACCAGTCGCTCCTGGAAGGCACTGAATGTGCGGGCGTTTTGCCGCATCACCAGATCCATCAGGATCCGCTGAGAGGCGAAGAAGCTTTCAGTTCCCTGCCGCAGCCAGCCCGCCAACATGGATATGGAGGAAGGCTCGCGAGCCGGAACGGTTTTCTCTGGCATGATGATTACTCCTTTTTGCTGCAATGCAGCATATAGCTTTAATATAGACCTAAAGGCCGTTTTGTGTCAATATGAAGTTGATTGAACGCAGCGCAGCAAGCGTGCGGCTGTAGAACAGGCTATCGTGCTGATCAAGAAATACCCCAACCGCCGCCTTTACAACACCTCCTCCAGAGCTTACGTAAACCTGAACGATCTGGCTGCGCTCATCCGGCAAGGTCAACAAATCCAAGTGGTTGACGCCAAGACCGGGGAGGATATCACCCGCGTGGTGCTGACCCAGATCATCGTGGAAGACGCCAAGGATGCGCCCACCGGGTTGCCGCTCGAACTGCTGCGCCAGTTGATCATGGCGTCGGACCGGGCCGGCCAGGAATTCATCATGTGGTATCTGAAATCCGCCTTCGATACCTACGAAAAAGTACAGGATGCGGTGCAAAACCGGCTGAAGGATGTGCGCTCGGCCGCGCTCTCGCCGCTCAACCTGGTGAAAAGCCTGCTCGCTCCTCCAGCGGAGCCGAAGGCGGAGGATGAGCTGGAGCAACTGCGGCGCCGCGTGGCGGAACTGGAGCAGCGGCAGCAAAAGCCTCGGGCCCGTGAGAAGCGGCTCCGATCCGAGCCCGAGCCGCGAACGTAAGAGAGCGGAGCGCCGCGAAAGATGAGGACTGCGATGGGACTGTCGTTCCTGGCCGGAATCGATCCGGGTCCGCTCGCTTTATGGGCAAGCATGTTTGCCGCCGGCGACCCGGCCGGCCGCATCTCCACGGTGGAAGCCGCTCTCAAAAGCCGGCGCGGCCCATACTGGCGGGGCGAAATCGGGAAATGGATCGGGCGTTTGGTTCCGGTCGAAATCCTGGTCCCCGATTCGGCCCAGCGATGGCGTCCCCTGGTCCGCGACGCCTTCCAGTTCCTTTTCGAGCGCCTCTCGGACCGGCGGCTGGCCACCAAGGTGGTGCAGCAATTCGAGCTTTCCGCGGATACCGCGCCGGAGCAACGCCTGCTGCGCCTGGTCAATAAGATGCCGGGCTTGCAGAAGGTGGGGCAGGTGCTGGCGCGCAACCGCCGCCTGGCGCCCAAACTGCGCCGCGCCCTCTCCGAATTGGAAAACGGGATGTCGGACGTGACGCCCGAAGAGATCCGGGGCCTGATCGAAGCCAGATTGGGGAAGCGGCTCAGCGACTACGCCGTCGAACTGGAACCCGCCATCCTCTCCGAAGCCAGCGTCAGCGCGGTCATCCGATTCACCTGGAATTACCCCGGCCGCGAGCGCGAACAGGGTGTGTTTAAAGTCCTCAAGCCCTACGTGCCGGAGTGCTTTGGCGAGGACATGACGTTGCTACAGGACCTGGGAGAATTTCTCACCTCCCCGCAGCGCGGTTATGGCTTCGCCATCCACGACGTAAAGGAGATGCTTACCGAAGTGCTGCTGCTGCTCCAGCACGAGCTGGATTTCCCGCGCGAGCAGGCCACGCTGCTCGAAGCCCTCAAGATGTATCGCGCCAGCATCGGCATTCGCGTCCCCCGCCTGATTGAGCCGCTGTCCACCAGCGACATTACCGCCATGAGCGCGGAGGCGGGCGTGAAAGTGACCGAGGCTTTCCCCCGCTCGCCCATCCGCCGCGCCCGGGTGGCCGAACAATTGATCGAAGCCCTGGTGGCCGTTCCGTTCTTTTCGCGCGAGCAGGAGTCCATCTTCCACGCCGACCCGCATGCCGGAAACCTGCTGTATGACGAGACCAACCGCGAGCTCGTAGTCCTGGACTGGGCGCTGGCCGAGAGGCTGAACCTCGAATCCCGGCGCCAGCTCGTGCTGCTGTCGGTGATGATGACGCTGCGCAACCCCGAGGGCGTCCGCCGGGCAATCCGCGATCTCTCGCTCAGCGCCGACCGCCGGAATCACGACCGGCTCGGGGCGATCGATACCTGCGTCCAGCGGTTTTTCGATGAAATGTCCCCTGACGCCTCCCCGGGCACGCTGGACGCCATGCGGCTCCTGGACCGGATCGCCCTCGAAGGCGTGCACTTTCCGCCGCCCCTGTTCCTGTTCCGCAAGGTGGTTATGACCCTGGATGGCGTGCTGTACGACGTCGCCGGGCCCGGCGTACGCATCGACGACGTGATCGCCCGCGAGTTCCTGACGCGCTGCGCCGCCAGCCTGGGCGTATTTCACGCTCCACTCGAATGGAAAGATTTCGCCGCCATCCAATGGAACGCGCTGCTCTATCCGTTCCGGCGGTTTGGGTAAGGCACGGCCCCATTCGCGCTGTCCCATTCGCGCTTGACATGCGTTACATTACACGTTACGGTGCAAGATGCAAGCGCGGGATTTCGCCGGAAATGGCGGTGAGGCTGTCGAAGGTCTTTGGCGGCAGCGCCCAAAGCTGGCTTACGCAGCAAGCGCAGTACGACCTGGCGCACGTTCGAGCCGACCGGATCAAGCTCAAGCGGCTGGAAGTCGCTTAGCCCAACTGGTTCGACTGATCGATAGACGTGCCACTCTAATTCTCGATCGGAACCTTTTCCACGTGGTCGACAACCACAGTGTCGCCAGGACCTTTCTTCGAATTCAGCTTCAGACCGAGTTGATCCTGGACGGCCTGCTGAAGCGTCGGGCCAGAATCGGCCTCCGCCATGGGAGGTCCGCTATCAGGCGCCATGGCTCGCGCGGCTAACGATGCCTGGATCCCGCTCATATCGACAATCCAAGTCATATCGAACTCGTATTTCCCCTTGAGCCCGGTGGCGTCGACTACCGGCCGGCCCAGTCGGCCCGATAACGTCTTGACGATGTCTTGCATGGAGACGTTGACCCCGGTCCAGCGATAGCGGCCATTGAACCCGGCCATGCCGCCGCGGCCGTCCGGAAACACCGGGTAGCCGTCCTTCCCCATGCTGACTTTCGGAACCGACCACGGATCTTCCTGCGCCGGCGCGGCAACCGGCGCCGACTTCTTCATCTTCAAACCTTTCTCCCCCACGGTCAGCTCATAGATCGGCATTTCCTTCTGCTCGTGATGGAGTGTCAGCTTGAAGCGTTGCACCAACAGATTTTGTTGCATCCGCTGGAACTGCTCCTTGGTAGTGCCCGCCGGCACTTTGGCGGCGATGTCGAACCTGACGTCGTTCATCCAGCCCAGAGGCCTAAATTGATACGGCTGGAGGCCATACGCATTGGCAAACAGGAACTCGAGGCTCACGAACGTGCAGTTCCAAATACCCGGGCTGGTCGTACCGGGCCCGCCGCTGCACCCAATACGAGCGCCACGCGAGGCAGGCTTAATCGAGGCTACTTCAAATGACGGCGCATCCGCGGCCTGGCCGTAGGCGCATACCCAGGCTACGGTCAGGCAACTCACCCCCAGGATCAGTCGCATATTCAGATTCGCTCCTTCAGGTCCGGGCACACAGCTTAGAATGACTAACCGCCAGCGCGACAGGCCCCAAAAACCGATGGCCTGTCCCACTCACGTCAGGAAAGAAAACCGCTGCGTTAGTTTCAATAGCTTGAGCACCTTGTAAATATCCACGTTGACGGCGCGCAACACCACCTTGACGGATCTTTGCCCGGCCAGACCAGCCAACTGTTCCATCGCCCCGACCACATTCGAATCGATCCGGAGAACCGAAGAGAAATCCAGAGTCACTTCGCCCTGCGCGCTGTTTACCTTGTCGACGGCTTCTTGTTGCAAGGCATGGAGGATGCGTTCCGGGTCAATCTTGATCCACTCCGCGGTGCTTGTCATACCGACGCCCATTCCTTGGTCGTTGCCTGCTCGGATACGCTGCCGAGGTTGGCCGGGCTTCGCCCCCGATACGCGCTCCAGAACAACTCGACCAACTCGCTCACCAGTGGCATGCGAGGGTTCGAGCGCCACGAAGGATCGTCAAAGGCAACCTTGGCCAAATCGGGCATGGCCCGCTCGAATTCTTCTTTGGAGATCCCCAGGTCTGCGATGGAACGCGGAATCTCCAGCCGGTCGAGTAGCTGTTCCGTCGCCGACACAAGGCTTTTCACCTTTTCCGCGACGGTATCGCCGGCGAGGCCGAGCAAGTCCGCGATCATGGCGTACTTCTTGTGTGCGATATACCCGCGCTGGTTCGGCGACGGCATGAATTTGGTGGGCACCGACGCGTTATAGGCAATGACATGGGGCAACATGAGGGCGTTGGCGCGGCCGTGCCCGACGCCGAACCGCGCGCCGAAAGCGTGCGCCAGCGCGTGATTCACTCCCACCGAGCAGTTGGAAAACGCCAGCGCCGCGATACAGGCGGCATTGTGCATCATGCTGCGCGCCTCTTCATCGCGGGGGTTCTCGTAGGCGATGGGCAGGTACTTGAACGCCAGCCGGATGGCTTGCATGGCGTTGGAGTCGGTGTATGGCGAAGCGTGGATGGAAACTCCCGCTTCGAGCGCGTGGGTCAGGCAGTCGATGCCGGTGTCGGCGGTAAGGTTTCTCGGCATCGACATCACAAACTGAGGATCTACGATGGCCACATCCGGGCTCAACGAATAGTCGGCAAGCGTCACCTTGCGCCCGCGCTCCTTGTCGATCAGGACGGCAAACGGAGTGACTTCGCTCCCGGTTCCGCTGGTGGTGGGGATGGCAATCATCCGCACCCGATTGATTTTCTCGGTCGGGTATTGGACCACGCGCTTGCGGATATCCAGAAACGGCGCGGCCAGTTCCTCCAAATCGGCCTCCGGCGATTCGTATTTGAGTTTCATGAGTTTCGCCGCGTCGATCACGCTTCCGCCGCCCAGCGCGATAATCTGGTCCGCTCTGTGGAGATTGAGCGCTTCCACTCCTTGCATGACGACCTTGACCTCCGGTTCCGCGTCGGGGATCGCGAGGACGCGGACGGGAGTCTGCGCTGGAATGAAGCGCCGGACAATGTCCACGTGGCCCATCTGCTCCAAGAGGGGATTGGTGACGATGAGGGTGGATTGCGACGGGAAATGGCGCAGATTCTCAACGGCGTTCATGTTGAAGTAGATTTGATTGGGAACACGGAACCACATATGTGCTTGCGTCCTCCGGGCCACGCGTTTGATATTCAGGTAATGATACAGGCTCACGTTATCGGTGGTGCTGTTGCCGCCGCCGGTCCCGCATCCGAATGAGAAGGTGGGCACCATATCGTTGTAAACCCCGCCGAGCGCTCCGATCGATCCCGGAGAATTCACAATGATCCGTCCCGCGTTGATGGCCTCGCTGAACGTTCGGATGATCTCATCGTCGCGCGAGAAAATGACCGCCGTGTGTCCCAGCCCACCGGCATGATTCACATCTACGCACACCCTGAGCGCCTCATCCACCGAGGTCGCGCGATAAACCGAGAGCACGGGGAACAGTTTCTCGACCGATAGCGGATACTCCCGGCCGACGCCTTGAATGGGCGCAACCAGCAGTTTCGTATCCGGCTTAACCCGCAGACCGCACGCGCGGGCGATATCGGTGGCCTTCTGGCCGACCGCCATGGGCCGCATGAATCCGGTGTCGGGATCGATCACCATTCGCCCCAGGATCTCCGTCTCTTTCTCGCTGCAGATGTGCGCACCCAGGTCCGCAAACTTCCGGATCGCGAGCGAATAAATCTCATCGTCGATCACCACCGTTTGTTCCGAGGCGCAAATGGTTCCGTTATCGAAGGTCTTGGAGGTGATGATATCCACGACAGCCATGTCCAGATGCGCCGTTTTTTCCAGATAGACCGGCGTATTGCCCGGTCCCACTCCCAAGGCCGGTTTGCCTGAACTATAGGCGGCTTTGACCGCACCCGGTCCGCCGGTGGCGTCAATCAGCTTGACCTCTTTGTGACGCATCAGGTAGTTATTGTCCGGTATGGTGGGCGATTCCACACAGGTAAAAACTCCTTCGGGAGCGCCGTGCTCGACCGCGCTCTCGTACATGATCCGTATGGCCTCCTGGCAACAGTGCCAGGCCTTCGGATGGGGAGCGAAAACAACCGCGTTTCGCGTCTTGATGGCCATGATGCATTTGAAAAGCACCGTCGATGTGGGGTTCGTGACGGGTATGAGCGAGAAGATCAGCCCGATGGGTTCAGCCACCTCCACCAGACCGCGTTCCGGAAACTCGCGGATGACGCCAACCGAAGGTTTGTCTTTGATGTAGTTGTACACGAATTCCGTGGCCACCATGTTCTTGATGGCCTTGTCTTCCAGAACCCCGAGCCTGGTTTCCTCAATCGCCAGGCGGGCAAGATATTGAGCCTGGTCCAATCCGGCCAGGACAATCGCTTTGACAATGCGATCAACGTCCTGTTGCGAGAATTGCGTAAAGACGGCAGCGGCGGTTCTGCCCCGCCTGACCAGTCCTTCGAGGTACGCAATGCGGTCGTCACTGAGGCTTGAAACATTCTCCGTCATGCGTCCATCCTCCCGGCACACTCCGCAGCAGGGATCATTGGGCGAGCCCTCAACAGCATTGTAAAAGACAGCCCGCACGCTCGCAATCATATTTAAGATACACCTGTCTTCAAAATGGTGTAGTCTGTTCTTGGTACACCCTTTGCGCGGTGTCCGTCGGGACCACGAATCCGATCCGGGACGACTCCCCGGTCCAACACGGAGATTCGCGGAAGCACCGCCAGCCTGAGGAGAATGCTATGTTCGACAAACACCGCGCGATCTCGATCGCGCTCGGTATCATTTTTTTTGCGGCCCTCCCGCTTTCCGGTCAACAAGCGTATGTCACGCGCTTCGACTTCTATGGCGGTTATGGTTTTCTGGACAGCCCGAAGGTGAATCTTTTTGAAAACGGCGGCGCGTTTCAAATCGGCGTCCGCCCATTCACCTGGCTGTCTGTGGGTTTCGACTTCACCGCGGCGTCCGGCGATCTGACGATCAAGCCAGCCCAGTTGCTTCCCGCGTTGAATCTACAGCTACAGGACGCGATAGTAGGGGGAATAACGGCAGGCGTATTCCCTCCCCCTACAAGCTATAATTACGCCGGCTTGTACGTTCCGGCGCATTCCAAGACGCAGACCTACGCCCTCGGTCCGGAGCTCGTCTACCGGCACTTTTCCAAGGTGACGCTCTTTGTGCGGCCGGTCTATGCGGGAATCATCCACGAAACCGCCACCCCGCAACCGCAAGATCCGGTCGTCAAGGCCCTCGTGGGCGGCCTGATAGCCACGCCGAGCAAGACCGACCATGTCTGGTTCGTCGGTTTCGGAGGCGGCTTCGACATTCTCTTCGGCAAGCACTTCGCCTGGAGATCGCAGGCCGACCTGGTGTACGATCACCTGTTCCCCGACCTGTTGGATAGCGGCCGCTTCACCGTGCGCTTCTCCTGCGGTCCGGCCTTCAACTTCGGCCCGAACATCAAGAAGTAAGCCGCCATCACGGAGCGTCGTTCCACTCCGTTTCCGCAGCGGGCGGGATCTGGCTCATGGCCCGCTCGGTGAGCGCGCAGATCGTCAGGCTGGGGTTAACCCCCAAGTTGGCCGCGATCACGGAGCCGTCGCAGACGTACAGGTTCCGATATCCGAACAGGCGATGCCGCGAATCCACCACGCCGTGGGCGGCTGACGGGGCCATGGCGCACCCCCCCAGAATGTGCGCCGTGCCCGGCACGTCGAAGAGAATCTCGGTTACCATGCTCATCGGTGTACCGCCGATCGCCCGGGCTACCTGGCGCGCGAATTCGTTGGCCTGCGGGATAAAGGTAGGGATGCGCTGCCCCTGGCTCCGCAGCACTCGCCGGAACGGCCAGAACCACGGGCGTCCCAGCCGCATGGTAATGTGACCGTCCAGGGTCTGCATGCAAAGCAGGATCAGGGACTCCCGCGCCCAGCCAAACGGATGCAGGCTGCGCAGGGTGCGGATGGGATGCCGCAAGAGAGAGGCCGCCAAAACCTTGAGCCAGAGCAGGATGCGCTTTCGGCCGGGCTGCCCGCCGGTCAGGACGGTGGCCAGCAGCCCCATGGCGTCCGACCCCGCCGGATAGCGCGTGGCCTCGATGTGCGTGTATTGGTCCAGGTAGAAGCCCGAGCCGATGGCAATACCCTTCGACAAGTCCTCGCGGCTGCCGGGCACGCGCACCCCGATCAGCGACTCGGCATTGGTGCGCACCCGGTTGCCGAGTTGCCCGCTGATCCCCGGCAGTGAGCCCTTCTCTTTCAGCCGCCACAGCAGGTCCAGCGTGCCCAGTGCCGAGGCCGCGAATACCACGCCGCGGCAGGTGAAGCGGCGGCGGCCCCCAGGCAGCAGCGTGGAGGGAACCGTGAACACCTCGTATCCCTTGTCTCCGTCGGGACTGCCATCCAGAGGCCGGACATCCACCACCTTGGTTTCGGCGAACACCCGTGCCCCGGCCTTTTCGGCCAGATAGAGGTAGTTCTGGTCCAACGAATTCTTGGCGTGATAACGGCAGCCCATCATGCAGCCGCCGCAGCCGATGCAACTGGCGCGTTCCGGTCCCTCGCCGCCAAAATACGGGTCGGGATAAGTCAGGCCCGCGGGTTCTCCCTCCGGCCCTTCGAAGACCGCAACTCTAGTGCGATAGAAGGTTTCGCCTGCCCCGTGCTGTTCCGCCGCCCGCTGGAGGATGTCGTCCGCCGGACCCATAATCCGGTTTTCCATCACGCCCAACATGCGCATTGCGGTTTGGTAGTGCCGCGGCATCTCCGCTTTCCAGTCCGCCAGACCCACCCACGATCCGTTTTCCCAGATCGAGTCTCCCGGGACCAGTAAGGTATTGGCATACGTGATGGACCCGCCGCCCACGGCACAGCCATGCATAATCAAGACGTGGCGGAAGGGATCGATGTTGAAAAAACCGCGCAACCCGAGGCCCGGCCGCCAGATCCACCGCCAGAACAGCCAGTTGGTGGTGGGCAGGTTCCGCGGAGTCCACCGGCGGCCCATTTCCATCACCCCCACCCGGTAGCCCTTCTCGGTGAGCCGGTGCGCGGACACGCTACCGCCGAAACCCGAACCGACCACGATGAAGTCGAAGTCCATTACTTACTACCAGGCGCGGCCGCGCAGGTGGCCCGGGGAACGGGTTGCCCGCACGCCGGCAATCCCTCCGGCAGTTTGGGTATTTCGAGCCCCGGCTTCAATACGCTCTGGCGCATGGACGTCAGCGAGTGCTTGAGCGATTTTTCCGGATTGATCCCCATCAGCGCCGACCCGAGCGCACGCGTCATGGCCCCGAATTCGTCGCTCAAGGTGATGGTTTCCGCCTCCACAGAGACACCCTTCCCGATTTCGGCAAACCGCCAGTAGGAGTTCAGGCGCCGCAAGTAGCCGTGGTCCTTGCCCACCTCGGCAACGCGCGTGGAGAGCGATCGGCAACGCCAGCGCTGTGCATCCACCCGCTCCCACACCACGTCGCTCGCGACATCCAGGATGGCGGGTTCTTTCATGCGCATGGAATATTGAAAGTGGTCTGTTCCGGTAAAGCAGAGGAGCTTGGAGGCAGAGATGGTCTCGGGGAAATACCGGTCGCGATGGTCATAGTCCTGGAGCATGCGGACCAGCCGGTCCAGGGTGGCGCCGGGAATAAAGACCGCACCGATCCAGTCGTAGAGTTGGCCGCTGGCCAGTTTGTGCGGGTTCGGTCCATTCGCCTCGATGGTTTGGATCTTTTGGCCGCGAACGATCTGCTCGTTCAGAGCGGTGTCGGCATCGGCCAGCAGGAATGCCTTGCGTGCATCCATCCGCGCTTCGGCGGATTGGACGTAGCAATCGAATTGTTGTGCGGTTTCGGGCTTCAGTTGCTGCGCACGGAGCCCGGCGGGGAACAACAGGCAACAAACAACCATGAAAAGTTTCATACCCAAACGTCCGATTGATTATCGCTCCAGACGCGCCAGTTGCAAATAGATTCTTTGCAGCGCCGGCGGTCTTGGCCGCCGGTTCTCCAGGAATCGGCCTCCTGGCCGGTCGTCCAAGGGCGAAGGCCTTGTTCAGATATTATCAGGCATGAATATACTGGATTCCGGGCCCGATGTTGCGTAGTCTGGAAACAGTAACTAGTCTGCACTATGCATAAACTTGCCCCCGTCGAAGACGCGAAGACGTTGTTCAACGAAGCCAAGGACTGGTCGGTCTGGCGATGGCTCATCGAGAAGAAACACGCGCGCACCACCGCGGACGCCGCCTGGGAGGCCCTGGAAGCCTGCGAAGAAAAAGTGAAGGCCGGCTGGGCCGAGGAGTGGCGGCAAGCCTACCTTGATCTTTCGGCCAACGGCCGTCCCAAGGCGCGGCGCCATCGCTCGCTCGACCCCGAGCTGAAGGCGGCGCTGGAACGCCTACACGAAGCCGACGAAGAGGCGCGCCAGGCGCACGAAGCGGCGGAAGCCCAGTTCGACGAAGCCGACCGGAGAATGAGCAGCAGCATGGCGTGTGAAGGCGCACAGATGGCCATTGATGCGTGGGAGCTGACCGAGAAGTTTATCAGGAAGGCGGAGGCGCTGGGAAGGAGGAAGTGAGGGTGCCCGGCGGTCGGGGAAGTCGAGAGGACTGGGATTTGAAATCAGCCTTGACCAAGCGCCAATGCTGGACCAGATCCGTCGCGACGCCGTTTTGGAAGCCATTCAAGAGGTCTGCACGCGTCGTGGCTGGAGTCTGCTGGCGGCCCATGTGCGCAGTAATCACGTGCACACGGTAAGTGGAAGCGGAGGTTCCGCCGGAGCGGGTCATGCACGACTTCAAGACTTATGCCAGCCGCCGTCTGAATCGCATGAGGCTGGAAGAACCGGACCGGAAGCGATGGGCTCGCCATGGCAGCACCCGTTGGCTGTGGAAACCACAGCACGTTTCGGCGGCCATAGAGTATGTTGTTAGGGAGCAGGGCGATGCCATGCCGGTGTTCGAGTCTCACGAGCTCTAATCTTGTGCCGGCAACCGCTCTCTCACGTTCGCGGCTCCGAATCGGCGCATTTCCATGTTCATCACTTCTGCGGCTCCCATAAATATGGGACAATGGCAATGGATGAAGACGACCCTCGAAATTCCAGACGCGCTCTTCAGGCGGGCTAAGTCGGCCGCGGCCGAACAAGGGATTCCGTTGCGCGAATTGGTGTCGGAGGCGCTTGCGGAGAGGTTGCGCGCCCGGGGACCCCAGGACAAGCCGTGGCTGAAGACGTTCGGCAAGCTACGCGGTTTGCGCAAGGAGACGGCGCACATCAACCGGATTGTCGAGGCGGAGTTTGGCCAGATCCAGCCCGAGGATTGGCAGTGATTCTGGACACGAACGGGTTGTCGGCCATGGCGGATGGCGACACGAGCTTGGAGCCGCTCCTTCAACAGGCCGCCGAGATCGCAGTCCCTGTGATTGTGTTGGGCGAGTACCGATATGGCATCCGGCAGTCGCGTCACCGCGCCCGGTATGAACGATGGCTGGCCGAAGTGCTGGCGAGTTGCCGCGTGCTGGTGGTGGATGAGGGGACCGCGGGACAGTACGCCGAAGTCCGCGACGAACTGAAACGCAGCGGGCGCCCGATTCCTGGGAATGACCTCTGGATTGCGGCCTTGGCGCGTCAGCACTCCTTGCCGCTACTCAGCCGCGACCAGCATTTCGATTTCGTTGCCGGACTGAAGCGAGTCGGCTGGTAACGGAATCCGTTGCCGGCGCACCGATGAGACCCTCCGTTCCTAAAGCGCGTACTTCCCCGCCGCCAGCACGTGTTTGGCGATCTGGCGGCCTAATCCGATGGTGTCCGCCGGCTCGTGCTTGGCCAGGCGCCGCAGAATCGCCATCTGGGTCCTGAGCATATCGCCTTCCGCCACGGTCGAGATCACCTTGCGCGACGAAAGCTCCACCGTCTGCGCAGCCTTAGCCGCGTAATACCGGGTCATGGCGATGGCCTGCCTGGCCGCCCCTGCTCCCTTGGCGGCGATCAGCTTTTCCGCGCGCAGAATCGACGATTCCATCGCAAACACTTCCATGATGCAATCGGCCAGCGCGCCCATCACTTCCTGCTGGTCCCCGAGACCCATCATGTACTTCTGCGAAGCCGCCCCCGCCGCAAACAAGGCGAGCTTCTTGGTATTGGCCAGAAGCTGGTGCTCGGCGCTTAACGGGCCTTCGCGCTCTTCCGCGGCGCCGGGACCGGCCATCACCTCGTCCATCAGTTTCTTGATGGCCCCCAGCAGCGGCAACTGGCCCGCCACCGCGCGCTTCATCAGCCAGCCGGTGATGATCAGCCGGTTGATCTCGTTGGTGCCCTCGAAGATCCGGTTGATGCGCGAATCGCGGTACGCGCGCTCCGCCGGATACTCCTCCACGTAGCCGTATCCGGCGTAGATTTGCAGGACGTGGTCCACCACCATGTCCAGCATCTCCGAGGCCCACACCTTGAGGATGGAGCACTCCACCGCGTACTCCTCGATGCGCTTCTGGATTTCCCGGGAGGCGCCCTCGGCCCCCGCATCCACATCGGCCAGCGCCGCATCGATCATGCCGATCGTCCGATATACCATGGATTCGCCGGCGTAAACTCCGGCGGCGGATTCGGCCAGCTTCTCCTGGATCAGGCCGAATTCGGCGATTGTCTTGCCGAAAGCCTTGCGCTCCTTGGCGTAGCCGATGGCGTCCTGCAGGCCGTTGCGCGCCCCACCCACGCAAGCCGCACCCAGCTTGAAGCGCCCGATGTTCAGAATGTTAAACGCGATGTGGTGCCCCTTGCCGATCTCGCCCAACAGGTTCTCCACCGGCACCTGGCAATCGGCCAGGATCAGCGGGCAGGTGGAAGAGCCGCGGATGCCCAGCTTATGCTCTTCGGCGCCAATCGAGAAGCCCGGCGTGTGGCGTTCGATCAGGAAGGCCGAAAACTTCTCGCCATCCACCTTGGCGAATACCGTGAACAGGTCGGCGAAGCCGCTGTTGGTGATCCACATCTTCTCGCCGTCGAGGATGTAGTGCTTCCCGTCCGGCGAGAGCACCGCCCGCGTGCGGCAGTTCATGGCATCGCTGCCGGAGGAGGATTCCGAGAGCGCATACGCGCCGATCCACTCGCCCGTCCCGAGCTTCGGCAGGTACTTGCGCTTCTGTTCCTCCGTGCCGTACCAGACGATGGGCAACGTACCGATTCCCACGTGCGCGCTGAAGGCCACCGAGAAACTGGCCAGCTTGCTGATGGATTCGGCAATCAGCGCCGACGTTACCTTGTCCATTTCCAGGCCGCCGTAGGCCTCCGGGATGTCCACGCTCATCAGCCCGAGTTCGCCGGCCTTGCGCAGCAGACCCTTGGTCACCTGGAAGTTCTTGGCCTCGATCTCGCCGGCCGCCGGCATCACCTCGTTCTGGGTGAAGTCGATTGCGGTCTTCGCAATCTGCCGGTGCTCCTGGGAGAGGTCCTCTGGTGTGAATACGTCCTGCGGATCGCGTTCCTCGGTGAGGAAGCTGCCGCCTTTGACCCGTTTCGCCATCGCTTGCACGTTGCTGGTTGCCATATGTTTTCCCTCTGTGGACTGCCTAATTCGCAAAGACCGCTCTCTTACGTTCGCGGCTCTGTTAGTTGATTTTCAGTTCAGGTTCTCAAAAATTCCCGCGGCGCCCATGCCGCCCCCCACGCACATCGTCACCAGTCCGTACCTGGCCTTCCGCCGTTTCAGCTCCTGCAGCAGCCCGGCGGTAAGTTTGGCCCCGGTGCAGCCCAGCGGATGCCCCAAGGCAATGGCGCCGCCGTTTACGTTCACGCGGTCCATCGAGAGGCCCAAGGTCTTGATTACGGCCAGCGCCTGCGTCGCGAAGGCTTCGTTCAACTCGATCAGGTCGATCTGGTCCAGACTCAGTCCCGCCAGTTTGAGCGCCTTGGGAATGGCGTAGACCGGACCGATCCCCATCTCCTCCGGCAGACAGCCCGCGTAGGCGAAGGCCGCCAGGCGCGCCATTGGCTGGATTCCCAGCGCCCGGGCGCGTTCCTCGGACATCACCACCGCGGCCGCCGCGCCGTCCGAAGTCTGCGAGGAGTTGCCCGCCGTGACCGTACCTCTGGCGTGGAAGGCGGCCTTGAGCTTGCCCAGCGCCTCCATGGACGTATCGGCGCGCGGCCCCTCGTCGCACTGGAACTCCACTTGCGTCTTGCGGATCTTCGACTTCGCGTCCGGCGCCGAGAAAGTAACCGTCACCGGCACGATCTCCTGCCGGAACTTCCCCGCGGCCTGCGCGGCCAGCGCCTTGGTGTGGCTGGCCAGTGCGAACTCGTCCGCCTGCTCGCGCGAGATGCCGTAGTGCCGCGCCACGCGCTCCGCGGTCAGCCCCATCGACAGATACGAATCCGGATAGTTTTGCTGCAGCCAGGGGTTGATGGAAATCTTGTGGCCGCCGAACGGAATAAAGGACATGGATTCCGTCCCGCCGGCCACGATCACATCCGCTCCCCCGCCCCGTATGCGCTCTGCCGCGAGCGCGATGGCTTGCAGCCCGGACGCGCAATAACGGTTGATGGTCATGGCGGCGGACTCAATCGGCATGCCCGCGCGCAGCGCAGCGACCCGCGCCACGTTCATGCCCTGCTCGCCTTCCGGCATGGCGCAGCCGATAATCACATCCTCCACTTCCCGCCTGTCCAGGCCGGGCACGCGCCCCAGCGCTCCCTCGATGGCCACTGCCGCCAGGTCGTCGGGCCGCGTGGCCCGCAACATTCCTTTGGGAGCCTTGCCCACGGCCGTCCGCACCGCGCTCACAATCACTGCGTCTCTCATGTGTTCTCCTCAAGCACTCCGCTCCCTAACGGTCGCGGCTCGGATCAATTCCTTAATGGCCTCCCGCTCTTCAATGTGAAAGCGATCCGCTCCTGGGTCTTCTTTTCGCCGCAAAGCGAGAGGAAGGCTTCCCGCTCCAGATCCAGCAGATACTGCTCGCTCACCAGGGCGCCGGGCGTGACCGGCCCGCCGCACAGCACATACGCCACCCAGTTGGCTACTTTTACGTCGTGGTCGCTGATGAATTCGCCCTGCCGCATGACGTGCACCCCGAGTTTGAGGGAGGCCAGCATGTTCTCACCCGGCGCCGGAATATCGGTGCGCGGCAGCGGGGCGGAGTAACCGCTCGCCGCCAATTCGCGGGCCGCCTGCTTGGCGTCGTTCAGCAGACGCTCGCGATTCATGGTGATGCGGTCGGAAGGGAGCAGCATGCCGATGTGGCGCGCCTCCACGGCCGAGGTGGATACCTTGGCCATGGCGATGGTTTCGAAGGTCCGCCGCAGCGCTCCCATCAGTTCCACCGATTCAGCGCGGACGGTTCCGTGAACCGCCGCCACCACATCCAGCGCGCGCAGCAGCATTTCCTTGCAGCCGCCGCCAGCGGGCACCACGCCCACACCGGTTTCCACCAGTCCCATGTACAACTCGGCATGGGCCTGCCGCCGGGCGCCGTGAATCGCGATCTCCGCCCCGCCGCCCAGGCAGAACGAGTACGGCGCCACCACCACCGGGCGCGGGCAGAACTTGATCGCCGCCGTCATACGCTGGAATGCCCGCACGGCGAAATCGACTTCGTCCCACTCTCCTTCCTGGGCGCTCAACAGCAGTTGCATCAGGTTGGCCCCCACGGAGAAGTGCTCCGCATCCCCGCCGATCACGAATGCCTCGAAGTCCCGCACGGCATGGCTCTGCGGCGAGAACGTTTCGGTCACCAGCCGTATGATGTCTTCGCCCACGGCATTCTTCTTCGAGTGCAGTTCCAGGCAGGCCACGCCGTCGCCGATATCGACCAGAGACGCGCCCGGGTTGTGCCGCACCACGCCGTTGGCCGCGCGGAACTTCGCGATGCGCGCGATGCCTTCGGCCTCCGTGACCGGCCGGTAAGCGCCGCTCGCCACGTCGAAGCACTCGCGGCCGTCCAGCCGGTACCACGCGCCGGCTCCCGCGGCCGTCAGGCGTTCGGCAATCGGGCTCACCCGCTCCCCGGCGCCCCGCATGCGCTCGACGGTTCCGCGGACGCCGGCCGCATCCCAGAGCTGGAACGGCCCCATTTCCCAGTTGAACCCCGTTCGCATGGCGCGGTCCACGCTGTCCGCACTGTCGGCGATCTCCGGCAGGCAATCCGCCGCGTAGTTCCACAAGGCGCTCAACAGCCGCCAGTGAAAGCGCGCGAATTTGTCCTTGCGCACATCGCCCGAGAGCAATTGGGCCAGGCGCTCGGGCAATTGCTCGGCATTCTTCGCCATTTCAATCGACGGGATCTTGGGCCGGATAGCCGGAGCGTATTCGAGGGTCTTCCAATCCAGCACCAGCCGGATCTCCTTGCCTTCGGCGTCCTTCTCTTTCTTGTAGAAACCTTGCCTGGTCTTATCTCCCAGCCAGCGGCGTTCCAGCATGGTCCGGATGAACGGCGGCACCACGCCCGATCCCTCGAAGTTGGCGGCCACGTGCGCCAGCACATCGATTCCCACCATATCCGCCAGCCGGAACGTCCCCGTACGCGGCCAGCCGATGGCGCTTCCGGTCAGTGCGTCCACCTCTTCGATGGTCAGGTCCTCCTCCCGCATCAGGCGTACCGATTCCAACATGATGAAGACGCCGATCCGGTTGGCGATGAAGTTGGGGGTGTCGCGCGCAAACACCACCTCCTTGCCGAGCAGCAGGTCGGCGAAGTGCGCGACGGCGGCAATGGCCGCCGGATCGGCTTCCGGCGTGGGAATGATCTCCACCAGCCGCATATAGCGCGGCGGATTGAAAAAGTGAGTTCCGAACCAACGGCGCCGGACCGGTTCCGGCAGATTGGCGGCAATCGACGCCACCGGCAGGCCGCTGGTATTAGTGGTCAGAATCGCGTCCCGCTTCAAGTGCGGCGCCACCTTATCCAGCAAAGCCTGCTTGATCGCCAGGTTCTCGGTGACAGCCTCGATCACCCAGTCGCAATCGGCCAGCAACGCCAGATCGTCATCGAAATTTCCCACGGAAACGTGGGCCGCATACGCGGGATCGTAAAACGCCGCTGGCTTGCTCTTCTTGAGGGCATCGAGTGCTTGCGACGCAATGGCGCTGCGCGCGCCTTTTTCCGACGGAATATCCAGCAGGACCACGGGCAAACCGGCGTTGGCCAGGTGCGCCGCGATCCGCGACCCCATGGTTCCCGCCCCCAGTACCGCCGCTTTGCGGATCATGCCGGCCGGCGCGCGGTTTGGAGAAGACACTCCAGCCAGGACCGGTTTGACAACTGCTTCAACGCTCATGCGAATTACTCCTGTTTGGAACTATGCGCAACTTGCTGCTCCGCTTCCCGGCGACCAACCCCTGCGTCAAAGTACGCGCGAACTGAGTGGCAATCTCCTCCGGGGACAGGGCGCCGTCGGGTTCATACCACATGCAGATCCAGTTCAGCGCGCCCGCGATGGAAAATGCGGCGATTTTCGTACCGCACGGAGCTATCGATCCATCTTCAATCCCTTCCTGGATGAACCCGCGCAAACGGCGGTCGATCTTTCTCTTGTAGGCCCGCATCTCCGCGCGCGCGTCGCTGGTGAGGTCGCCCTCGTCCAGACGCATCACGCACCGTCCGAAGTTGACCGTCATCACGGTGGCATACGAGTGGATAAATGCTTCCACCTTCTGCAGTCCAGTTCCGCCGTGATCGGCGATTTCGTTGAGAATCTCCTCAATTAGCCCAACACCCAGGCGGTAGCACTCAAGGAGAATATCTTCCTTGTTGTCGAAATAATGATAAAGAGCAGGCTTGGTGATGTTCAGCCGGTCGGCCACGTCGTTCATGGACGTCCGGCCATAGCTTTTTTCGAGGAACAGTTGTGCAGCGGTTTTCAACACCGCCTCACGCTTGGTGGCTGGGTCGCGCCGCCGGTCGGCGAATGCCTTGCGGGGCGATGGCGATGCGGAGGCGTCTCTTGGCATGACGAACGATGCACCCGCCTATTGACATGAGGCGGCGCTCCTGTTATCTTACCCACCGGTAAGATAAAAACGCAAGAAGGATTACTTGCGTGGCGCAGAGCCTTCGGTTCTCCATGGAGGAGCGATGCCGGGCATCCTGAGTGCAGACGATCTGCCGCTCCAGCGCATCTACAAATGGGAGCGCGAGCGGCCCGAAACTGTTTTCCTCACACAACCTTATGGCGGCGGCAAAGTGCGCGATTGGACCTGGGGCCAGGCCGTGGCCGAGATCCGCTCGATGGCCGCCTGGCTGAAGGCGCAGGATTGGGAACCGGGAAGCCGCGTGGCCATCCTCTCCCGCAACTGCGCCTGGTGGATCATGGCCGACCTGGCCATCTGGATGGCGGGATATGTCACTGTCCCGATCTACCCTTCGCTGAAGGCTCAATCGATCCGCCAGATTCTGGAACATTGCGGCGCCAAAGCCTGCTTCCTCGGCGCCACCGACGAGCGGGAAGCCACCGATGCCGGCATCCCCGCCGGCGTAGCCTGTGTTCGCTTTCCC
This sequence comes from Bryobacteraceae bacterium, assembly GCA_050014595.1. Taxonomy (GTDB): domain Bacteria; phylum Acidobacteriota; class Terriglobia; order Bryobacterales; family Bryobacteraceae; genus PALSA-129. Next base: position 112,724 of record JBEKDA010000009.1, read on the forward strand.
ACCGCCCAACCCAACGATTGGCCCACTTGGGAAGTTCTGGTTACCGCCAATCGTCCCATTGCCGGCAACCCCACGCGCCCCGGGGACGATCTGTCCACCATCATTTATACCTCCGGCACCACCGGCACCCCGAAAGGGGTCATGCATACCTTTGCTACCTTGGCTTTCGACGCCAAAGTCCTCGCCGGGCTCATCAAGCTCAATGACAAGGAACGCGTGCTCTCCTATCTGCCGCTGGCCCACATCGTGGAGCGGGCGGGCATGGAAGGAACCGCCATCTACCTGGGATATCGCATCTTCTTCAGCGAAGGGATCGAGACCTTCCTCACCGACCTGGCTCGCGCCCGGCCCACCATCTTCCTCTCCGTGCCGCGGCTGCTGCTGAAGTTCCAGCAGGGCGTGTTCGCCAAGATCCCCGAGCACAAACTCGAACGCCTGCTGCGCATCCCCATCCTGAACCGCTCCGTCAAGAAACGCATCCTGCGCAAGCTTGGATTGGACAGCGTCCTCAACGCCGCCAGCGGCGCCGCCCCGCTGCCCACCGAGATTCTGCTGTGGTACCGCAAGCTCGGCCTGAACCTTTCCGAAGGCTATGGCATGACCGAAACCTTGATCACCCACCTGCCCGCCCCCGGCTCGCTGCGCCCCGGCTACGTGGGCTGCGCCATCCCTGGCGTGGAGGCTAAGGTCAATGAGAATCAGGAACTCCTCATCCGCAGCCCCATGAACATGCTGGGCTACTACAAGGACCCCGAAGGCACTCGGGCTTCCTTCATGGAGGACGGATTCTTCCGAACCGGCGATCTGGCCCGCATCGATCCCGACGGGCAACTCAAGATCGTCGGCCGGGTCAAGGAGCAGTTCAAAACCAGCAAGGGTAAGTACGTGATGCCCACTCACATTGAGTGTCAACTACTTGCCCACCCGGTGGTGGACGCCTGCTGTCTGATGGGCGCCGGCATGGCCCACCCCTTCGCGGTGGTCCTGCTGGCCGAGGAGATGCGCAAAATTACCGCGCTTCCGGCCGAGCGGGCGACTGTCGAGCAGACTCTGTTGGACCTCATGAACCTGGTGAACACCCAACTGGATCCGCACGAGCAGCTAAGCTTCGTGGCCGTGGCCCAGGGGCCGTGGACGGTCAACAATGGTTTCATCACGCCCACGCTCAAAATCAAGCGCAACGTTCTGGAAAACCGCTATCAACCCTGCGTCGACGATTGGATGAAGCAGGGACGCCCGGTGGTCTGGGAATCGGGGCAGGAAGGTGCGCGTCCGGCGGGCGGGTAGGGGAAGGGGCCGCGGTGGATTCAGCGCCGGGGGCGCGGCTTTGGTTGCAAGCTATGGATGTTGTTCTGGCGGTGAGGGTGGGATTCGAACCCACGGAACCCGCAAAGGTTCAACGGTTTTCGAGACCGCCCGATTCAACCGCTCTCGCACCTCACCGGATTGGGCGTGTAGATTGATTATACCAAACAGGCCGCGCCTCTTCGGCTCATCGCGCGTCACTGCTAACATACTAGTGTCCTGCCCAAATGATCTCGACCCGGAAGTTCGGCGCTTCGGCGATTCTGGCCGCCTGCTCGCTCTGCGCCGGCTGCGCCCGAGCGCCCCAGAGCCACACGCTCTCCATCGCCGCGGCCGCCGATCTGCAGTTTGCGCTCGAAGACGCGTCCGGCTCCTTCCACCAGGCGCATCCGGATACCGAACTGCGCGTGGCCTACGGCTCCTCCGGCAATTTCTATGCGCAAATCCGCAACGGCGCGCCATTCGACCTGTTCCTGTCGGCCGATGCGCAATACCCGCGGACGCTGGCCCACGACGGGCTGGCAGTTGGCGCCGTCTTCAACTATGCCGCCGGGCGCATCGTCGTCTGGGTGCCATCCGCATCGGCGCTTGATCCGGCCACGGCGCTGCGCGATCCCTCGGTGCGCCACGTGGCCATCGCCAACCCGGCACATGCGCCTTACGGGCGCGCCGCGGAAGCCGCGTTGCGGGCCATGGGCCTCTACGATAGCCTGCAAGCGAAACTGGTGCTCAGCGAAAATATCTCGCAGGCCTTTCAGTTCGTCGAGAGCGGCGCCGCCGACGTGGGAATCGTGGCGCTCTCGCTGGCCTCGGCTCCAGCGGCGCGCGGCCAGGGGCGATACTGGAAGGTGCCCGCGGAGACGTATCCCAAGATGGAACAGTGTGGCGTGATTCTGAAAAATTCCGCCGCGGCGCGCCAGTTTCGCGACTGGCTGACGGGGCCCGCGGGACGGGCGCTTCTGGTTCGATACGGCTTCTCGTTGCCCGGTAAATGATATGGACTGGCAGGCCATCTGGCTCAGCGTGCGGCTGGCGGCTTCCACCACCGCGATCCTTTTGACGGTCGGAGTGCCGCTGGCGTATTGGATCTCCTTTTCGCGGCGGCGGTGGAAATTCCTGGTGGAAGCCGTGGTGGCGCTGCCGCTGGTGTTGCCGCCCACGGTCCTGGGTTTCTACGTGCTGCTGGCCATGGGGCCGCGCAGCCCGGTGGGCGCGCTGTATGCCAAGCTCACGGGCGGCATGCTGCCGTTCTCGTTTCAGGGCCTGCTGCTGGCCTCGGTGCTCTACAGCCTGCCGTTCACGGTGCAGCCGGTGGCGGCGGCCTTCGCCGGCGTCGACCGCAAACTGGTGGAAGCTTCCTGGTGCCTGGGGGTTTCGCGCACGGCCACTTTCCGGCGCGTGATCGTGCCGTTGGCCGCCCCCGGGATCGCCACCGGCGCCATCCTCAGTTTCGCCCACACCATGGGCGAATTCGGCGTGGTGCTCATGGTGGGCGGCAATATCGCCGGCGTCACCCGAACGGTTTCCATCTCCATCTACGACCAGGTGCAGGCGCTCGATTACGGCGCCGCCACCGAGACTTCGCTGTTCCTGCTGGCCATCTCCTTTGCGGTGCTGGCGGCCACCTACGGGCTGCAGCGCCGGGTCTGGGCGATATGGCCGGCGAACTGAGCTGCGCGTGCCGGGCACGCCTCGATTCCGGCTTCGAACTCGACGCGCAATTGCGGATTCCGTTCGATCAATCGCCGGTCACGGTGCTGTTCGGCCCTTCCGGCTCCGGCAAGACCACGCTGCTGCGGATGCTGGCGGGCCTCGACCGCCCCGACGAAGGCGCCATCACCTTCCGCGGCGAGCGATGGTTCGACGCCTCCCATTCGATCTGCCTGCCGCCGCAAAAACGGCGCGCCGGTTTCCTGTTTCAGGACTACGCGCTCTTTCCGCACCTCACCGTCGCGCGGAACATTACGTTCGCCGCGCGTCCCGGCAAGGGCGGGGAATTCTTGAAAGTCTTCGGGCTGGCCGATCTGGCGGGCCGCCTGCCCGGCTCGATTTCCGGCGGCCAGCAGCAGCGCGTGGCACTAGCGCGCGCGCTGGCCGCCGAGCCGGCCTTGCTGCTGCTCGACGAGCCGCTTTCCGCGCTCGACGCCGCCACCCGGCTGCGCACGCGCCACCAGTTGCGCGACATGCTGCTCACCGCCGGCGTTCCCAGCATCATCGTCACGCACGACCGCATGGAGGCGGTGGCTCTGGGCGATTGGATGGCGGTGATGGTGGGCGGCCGCATCCTGCAGGCCGGGCGCGTGCAGGAAGTCTTCCGCCATCCCGCCAACGGCCAGGTGGCCGAATGCGTGGGCGTCGAAAACATCTTGCCGGGGCGCATCGCGGCGCGCGCAAACGGCCTGCTCACCTTGGAAATCGGCGCGGCGCGTTTGCAATCGATCGATTCCGGCGAGGCCGGCCCGGTGGTCGCCTGCATTCGCGCCGAAGATGTCGCCATCAGCCGCGATCTTGCCGCAACCTCCAGCGCGCGCAACCGGCTGGCGGGCCGCGTGCGGTCCGTCATTCTGGAAGGCCCGCTGGCGCGCGTGGAACTGGACTGCGGCATGCCGCTGGTGGCCGTGGTCACGGCGCAATCGGTGGCGGAGATGCGGTTGCAGCCCGCTGATGCGGTCAGCGCCATCGTGAAGACCACGTCGGTACACGTGGCGCCCTGGTCCGAAAATGACAGTGCCGCGAAATGAGTAAGTACACCGCTTCATCAAATACATTCTCGTATTCCGCGAATAACGCTCCGTCACGGCCGTGCGACAAGCCGCGGCTCGCATGAGATAATTAGTACAGTAGATGTATCCTCGTTCGATTTGCGCCTTGTCGATGATGGTCCTGGCTCTGACGCCCTGGCTCAAGGCCCAGTCCAGTGCCGGGGAGTCGTTCATCGATGAGCACCTGCGGCCTTACTACGAGCACGCGGGCTTCTCCTGGAAGATCGAGCGCGAGCCCCACTTCGAACTGAACTTCGAGGCCAATTCGGAGGCCGAGCGCCGGCTCTCGCAGCTCAAGGATGTGGCCGAACTCGGGCGCGCTTCCGTCCTCAAGGTGCTGGGCGCCACCAGTTACGATCCCGTGATCCACGTTTTCTTCGTGGGGTCCATCGCGCGCATGAACGAACTGATCGGGGCCGAAGTGATCGGCCGTTCGAGGCCCACACAGCACGCCGTGTTCTGCGTGGTGGCGCCCTTCTCCGAACTGAGCCTGGCCCACGAGCTGACCCACGAGATTGTCTCGAACCTATGGGGACCGGGCGAGCACTGGCTGCAGGAGGGCCTGGCGAACTATGTGGTGGACAACAATTCGTCGCTGATGAACCGGCAGTGCCTGGGCCTGCTACAGAGCAAACAGTGGATTCCGCTCAAGCTCATGGTCAATCCGGCATGGGAATCCTCCATCTATTACCCCGACGATACCTATCCGGAGCTCGGCGGTTTCGTGCAGTACCTGTACGAAACCTATGGCGTGGAGTACCTGCAGATCGCCTGGACGAAGGGCAGCAAAGGACTCAAGAAGGTCTACGGCAAGAATCTCTCCAAACTCGAATCGGACTGGCGCGCCGCGCTGGTGAAACGCGTCGGCCCGGTACACGACCAGATCAACCTTCCAGGCCGGGGCGACTTACTTCTGCAGGAAGAAATTACCCACGAACATGGCATCAATCCCTGAAGAGTAGAAACTGCGCACAGCGTCGCGGGGCGTGCAGACCAGGGGTTCGCCGAACAAGTTGAACGAGGTGTTGTAGAGCACCGGCAGTCCGGAAACTTTGCCGGCGGCGTGCAGCAGCTTCCAGTAGAGCGGGTTCTCGCCGCGATCGACGGCGTGCACGCGGACCATATCGCCGGCCAGGATGGCGGAGGCGAAGCGGTCGCGATGCTCCGGCCGCACGCGGCCCACCGTGGAAAGATAGCGCGCATTGGAGCCCACCTCGAAATATTCAGAACACAGCTCCGCCGGCACGGAGGCCGCGAACTTGCGGAACGGCTCGCGATGCTTGATGAAGATGTTGAGGTTTTCGGTGGAATAGGGGTCGAGCGGCGAAGCCAGAATGCTGCGGTTGCCGAGTGCGCGGGCGCCGAACTCCATGCGGCCGTGCATCCAGGCGACGATCTTGTTGTCGCTCAACTGCTCGACGGCGGTCGAGACCACCTCTTCGGTGGTGAGCAGGTAGCGGAAGCGCAGCTTGCAGTTTTCGAGCACCTGCTTGATCTCGGCGGCGGCATAGGCCGGCCCCAAAGCCAGTGTGTGGAAGGGGACGCGGCGCTCCTGCCGGCAGACCGTATGCCAGGTTTCGAGCACCGCGCCGATGGCCGTTCCGGCATTGCCGGAAACCGGCTGCACGAAGACGTTCTGGTATCCCGAACGGTTCTCGAGCGCCGAGACCAAAAGGGCATTCAGCCCGAGACCGCCGGCCAGGCACAGGTTGCGGCCGGAACCGCACATGCGGATGGCGGCGGCTTCCACGGCCTGCTGGATGCCGGCCGCGAGGTGCCTGCACAGCTCGTCGGGAACCGGCTGGCCGTCCTTCAATCCGATGCGCTCATAGAAGCGCGGGCCGAAGCCGCCGTTGCGCAGGCGGTCGGTGGACAGGAAGGAACGGTCGAGGCGCGGGCCGGCGTCGGAAAGGCGGAGGATTTCGAGGAAGAGGTTGCCATAGCGATCGTCGCCGGACACCGAGAGCCACTGCACCTTGTGTTCCTCTTGGTTGGCTTCGAGGCCCAGCAGTTCGGTGACGCGGCCGTAGAGATCGCCGAGCGAATCGGGCGAGTATTGCTCGTGCTCGAGGGTCATGTGCGGTCCGCGGGCCTGCCATCGCGATCCGCAGCGGAAGTCGCCGCCGCGGTCGAGCGTCAGAACCGTGGCTTCGTCGAAGGGCGAAGCGTAGTAGGCCGAGGCGGCGTGCGCCAGGTGGTGTTCCAGGACCACGATGCGGCTTTGCGGGAAGCGCGCGCGGAGCTTCAAATGGAAATCGGATTCGGGAATGGGCCGCACCACGGCCACGGCGTCCACCTGCTCGGGCCGTGCGGCGGCGAGTTCGAGACAGGTAGCAATGGCGTGTTCCGGCAGTTCGCCGCGGCTGCCGGTGTGGGCGCCGCGCGCGAGCTTGGATTCCTCGATGGCGGCCACCAGCTCGCCGTCCTTGAGGACGGCGCTCGAGGCATCGCCCAGGATTCCACCGATTCCGAGGATGATCATTTGCTCCGCTTCTCGATTTTCGCCCAGGCGTCCTTCAGCCCAACGGTGCGGTTGAAGACCAGGCGGGCGGCGCTGGAATCGGAGTCCACCGCAAAGTAACCGAGGCGCTCGAACTGGTACCGGTTGCCGGCGACAGCGCCCGCGAGCGAGGGTTCGAGCTTGGCTCCCACCACCACTTCAAGCGAATGGGGATTCAGATTGGCGATGAAATCCCGGCCTTCATCGGTCAGGTTGGGGTCTTCCTTGATGAAGAGGTTGTCGTAGAGGCGCACTTCGGCGCCGATGGCGTGGGCGGCGGAGACCCAGTGAATGGTGGACTTCACCTTGCGGCCGTCGGGCGCGTTGCCGCCGCGCGTGGCCGGGTCGTAGGTGCAATGGATCTCCACCACTTCGCCGGCCGAGTTCTTGACGGCGTGGGTGCAGGTGACGAAGTAGCCATAGCGCAGGCGCACTTCGCGGCCGGGCGACAAGCGGTAATACTGCTTGGGCGGATCTTCGCGAAAGTCGTCCTGCTCAATGTAGAGGACGCGCGAAAACGGCACGCGGCGGGCGCCGGCGGACGCGTCTTCGGGGTTGTTGACGGCCTCCATCTCTTCCACCTGGCCTTCGGGATAGTTGTCGATCACCAGGCGGAGCGGGCGAAGCACGGCCATGACGCGCGGCGAGCGGCGGTTGAGGTCTTCGCGCACGTGGTGTTCGAGCAGGCCGAGCTCGATCGAGCCGTTGGTCTTGGAGACGCCGATGGCTTTGCAGAAATTGCGGATGGCTTCCGGCGTGTAACCGCGCCGGCGGATGCCGGAAAGCGTGGGCATGCGCGGATCGTCCCAGCCGCGCACGTGACCGTTCTGCACCAGCGTCAACAGTTTCCGTTTGCTCAATAGCGTGTAGGTGAGGTTGAGGCGGTCAAATTCGATCTGCTGGGGATGATAAATTCCCAACTGTTCGACGTACCAATCGTAGAGCGGGCGGTGGTCTTCGAACTCCAGGGTGCAGATGGAGTGGGTGATTTTTTCGATGGAGTCGGATTCGCCGTGCGCGAAGTCGTACATGGGGTAGATGCACCACGTGCTGCCGGTGCGGTGGTGATCGGCGTGCAGGATGCGGTACACCACGGGATCGCGCATGTTCAGGTTGGGCGATGCCATGTCGATTTTGGCGCGCAGGGTGCGCGATCCATCTGGAAACTCGCCGTTCTTCATGCGCTCGAACAGGTCGAGGTTTTCTTCGACGGTGCGATCGCGGTAGGGGCTGGGCTTGCCGGCCTCGGTCAGGTTGCCGCGGTATTGGCGCACCTCGTCCGCTGTCAGATCGCAGACGTAGGCCTTGCCCTTGCGGATCAGATCGACGGCCCACTGGTACAACTGGCCGAAATAGTCGGACGCGTAGAAGAGCCGGTCTTCCCAATCGAAGCCCAGCCACCTGACGTTCTCCATGATGGAATCGACGTACTCGGTCTCCTCCTTTTCGGGGTTGGTGTCGTCGAAGCGCAGGTTGGTCTTGCCGCCGAACTCGGCGGCCAGGCCGAAGTTCAGGCAGATGGACTTGGCGTGGCCGATGTGCAGGTAACCGTTCGGCTCGGGAGGGAAGCGGGTATGGACGCGGCCTTGAAACTTACTGGTCTTCAGGTCCTCCAGGATGATGTCGCGGACGAAATTGGAGGGGCCGGCCGAGGGCGAAGACGGCGCGGGGGGATTCGGCGGATTCATGACGTTTTCAACTTTCCGATGGCCTGTCCAATGCGGCGCAGGCAGGTTTCGCGGCCGAGCGCTTCGCTGCCGATGTGCGAGAAACCAGTGGGGCAAGGCGCGAAACGGACTCTGAGCATGGGAAATGCCAGTATAACAAGTGGCGCAAAAGGGCTTGGCGATGGCGGGGTGGCATGGCTGTAGGATGGGGATGGAATCGGGCTCGCCTGGGGAGGCAGATAGGTTTTGTTTGCAATCGGTTGCGGGCGAAATTGGGTTCGTTTGGTAATTTCGTGTTGGCGGGTGTGGAGGGTCAGCGGACGGCGGTGCCGATCGGACGGAATTGGCTTCGTTTCGTAAATGATGTTTGCCGGCGTGTTGCGGGATCGGCCGGTGAAATTGGGTTCGTTTCGCAATCTTTCGTGTGAACGGGTGCAGATGGCCGGCGGGATGAGTTGGTGCGTGGGCATGGTGAAAGGTAATCGCGGAGAAACGATGGTTCGAGGCGCGCTCAGGGGTTCCGGGTTCACAAACGCTCCTCCTGGTTAGAGGGTAGCAGACGCCTGGAGCAATGAATTCGCTATACCTTATTGATTCTGCGGGAGAAGAAAGTTGAAATCGAGGGTTCAGAGGCATCAACATCTGGCAATAGAGCCGCTTGACTCATTATACGTCAATGCCGTATAGTGATAGGAGTGATCGCCGAAATCGTGAGTCTGTCGGCATACGAGTCCCAGGTCTCGGCGCTCCTGAATGAGGAAGAGCGGATGGCCATGGAGTTCTTCATCGCCTGCGCGCCGGAAGATCATCCCGTCATCCCTGGCACCGGCGGCTTTCGCAAAGCCCGATGGGCTCAACTCGGCAGGGGGAAGAGCGGTGGAGTGCGGGTGATCTACTTCTTTCTGGCCGGGCCGGGGTGCGTCTACATGGCCGCAGCATACGCCAAGTCGCGAAAGCAGACACTTTCGGCAGCCGATCAGAACGTGCTTGCGAAACTTGCGGCACAGATCAAGAGAGCAGCGAAAGGAGGGCACTGATAATGAGCGTACGCATTCAGAAGGCTGGAGCCAAGCGACGAACCAGGTTGGGGCTGGCGCTGGAAGAAAGCGCCAGGGAAATCCTCGCTCACGTGAAGGGAGAGAAGGTACTTCCTACCAGACGGATCTTACTGCCGGAGGAAGTCGATGTGAAGCGCATCCGAGCGAAGGCGGGGATGTCCCAGGCGGAGTTCGCGCGCGCCTTTTGCATCAACCCACGGACGCTTCAGGAATGGGAACAAGGCCGCAGAAAACCGGATGCAACGACCCGTGCCTACCTCGCAGTAATCGCCAAGAATCGCGGGGCGGTGTTAGAGGCGCTGGCGCGGTAAGGTTTTGGAATCTGGCGCGGAAGCGTAAATGCGTCTGTTTGAATGTATAAGGGCTGAAATGGCGAAGGGTTCTCCTGAAGGGTACAATGCCGAGACCGGCTCTGAACAGCCGGCTCAGAAACTTCAAACAGGAGAACCCAATGAACGTCAAC
>JBEKDA010000010.1:0-119660 GCA_050014595.1 Bryobacteraceae bacterium
CCAATTCGGCAATTCGGAGCAACCGTCACCCTATCGACTATCGCGCTTCGGAAAAATCTTCCGTTAGGTTCAGGGAAAGGTGTGTTTTCCCTTGACAAGCCCTTATCATGGATGTCCCACTACACGCTAGAACGGGAAATCTCTGGCGACCTGGTGGAAGACGTTGGATTTCGCCAGGTATTGGTAGGGGTTGACGGGACGTCCGTTCTGATGGACTTCGTAGTGCAAGTGGGGGGCCGTGACGCGTCCGGTGGTGCCTACGGCGCCGACGAGCTCGCCGCGGCGGATTTCCTGGCCGGGGTGCACGTACATCTTGGAGAGATGGGCGTAGAGAGTTTCGAGGCTGCCGTGATCGACGACGACCACGAGGCCGTAGCCGCTCTGGCGGTCCGCGAAGCGGACCACGCCATCGGCGGTGACGTGAATGGGGGTGCCGACGGGCGCGCCGATATCGACGCCTTTGTGGAATTCGCCTTCCTCCGAGAACGGATCGCTGCGATGGCCGAAGCCACTCAGGAGGCGGCCATCGATAGGCCAGAGGTTGGGAGTGCCATTCAGCGGGTGGACCCGGCGGGAAGAACTGGTGAGCAGGGCCAGGGTGTTGGCGCTGCGGAGGAAGTCGTAATCCTGGACGCTTTCGGCGTAAGACGGGACGAGCTTGCCTTGGGCGGCGATGTCGGAGGGGCCTTGCAGTTTCTGCTTAAGGCCAAAGAGCACAGAAACCTCGTTGGCGTAGAGCTCCAGGCTGGCCAATTGCTGATTGGTCTGGCTGACTTCCTTCTGGAGGTTCTGGTAGCGGGCGCGGAGGGCGTCGAAATCCTTGCGGACGTTGTTGTAGTTGGCTACTTTCCAGGCCATGCGGGCGTAGCTGGCCACGAAACCGAAGACGGAAATGCCGCCGAGCAGGGCGAGAGCGAGGATGGCGTAGACAGCCTGATGCGGAATATGAATGCGTCTGAGCCGGCCGCGGAGTGAGTGAGCCAGCACGACCACGAAATATTCTTGCTTCATAGTTCTTTATTTAACCGGACCGATACGCCGGCCCGGGCAGGGCTATTTCCTACAAAACCGATCGGCGAATCTCAAACTGTAACAGCATCGATGGGGCCATGTCAACCCAAACTATTCCGAAAACCTCAGTTTGCAAGTGATTGATAAAATTGGTATTGTTCAATTTTAGCAACGACATGCGGCTACCTGGAACCTTATTTTTGCGGAATCTGGTGGAGCGGCGCAGTTTGCTCGAGCAACTGGTGCGGCGGGATTTCAAGCAGCGCTTCGTGGGTTCGGCGGTGGGGTGGATCTGGGGGCTGATCCATCCACTGGTGCTCCTGGTGTGCTGGTGGTTCGTTTTCGTGAAGGTGCTACACCTAAGGCCCGAGGGGGCGGTCACGGACAATTACCCGCTGCTCCTGTTTGCCGGGATGCTGCCCTGGCTGCTTTTCAGCGAAACGGTGCAGCGGTCGGCCACGGTGATGCTGGACCAATCGAACCTGATCACCAAGACCGTGTTTCCTTCGGAGATTCTGCCGGTGTCGGTATTTCTGTCCTCGGTGGTGAGCCACCTTCTGGCGGTGGCGCTGATGGTGGCGGCGGCGGGGGTGGTGCTGAACCAGATCAGCATCTTTCTGGTTCTGCTGCCGGTATACATCTTCGTGCTGGGGCTGTTCGCAGTGGGGGTGGGATGGATCGTGGCGAGCCTGCACGTCTTCCAGCGGGACACGGCGCAGGTGATGAGCGTAATTTTGCAGTTCTGGTTCTGGATCACGCCGATTTTCTTCACGGAAGTAAAATATCCTCCGAAAGCGCGGATTCTGCTGACGCTGAACCCGATGAATTACCTGGTGCGGGGGTACCGGCAGATGCTGCTGGCTTCCACTTGGGGTTGGACGGATCTGCGCGACCTGGCAGTGGCGGCGGGCTTCGGAGTGGCGCTGTTTGTGATTGGGGGGCTGTTCTTCCGGTACATGAAGCGGGGGTTCGCGGACGTGCTGTGAGGGGCGGCGGCGCTCACAGGCAGACGGGGATCCGGATGAATGAAGCGCGGCAAAAAAGATGCGGCTACCAGGCCGCGCGAAGTTAGCTGCCGCCAGCGGCGACGTTGGCTTGCTGGATATTGTTGTCGGATACGTGCCAGATGGAGGCGAGAGAGGAGTGGAAATAACCGAGGAACGTGGCGCAAAAAAGGACGACAAAGCAAAGGAACAGCGAGTACTCGATCAGGTCCTGACCGGCCTCTTCGCGCCATAAACTGCAGAGGAGCCGCTGCATTTCGCCCTCTACGATTACTAAAACCGAACTGCGCGCGTAAAGCAAGTGGAAGCTGGCCATTTTAGTACCGCTCCGACGTTCGCAGGCAAGTTATCGTTAGCCAAAGTTAGTAAGGGAGCCTGGGTTTCATAACTTAGGTTAGTAGTGGACGAACTTTCGATAGAAAGCAGAGACGGCGCCGATGGGAGTCAGGGTCAATGGTGTGGACAGCGTATCGGGTGGAAGGAAGAAAAGTGGAGCGTACCACTTGGCCGTGCCGGCCCCCGTTATTGACCCACGTTTGTCAACGGGGCGGGCGTCCGCCGAGCGCCTTCAGGCTTCTCCCTTGCGGCTCGCCGCCAGGAGCTTGCACACCAGCGCGAGTTGATCGAGCAGGACCCCCTATTTTGAGGTGTTGGATCAAAATAGGTAGACCAGCACCTGCATCGCAGACACGCTCCGGAACTATTCTATCGCAGATGGGGGCATCGCGGGCGGCGGATCTATGTGATTGCGCTCACGGCAGTTAGACGTTAAACGGAACCCCCCGGCGATGGGGAGCATCCAATACATCACCAGGCAGTTCTTCGGTGTGGCCCAGTCCGCCGGTTTTCCGGACACAATCAACCAAAAAACAATTACAGGAGGAATGCATTATGTCACAGGAAGCAGGCCCGACCGTCAAGCAGTATTTGTTGATCAGCGATTTCGATCAGACCTTGAGCTTCAACGATTCGGGGATCGTGCTCAGCGAGATGCTGGGCATCTGCGGATTTCAGGAAAAGATCGCGGGACTATCGCACATTCATCTGGTGCAGCAAGGCGGAGAGCTGGCTTATCTGCTGTTGCACGATCCGGAGTACCGGCGCGTGCGCAAACACGATTTAGTGGAAGCGGGGAAGAGGATCCGGCTGAAACAGAATATACGGTCGCTATCGGCGCTGCTGCGCGATCTGGACGGACGGCAGTTCGCGTTGTACGTGGTGTCGGCGGCGCCGGAAGAAGTGATCCAGTCGGCGCTGGAAGGAATCGTCGCGGTGGAACACATTTTCGGGACGCGCTTTCGTTACCACGAGACGACGGGCGAGATCGAATCGATTGTGCGGGTGCCGGCGGGTTACGGAAAAGTGGTGGTGCTGGAAGAGTTGCGGCAGAGGTTGCCGATCAGCCACGATCGGATTGTGTACGTGGGGGACGGAAGCTCGGACATCCACGTGATGCTGCACGTGAACCGGCTGGACGGGCTGACGATTGCGGTGTCGGAGAACCGGTACCTGACGCCGATTGCGCGGCGGACGATTCTGAGCGAGGACGCGTTGAGCGTGCTGATCCCGGTGCTGGAGGAGATTGTGGGTTGGAACGCGGCGCAGATTCGGGGTTTCTTCGACGCGCACGGTTTTCTGCTGCAGGAGTGGGACAAGGTGCGGACGGACTCTCTGCGGATCTCGAGGGCGACGGACGCGGCTCACGCGGCGGCGGGCGCGGAGATCCCATGAGAGTGGAGTGGCTGGGCTGGCTGGCGACGGCGGCGTTTGCGAGTTCCTATTGGTGCAAGAAGCCGGCCCTGCTGCGCAAGGCGCAGGCCGGGGCGGCGTTGCTCTGGGTGGTCTACGGATTGCTGATCCACGCGTTCCCGGTGGTGGTGGCGAACCTGGTGGTGGCGGGAGTGGCGGCGTGGTCGTCCATTTCGCGGGATTACCAGGGCGCGTAAGATTGATTCACCGCTGAGGCGCTGAGACGCGGAGAAGACAGAGGAAGATGGAGACTTTGTTTTTCTCTGGCCTTCTCAGCGCCTCCGCGTCTCGGCGGTGAATCCGTCGTTCGTGAGCAGCAGGACCGGGTGGTTACTCGATCATTTGGGGGTGGGTGAACAGGAAATGATCGAAGTAGTAGTGCATCAGCAGGACGCTGAGGACTACCACGAAATAGCTTTGGTCGGGTTTGAGCGGGGTGACGGCGCGGACCAGAATGGTGAGCAGCACGATCACGCCGGTGGCCGCCAGGAAGCAGAGATAGTAGGGGACCATGCTCTTGCCGCGGACCAGGCGCTGCACGAACGGGCTTGAGATTTCACCGCGCTGGTCGCGCAGGCGGTTGATCAACCACAACAGGAACAGGTATTGGAAGGAGTGCCAGGTGTTGTAGCCCTGGAAGAGGACGTCGAGATTGGAGCCCAGCGGGAGGCAGAAGGAAACCACCGTGGTGACGGAGATGAGCAGCGTCTTGGGGACGCTGCCGCGGCCTTCGCGGAATTCGGCGATGGTCTTGGCGATCCAGGCGAACAAAAAGACGAAGAAGACCACGCCGGCCAGCACGGGAAGGTGGAAGGCGCGCAGGAAATCGGGATAGGGCAGAACCACGCCGCCGACGAGGAACAGGCGCAGCGACATTTTATACAGGCCAATGGGATAGAGGCCGGTGAGCACCAGGCCGTAATCGACAAAGCGGGACCAGCGCTGCTCGGTTACGGTGGAGCGGGTGCGGTAGCAATCGGTGAGGTAGATGATTTGGTGCAGAACGTGGAGCGACGCCCAGGTGAAGAAGAAGGTGATGAGGGCGGTGTAGTAATACACGCCGAGCAAAACCACGATCACCGGGAGGACGAAGGCAAAGGCGATGTAGACGTGGTGTCGCGCGCGGAACTGGCCGTCGAGCAGCGTATACGTGATGGTGGAGAACAGGTGCGGTCCGCCGATCAGCAAAGCGACGCTGATGTTGATAAGGTTAATGGCCTGGGTGGGGCCCATCCACCCGGTAGTCTGGGCAAACCAGGCGACCAGAAAGGGAAAGGGCACCAGGATTGCGCTGAAAATGATGAGAGGCAAGTCCCACGAAGGCTTATAAATCCAACCCGGCTCTCTCCCGGACAAGAGCGCGGGCGCACCCGCGACAGCAGCCATATAGGGTAGATGATAGCGGAAGCGGGGTCCGGAAGCAATTTTGGCCCGGGAGGGCGGAAGCCGCTTGTATTTGGGGCGCAATGGACATAGCATAAGGTCAAAGGACCGGATATTCAGATGAAACTGTCTTTTGTAGCTTTATTTCTCGCAGCCGCGAGCGTCGCGTTCTACGCCCAATCGGCGTCGCCCCTGATTACGGGAGTGGATCCGATCAGCGGAAAGCGCGGGGATGTGATTACCGCGACGGGCCAGAACCTGCAAAAGGAAAACGTGGCGAAGCTGTACCTGACGGACGGCGTGAATGAGAAGAACGACATTCAGGTGGAGGTAACGTCGCAGACGGCCACCGAGATCAAGTTCAAGATTCCGGCGAAAACGATCATGGGCCGAATGGCGCTGATGATTTTGACGACAACCAAGCCGCCGCAGTTGATCGAGCAGCCGGTGAAGCTGATGATCGACGATGGATCCGGGGCAGGGACGGCGGCCGGGTCGGGAAACGGGCGGTAGGCCCGAGCCCCCTACCGGTGGTAGGGGTCCGAGAGATATTTGCGCGCTTCCTGGGCCGCGTCGGCCTGGGGGGCGTAGTCGATGGTTTTCCGGTAGGCTTGCAGGGCTTCGGCGCGATGGCGGGTCAGGTCGTCGATCTGGCCGATGCGGAGCCAGGCGGAAGCGCCGGTATTGAGGTCGACATTCTGGGGCGCGGCGACCACCTTCTTGAGGTTTTCGAGAGCGCGGTCGAAATCGCGGTACCAGAACTGGATGGTTCCTTCCTGGAAATAGATTCGTTCCCACGGCACGCGGTCATAGCCGGGGGTGTGGGCGTTTTTGAGGCGGGCGATCTCCTCGGCGGCGGCCAGGCCGCGCACGCCGTCGCCGGCCTGGCTGTACATCTGGGATAGCTCCAGGCGGAGCAGGAAATTGCGCGGGAAGCGGGCGATCAGGTCCTGGACCAGGGGGATGGCGCGGTTGGCCTGGTTTTCGCGGCGGTATAGCGCGCACAGGAAGACTTCGGCATCGAGGCGGTCGAGCTGGCCGTTTTGCGCGACATCCCTAACAATGCGGATACCCTTCTCCTTGTCGCCATGGATTCCGACCAGGAAGCCGAGCATGCGGTAGTGCCAGGGGAGGCTGCCGACGACGTAATCGTGAAGGCCCTGGACCAGGCGTGCGTCCACGTTGTGAGGCTCGATCTCACTGAGATGGTTGTGGAGGCGGCGCGCGCTGGTGGCGTCCCGCAGGGAATCGCGCCAGGACTTCTTGACCACCCAATAATAGTTGGAGCGGAGCCCGTAAGAGATGCCGAGGGAGTAGAGCGCGGCGGGGTCGTCGGGGTTGGTTTTGAGGCGGGTCTGGGCCAGCGACATGGCGCGGTCGATTTCGGAGAGGAAGCGCCCTTCGGTGGCGGGGGAGGGTTCGAGCTTGGGCCGGCGCAGGAAGGAGTTGGTGCCGGAGACGAGTTCGCTTTCGAGGGCGCCGTCGCGGAACATCTCCTGGAAGACGAGGGTTTGCGCGAGGTGGTTGTGGAGGTCGGGGGATGAGGGGTCCTTGGCGATGGCCTGTTCGAAGCAGGCGATGGCCTCCGGGTATTCGAGGTTGTAGAAGTGGTCGAAGCCTTGGTCGACGAGATTCTGCGCGGCGAGGGGGAGAGCGGCGAGGAGCAGAAGGATGGGAAAGGGCCGCACTGATTCATGGTAACGCGAGTGGGACGGACGATCGGTTTCTGTCGTCTGTCAGGCTCGCGGGCTTTAGAGAAGCCGGCAGACCACGAAAGGCGATGGTCTGTCCTACCGAGTCAGGGCAACTGGGTGAGGGCCCAGAGGGCGTGGGAAGCGGCGATGGGGTCGGCGGAGGCGGCCAGTTTTTCCAGGGGCGCGCGGAATTGGGGGAGCCGCGAGTTTCCCATGGCGACGGCGACGTTGCGCAGGAAACCGGCGTAGCGGGCGCGGGTGATGGGCGTGCCGCGGAACAGGGAGCGGAATTCGAGCTCGGTCAGGGAGGCCAGCTTTTCAAGGGGTGGGGCGAATTCGCGGGGTGCAAAGGCGGGTTCGGTCGAGATGGGGGCGCGGCGGTTCCAGGGGCAGACGTCCTGGCAGATGTCGCAGCCGAAGACGTGCGGGCCGATGGCGGCGCGCTGCTCGACGGGGATGGCGGTGCGGAGCTCGATGGTGAAGTAAGAGATGCAGAGCGTGGAATCGATGCCGGAGGGAAGGATGGCGGCGGTGGGACAGGCGTCGATGCAGCGGCGGCAGGTGCCGCAGCGGGCCGGGGGCGGGGAATCGGGCGCGATGTCGAGCGAGACGAGAAGCTCGCCGAGGAAAAACCAGGAGCCGCTTTGCTGGTTGATGAGGCAGGTGTTCTTGCCGATCCAGCCGAGCGAGGCCAGGCGGGCGTAGGAACGCTCCAGAAGCGGGGCGGTATCGACGCAGATTCTGGATTCGAAGGGGCCGGCCCGGCGGCGGAGGAGCGTATCGAGCTGCTCAAGGCCACGGCGGAGTTCGTGGTGATAATCGGAGCCCCAGGCGTAGCGGGAGATCCACGCGCGGGCGGGATCGTCGAACTCGGTGGTGGTGGGCCAGGGGGTGTGGTAGAGCTTGCCGGCGCAAATGATGGAGCGGGCGGAGGCCAGGAGACGGCGGGGATCGTCGCGGACTTGCGCGCGGTGGCCGGAGAGGTAGCGCATCTCGCCGGCGTAACCGGAAGCGACCCATTGGTGGTAGCGGGCGGAATCGTCGGAGGGAAGCGCGGCGGTGACACCGGCCAGCTCGAAGCCGCACTGGCGGGCCAGCCAGCGGATGTCTTCGCCGGTCAAATCTCGAGCCCCACGGAGCGCATGAGCTGGATGGCGTTGCTGTTTTTGACGACGCCGGGGCGGATGAGGTAATCGAAGCGCATTTTGCCGTCTTCGATTTGATCTTCGAAATGGATGTTGGCGGCGCGGCCGGCGAGGGCCGTGGTGATTGCGGCGAGCGCCAGATCGTGGGTGGTGATGAGACCGATGGCGTGGCGCTCGACGAGGCCGCGGACCAGGGCTTCGGCGCCGATGCTGCGGTCGTGGGAATTGGTGCCGCCGAGGAATTCGTCGATCAGGAAGAGCACGGGGAGCGGGCCGGCGGTGGCGTCGAGGATCTGGCGGATGCGGAGGATTTCGGCGTAGAAGCGGGAGACCCCGTCGTGGAGGGAATCGATGAGGCGGATGGAAGCGCCGAGCGCGAGCGGCGAGAGGCGCAGGCCGCGGGCGCGGACGGGCGCGCCGGCCTGGGCGAGAACCACGTTGACGCCGATGGTGCGCAGCAGCGTGCTCTTGCCGGACATGTTGGAACCGGAGACGACGTAGACTTGCGGCTCGGCGCCGAGATGGAGATCGTTGCGGACGGCGCGGGCCGCGGGGATAAGAGGATGCGCCATGGCGTCGGCATCGAGCGTGGGCACGTCGCCCGCGGGGACGAATTGCGGGAAGGGATCTTCGGGATGCTCGAAGGCGTGGGAGGCGAGCGAGCAGAGGGCTTCGATTTCTCCGGTAGCGGTGAGCCAGCGGCGGACGGCCGGGCCGGAGAGGCGGCGCCAATCTTCTATGTTAAAAGCGACGTGCATGGTCCACAGCAGAAATGGCTGGAGCATGCGGACGATGACGTGGTCGCGGGAATCGAGCTGCTCCATGAGGTGGTCGAGGCGGGCGAAGCGGCGGGAGGGCGGGGCGCCTTCCGTGTCGAGAGACTGGCGGAGCGCGGCGAGCAGCGGGGAGTGGAAGGTTTCGCGTTCGAGGCGGACGAGGACCTCGGAGACGAGGCCGAGCTCGTGCGCGGCCTCTTCGGCGGCGGAGACGACGGCATCGCGAGCGTGGCGCGTGCGGTAGAGGAAGAGGCCGTTGATGAGCCCGACGAATAGAGCGAGATCGCGCGCCAGGGCGTTGACGGAATCGGGGAGATGGATAAAGCCGGCGACGCCCAAGATCCAGGCGAAAAGCGCGATGGCGCCGACGATTCCGAGCGTGGTGAGAAACCACAAGGCGATGCGCAGCCCGGCGCTGTGAAGCAGCACGGGGGCTTCACCCCAGGCGGCCAGCGCGGTGGGATTGACGCCGGTGCGGGCGTCGCCGGCGAGCGAGGCAAGGCTCTCGCGGAGGTCGAGGCGGGGACGAAGTTCGTCGACGGCCTGCTGGCGCGCGCGAACGGTGACGGGATCGGCGGGCGCCAGGAGCCAGCGTGCGAGGGTGTCTTCGCCGATGTGGGTGCGGGCGGTGGAAAGGAGCTCGAAGAGGGAGCCTTTGCCGAAAAGATCGAGGTCCTGGGCGTAGGGGTGGTGAGGATCGAGGTAGCGGTCGCCGGATTCGCCGGTGCCTTCCCATGTGCCATCGAGGCGGGCGAGCGCCTTTTCGAAATAGCGGACGGCGCGGCGGACGCGGTCGAGACGGCGGAGCAGGCGATCGTGGACGACGACCAGCGCGCCGAATACGGCGATGGGCACGAGGACCCAGGCGATGGAGAGAGCGCGCGAGACCAGGGCGAGCCAGAGGATAATGGCGGCCGAGACCACGGCGGCGAGGCGGCCATAGCCGAGGCTGGCGTGGCGGCGTTCGCGGAAGAGGACATCGGTCCGGCGTTCCAAAAGCAGTGCGGTGTAGGCCTGGCGGGGATCGGTCATCGGCATACTTATTGTCGCAAAGGCGGCGTGTTATATTGTTCGCATGCCGAGCGGGTATCTGCCGATCTTCATTTTTCTGGTAGTGGCGGTTTCGTTTCCGGTGCTGGCGCTTCTGGTGGCCAAGCTGATCCGGCCGTCGGCGCCGGGCGTCACGAAGCTGGAAGCGTATGAGTGCGGCATCAAGGCGGCGTCGGATTCGCGCGGGCGCTACACCGTGCGGTTCTACATCATTGCCATCCTGTTCGTGATCTTCGACGTGGAAACGGTGTTCCTGTTTCCGTGGGCGGTCCGCTACCGCGCGCTGGGCTGGTTCGGCGTGGCGGAAGTGGCCGTGTTCCTGGCCATCCTGATCGTGGGCTACATCTGGGCGTATAAGAAGGGCGCGCTGGAGTGGGTGTAGGGGCGGGTCTCCAGCAGGTGGTGTCGCAGCCGGCGCCTACAACGCTGTGATCATTTCTGTTTGTCGTAGACGATGGTGCCTTCCACGTTGTCGCCCAGCGGATTCACGCCCTGCGTGGCCACCGACAGGGACTTTCCATCGGCCGAGACCTTGGCGTGAGCCGTGTAGATGGCCTTGCCGCCTTTCATGTAGCTCACATCCAGTTCGTTTGGCCCGATGCGCTGGGCGGAAACGCCGTCATATTCGGTCGACTGGACGATCTTGCCCGGTCCGCCGGCGGCGGGGACGGTGTAGCTGACCGCGATTTTCCTTCCGTTCACGGCGGTCCCCGCGACTTTCACATTCAGACTGTCGCCCGTTTCCGTAATGGTGACGGTCTGTCGGAAGGGCGACGTGCCATTCTGGAATACTGTTTTGTTGGGATTCATGTTCCACGTTCCGACAGAAGGGTCTGCTGCGCAGAGCGTCGCCGCAAACCCGAGGAGTGGGAGCATGAGCTTTGTGTACCGCATGCAATACCTCCTTTAAGGTGGAAATGAGTGTATCACCGGAATCCCCCCAATTGCCAGATGAAAATCAACGGCGGTTCCAGTTTGCCGCGGGAGTCTTTGCCAGGTGATCCACCACGATTCGTCTCGACTGGCGCTTTGCGCTGCTCCAACTTGAGGCCGGGCGTCGAATGAAACCGAGTGAAAAGGGGACGTGCAGTTCGGGCCGGGGCTATTTCTTGCCCATGATCGAGACGTTGGTCATGCCGTCGTTGTTGATCGCGATGGCATACGTCTTACCGCCCTTCTGGCCGGAGATCATTCATTGTAGATGAAGTCCGGGCGCACAAAGCCACGATTTTTCCACTATGGCCCGCAAGGCACTACTATGGAGAGTTGGCCTCCTTGAAACCCTCCTCTACGCAGTGGCCTCAGATCTACTTGTGTGTAGCTTTGACCACTATGGCGACGCTCGTCGTGGAGCTCTCCCTCACCCGCATCTTTTCGGTGGTGTTCTATTACCACATGGCCTTTCTGGCGATTTCCATCGCCATGTTCGGGCTGGGCGCGGGCGGCGTGTTCTCGTACGTGGTGGCGGGATGGAAGGGGCCGCTGTATGCGCGGCTGGGGCGCCTGAGCGCGGTGAACAGCCTGCTGGTGCTGCTGACGCTGACGGTGATCCTGGCGCAAAAAGACGAGCTCACGAATTGGAACCTGGCGCTGGTTTACCTCGCCACGGCGCTGCCGTTTTTTGTTTCGGGCACGATTCTCTCGCTGGCCATCTCGGAGACCATGGAGCGGGTGGACCGGGTTTATTTTTCCGACCTGGCGGGCGCGGCGGGAGGGTGCATGCTGTTGATCCCGCTGCTCAACCAGTTCGGCGGGCCGTCCACGGTGGTGGCGGCCGCCGCCCTGTTCGCGGTGGCGGCGGCGGTGTGGCACAGCATGGCGGCGTCGAAAACCGGACGCGCCGGCAGCGTGGCCCTGGCGCTCGCGCTGGTGACGCTGTTGGGGTACAACCAGCGGCACCCGATCCTCGACATCACGTACGCCAAGGGGCAGGCGATCCTGGACGAGATCTGGTCGAAGTGGAATTCGATCTCGCGGATCGCGGTCAAGCACGAAGACGGGCGGTACACCATCTTCATCGACGCGGACGCTTCGACGGCCATCGCCAGTTTCGATTATGCGCACCTGACGGCGGAAGAGAAGCATTACCTGCTGGAGCAGGGGCCGGCGCTGCCGTACGTGGTGCGGCCGGGGGCCAAGACGCTGATCATCGGGCCGGGCGGCGGCTGGGACGTGGCGCGGGCGCTGGCGTCGGGCAGCCGCGATATCACGGCCGTGGAGATCAACGACATCATCGCGACCACCGTGATGCGGGAGAAGTTCGTGGACCTGAGCCAGGGGTTGTATCTGCGGCCGGATGTTCACGTGCACGTGGAGGACGGGCGCAGCTTCGTGCGGCGGAGCACGGACCATTACCAGGTATTGCAGGCCACGCTGGTGGACACGTGGGCCTCGACCGCGGCCGGTGCGTTCGCGCTTTCGGAGAACAATCTTTACACGCGCGACGCGTTCCGCGATTATCTTACGCACCTGACGGACGATGGCGTGGCGGCCTTCACGCGGTGGGGATTCGATCCGCCGCGGGAATCGCTGCGGCTGATTTCACTGGCGATGGCCGCGCTGGGCGATTTGGGCGAGCACGACGCGTGGCGGCACGTGATGGTGGGGCGCGCGGGGTCGGTTCAAGGCTGGGGCGCGACGGACACGGTGCTGATTGCGCGCCAGCCGCTCAGCGAAACGGATATCGAACGGGCGCGCGGGTTGTTCCGAGCGGCCGGGATGGAAGCCGTGTACGTGCCGGGATCGGAGGTGCGGAATCCCTTCCACGACCTGTTGCGGAGCGCCAACCCGGAGGAGTACGAGCGGAACTACCGGTTCGATATTTCGCCGGTGAGCGACAACCGGCCGTTCTTCTTTTACACCGTGCAGCCGCGCGACCTGTGGCACTTTCTGAAGACGGCGTCGCGCGAGAGCGCCGATTACCAAGCGGTGAACAAGGCCGTTCCGCTGCTGTTCGGACTGATGGCGGTGAGCCTGGCGGCGACGGCGCTGATCCTGGTGTTGCCGCCGCTGGTGCTGGGAACGCGGCTGCCGAAACAAGCGGGGGTGCGCGGCTTCCTGTGGTACTTCCTGTTTATCGGCACGGGGTACATTTTGATCGAAGTGGGGCTGATTCAGAAATTCGTGCTGTTCCTGGGGCACCCGACCTACGCGCTCACGGTGGTGATCTTCTCGCTGCTGACCTCGAGCGGGCTGGGAAGTTTTGCCAGCCGCCGGTTGGTGGGACGGGACGAAGGCCAGTTGATCAAGGTGCTGGGCTCGGTGGCGATCCTGGCGGCGCTCGAGGGCGTGGTGGTTTCGGGACTGCTGGGAGCGCTGGTCTGGCTGCCGCTGGCGGTGAAGATGGCGCTGACGGTCGGCCTCGTGGCGCCGCTCGGTTTCGCCATGGGGATGCCGTTTCCCACGGCGCTGCGCCGGCTGGAAGAGTGGCACGCGCCGGCGGTGCGGTGGGCGTGGTCGTTGAACGCGGCTTCGAGCGTGCTGGGGTCGGTGGGCGCGCTGATCTGTGCGATTTACCTGGGGCTGATGCAGACGCTGATTATCGGCGGGTTGTTCTACCTGGGAGCTCTGGCGGTGATGGCGCGCACGCGGATGAACGTGGAACCGCCGCCGGAGACGGGGCCGGGGCGGGTGGTGATCGCGCAGTAGTGTTTGCGCGTCGCTCGAAAAGAGCCGGCTGACAGCCGGCTGCGGCCAGGATTGGCCGCCCCACTCGGCTGGTGTAGAATAACTGTATCTGGAGGGGACAAGATGGCCTTCAAGCTGACTGTGAACGGGCATACCAGCACGGTGGACGCGCCGTCCGATATGCCGCTGCTGTGGGTTTTGCGAGACATGCTGGACCTGCGCGGCGCCAAGTATGGCTGCGGCATCGGCCAGTGCGGCGCCTGCACGGTACACGTGGGGGGCATCGCGATGCGAGCCTGCCTCATGCCGATCTCGGCGGTGGGCGCCAAACCGGTGACCACGCTCGAAGGGCTGTCGCCGGACGGCACGCATCCCTGCCAGTTGGCATGGCAGGAGATCGATGTCCCGCAGTGCGGCTATTGCCAGGCGGGACAAATCATGTCGGCGGCGGCACTGCTCGCCAAGACGCCGAAACCCACGGACAAGGAAATTGATTCGGCGATGAATGGGAATCTGTGCCGGTGCGGGACGTACCTGCGCATCCGGCAGGCGATACACAAAGCGGCCGGCCTGGCGGGCAACGGTTCCACCAGGAGCGCGGCAGGGAACGAGGAGTAGTTATGCGCCCGGAGAAAAAGCAAATGGAACGCCGTGCATTTCTGAAAATCAGCGCGCTGGCCGGTGGCGGAGTGATGCTGGGCCTCGAGACCGGAAGCCAACTTTTCGCGCAGGGCCGCGGCGGAGCGCCGCAAGCGCCGCCCGATCCGCACAACTACATTCGCGTGGCGGCGGACGGCACGGTGACCATCGTGGCCAAGAATCCCGAGCTCGGGCAGGGCGTCAAGACCATGCTGCCCATGCTGATCGCGGAGGAACTGGACGTCGACTGGAAGCGCGTCAAAATCGAGCAGGCGGATTTCGACGACAGCAAATACCCGCAACAGAACGCCGGGGGCAGCACGGCGACGCCCAGCAACTGGCTGCCGATGCGCCAGGTGGGCGCGGCGGGACGCGCGTTGTTCGTCACGGCGGCGGCGCAGACGTGGAGCGTGGCGGAAGGCGAATGCACGACGGCGTCGGGACGCGTGCTGCACAAGAGTTCCAACCGCTCGCTGGGGTACGGCGAGCTGGCAACGAAGGTGGCGGGAATGCCGGCGCCCGCGCTGGCGAATGTGACGCTGAAAGATCCGGCGGATTACAAGATCGTCGGCCACACGCAGACGGCTACGGACTTGCATGACATCGTGACCGGCAAGCCGGTCTTCACCATCGACATGAAGCTGCCGGGGATGCTGTTCGCGGTATTCGAAAAGTGCGGCGTGGTGGGCGGGAAGGTGGTCGGCGCCAACCTGGACGAGATCAAGAGAATGCCGGGAGTGAAGCAGGCGTTCGTGGTGGACCGGCCGGAAGTCAAGGGGCCATCGCTGCTTGCGGATCCCGGCCTGGTGAGCGGCGTGGCGATTCTGGCGGAGACGTGGTGGCACGCGCAAGCGGCGCGGAAAGCGCTGAAGGTGGAGTGGAACGAAGGGCCGATCGCCAGCCAGAGCAGCGTGGAGTATGCCAAACGCGCCGAGGAACTGAGCAAGCAGGCGCCGCAGAACACGGTGCGCGCGGATGGCGACGTGGATGCGGCCTTGAAGGGCGCGGCGAAAGTCGTGGAGGCGGCCTATTCCTACCCGTTCATTTCGCACGCGCCGCTCGAGCCGCAAGGGGCCACGGCGCATTTCCACGACGGCAAGATGGAGATGTGGACCAACAGCCAGCAGCCGGGCAGCGGCCGGCGCCAGGTGGCGCAGACGCTGGGCATGCAGGAATCGGATATCACGCTGCACATGACGCGCGGCGGCGGCGGTTTTGGCCGGCGGTTGACCAACGACTACCTGGTGGAGGCGGCTTACATCGCCAAACAGGCCGGGGTTCCGGTGAAGCTGCTGTGGTCGCGCGAAGACGACATGACGCACGACTACTACCGTCCGGGCGGGTTCCAGTATCTGAAGGCGGGCCTGGATGCGTCGGGGAAAGTGGTGGCGTGGCGGAACCATTTCGTCACCTACGGCGAGGGAGAGCGCACGATGGCGGCGGCTACCATTGGGCCGAGTGAGTTTCCGCAACGCTTCGTGTCCAACTATGCGCTGGTCCAATCGACGCAGCCGCTGGGCATCCGAACCGGGGCGCTGCGCGCGCCAGGCAGCAACGCGATTGCTTTTGTGACGCACTCGTTTATCGACGAGGTGGCGCACGCCGCCGGCAAGGATCCGGTGCAATTCCGCCTGGACCTGCTGGACGCGGGCGCGGCGCCGCAACAGCCCGCGGCGCAGGGCGGCCGCGGCGGCGGGATGCCGGGCGTCAACGCGGAACGCATGAAGGGGGTGCTGCAACTGGTGGCGGAAAAATCCGGCTGGGGGAAGAGGACCTACCCGAAGGGCGCCGCCATGGGGGTGGCGTTCCATTTCAGCCACCGGGGATATTTCGCCGAGGTGGCCGAGGTGACGGTGGACGCCGCCAACAAGGTGAAGATCAACAAGATCTGGGTGGCCGCGGATGTGGGCAGCCAGATCATCAATCCCGGCGCGGCCGAGAACATCGTGCAGGGCGGGATCGTCGATGGTTTGAGCGAACTCATGTCGCAGGAAATTACCGTCGATAAGGGCCGCGTGGTCGAAAACAATTACAATCGCCACGGCATGGTGCGGATGGCGCAAGCGCCGCCGGCGATCGAAGTACACTTCCTGAAGACCACCTACGATCCGACCGGATTGGGCGAGCCGGCGCTGCCGCCGATTCTGCCGGCGGTGGCGAACGCGATCTTCAGCGCGACGGGGAAGAGGGTGCGGTCGTTGCCCCTGTCGAGATCGGGCTTTGGCTGGGCGTAGACTATTTGCGGCGTGCCTGTTGGCCCTGGCTGCGCGGTGCGCGCCGGCGCAGGACGAACTGCGGGCGAAATCGCCCAACGGCAAGCTGGAATTCCGCCTGTTCGTCGCGGAGCCGGAAGCGGGGCGGCTGTCCCACTTGGCTTACCAGGTGCAACTCGGCGGCAAGCTCGTACTGGACACATCCTACCTGAGCTTGAACATCCACGACCAGGAACCGATGCTCGGCGAAAACGTGGGACTGACGGCATCGAAGAGGTCGCAAGGAGCGGACTACAACTCGGTGACCGCCCAATACCTGCAAAACGGCACGGTGGGACGGCGCCTGAACGTGGAAGTCCGCGTCTGGGACGATGGGGTGGCGTTCCGCTACGTGATCCCGGCAACGGCTGCGCTGGATGAGTTGCTGATCGAAGACGAGCTGACCGAGTTCAGCTTCGTGAAGGCGATAGATGCGCAGGGCGCCGTGGCGTTGCCGTTCGTGATGGAGCAGCCGGGTATCGGCTGGGTGGGAATTTACGAAGCGGGCGCCGTCGCCTATCCGCGGACAAACCTGGTGCGCAGCGACCCGACCACCATGATCACGCGGCTGGTGCAGAAAGATCGGGTTCCGCGGGTGGCGTACGACGGGAAGACACCGTTCACGGGACCGTGGCGGATTGTGATCGCCGCGCGGGAGCGGGATGGGCTGATGCAGACGGGAGTGGCGAGGGCACTGGTGCGGTGAAGTTCGGGGCCGCCTCGGGGCGCAGGACGAAGACCGTCAAATTCTTCACCTGCTGTCGGCATGGGGATTCAGCCGCTTGATGCGGACCATGCCGTTGGAGTGCAACTGCACCCAATAGCCGCGCGAGGCGCCGCCCACGATGCCGTCGCCGGGCGCCGCCGCGCGGGAGCGGAAGTAGGGTCCGGCCTGGATGTCTTTGAGCCACTTTGGCGCTGGCGCGATGGACTGTCCAAGACCGGTCGCCAACGATCCACGGTCGGAGACAAGCCCGGATCTACTTTTGCCAGATTGTCCGCTCCCATTTCAACTTTTTCCTCCCTCTGAATCAGTTACTTACCAGGAATCCCTTGCTCCAGGCGTCTGCTACCCTGAAGCCAGCTAAGAGCGTTGGCGAACAGAGAACTGTCTGGACCTCGCGTTTTTCATGGTCTGCCAAGGCCCAAAGGCCTCAAAACCGTTGAAGCTCTGGCCGTGCCAGTGAGTCCTTATGCGATGCAATCGGATCTTCCAACCAGCACCCTCGACATCGGCCGCTGACATTGGCTTCGTTTCGCCAAGACCCGCGTCCCATTCGCCCCGCTGGCGCCTCCCGGATTCCCCCGAAATCGGCTTCGTTTCGTCAACACCCCAAGCCATTGCTTCTTTGGCACTTACCTTCTCAAATTGGCTTCGTTTGGGAAACCGCTGTCTCCCCGCCCAATTGGCTTCGTTCCGCACTACCTGTGGGACAGACCTCCCGGTCTGTCAGCCGCCGGCTGGAAAGCCGGCGTTGCGGGCCGGAGGCCCACTCCACGCGATCGGTGTGAAGGACCGTGGAGCGGGCTTTCAGCCCGCAACGCCGACATTCTTGTCGGCGCGTGGGGCGAAAATGTCCAAACTCCAAGGACAGGCCTCCCGGTCTGTCGCCCGCCCCTTTCTGCTGGAATTGGCTTCGTTTCGCCCAGGGTCCTCACGTCACATAGCATTTGTTATATTTGGATCTGAAAGCCTAAATAGGGAGGCGTGTCATGAGCTCTAAGAAAGGGTTCTCGCGCCGCGGGTTCCTGCAGGGTGCGGGAATCGGCGGCGTGCTCGGGACGGGACTGCTCGAAAGAAACGCCGAGGCTGCGCCGGCGGCAGCGGGCGCAGCGGTCGCGGGGCCCGGAGCGGTGCCGATCACTCTCACCATCAATGGGAAGCCGGTCAACCTGACGGTGGAGCCGCGCGTGACGCTGATCGACGCGCTGCGCGACTATGTCGATCTGACCGGCGCCAAACGGGTGTGCGACCGCGGCACGTGCGGGGCTTGCACCGTCCTCATGAACGGGAAGTCGGTGTATAGCTGCTCGGTGCTGGCGATCGATGCGCAGTCGAAGTCCATCGAAACCATCGAAGGCATGACCAGCCCGGAGAAGATGCATCCGGTATCGCAGGCCTTCTGGGAGAACGATGCGCAACAGTGCGGGTATTGCACCTCGGGGTTCGTGGTGGCCTGCAAGGGATTCCTGGACGAACACCCGAACCCGACCGAAGAAGATGTGAAGCACGGACTAGGCGGAAACCTGTGCCGCTGCGGAACGTACATGGGCGTGCGCGCGGCGGCGCTCCAGGCCGCCAGGGAAATGAAGGGAGGAAAAAATGGCTAATACTCCCGACTATAGCTGGCCGCCGATGGGCCAGCGCAAGGTGATCGGGCAGCGCGTCAATCGGCTGGACGGGCCGGTGAAAGCGACCGGACGCGCGAAATACTCGTCGGATACGAAGGTCGGCGGCATGCTGTACGGCGCATACGTCGCGTGCCCGCACGCACATGCCAAGGTGACCAGCGTCGATACCAGCGAAGCCGAAAAGATGCCGGGCGTGAAGGCCGTTCACGTGATGGCGCCGGCGGGCACGGAGATCCAATGGCAGGGCTGGGAAGTGGCGGCGGTGGCCGCGCTCACGGAACTGCAGGCGCGCGACGCGGCGCGGAAAATCAAAGTGGCCTACGAAGCCATGCCGCACCTGGTGCACGAAGAAGATTTGAGCAGGGCTGGCGCGAACGCGAGGCGGGGAAGCGAGCAGAAGGGCGGGGATGTCGACCAGGCGTTTCAGCAGGCCGAAGCGGTGTCGGAAGGCCACTACGGGTTTCCGGTGATCACGCATTGCTGCCTGGAATCGCACGGACAGGTAATCCAGTGGCAGGGCGAAAACGCCAGCGCCTGGGTGTCGACGCAGGATGTGACGGACTACGGGGGTGAACTGGCGCAGAGCTTGAAAATTCCGGCCACCAACATCAAGGTGCAGATGGACCATGTGGGCGGCGCATTCGGAAGCAAGTTTTCGCCGGATGCGTGGGGCCTGGCGGCGGCCAATCTTTCGCAGAAGGCCGGCGGGAGACCGGTGCGGCTGTTCCTGGATCGCGAAATGGAGCAGACGATCGCGGGGAACCGGCCGTCGGTGTTTGCCAAGGTAAGAATCGCGGGGAAGAAGGACGGAACTATCACGGGATGGGATTCGGTGTCGTGGGGCAGCGGCGGATTTCAACCGGGCGGGCCGCCGCCGCAGCCGTATGTGTTCGTCAACATCCCGAACTATCGACGCGTGCACACGGGCGTATCGCTCAACGTGGGGCCGAGCCGGGCCTGGCGCGCGCCGGGGAACCAGGCGGCGTCCTACCTGACGTGCTGCGCGATGGAAGATTACGCGGCGAAGATCGGCATGGACCCGATCGAAGTTTTCCGCAAGAACCTGAACTACGCGCAGCCGGCGTTTCAGGAGCGGTACCAGTTCCAATTGACCAAAGCGGCGGAACTGGCCGAGTGGAAAAAGCTGTGGCATCCGCGCGGCCAAAGCGGCGCGGGGCCGGTGAAACGCGGGTTGGGCGTGGCCGTGGGCACATGGCCTGGGCGCGGGCATGCCAGCAACTGCCGCACCACCATCCACCCGGACGGTTCGGTGCTGGTGGAAATCGGCACGCAGGATCTGGGGACCGGCACCAGGACCATCATCACGCAAGTGGCGGCGGAGAGCCTGGGGCTGCCGGTGGGCGCGGTGAAGCTGGAGATCGGGCGCAGCGATCAGCCGCGCGACGGGGCCTCGGGCGGATCGAGCACGGTGGGCGGCGTATCGACTTCCACGCGCAAATCCGCGCTGAATGCGCTGGCAAAACTGTTCGAAGCCGCGGCGCCGGCGCTCTTGGCGCAGCCCGAGCAACTGGAGGCTGTGGATGGCAAGATCCAGGTGAAGGGATCGCCGGCCAAGAGCCTTACGTGGAAAGAGGCCTGCCGGAAACTCGGAACGGCG
Organism: Bryobacteraceae bacterium; assembly: GCA_050014595.1. Lineage (GTDB taxonomy): Bacteria > Acidobacteriota > Terriglobia > Bryobacterales > Bryobacteraceae > PALSA-129. The sequence goes on from JBEKDA010000010.1 coordinate 20,301, forward strand.
TCGATTGCGGAGATGGGATCGTTCAACGGCCGCAGCGACGGCGCGGGCCTCAGCTCGGAAGGGGCGGCGGGCGTGCAGATCGCGGATGTTTCGGTGGACACCGAGACGGGCCTGGTCTCCATCAACCGTTACGTGGCGGTGCAGGATTGCGGCACGGTGATCAACCCGAAGCTGGCGGAAAGCGTGGTGTATGGAGCGGTCGTCACGGGCATCGGTACGGCGCTGTTCGAAGAACGCATCATGGATCAGCAGACCGGGCACATGCTGAACCCCAATATGGAATTCTACAAGCTGGCGGGGATCGGCGACGTCGGCGACATCGTGGTGCACATGGATATCCGGCCGGAGAACGACAGCAAGGGCGTGATCGGGCTGGGCGAGCCGCCGGCCATTCCGATCTGCGCGGCGGTGGGTAACGCGGTGGCCAACGCCATCGGGGTGCGCGTGGCGCATCTGCCGATGACGCCGGATCACGTGCTCAATACGCTGGAAGGGAGGAACGCATAATGGAATCCTTCGCGTATGTCAACCCGGCCACGGTCGAGGAAGCCGTAGGCCAACTGGCCGCGCAGTGGGGCGAAGCCGATGTGCTGGCGGGCGGGACGGACCTCATCGCCCTGATGAAGGAAAACCTGCACACGCCCAAGCGGGTGGTGAACATCAAGAGTATTAAAGCGCTGGAGGGCATCCGGAAAACGGCGGCGGGTCTGCGGATCGGCGCGCTGGTCACCATGGATGAGCTGGCGAAGAGCGCCCTGGTGCGGGCGGGCTACCAGGCGCTGGCAGAGGCGGCGGCGGGCATTCCGAGCCCGCAGATCCGTCACATGGGCACGGTGGGAGGCGATTTGTGCCAACGGCCGCGCTGCTGGTATTACCGCGGCGGCTTCGGGTTGCTGGCGATGAAAGACGGCAAATCGCTGGTGCCGGACGGCGAGAACAGATATCATGCCATTTTCGGCGGCGGGCCGGCGTATTTCGTGAGTGCGTCGAGTTTGGGCCCGGCGCTGGTGGCGCTGGGCGCCAAGGTGAAGCTGGTCTCGGCGAAGGGCGCCCGCGAATTGCCGGTGGCGCAGTTTTTCGTCACGCCCAAGGATGTTGTCACGCGGGAGATCGCGCTCCGTCCGGACGAAATCCTGACGGAGATCGTGGTGCCCGGCGCGGCGGTGAAGAGCGCCACGTACGAAGTGCGGCAGAAGACGGCGCTGGATTGGCCGCTGGCGACGGCTTCGGTGGCGCTCGCGATGAATGGGACGACGGTGAAATCGGCGAAGATCGTGCTGGGCCACGTGGCGCCGGCGCCGTGGGACGCGGCGGCGGCGGCGCGCTCGCTGGCCGGCAAGCAGGTGACGGAGGCGACCGCCGAAGCCGCGGGCAAAGCCGCGGTGGCGGACGCGCGGCCGCTCAGCCAAAATGCGTACAAAGTGACGCTGGCGAGAGTGGCGGTGAAGCGGGCGCTGCTCAACGCGGTCGAGGCCGCGAAGGGGTAAGTATGGAACTGATCGCGAAAATCGGAACGAACCGCTGCGCGCACCTGCGGTGGAAGGGCCTGTTCGTCGACACGGCCCACAAGCCCGAATTCGATGTGAGCGCCGATTACTCGACCTGGTGCCAGCACACCTGCAAATGCGTCGGCCCGGACGGCAAGATGGTGGACCACGAGGAGTGTGGCGCGGAGCGGGGCTGTTACGAGAAATTATAGGCTGCATGCCAACTGGTAGCGCCGGCGGTCTTGCCGCCGGTGTCTTGCTGCGGCCGGCGGAAAAAAACCGGTGACCGACGCGGGCGCGCCCGATGGGAGCGGCCGGCAGTCACCGGTGGGGACAAATCACGACAATTGCAATATGCAATCAATATATTGCAATTTGCGATTGATGTCAAGCATTGAATCACAAGTGTTTTCAGAGACTTTCGTGGTGTAATGGGCCTTGATGAGGCTCTCCTGGTGGCGAACGGCGGCGGCGTCGCTGGTCTGTTGCGCGGCGGCGAGCGGCGCGGAATATCTGGTGTATGCGGGCGGGTATACGCGAGGCGCGAGCCACGGCATCTACGGTTACCGCTTCGACACGCGGACGGGGAAGATGCGGGCGCTGGGCCTCGAAGCCGAGGTATCGAACCCGTCGTTTGCGATTGTGCATCCGGACCAGCGGTTTCTGTACGCGGTTAGCGAAGACGCCGCCGGCATGGTGAGCGCCTACCTCATCGATCCGAAGAGCGGGAAACTGGCGCTGGTAAACCGCGTGACGTCGAAGGGCGATGGACCGTGCCATCTGGCGCTGGATCGCGAAGGGCGCTGGTTGGCGGTGGCCAATTACAACAGCGGAAGCGTGGCAGTGCTGCCCTTGCGCAAGGACGGCGGCCTGGGCGAAGCCGCGGCCTTTGTGCAGCACACCGGAACGGGCGTAAACCCGAAAAGGCAAGCCGGGCCGCACGCGCACGCGGTGGTCTTCTCGCCGGATAACCGTTATCTGCTGGCGGCGGACCTGGGCGCCGATCGGATTTTCGTGTACCGGTTCGACGTGGAAACGGGGGCGCTGCGGCCGGCTGAGACGCCGTCGGTGGCCGCGACGCCGGGTTCGGGAGTGCGGCACCTGGTGTTTCACCCCAATGGAAAAGTACTTTATGCCGTAAATGAGCTGGCCTCGACGGTCACGGCCTGGCTCTGGGACGCGGCGGCGGGGCGGCTCGCCGAACTCCAGACGGTGTCGTCGCTGCCGCCGGGATACCCGGGGGCCAACACCGCGGCGGAAATCGCGGTGAACAGCGCGGCAACCATGGTCTACGCGTCGAATCGCGGCCTCGACTGCCTGGCGCTGCTGGTCGTCGACCCGGTGCGGTTCACGCTTTCGGCGCTGGAATTCACGCCGTTGATCGGGCAGACGCCGCGGCACTTCGCGCTCGACCCGGCCGGCGCTTACCTGCTGGTGGCGAACCAGGGATCGGACAGCCTGACGGTATACACGGTGCATCCGCGCACCGGCCAGATCCGCCCGGTGGGCCACCCGGTGACCGGCGTGGCGATGCCCACGGTGGTGGTGTTCGTGAAGCCGGAATAACGGGTGAGGAAAACGGGCAACCTAAGGTTTCCTCCGCGGTGGTGGAAGTCAGGAGCCAGAAGGCAGAATGCTCCAGCCTCGCGGCACAGTCGCATTCCACGAAGACCGCTCCCTCACGGTCGCGGCTCGCATGGATGCCCCCCACATTCAGGCGTCACAAAATCCGATTGCGAGCCGCGACCGTCAGGGAGCGGTTGCTCCTACCCAGCTACGCCTCCTCGAGAAGAGCCATAGCATCCCCCTGTCCGCCGACCACATACTCGATGGCCGCCGACACGTGCTTAGGCTTTTTCAGCCATCGTGTGCTGCCATGACGCGCCCATCTCTTCCGGCCCACTGGATCCAGGTTCATCCGATTCAGGCGTCGGCTGGCGTATGCCTTGAAGTCGCTCATGACGCGCTCCGGCGTCATCTCCGCTTCTACCACCGCGTGCACATGAGTACTTCGCACATGAGCTGCCAGTAAGCTCCAGCCGCGATGGACGCACACTGCCTGCATTGCCTCTAAGACGGTGTCGCGACGAATCGGATACCGCTTCCTCACGGTCGCGGCTCGCAATGGTGCGAGTTGCGCTCATCCAGGCGCCAAAAAATCCGATAGCGAGCCGCGACCGTCAGGGAGCGGTTGCTTCTGGCATATCGCTCCTTCACATTCACGGTCGCGACTCGCTGAGAAGCAACTACTGCGGCGTGACTTTATGCAATCCGGAGCCGTGCGGGGAAACATGAAACGTAAATCCGCCGCGGATCTTGCCGGCGTCGCTCTTCTTCCAGAGATCGCGCAGCGTGCAGGTTTCGGGCAGCTTCAGCGCGGGCCAGTCGACGTGGATCTCGGCCGCATTGGCGCCGAGGTTGAAGACGGCGAGGTATTTCGAGCGGCCATCGGGGGCGTCGGCGGTCCAGACGATGCGGTCGCCGGATTCGGAAACGGGATAGCCGCGGGCGCCGTGCTGGTTCACTTCGAGAACTTCCTCATTGGTGATAAGCGAGAGCGTGAAGGGGTCGGTGGTTGGCAGATCGCCGCCGAACATCAGGGGCGATTGCGCGACGGACCAGAGCGTCATCACGGTCTGCGCTTCGTCGTGAGTGAAGCGGGATGTGCGGTCGTCGCCGCGTTCGGCGCGGAGGCCGATGTGGCCGAGCGGCAGCATGTCGGCGTCGGGCCAGGCGCCGGCATGACCGACGCCGCCCCACACGGAGAGCAGCAGGAACATCTGGCGGAGGGAACGGAAGTCGTCCCAGAAATCGTCGGCGATGCGCCACATGTTGGCGTTTCGCTCGAAGAAGGCCAGGTCTTTGACGGTGGCGGGGCCGGGCGAGAGGCTGAGCACGATGGGGCGTCCGGTCTTTTGAATGGCGGAGTGCAGCGCGGCGATTTCCTCGCGGTGCACGGGGCGAGCGATGTCGTCGGCCTTGATGAAGTCGACGCCCCAGGAGGCGTAGAGGCGGAGCAGGGAATCGTAGTAATCCTGCGCGCCGGGACGGGACATATCGAGGCCGTACATGTCGGAGTTCCAGGGGCAGAGGGAGTGGATGTCGGCGATCTCGGCGGCGTGGGCCTGGCTGCCGGCGACGGGCAGGTTGGCGGCGACGGCGCGGCGCGGAATGCCGCGCATGATGTGGATGCCGAAGCGCAAGCCGAGAGCGTGAATGCGGTCGGCGAGCGGCTTGAAACCGAGGCCGCCGGCGGAAGAAGGGAAGCGATTGGGAGCGGGGATGAGGCGGCCGTTCGCGTCCATGGCGAGCGCGGCGTCGGGCCGGTAGCCGTGAGCCTTGGCGTTCGGATCGGACCACTGGATGTCGACGACCATGTATTGCCAGCCGTAAGGCTTGAGGTTTTTGGCCATGTAGGCGGCGTTGGCCAGAACTTCCTCTTCGGTCACGGTGGTGCCGTAGCAATCCCAACTGTTCCAGCCCATGGGCGGCGTGGCGGCCGGCGGATCCGCGGCCTGGGCGGCCAGCAAAAAAGCGAGCGCGGGCAGTAAGTGTGCGAAGAGCCGCATGCCGGGTATTTTCGCATGCGGCGCAAATCCGCGCGGTTTGCGATATTGTGACCTGAGGAGGAACGGGCATGGATTGGACGCGGCGGCGGTTCAGCGGCATGGCGGCGATGGGCGCGGCCTGGGGATTGGCGCCGGGGCTCGGCGCGCAGCAACCCGGGCGGAGCCTGCGCTATTGCATCGTGGGGCTGGGCCGCATCTCGATGCAGCACTTCATGCCGGCGACGCGGCTCTCGAAGTATGGGCGCGTGACGGCCCTGGTCAGCGGCCATCGCGACAAGGCCGAAAAGATGGCTGCCGAATACGGAGTGCCCGCGAGAAGCATCTACAGCTACCAGGATTACGACGCGATCGCGGGGAATCCGGAGATCGACGCGGTGTACATTGCGCTGCCCAACAGCATGCACGCCGAATACACGATCCGCGCGGCCAAAGCGGGAAAGCATGTATTGTGCGAGAAGCCCATGTGCACCTCGGTAGCGGACGCCCAGGCCATGGTGGACGCTTGCCGCGCGGCCCGGCGCAAGCTCATGATCGCTTATCGCTGCCAGTTCGAACCGATCAATCTGCGCGCCGCCGGGCTGATCCGCGGCGGCAAGCTGGGGAAAGTGGAGGCCATCAGCACCGGCTTCGGATTCAACATCGCCAAGGGCGAATGGCGGCTCAACCGCAAGCTGGCCGGTGGAGGCCCGCTGATGGACGTCGGCATCTACTCGCTGAATGCCTGCCGGTACCTGACCGGCGAGGAGCCCGTGGGAGTGCAGGGCTATTCATCGGTGATCGACCGGGACGGGCGCTTTCAGGAAGTGGAGGAGAACCTTTCGTGGAGCATGAAGTTTCCCTCCGGCGCGGTGGCCAGTTGCAATACGACGTACGGGGCGAATCTGACGGGTTTCTTCCGCGTGTTCGGCTCGCGTGGCGTCATTCATGTGGAAAATGCCTTTGGATACGACGGGCAGCACCTCACGGCGCTGGTGGAAGGCGAACCGCCGATGAACGAAGCCAGCACGGAGCGCGATCCGGCGCACTTTCCCCGCCTGGCGGATCACCTGGCGGAGTGCGTGTTCGACAATAAGGAGCCGAAGACCGCCGGCGAGGAAGGTTTGCGGGACATGCAACTGATGGCGGCGATTTACCGGAGCTGTCAGGCGGCTTAAGCTGGGGCAGGCGTTTTCGCCTATCAACTCCGCAGGTTCTATCGCGGAGCACTTGCCGCTGGAATGGCGCGGTTGGCAGGCGAAAGCGCCTGCCCCGCAGATCGCAAGCTTATTCGGGGGGTTCGAGTTCGGGTTCGGATTCGGATTTGGGCTCGAGGGCGTGACCGTTGGAGATTTCGCGGAGCACGTCGCCGATCACTTCCTGGGAACGGCCGGAGTGGAATTCGTCGGCCATGCGGCGCAGCGCGACCCCGATGATGTCGCGGTGATGCAGCTTGGCGCCGGGGCCCATGCCGCTGAGCTCCAGCCAGAGGCGGTGGGCCAGCTCGATGTCCTCCGGCCAAAGCCGCGGGGGATGCGGGCCGAGGTTGAAGAAGACCGTGTCCTTTTGATTTTCGAGGACGATTTCGAGCGACAGAGAGGGACGCGGCTCCGGCAGTTTTTCCCAATAGCGGCCCACCAGCTCGCCCTGCTCGGAGGGCGTGAGCTTGGGCGAAAGTCCCATCACAATGCGCGAAGATGCCAGCCGCGCGGCGGTTTGCACCACGGCCTCATACGGGTCGGAGCCGGGCACTACCATCAGCTCGACGTGTTTGCCGGCTTTTTCGGCGAGCGTCACCACATGGGTGAAGACGTTGGTTTCGTCGTCGGAGAAGATCTGGTCGGTGTCGAGCCCGTGTTCGCCGGAGCCGGCCTGCGTGACCTGGCGAACGGAGAGCACTACGATATCCAGCTTGCGCGTATCGGTCTTGGTGAGGATGCGCTGCAGGTGGTGCAGGCGGTGGGGATTGCGCACGGCCACCAGCACGTTGCCGGGCCGCACGGAGATGGCGGAGGCCGAAAGATCGGTGCGCGCATCCAGGCGGAATTTTTCGAACTCCGGCGGATGCGCGGCTTTGCGTTTGCGGTTGTAAATATCGGAGAGCTCGAAAATGACGAAGAAGACGATGGTGAAGCTGACGCCGGAGATGGTGGCGACCTTCTTGGTGAGGACGTTGATGCAGGCCAGCGCGAACAGCGCCACCGTGATGATCATGAGGCCCAGGGGGATCTCGGTCTTGCCGATGTGGAAATTGAGCGGCACCTTCCATTCGCGGGCGCCGGGCTGCTTGTAGCGCAGCACCAGGACGGAGAGGGCCTTCATGGCGAAGCTCCAGACCACGCCGAAGGCGTACGCTTCGCCGAGCATGTAAACGTCGCCGCGGCTGATCAGGATGGTGGTCAACTGCAGCAGGACGATGGTGTTGATGAGCCGGGAAGTGGTGCCGAACTTCTTGTGCGGGTGCCGGAACCAGTCGGGCAGCACGCCGTCTTCGGCCACGCGGTTCAGCACGCCGTTCGAGCCGATGATCGCCGTGTTCACGGCGCCGGACAGGATCAGCGTACCCACCAGCACGACGAAGCCGTGAAAGAGGAGCCGCACGGGGACCGGGCCGACGAGGTACATGGAGAGGCCGCCGATCAGGTTGTCCAAAAAGCCTTGACGGGCGGTGTCCGGGATGATCATCACGGCGAAGAACGACACCAGCGAGGTGAAGAGCATCGAATAGATGAAAATCACGAAGCCGGCGCGCTCCAGGTTCTTGAGCTTGGGGTGAGCGATTTCGCGGTTCACCTGGGCGAGCGACTCTTCGCCGCTCATGGCCAGCAGGGAGTGGCCGAGCCCGATCATCACCGCGATCACCGTGATGGATGGCGCCACCGTGCCCTTCAACCAGCCCAGGGCTTCCGGGCTGAACTTGAGATTCGCGGGCACCGGCAGAGGGACGGGTTGGTAGCCGTTCTTGAAAATGGTGACCAGGCACCAGACGATCAGGATCACCACCATCACGGTGGTGATCTGCATGATGCGCAGCGCCTTCTCGCTGGATTCGTGTATGCCGATGACGTTCTTGCGCCAGAAGTAAATGGTGACGACGGCGGCGAAGGCGGCGGCGAAGTAGGGCGCGTTGACGTGCAGCCCCGGCATGTGGAGATGTTGGCCGGCTTCGTTGATCAGACCGCCCAGGTAGAGGCCCGCGCTGACGGCGCTGATGGGGCCGGTGAGCACGTAATCGAACATCAGGGCGGAGACGGAGAACTTGGCCAGTGTGCCGCCCAGGGCCTCGTGGACCACCTTGTAGACGCCGCCGCGCACAAACATGGAACAGCTCTCGATATAGATGGCGCGGACAGCGTAGGAGAACAGCATGATCGACAGGATGAACCAGGGAGCGGCCTTTCCGACGGCCTGCTCGGCGATGCCACCGGCGTAGTAAGCCGAGGAGGCGAGGTCGCTGAGAACGATGGCCGCGGCGCGCCAGAAAGAAATGAAGGACAGCATGACGGTGGTGGCCACAACCACCTTGACCGTCGCCGGCCGTGGTCCGGATGTCAACTGAAAATCCCCCAAGTGTAGCTTGGCAACCACATATTAGCATAGGGGTAGGAGGACGGAGCGGTGGCGATGGAAGCGGAAGCGCTGGCCGGCGCGGTGGTCGCGAAGCTGCGCGCGGCGGGCCATCAGGCGTACCTGGTGGGCGGCTGCGTCCGCGACCTGCTGCTGGAAACGCGCCCCCAGGATTTCGACGTCGCGACGGATGCGCGGCCCGACCGCATCATGGGTCTGTTCCCCAATTCCGGCCGGGTGGGCGCGCACTTCGGCGTGGTGCTGGTGCGCGACGTGTTCGCGCAGGTGGAGGTGGCCACGTTCCGCAGCGACCAGGACTACGACGACGGGCGGCATCCTTCGGCCGTGCGCTTCGAAAGCGATCCTCGCCAGGATGTCGAGCGGCGCGACTTCACCATCAATGGGCTGCTGATGGACCCGGAGACGGGCGAAGTGCTGGACTACGTGGGCGGCCGCGCCGACCTGGAGCGTCGCGTGGTGCGCGCCATCGGCGATCCCGATTTGCGATTTCGCGAGGACCACCTGAGGCTGTTGCGAGCCGTGCGGTTTGCCGCGCGCCTGGGTTTTACGATCGAGCCGGCGACGCTGTCGGCCATTGGCAGCAACCATGCGCTTATCCGAACGGTGGCGGCCGAGCGCGTGCGCGACGAACTGGTGCGCATCCTGACCGAAGGCGGCGCGCGCCGCGGCTTCGAACTGCTCGAGGAGAGCGGAATGCTGGCCGACATCCTGCCGGAAGTGGCGGCCATGAAGGGAGTGGCGCAGCCGCCGGAGTATCATCCCGAAGGCGACGTCTGGACGCACACGCTGCTGTTGCTGGAAAAGATGGAGAAGCCCACCGTGACGCTGGCCCTGGGAGCGCTGCTGCACGACGTGGGCAAGCCGCCGACGTTTCGCGTGGCCGAGCGCATCCGCTTCGACGGACACGTGGAAGAAGGCGTGCGCCTGGCGCACGGCATCCTGACGCGGCTGCGCTTCTCGCGCGATGAAATAGACCGGGTGGAAGCGCTGGTGGCGAACCACATGCGTTTCAAGGACGTCGATCGCATGAAGGAAAGCACGCTCAAGCGGTTTCTGCGGATGCCGGATTTCGCGGAGCACCTGGAGTTGCACCGCCTCGATTCGCTCTCGGCCAGCGGCCACCTGGAGAATTACGAACTGGCCAGGCGCAAGCTCGAGGAGTTTCCGGAAGAGCGTTTGCGCCCGGATCCCCTGGTGACCGGCGCGGATCTGATCGGCGCGGGCTACGAACCCGGCCCGCTGTTTTCCAAGATGCTGGCGGCGGTGGAGGACGCGCAGTTGGAAGGCCGGATTCATACGACGGGGGAAGCGTTGGAGATGGTGCGGGAGATGTTCCCGAAGGTGAAACCGCAGGACTGAAAATAAGCCAATCGGAGCCGCGACCGTAAGGGAGCGCTTGCCCGCCTCGCGCATAGACCTGGCGCTCCCTTACGGTCGCGGCTCTGATCGAGTTACTCCGCCGCTAGGATTCCCTCAATTGGCCGGGCGTTTAGTTTTCCTGGTGGAGAGCTTGGCCGCTCTTAAGGCCGGCCTGCCGGCGTACAGCCGGAGGTATCACGAGCGGTGTTTTGTTCTTGACGGTGACGGTCATGACAGGTAGTACGCTCGAAATATGAGTTCGCCTTCAGTGTAGGGCGGCGGGCGTGGTTCGTCAAATGCAGCCACGGACGCCGCGACGCCGCTCCCCGACACGACTTGCGCCCGCGCGCCGCCGGCTGCTAGCGTAGTGTCAGCTTATCCTCCCCATGCAATCACCTGTTCTCAGCCGGGAAGAGGAACTCTACTGGCTGGCTTTGAAACTGGTGCCGGGTCTTGGCGCCAGAACATCCGGGAAACTGCTGGACCGCTTCCGGACCCCGCAGGGCATCTTCCGCGCGTCGCGCACGGAGCTGGAAGCCGCCGGTGTCAGCGGCTCGGTGGCGCAGTCCATCGCGAGCGGCACTGCCTTCGAAGACGCGGTGGCGCAGCAGGAAAAGATGGCCGAAACGGGCACGGTGGCCGTCACTTTGAGCGATCCGCGATATCCGCAGCGGCTGCGCGAGATCTTCGACCCGCCCATTGTGCTGTTCGCGCGCGGTCGAGTGGAGTTGCTACAGGCGATTTCGCTGGCGGTGGTGGGCACGCGGCGTCCCACGCCTTATGGCCTGGCGGTGGCGGAGCGGCTATCGAGCGACCTGGCGCATGCCGGGCTGACCATCGTCAGCGGCATGGCGCGTGGGATCGATTCGGCGGCGCACAAAGGCGCGCTGGCCATCGGCGGCGATACCGTGGCGGTGTTGGGTTGCGGCGCCGATATCATCTACCCGTCGGAGAATCGCAAGCTGGCGGCGGATCTCGCGGTGAAGGGGCTGATGATTTCCGAATTCCCCATGGGGGCGGTGGCATTTCCGCAGAATTTCCCGATCCGCAACCGCATAATCGCCGGAATGTGTGTTGGGGTTCTGGTGGTGGAAGGGGCGCAATACAGCGGTTCGGCCATTACGGCGCGCCTGGCCATGGAGCAGGGGCGGGAAGTTTTCGCGGTGCCGGGCAACATCACGAGCAAGCTGAGTTGGGCGCCTAACCTATTGATTAAGCAGGGCGCGCGCCTGGTGCAGGACTGGAACGACGTGGTCGCGGAACTGCCGGTTGAATCCCGCCGGCATCTAATTGATAGAGGGCGCCAAAGAATCCTGGGTGAACCAGGCGCAACGGGGGAGCCGGGGCAGGCATCCTTATTAACAGGGGCAGGCCCGGAGTTGAGTAGTACCGCCCGGCGGATTCTCGAAGTCCTTCCTGTGGACGCTTCCGTACATCTCGACGATCTGCTTGAAAAGGTGGAAGATACGTCGACTTCCGAGCTCATCGCAACGCTTTTTGAATTGGAAATGCTGGGCCTGGTGAAACAGATGCCGGGCAAGAACTTTGTTAAAGTGTGGTAACGTCTACTGGGTAATCGGCAATCATTCTGGTACTGTACGCGGCATAGGGAGCCGCATTCCGAAAGTCAAATATGGCAAAGGCTCTGGTAATCGTGGAGTCGCCTGCAAAGGCGAAGACCATCAACAAATACCTGGGCAAGCAGTATATCGTCAAAGCTTCGCTCGGTCATATCAAGGATCTTCCCAAGCGCGATCTGGCGGTGGATATCGAACATGGGTTCACGCCGGACTACAAGATCATCGAAGGTAAGAAAAAGCTCATCGGCGAGCTGAAGGCAGCCGCCCGGAAAGTGGAAGAAGTGTACCTCGCGGCCGATCCGGACCGCGAGGGAGAAGCCATCTGCTACCACCTGCAGCAGGAACTCGGCGAAAAGAAGGGCGGTCCCAAGATCTTCCGGGTGATGTTTAACGAAATCACCAAGAAAGCCGTTCAGGCCGCTTTTGACAAGCCGTCGCAGGTCAACGTGAACCTGGTGGACGCGCAGCAGGCGCGGCGCGTGCTGGACCGCCTGGTGGGCTACAAGATTTCTCCGCTGCTGTGGGACAAAGTGCGGCGCGGGCTTTCGGCCGGCCGCGTGCAAACCGTGGCGCTGCGCGTGGTGGTGGAGCGCGAGCGCGAAATTCGCGCGTTCCAAAAGAAGGAATACTGGACCATCGACGTGGATCTGGCGGCCAGGAAGCCGCCGATGCTGGTGGCGCGGCTCGTTAAGAGGAACGACGAGACGCCGGAAGTGGGCGCGCAGGAGACCGCCGACCAGATCGTCGCGAATCTGGATGGCGCCGATTACGTGGTGAAGTCCGTGGGGACGCGCGAAAAGAAGCGCAACCCGGTGGCGCCCTTCATCACTTCGACGCTGCAGCAGGAATCGTCGCGCAAGCTGCGCTTCAGCGTAAAGCGCACCATGATGCTGGCGCAGCGGTTGTATGAAGGAATCGAGATCGGCAAGGAAGGCGCCGTCGGCCTCATCACCTACATGCGCACGGATTCGACGCGCGTTTCGGAAGACGCGGTGCGCGACGTGCGCTACTACATCAACGAGCGCTACGGCCAACCGTTCGTGCCGGAATCGCCCAACGTTTACAAATCGAAGAAGGACGCGCAGGACGCGCACGAGGCCATCCGGCCCACCTCCATGGCCTTTTCTCCGGAGGTGGTGGAGAGGTACCTGGCCGAAGACGAGATGAAGTTGTACCGCCTTATCTGGAACCGCTTCGTAGCCAGCCAGATGAGGCCGGCGCTCTACGATCAGACCACCATCGACGTTTCGGCCCAGGGCAAAGACGCGGCGGCGTATATTTTCCGCGCCACCGGTTCGGTTCTCAAATTCGACGGTTACCTCAAGGTCTACCAGGAGGGCAAGGATCAGATCGACGAGGAAGACGAAGAGATGAAGCACCGGCTGCCGCTGGTGAGCGAAGGCGAAACCCTGCGGTTCAAGGCGATCAAGCCGGAGCAGCACTTCACCGAACCGCCGCCGCGCTACAACGAAGCCACGCTGGTGAAGCGCTTGGAAGCCGACGGGGTGGGCCGTCCGTCCACGTACGCGTCGATCCTCTCGACGATCCAGGAGCGCGAATACGTCAAGAAAGAAAGCGGCCGTTTCATCCCCACCGAACTGGGCATGGTGGTGACCGACCTGCTGCTCGAAAGCTTCGACGACATCTTCGACGTCAGCTATACGGCGCGGATGGAGGAGGAGCTCGACGAAATCGAGGAGGGGAAGCTCGACTGGCGCATGGCCATGGGCGAATTTTACGAGCGCTTCGACAGGGATTTAAAGCACGCCGAAGCGCACATGACGGACATCAAGCGGATGGAAAGGCCCACCGACTTGATTTGCGAAAAGTGCGGCAAGCCGCTGGTGATCAAGTGGGGCAAGCATGGCAGCTTCATCGCCTGCACCGGGTACCCGGACTGCACCTACACGCGGGAGCTGACGGTGGATCTGCCGGATGTCGATGGTGTCGATCTCTCCGAGCAGGGCGAAGAGGAGTACTGCGAGAACTGCGGCCGCCCGATGGTGCTGAAGAAGGGCCGTTTCGGAACCTTCCTGGCCTGCTCCGGTTATCCCGATTGCAAGACCACCAAGCAGATTGGCGGCGCGCAGAAGAAGCCCGACGTGGCGCTGGAAGAGAAGTGCCCGCAGTGCGGCAACCACCTGGTAGTGAAGACGGGGCGCTTCGGCGAATTCACCGCGTGCAGCAATTATCCGACGTGCAAATACGTCAAGCAAAAGACCGTCGGGGTGAAGTGCCCGGATTGCAGCGAAGGCGAGATCATCGAGCGCCGTTCGAAGAAGGGCAAGACGTTCTACGGTTGCAATCGTTACCCCGACTGCAAATTCGTGGCGTGGGGCAAGCCGGTGCCGGAGAAGTGCGCGGAATGCGGCAGCCCGTACATGGTGGAGAAGTGGCTCAAGGCCGGCCCGGTGTGGCAGTGTCCCAACGCCGAGTGCAAGCACAAGCAGCCGGCGCCGCAGACACAGCCGGAAGCGGTGGCGTAAGGGCGGCGCAGCCCTCCAAGCCGCATCCATAGGATAATGTTCTTGAGGCATCCCATGACGCTCGCTTCCGGAGTCGCGTTGCCCGAGTCTGAAATCGCCGCGATTTGCCGTCGTTTTCGCGTACGGGAGCTGGCCTTATTCGGTTCGGCAGCCCGCGGCGAAATGCGCTCCGATAGCGATGTGGATCTGCTCGTAGACTTCCTGCCGGATGCGCGAATCGGCTTGCTGGAATTGTCGGCTATGACGCGAGAGTTGTCGCAAGTGGTCGGCCGCCCGGTCGATCTGGCGGTGAAGCCGGCGCTGAAGCCTCTGGTACGCGCGGAGGTCCTTGCCGAGGCTCAAACCCTCTATGCGCCGTGACCGCCAGCGGCTGGATGACATCCTGGAGGCACTTGATTCACTTGCAAGGATCATCCAGGGAAGCGACGAGGCCGGGTTCTTAAGCGATGAAGTGGTCCGTTACGCAGTGGTGCAACGGCTGACGGTTGTTGGCGGAGCGGCCGCGGCGGGATCAGCAGTGAACTCAGGCAGCGCCATCCGGCGATTCCCTGGGCGGACATCGTGGCCTTTCGAAACGTGGCCGTCCATGAATACTTCGGAATTCATTGGCCGATCGTCTGGGTGACTGCAACTGTACAGGCTCCGCGGCTTCGTGAGCAGATCGAACTGGTGGTCCACGCCGAGTTCCCGGAGCCGTCTGCAAAGTAGGAAGTGCTGAGCATCGGCAGTGCAGTTTTCAACACCGTGACGATCGCGATTCGATGATGTACTGCGTGGCAGATAGGGATGTGGGGCAGCCAATCCTGGCTGCCCCACAACTTTGCAGCTTTCTTAGCCCGCTACTTCACCGCCGCCGCGGCGTACACCGGGCTCAGCCAGCCGTAACGGTCGGGCCGTGTGCCTTTGATCACGCCGAAGTATTCGTTCTGCAACTGCTCGGTGACGGGGCCGCGGCGGCCCTTGCCGATGACCATCCGGTCGATCGAGCGGATCGGGGTGATCTCGGCGGCCGTGCCGGAGAAGAAGACTTCATCGGCGATGTACAGCATCTCGCGAGGCACCAGAGTTTCGATGACCGGGATGGCGCTGTCGCGCGCCAGCGTCAGGATGGTGTCCCGGGTAATGCCCGGCAACACCGAGGCTCCCAGCGGCGGGGTGTGGATCTTGCCGTCGCGCACCACGAAGATGTTCTCGCCCGAGCCTTCGCTCACGAAGCCGGCGGTGTCCAGCGCGATGCCTTCCACATAGCCGTTGGCCACGGCTTCCATCTTGATGAGCTGCGAGTTCATGTAATTGGCGCCGGCTTTGGCCATGGCCGGCAGGGTGTTGGGCGCCATGCGGTTCCAACTGGAAACGCACACGTCCACGCCCTGCGCCAGCGCCTCTTCGCCCAGGTACTTGCCCCACTCCCAACAGGCGATGTAGATCTCGATGGGGTTCTTCGCGCCGTTCACGCCTACGTCGCCGTATCCGCGCATGGCGATGGGCTTCACGTAACAGGCTTCCATCTTGTTGACGCGAACCACTTCGAGCATGGCGTCGCCCAATTGCTCCGCGGTGTAGGGGATATCCATGCGATAGATCTTGGCCGAATCCAGCATCCGGCGCACGTGTTCCGGAAGGCGGAAAATCGCCGGCCCGACGGCCGTGGAGTAGCAGCGGATTCCTTCGAATACCGAGCTGCCGTAACTCACTACGTGTGAGAGGACGTGGACGGTCGCATCCTGCCATTTGATGAACCGGCCGTTATGCCATATTTTTTCGGTGGGCGTGAGCATTCGCTCATTATAACAAGGCTGATTCTACGCTTCGCCGGCGTGGCGGACCGCTGCCAGGCCCCTCTTGGCGCGGCTGCGAAGTTCGCCGATATTGGAGCCGGTGAGAGCCGTCGCGATCGCTCCGCCAATCAGCAGCGGCAAAGTCAGCGCGCCGAAGAGGATGATGGAGAACGTAGTGGCGTCGTTCTTCTCCATGTCGAAGAGGCGCAGCGCCATCACGCAGGCCGCGTTGACCAGCCCCACATTGCCGGGCGCATTGGGAACCACGGTCGCCAGGCGCACGATAGTCAGCACGGCGGCCGCCGCCCAGAACGAAAGATCCAGGCGGTCGGCCCTCATCAAGGCGTACACCGTGAAGAATTGCAGCACCAGGTAGAGCAGGCTGATGGCGCTGGTGAGCGAGAGCGTGCGCAAGTTGCCCATGAGGTGCAGGCCTTCCAGCACGTGGCGGGCCGTCGACGACCAGCGGCTCTCGCGCAGCACCGCGTGGGCCTGCTGCTTGTGCACCATGATCCACAACAGCACGCCGGCCCCCGCGAGCACCAGCACTCCCAGAATCTGCACCAGGATGACGAGATCTTCGGGGATGCCTTTCACCAGGCTGGCGGTGATGAGGAAGGCGAGCAGCATCCAGACGCCGTCGATCAGCCGCTCCACGGCCGCGGACGCGAAACCCAGCGAGAGCCGCAAATCGTTCCAATGGGCCAACAGGTAACAGCGGATCAGCTCGCCCACGCGCAACGGCAAGACTTCGTTGGCGAACAGGCCGATGTAGATGGCCTGCACGGTGCGCCACAGCCGCAGGCGCACCACCGGGCCGAGCAGCGTATTCCAGCGCCACGCGTGCGACAGGTAGACGGAGAGATCGGTGAGAACGGCGATCGACACCCAGCGCCAGTCGAGTGAGCGGATATTGGGGAGCAGATCGGCGAGAGGGTAGCCGTGCAGCACCCAGGCGAGACAACCGATCGACAGGCAATAACCGGCCACCTGGGGCGCCCACGAAGGCAGTTTGCGGCGCGGCGTTGCGGAAGGTCCCAAGATCTAATGATAACGTGGCACGGTTTGTGAGATTCCTCTGACACTGCGGCACAGTTACGGAACAAAATCATCTGGCCGGAGAACCAGCCGCTACGCGCGCGTACATCCCGATCAGCTTCTCCAGCGGAATTTGTTCGGCCCGCAGACCGGCTTCGGGCCAGGCGCTCACCACCTCTTTCCCGTAGACTTCCGCCAGGTTGTTGCGGATGGTCTTGCGCTTGTGCGCGAAGCACAGGCCGGCGAAACGCAGGAAGCCGTCGGGGTCAGCCGTCGCGGCCGGCCGCGGCTCCAGCAGCACCACCGCGGAATCCACTTTGGGAGGCGGATGAAAGGCCGAGGGCTTCACTTCAAAGAGCAGGCGGGCCGCCGCGAAAAGCGCGGTCTCGACCGTGAGGAATCCGTAGGCGCGCGAGCCGGGCCGCGCCACCAGGCGCTCGGCCACTTCTTTCTGAATCAGAAACACCGCCCGCGGCAGGCGCAGCCGCGCGGCCTGTTGCAGGATCGGAGACGCGATGTAGTACGGCAGATTCCCGGCGAGCGGCGCGGCGCCCCACTGCGCCAGGTCGGTTTGGAGCACGTCCGCCTGCACCACTTCGAGACGCGGCTCGGCGGCGAACTTGCGGCGCAAGTGGTCCACCAGGCGAGGGTCCACTTCGATGGCCACTACGCGCGCCGCGCGCTTCAGGAGTCTTTCCGTGAGAGCGCCGCGCCCCGGGCCGATCTCAATCACCAGTTCGGCCGGGGCGGGGCAGGCCGCCGCGGCGATGCGTTCGAGGACGGAGCCCTTGATGAGAAAATGTTGTCCGAGTTTTTGTCGCGACACGCGGCGCCGCTAGCCGCGAACCGTGGCGCTGGCGCAGGATTGCACCACGCGGATGGTTCCTTCCGTCGGCACGCCGAATTCCGTCGCCGGCTGGAATCGTCCCAGCATGATGATGCTCTTCATGTCGGGGGTCAGTTCGCCCCGCACCACCAACCAATCCACCACGCGCCCCGTCTCGTCAATCTTCATGTCGACCACGTTGTAGTAATCCGAGGGAGCGGTGGTGGGCGCTTGGATGATGGGGAAGTCGGCATCGGCGTCGGCTACCTGGTCCCAGGGATTGGTCACCATCTTGCCCGCCGGCGCGGAATATGCGGTATAAAACTCCTGGAGGCGGATATCGTGCGAGAAACTCAGGCTGGGGACCAGCAGCGCAAAGATCAGCAGCGTGGAGAGCACGCCGCCGGTAAATGGCAGCGCCACCGGCCGCATCAAGTTGTCGAATGCCAGGTCCACGCGCGAGGCCCAACTCCGCAAGCGGGCCGGCAGGCTGACGCGAGCGAGCCTGCGTTCGCACTCGTGAGATGCCAGAACGCTTAACCGCGCCGCGAGCTCAGCGGGAATCGCCGGCTGGCCCAGTTCGCGTACCATGGCAACCTGGTTTTGCATCATTTCGAAACGTGTTCCGCACGCGCGGCACGCTTCGATGTGCGCCAACATACTCTCCCGCTCCCTGGCCGGTAACTTCCGGTCGAGGAGTAGGGAAATCCGCTTTTGCACGTTTTCACAGCTCATAACATCTTCTCTGCCGTTTCGGGCATCAGTCGCAGGGCCGGCCTCGGTTTCAGGCTTCCCGCGAGCTCTTCCCGCAGGGCTTCGCGGCCCCGCAAGATTCGAGATTTTACTGTCCCCAGAGATACCGCTAACACGGCGGCGATCTCTTCATAACTCAGGTCCGTGATGTCCCGAAGCACCACAGCCTCACGGAAGATCGGGCTGATCCTTCCCAATGCCGCCTCAATGGCCGCGCGCTGTTCCGAATCCAGCACCACGTCATAGGGCGTACGGCCATTGTCCGGTATGATTTCCTTCCAGTTGCGCGATTCTTGCGGATCCGAGTCCAGTTCCACTTCGCGCCTGCGGTGGCGGAAGAACCAGCGCCGCGCGTTGTGCGCCTCGTTCACCGTGATGCGGTAAATCCAGGTACGCAACGTACTCTTTCCGTGAAAGCTTCCAATATTGCGAAATACTTTCAGGAAGACCTCCTGAACCACGTCGCTCGATTCGGCAGGATCGTCGAGCAAGCGCATCGCCAGCGCATATACCGGTTGCTGGAAGATACGAGTGAGTTCCTCGTAGGCCCATCCGGCACCCGTTCGAAGGCCTTCCACAAGACGGAGATCGTCGCTCGCGGCGCCCTCAGGCGCCCGGTCCGACCGTAAGTCCAGGATCGAAGTGGCCACCGCCAGCCTCACTTTCAACCTGACTCCAACCTAGCAGGAATAAACCGGCCTTGCAAAAGGTATAGACGCCACTCCTTCAGGGAAAGTTCCCGGCGACGTCCAACCGCCACGGAATCAATGCCGTGCGAAGCGACCTCGGCTCCCTCGCGATGGCCATTGCGATTGGGGGTCGAATCGTGACCGAAAGGGAGCGGAGGTCTCGCTACAATAGACGATAGGATGCTGGTTTCGATAGCCCCGCAGTTGGAACGGCCCCGCTGGCTGCGCGCCCCCGCGCCGGGCGGCGAGAATTACCACGAGTTGAAGGGTCTCATTGACCGCCTGCGCCTCCACACCGTCTGCGAAAGCGCCGCCTGCCCCAACGTGGGCGAATGTTGGAACCAGCGCACCGCTACCTTCATGATGCTGGGAAACGTGTGCACGCGGCGCTGCGGTTTTTGCGCCGTGCAAAAAGGCGCGCCCCTGCCGGTGGATTACGACGAACCCAACCGCGTGGCCCAAGCCGTGGAGGCCATGGGGCTGAAGTTCGCCGTGATCACCAGCGTCAACCGCGACGACCGCGAAGACGGCGGCGCCGAGCTCTTCGCCCTGGTCGTCCGCGCCATCCGCGCGCACGTGGCCGGATGCGGCGTGGAAGTCCTGGTCCCCGATTTTCAGGGCAGGCTGGCAGCCGTCGCGACCGTGGTGGAAGCGGCGCCCGACGTTTTCAACCACAACACCGAGACCGTGCCGCGGCTCTACCGGCAGGTGCGCCTGGGCGCGCGCTACCAGCGCTCGCTCGACGTGCTGGGCGCCGCCAAACAGATGCGCCCCGCCATGCCCACGAAATCCGGCCTGATGTTGGGCTTGGGCGAGCGCACCGATGAAACGCTGGGGGTGATGCACGACCTGCGCGCCCGCCAGGTGGATATCCTGACTCTCGGCCAGTATCTGCGTCCTTCGCCCAAGCATCTGCCGGTGGTGCGCTACGTCCCGCCGGAAGAGTTCGCCGATCTGCGCCGCGCCGGCCAGGAGATGGGCTTCGCGCACGTGGAAGCCGGTCCCCTGGTGCGCAGTTCCTACCACGCCGATTCCGCCGCCGCACACGCGTCCTGTTGAGAGCTGCCGGACTTTGTTCCGGGCGCCCGCTTTACTGCACTCTCTGCCACGTCGCAACTTTGCCGTAAGCCCGATCGTCGGCGCCGTACTTCGCGATGAAAAGGCGCACCGTGGGTCCCGGCGCCAGCAGCATCATCTTCTTTTCCGATGTATGGTTCGCCAGCACGGACGCGGCCTGCTGTTTGAACCAGTCGGAATCCAGAAACGCCCAGCGCAGCCCGCTTCCCTCCGGCCAGATACGGACTATGGCGTGCCCGCCAAGGTGGAAATCATCGTCGTTCGCCGGCGCCAGATCCAGGAAGCGCGCACTCCCAACAGAGAAAAGACTCGCCTCGAAAGCCATCTGCGAATCGCCGCCCAGGTGCGTGATCCGGTAGCCGTGATCGCCGTTCTCATCGCTGTTCCGGCGGATCACGCACACTTCGTCGCTGGAACCGCCTGTGTCCCAGGCCCCGATCAAGCCCGCGTCGATGCCGGCTTCCTGGTCCGTAGCCACCGGTTCCAGGGAGAGCACGGAAGGAGTCGGAGTATCGCAGCCCGCCAGCACCACAAGCCCGGCCAGAGCCGGCAACATCGAAATCAGCTTCATAAAATTCGCCTCCACTAAGGAACAGCGTCACTCGGAGACGAATATTGCACCGCAGGACGGCTCTTGGCGCCCCTGGCGGGGCGCTGCACCGATTGACAATCGGTGCGCAGGATACCATCCTGCCCCACTGATTAGCGTGCAGCTCACCTTCCAGCCTTCTTCCAAACCCTCGCCACCGCCACCCGCAGCGCCGCATAGTTGGCCGCCGCCACCATCAGGGCCAGCCCGCACGTCAGCAGCAACACCGGCCAGAACGCCCGGTTCGGAAACACTTCCTGCTGCAACCGGTAGACGCCGATCGCCAGAAACACCAGGCCGCTCACCAGGAAATTTTTCATCTGCCGCGGAATGCTGCTGAAGATGAACACGCAAGCCACCGCCGGCAGCAGCCATTCCAGGACCCGAGCTTCCTTCACCGAATTCGCGCTGAGCTGCAGCAGGAACAGCGACGTCATCACATGCCCTGGGATCACGAAGCGGAACGACTTTCCCACCATCCGCACCTGCGTCGACTCGAACCGGTCGCAGATGCGGTCCAGCACGAAGTAAATGCCCGCGTTCAGGATGAACAGATACTCCACCTGCCCGCGCGTCCAAGGCGTCTGGGCCTTCAGCCAATCCGCCCAAGGTTCGTGGTAACCCGCCACGCCGCTCAATGCCGCCAGCGTGAAGGCCACCGCGAAAGGATAGAAGTATTGCGAATCGTCGGGCATTTTCAAGCGCTCGAATACGAAGCCCGCCACCATGAACAGCGCCGCGCAGGGAATCAGGTCCAGGAAGAAACGGCCCTGGTCGTGGTCCAGATACTCCAAAACGCCCATGCGCAACAGCGTCGCCAGGCACGCCATGGCAGCCGTGGCTGCGTACATCAGCGAGAACACCGGCGCGTGCGTAAAACGCCGCAGCCACCAGCAGACCGGCAGCCCCGCCAGCAGCGCCCACCAGATCTGCGCATTGGTGGCTTCCTTGGCGAACTCCAGCCGGTGGAACAATTCCAGATTCTGCTTCCCCTGGGTGAGCGCCGTGAACACGTGCGCTTCTTCCAGCGTGACCAGCGCCGCCACCGGCGCTACCAGACAGAACGCCAGCAGGTAAGCGATGGCCACGCGGTAATGGCCGCGTTTCCAGGTGCGGATGCCGATCCACGCCACCGGTACCACTGCGGCCCACGCCACCGCCACCGCCGGCGCGCCCGCCAGCTTGGGGTACTTGAAAAACGTCAGCAGCGCCGCGCCCACCGCCAGAACCCAGGCTCCCAGGTAGAGCGTCACCTGCGGGAGCGTCAACCGCCGCGCCGCCAGGATCCAGGAGTCTTCGCGCTCCAGCAGTTTCTCGTACCGCTTGCGAATGCCGTCGTACTCCGTCTCCGAAACAATCTGGTCGTGCCGCCAGCCTTCCAGGTCGCGCAGGTGCTCGCGCACCTTGTGGCTGATCAACCGCGAGTAGGCGCCCGGTTCGGCCAGCACCGCCTCATGCGCCAGGAAGCGTCGCAAATCGTCGGCCATCTCCCGCGCCGTGGCATAGCGCCGCGCGGGATCTTTCTCCAGCGCCTTCAGACAGATGTTCTGCAGGTCTTGCGGAATGGAGGCATCGCGCCGCCGCGGAAGCTGCGGGTCTTCGTCGCGAATCTTGCGCAGCAACTCCGCCACGCTCCCGGCTTGAAAGGGCGGCGTCCCCGCCAGCAGCTCATACAGGATCGCGCCCAGCGAAAACACATCGCTCCGTGCATCCAGCTTTTCAGCGCCGCTGGCCTGTTCCGGCGAAAGATACTCCGGCGTGCCCACCACTTCGCCGATCTTCGAGAGCCGCTCTTGCCCGGCCACGTCCAGCGCCAGGCCGAAATCCAGCAGCTTGGGTTCCAGGTCCGCGCCCACCAGGATGTTGGCCGGCTTCAAATCGCGGTGCAGGATGCCCTGATCGTGCAGAAACTGCGCGCCCAGCACCACCTTGCGCATCAGCTCGGCGCGCTGTTCGAAATTCAGCGGCTGCGCCACGCGTGTCAGCGGAGCGCCTTCCACATATTCCATGACGAAATGCGGCGGCTCCTCGGCCGGGCCCAGGTTGTAGATGCGGGCCACGTGCGGATGGTTCACCCGCGCCATGGCGCGCGCCTCTTGCATGAACCGCGCCCGCAGCACCGGATTGTCCGCGTAGCGCTCCGCCAGCGTCTTGATGGCCACCTTCCGCCCCAGCGCTTCATCCACCGCCAGCAGCACGCGCCCCATGCCGCCCGACCCGATCTCCACCAGGATCTTGTGTCCCGACAGCCGCTCCGGCAGCGCTCCCGGTTGCATCACCCGGTCGATTTCCTCCAGCGCCTCCAGATGCCCAGCCAGTTCCACCGGCGCGGGAGTGGCTGCGTCCTTGCGGCCCAGCGCCCGCTGGTCCATCAGGTCCGCCAGCTCCTCCGCCAGCCGCTGCTCGCGCTCTGCGTCACTCATGCTCGAGACTCCTGCAATTCGCGAAAGCGTTTCACCGCCCGGAACACCAACAGCGCCACCGCCTCCCGCGATTTGCCCAGCCGCTCCGCCATCTCTGGTGTGGTAAGCCCTTCGACTTTCGCCAGCAGGATCGCCTCGCGGTAATTCTCCGGCAGCGCCTCCAGGCGCGCCAGCAGCCGTTCCACCGCCTCCTGTTGTGCGAACAGCCGGCTCGGCGTGCGAGTGTCGGCCGGCTCCGGCCCCAGCGGATTGCTCTCCGACCGGAACGGCACTTCCTCGCCCGCGCGCCGCTCGCGCCCCTGGTAGCGCACGCGGTCGATGATCACGTGGTCCGCGATCGACGACAGCCACCGCAGAAAGCTTCCCGGCGATTGGTAAGTAAAGCGCCCCACGTCCCGAAAAGCCCGCAGTAATGTCTCCTGCACCACGTCTTCCACTTCGGAAAAGCCTCGCGCCCGCGGGCTCAGCTTGAAGTGCACCAGCACCGCCAGCCGCCGCCGGTACTGTTCGAACACCTGCGACATGGCTTCCCCGTCGCCCGCCCGGGCCTTCTCCAGCAGCGCAAATGTCGAGGTCGGAGTTTCCATGGCCGCCCGCGCTACTCATCATAACTGCGTGACTCGCCTTGTGGGGCGGCTTGTGGACCTGCGGGCCGATTGGCAATCGGCCCGCGCAGCTTGCCAGGCGGCCCCACAAGTCTTCGCAATAACCTTCGGAATCTCGCAGGCTCTACACGAGAATCGGCGCGGAAGACCGCGGTTTCTCAACCTGGGTCCCACCTGCGCCTCCTGATGGGCCTTTGACGGCGGTCCGGACTTCCCGCGTTGTTTTCGGAACTTCCCGCTGGCCCCCTGATCGTGAGAAAATCGCATTATGTACCCCGGCATCCGGGTTACCGCTGCGCCACAGGCCGCCAGAGCTTTCTGAAACTATGCCACGCATTCTCGATTTGATCGATTCGCCCGACCACGTCAAGCGTCTCTCGGTTGCGGAGATGGAACAACTGGCCGGTGAGATCCGCGAAGAGCTGATTACGGTGCTTTCCGCCAACGGCGGGCACCTCGGTCCCAATCTCGGCGTGGTGGAACTGTCCATCGCCCTGCACTACGTCTTCTCGACGCCCGCCGACAGCGTCCTGTTCGACGTGAGCCACCAGGCCTACATTCACAAGCTGCTCACCGGCAGGCGCGAGCGCTTCTCCACCATCCGCACGCCCGGCGGCCTCAACGGCTTCATGCTGCGCACCGAAAGCCCGCACGATTGCTACGGCGCGGGACACGCCGGCACGGCGCTTTCGGCCGCGCTGGGAATGGCCGTGGCGCGCGACAAAACGGGCGGCAAGGAACACGTCGTCGCGGTGGCCGGCGACGCGGCTTTCACCTGCGGCATCACCTACGAGGCGCTCAACAACATCGCCCACCACACGCGCCGCATGATCGTGGTGCTCAACGATAACGAGTGGTCCATCGACAAGAACGTGGGCGCCATCGCCAGCTATCTGCACGGTATCGTCACCAGCCCGCGCTACGACTATCTCCACGACCGCGCCGGTAAGTTTGTCGAAATGGTGGGCGGCAAGATCGCTCTCAAAATGGCGCGCAAAGCCGAAGAAGCCGCTAAGAGCATGCTGTGGCCCAGCGTGATCTTTGAAGAGCTGGGGCTCAAATACTATGGCCCCATCGACGGCCATGACATCTCCACGCTCATCAAGACCCTGGAGTTTCTCAAAAAGCAGGATCGCCCGGTTCTGTTACACATACTCACGCAGAAAGGCAAAGGCTTCGAGCCGGCGCTGCAGAAGCAGAAGAAGTTTCACGGCCTGGGCCCGTACGATCCCGAGACGGGCGAGACCAAGCCGCTCAGCCGCCGGACTTACTCGGAAGTCTTCGCCGACACCATGGTGAAGTTAGCCGACTATAACGACAAAGTCGTGGCGATTACCGCCGCCATGCCCAACGGCACCGGCCTCGACCGCTTCCAGCCGCACCATCCCGATAAGTACTTCGACGTCGGCATCGCCGAGGAGCACGCGGTCTTATTCGCCGCCGGACTGGCGGCTAAGGGTTTCAAACCTTTCTGCGCGATTTACTCGACCTTCCTGCAACGCGCGTTCGACCCGATCATCCACGATGTCTGTCTGCAAAACCTGCCGGTGGTTTTCTGCATGGACCGCGGCAGCCTGTCGGCCGACGACGGTCCCACGCACCACGGCCTGTTCGACATCAGCTATCTCCGCGGCATCCCCAACATGGTCCACATGGCGCCCAAGGACGAGGACGAGCTGGCCGACATGCTCTTCACGGCCATGCACTGGGACGGTCCGAGCGCCGTTCGCTACCCGCGCGGCGTGGGCCCGGGCACGCCCGTCAAGGATGTTCCCAGCCTGATTCCCGTCGGCAAGGCCGAGTTGATCCAGAACAGCGACAACGACCGGGTGGCGATCTTCGCGCTGGGCGCGCTGGTTCCCATGGGCGAAGAGATCGCGCGCAAGTTATGGAGCGAAGGCATCGCGGCGGCGGTGATCAACGCGCGTTTTACTAAACCTATCGATGTCGAAATGCTGGAATTCTTCGCCCGCAGTGTCGACGTCATCCTAACTCTCGAAGACCACGTTTTGCGCGGCGGATTCGGCAGCGCGGTCTTGGAGGAGCTGAGTAACTTAGGCATCACGACGCCGGTAGTGCGGATCGGCTGGCCCGACCAATTCATCGAGCACGGTAAGATCGACCCGCTGCGCGCTAAGTACGGCATCACCGCCGACGCGGCCATAGAGAAGCTGCGGCCGGTGCTGGCGGCCACTCAGAAGAGTGCTGGTGCTGTTAGCGATTCTGGCGTGCGCGCCGCCCAAGGCCGCTAAGCCGCTGTAATCACGGGGTGTAACCCGAAGCTGGGCCAGGAGGCAGGGCTTGCCTGGATCGGGATCGGACCAAAAACCCGTCCCATTCTTGCCGGCGATATTACCCTCTTTTTCTATTGTTTTCTATCGGAACCTGTGGTATTAGTACTTATGGCACCCGAGGGGAACGCCTGGCAGGTTGTTATCCAAGCTCGATCCGGCGTGCCAGGAAGTTCAGCAGGTGGCCATCAGCCCATGAGGAAAAGTTGATGGCTTCTCCCGCTGCCGGTGCTCAACGCGAGGAAGACTCCTTCCGCGTCCTTGAGCCGAGGATCGGCGAAGCTCTGCGCTTCATGAAGGCCAACCTGCATCATTGTTCGCTGACGGTCGCCGATATCGCAAGCCATGCCGGTCTCTCGCGTTCGGGATTCTCGCGTTTGTTCCGGGTTGAAACTAAATCGAGCCCTAAGCGGACGGTCCTGAGAATGCGGATGCAGCTTGCAGGCGAGTTACTCTCCGCTAGACGGGCTTACCCTTTGAAGGAAGTTGCTGCGCGAGCGGGCATCCCGCGTCTCGACGTGTTTGCGCGCACCTTTCGCGAATGGTTTGGCGTGACGCCCAGTGAGTTTCAGAGGAGCCGGCGATATGTTCGTGGTCAGTTGTAGGGCGGCTGCCAACGCTGGATGCGACAAATTGCAAAGAAATAGCACAAATTGCAAACTGTTTGGTACTTGGTTGAGAGCAACAGTAAGGTGATAATCGGGTCTGTAACGTGCTGCGCATCATCGCTTTCATTGATTCAGGAGTTTCTTTGTGGGAGAAGGAGGCAAAATGTGTAAACGTGCGATCTTTCTCGCGCTCGGCGTCGCGCTGGGTGCCTGTGCTCAACAGAATCCGCCCCCTCCTGTGCCAATCGGGGAGGCCTTGGCGGTCACCGTCTCGCCGGCAACGGGAGCGGATAGCATAACCGTGGAAGTCCGAAACACCTCCGGGAAGTCAATCACGGCTTTCTGCGTGGACATCGTGTGGCATTACGCCACGGCACAGGAATTGCCCGACGACCGGTGCAGTGACCTGGCGCTCGGGCTAGGCGCGGACGCTGTGCCCGAAGTGACCAGAAACGGGCCGGAAAAGACGTTTAGGCCGCTCGAGAATCAAACTCTCCGTTTCATTGCCCGCCGTAGCGCGGACGGCTTGCAGCCGACTTTCGCGACAGCCACGCCCTCGGCGGCGATCTTCGAGGACCGCACAGCCATCGGAAACCCGAGGGCTGTGCAGACTGTCGTTCGCTTGCGGAAATCGGGTGCGGCCAAGTTGCAGCAATTGGTGCAGCGCCTACAGAAGGTGGCGTCCGATCGCGATCCGCGCACCGCTCTACAGGGTCAACTCAGCGAGGTAGCACGCCTCCAGGCGCAACCAGGCGGCACACATGCGGATGCGCAGCAGTTACGCTACCTGGAAACGGAAATGAAGAAGATGCGCGATGTGCTCCAGTTGGGCCGGGAGCCCTTCGACAAGTTCCTCAAGGTCTACGTGGCTCAGGCCGATTTCCTGACCGCGCACTCGGTCGTGACCCAGCAAGGAGGCTCACAATGAAGACCGGGGCTCTGATCACTGTGGCGTTGGGCCTTATCTCGGCGTCCGCTGCACCTGCGCAACAGCTGCAAATTACAGCCGGCCTGCTCTCCACAAAACGGGCTTTGCCATTGAAGGAAGTTGCTGCGAGGGTCGGCATGACGCGTCCGGACGTTTTTGCGCGTGTTTTTCCCGAATGGTACGGCATGACTCCCAGCGAGTTTCGGAGGAGCCGACGATATGTTCGTGGTCGGCCATAAGGCGGCATGCGACGCTAGACGGCACAAAATGCAAAGAAATAGCACAAATTGCAAAGTGTTTGGTACTTGAACGGGACGGGTAAAGGGTTGATAATCAGACCCTGGAACATAGACATAGCTCACCAGGACGAAAGAATCTAGCGTAGTGCTGCATTGCATAAACACACTAACATATCCTGGCCTTTGACAACAGAAATGGCGTTAATTATGTCAACACTCGAACGCGCAACTCACATTTGTCTCATCGCGGTGTCCGTCCTGGCTCTGGGTCTCCTTCTGGAAGGTAGGTTCGGAACCAGGCGCCCCGGCGGGGGCCGCGCGGCTGCTACTCAACTAGTCGGCAAGCATCTGGCTGTGGCTGGCCTCGACTGGAAGTCCTCTGCAGTCAACGTTGTGTTCTTCATTAGCACGCATTGTCATTTCTGCGAGGAGAGCATGCCGTTCTACCGGCAGGTCACGGAGATCCCAGGGCGGGCGCCGCAGAAGCTGGCTATCTCCGCCATTTCACGTGATGACCCCGAATTAGTGAAGGGCACATTGTCGAAACAGCACGTCAACTTAGACGGCGTCTATCGCGCGCCGGTCATCGACGCACTGTCCAGCACGCCGATCGTGCTTATCGTCGATGCAAACGGAATCGTCCGGCGGGTCTTCGAGGGAAGGCTCGACTCATCCCGCGAGAAGGACGTGCTGAAGATCGTAGCATCTGGAATCCTCGGGAGAATCCGAACCTAGAGCCCCTGCGATTCTTCCTTCGTCAGGGTGCGCCCTGGAGCGGTATTGGCGTTGCGCCAAGGGCACGCAACGCCAGATAGCAGCTAGAAACCACGGCCCTGATAGATCGTTTTCTATCCACAACAATCAGGAGGAGCTATATGCTCAACGATTTGAAGCGAGTGGTAGGCGCCAAAACTGTGCGCCTTGCACTAATGGTGGTGGTGGCGGCTACGCTGGTCACAGCCGCGTTCGCTGCTGGCCCGCAGGCCACGTTTTACTCGTGCCCAGTGGGCGGGGCAATATTTCAGGACGTCTACTGCGACTGCGGCGCAGGCGGGTGCCTCACAGGCACGTACGACTGCTCCAGCATGCAGTGTAGTGGTTGGCTTTTCCAGAACTGCTGGCTCACCGTATTCGGGTGCAACTACTGCCCCCCGCTGGCGGACTAGCAGGGCAATGGATCGATGAATTAAGCTAAAGGTGCGCTAGGGACGCGTGGCAGAGTACGGCTCTAATGGCGCTCATAGGCGAGCCTCGTGCACAAACCGGCGCGGCTCGCCTTAACATAGGCGGTCGTCGAACACAGGACGAGAATGAAGACGAAAGAGATCTACACAGCGCGCGCATCATGCGAAGCCGCCATGCTTTGCTGGTGCGTGTCCGTTCTTGCCATGCATGGTGCCGCTCAGACCCATCCGGCCACCCCTACTGAGCCGCACTTTGAAGTCGTTTCGCTCAAGCACGTCGGGAACATTAAGGTAGGTGAACCAACTTTTGCTGGTAGCATAGGCCACCAGACGTTCAGAGAGGAGCGTCCTCTGAACTACAGAGGCGTCAGGCTTTCGGGTGAAGTCATACTTGACGGGATCGTGCGATACGCGTACTCTCCCCTTCTGAGTCCGTACTACTACGAATCACCCGATTGGATGGGGCAGGAGGTTTACCAAGTAGAGGCGATAGCGACGGTTGGGACCACAAATGAGACTGCGCGAGCGATGCTACGGACCGCGCTGGCCGAACGCCTTGGGCTTCAGTGCAAACTGGTGGATCGGGAAAAGCGCATCTGTAACCTGTTGCGGGGAAGTGGCGAGCCGAAACTAGCACCGTCCACCGAAGTCGATTCCGACAAGGTGTCCCATCAACGAGGGGTCTTCAAGAGGAAATCGGCGTCCCTGGCCGAGTTGGCAAACTTCCTGGCGTTTTTCACGGGCACCCCCGTCTTTGATAAGACAGGGATAACTGGAAACTACAAGTTTGATGAGGACTGGAGCCACACTACAACCGGCCGACCTGGCGCGGACCCGGACATAGCATTTTCCGTTGCGAAGAAGCTCGGCCTGAAGCTGGAGGCGGGAAAGCAGATGCAGAAAACCCTGGTGGTTGGGCGAGCCAACGTGGAGCCGACCCCGAACTAGGTTTTACAGGTCGTCCAGATTCGTTGGAGAACGTCCGATCATGGGACTCTTGCCGGAACAGATTCGCACCTTGATCCGGCAGCTCAGCGAGGCCGCGAAGCCGGCATCGCCGGCTGGGGAAGCGGCGCCCGCCAAACAAGACCGCTAACACTACCCGGCGTCGGGACGCGCGGTACTCTGTTGGGAAGTTCAGTTGGCGTTCGGCCTCGCTGTAATCACGGGGTGTAGCCCGAAGCTGGGCCAGGAGGCAGGGCCTTACCCGAATCGAGATGAGACCAAGAGCCTCCCATTTGAGCCGGCGATATTAATCTCTTTTTCTATTGTTTTCCATTAGAATTGGTGGTATCAGTACTCATGGTCCCCAACGTCGCAGGTTGCTACATGGAGAAGCCCATGTCGCGGCTGAGCCAGCGCCAGACCGACGTTCTTCTCCTGATCAGTAAGGGTTTCCGAAACAGGGAGATAGCGCTGCAGCCTGTCGGAGGGCTTGGTCAAGGCTTGTGCCAGCCAACTCTTGCTGCTGTTCGACGCGTCGAACCGCACCGAACTCGCAGGGATGCTGGCCCTTGAGAGCCCGCCGGCTGGTCCCTTCGCCGTGAATCGGATTCCGGATGGCCGTCTCAGACAGACGGACGAGCGTGGGCAGAGATCCGCTTCCAGGTAGGAGCCGGCAAGCGATGGCCGACTGGACGGGCCATCTGGACCGACCGCTTGGACATTGCGAGAGTAGTTTTAGGACCGCTGCCGATATGATTTGGAACCGATCAACACAGGAGTGATAGAATATGTGCATTGAGGTTGAACAGAGGGCAATCATGTTCCTCTTGGCGGTTGCGTCCGTTCCAGGGGTTGTCCGAGCCCAGTCTCCGCAGAGCGGTCAGCGGTCTGTATCGGTGCCGGCAGCCGTTTACTCCCGCCTTTTCCGCCAGGTGGTGAACTTCGAAGCGAAGGCCGACCGGCTCGCGGCTCAGGGGCGATCCGACACCTCGGTCCGGCATCACCACCAGATTTGGCTGGGGCTGACCACGAAGCAGGAGGCCGAATTGAAGCAGGTCGCCGCGGACTGGGCCCGCCAGAATGCTCCGCTGGACGTCCTGGCCAGCTCTGCCCGCTCCACTCTACAGCGCCTGCGGCGCGAATCACCCGGCACCGTGCCGTCCCAGGAGGCGGGTCTGGCGGCGATTGCGGCCCAGCAGGTAGCTCTGGCGCAGTCCGGGAGAGACGCCCTGGCAAACGCCCTCGGGCCGGGAAGGTTTGCGTACTTCGAGAGCGTCTTGCGGAGGTATGCGTCTACCGCTGTCCGGGACACGGCCTCGCCGATGGACAGCCTCGACTGTGCGGCCCCCTGCCAGTGGCCCACGGGCGAATCAAGCTCGTACTACGGCCTGAGCGACTGCGGTACCGGCGGCTACTGCGGGGAGTTTCTTGCCGTGCTAAGCCCCCCGGTGATGGGCCCCCCCAACTCGGCCGGCGTAATAGTCTCGGCCTACAACACCAGGCAGATCACCGAGCAGGCCGACGCGTGGCCAGACAACTGCTACTTCAAAGGATCGTACTACGCCCAGCTTCCGCAGACCAACTTTACCAAGACGGCCATCGTCGGCATCGACGGCTACTACGACGTAGTCGGCCAGACAATTGCCGGTTGGGTAAACTACTATCAGTATATGATGTATATCGGCCAGGCTCCGTATGACATTTGCGGGGACGTCATGCAGCAGACGATTCAAATCAACGGTTGCACGACTGAACCGCCGCAAACTTACGTTCCAGCTCCGGGCCAATATTTGTCCTACACGTTAACGTGGGACACAATGGAAGCAAATCGCGCAAACGCCGGGGGCCCCGCAAAATAGAAGGAGATGACTCTGATGATTAGACACAGCGCGGGAAAACTTGTTGCGCTCACCGCAATTCTAGGGTTGGCGGGTCCGCTGGCGGTCTGGTCGGCCCAGCAGACCGGGGCGGCACTTGCTGATGACCCACAGACTATTTCATCGCCCCGTCCGTTGCTGGACCTCTGCGAGCTCATCCAGTCGTGGTATGCCAAAATTGTAACCTACGAGGATCCAATATGGGTCTGGCGCGGCGAACTGGAATCCCGCCGGGGCAACGAGAACGTGAAGTGGGGATTGTTCCCCAAGGCCCGCACCTTTTCAATCCCGGCCAGTTTGAGCCCTGCGACGGCGCCAACGCTGAGCCTTCAACTGCTGGATAGCTTTGTGGATTTGTATCACCGGCAGACGGACGGCCCGAGGTTTACGGTGCTTTCCTCCAAGCTGGGGCTTCACATTGTCCCGACCCAGGCCTACGACGCCACAGGCCGGTTAACCCCGGCCGTGAACCCGCTCGACTTGGTTGTCTCAGTCCCAGTCGCGAGCAGGACGCCATCCGGGCACCTTAGGGCTCTCTGCGCTCAGCTAAGTGCGTCCTCGCCTGTCCCGATTGAGTTCGATGCCAGTGGGATGGTGCCTTGGCTGGATCAATTCTTTGCCCCTCCCCAGGCGGAGTTCGACTGGGGCGCAGCTCCGGCGGTCGCCCGGGAAGCGCTGATCGACCTCCTGGACCGGTCGGCGACGTCCTTGTGCTGGAAGCTGCTGTGCCAAGCCAGCGCGGAGCCGGGGGACCGCCTTTGCATGTTGAACATTCGTCCGGTCCAGGTCAGCGTAACAAGGCCCGACGGTGAGACAAGGGTGGTTTCGCTGCAATATGACCGCTGCACGAAGTGCCCGCCATTACCGCCGCCGCCGATTAAGAAGTGACGAACCGTCCGTCTCCCGCGAGGCGGCGCGACGGACCACTGAGTATCAGCGCAAAACGAGAGGTATCGAACGATGCGTACGCTATTTTTCTGCCTTTTCTTGAGTCTGTTGCCCGCGATCGCGTTCGGGCAGGATTGTAGCTCCACCTGCCCGAACATTACGTGCCCCGACAGCGCGACCCCGGTCTGTACCCTTAGCGGCTATTGGGTTTGCCCGTGCACGGTCAACGGGGACGACACCTGTTACGACTACACGGACTGCAACGGCGAGGGCTATAGCTGTCTAGATGGCTGTTGCGTGAACAGCGTTGGCTGCGAAACCGGGGCTTGTCTCTCGGCATACGACTGCGGCACCAACCCCAACGACTGGCTCTGCCCCGATGGGTGCTGCGAATGGCGCTGTAACGTGGGTGGCCCGTGCGGCTCGTGCGGAACGGGCACCGTGCAGCAGATGTGCAACTGCAGCGACACGTCCGGCAGTAGCTGCGGCAGCTGCGGCACTACACAATGCGACGGCTCCTGCGACGATCCCTGCGCGAGCAGTGACACCGGCACCAGCACCGGCGGCGGCGACGACGGATGTGACCCGGACAGCGACTCGTGCGGATGCTGCACCGATGGATACGATTGCGAATACGCGCCCGTCGACACGTGGATGGGCTGGATGCCCGAGTACGCGTGCGTGCCGGAGGCGGAGGACCCCGTCATCATCGACCCCAATGGCGATGCTTTCGCCCTCACGAACGTCCAAAACGGCGTGAAGTTCGACTTTTTCGCCAATCACAAGCCCGTGCAGACATCGTGGACTGCGCCAGGCACCGACGCCGGTTGGCTGGCGTTGGACCTGAACGGCAATGGGAAGATCGACAACGGCCTCGAGATGTTCAGTAACGTCACACTTCAACCCGGAAAGGCCGCGACCCACCTCGGCTTCAAGGCGCTCGCCCTGTACGATTTGCCGGCGAACGGCGGCAACGGCGACGGCTGGATCGACGCTAAGGATAAGGTGTTTTCCCGGTTGCGCCTCTGGGTGGATAAGAACCACGACGGTATCTCCGAGCCGGGTGAACTGTTCACCATGCAGCAGGCGGGAATCACAGCCATCTCACTGAGTTACGGCCCCATGAAATGGACGGATGCCTACGGGAACCAGTTCATCAATCGGACCATGATCGTTCGCGCGCAGGGGCCAGGCGTTGGCCAAGGTCAATGGGCCTACGACGTAATTCTGGCGTACGCAAAGTAGTGGCACCTCTCGCGGGCCGTCTCACCGCGATGATGCGGCAGCCCGCGTTCTATTGCGAGGTTAATCATGCAAGCCAATCGGATCTTAACGGCAGTGCTGTCCTTACTCGTCTTACTGGGCATTTCCGGCGTGACCGCCAAGGCCCAATGTCCCCCGCTCCGTGACGCCGACCGCGTCAAGCTGATCGACTACGTGCAGAAGAAGTACAAAACGCCCTCCTCGGCGAAGCTGGAGATTGGCGACACCTCCTTTGTCAATTCCACCTGCTATCGAAAACTCCTGTTCCAGTCGGCAGGCGGGTCATCGTCGTTCCGGCTCGAGTTGATCGCTTCGCCCGACCTGCGCTTTCTCACGAGGGAGCTACTGGATTCCACGGTCGACCCGGTCGTCGAGGAGCGGCAGAAGGCCGAGGCTCTGGCGGCGGGGCTGACGCGCGGTAATCTGCCGGTGCGGGGGAAGCCGGACGCTCCCGTCACCATCGCGGTGTTCTCGGATTTCCAGTGCCCGTACTGCGCGCGGTTCGCCGCCATGATGAAGGAGGTTCTGCCGGCGGAGGCGGACAAGGTGCGGCTGGTGTTCCATGAGTTTCCGTTGCCCATGCATCCGTGGGCGCGGCCGGCGGCGGAGGCGGCGGCTTGCGCGCAAGAGCAAGGCAATGAGTACTTCTGGGCGCTGCACGATTTCATGTTCGACCAGCAGAAGGATCTCAACCGCGATAACCTGCTGGGCAAACTGGCCGACGTGACCAAGGGGCTCACGGGATTCGATCAAGGCAAGTTCGCCGTGTGCGTGATGGAACGGAAGACTGCGGCCCAAGTCGATCAGGACGTCGCCTTTGCGCAGCAAAACGGCATCAACGCCACGCCGACGGCCTTTATCAACGGCCAGAAAACTCAAGTGGTGGCTCCCGAACAACTCCGCACTTTAATTCGGCAACTAAGCGAAGGCGCGAAGCCGGCATCGCCGACCGCGGACTCGGCGCCCGCTAAGGAATACCTGTAACGTAAGGCGGCGCCGGGGACGCGAAGTGTGGGGCGCATGTCGCCAGCGTGTCGAGAGAAGTCAGTCTCGACACGGCACGCGTGAGTGAGCGCGCCACGTCGGGCTGTTCCTAGCGACAGTAAGCCGGCCGAATGCAAGGCGCGCTTTGCTGATTCTGGTTTCGAGCTTCGAGGTTAACGGAAAATCTGGCCGGGCGGTGCCGGCTTCGACCGGCCAGGAGGCCGGTCCCACATAAGCCGGGCGGTGCCCGGCTGCACCGAGTGACACTCGGCGCGCAGGTTGAAACCTGCCCCACCAATCGGATCTCACCCGGTCGCCGCAGCCCCACGCAGCCTCATGTTATCGTGACCCTCAGGACGGAACATGAACTGGACACGCAGGGATCTCCTCAAGAGCACTCTGGCGGCGTCGGCGGCCGCCGCCGGGCAATCCAACGCCGGCGCGCAATCGCAGGCTGACGCCGCGCGGCCTGCCGACGCACAGCCCTCTGCCGCACTCACTGCCGGGCGCGAGCGGCTGTTACTCGACTTCGGCTGGCGCTTCCGCTTTGGCCACGCCGACGATCCGGCTCGGGATTTCTATTACGGCGCGGGCGGGGAGACGTTTGCGAAATCCGGCAACGTGATTCAGGCGCCGCGCGGCGCCCCGGATGTTTCGCGCGCCAATTTCGACGACAGTGCCTGGCAAAAGGCCGACCTCCCGCACGACTGGGCCATCGAGCTGCCGTTCGAAAACGACCGCTCGCTGGTCGCCCACGGCTGCCACCCGTTGGGCCGCAAGTATCCGGCCACGTCCATCGGCTGGTACCGCCGTGTCTTCGATCTGCCGGCTGCCGATCTGGGCCGCCGCCTGGCGCTCGAATTCGACGGGGTCTATCGCGATTCCATCGTCATCCTCAACGGCCACTACCTGGGCAGGAATTTCAGCGGCTACGCCCCGTTCCGCTACGACATCACCGATCACGCGAATTATGGCGGACCGAACGTGCTGCTGGTGCGCGTCGACGCCACCCTCGGCGACGGCTGGTTCTACGAAGGCGCAGGCATCTATCGCCACGTCTGGCTCACCAAAACCAGCCCCATCCACGTGGCGCATTGGGGCACGTTCGTGCGCGCCGAGGTGCGGCCGTCGGCGCCGGCCATCGTCCGCATTTCCACCGAGGTCAATAACGAAACCGGCGGCGCCCGCAACTGCCGGGTGGTTTCCCGGGTCCTCGATCCCGCGGGGAAGGTGGTCGCTACCATTGCCGCCCCGCCGGTGGCCATCCCTGCCTGGAGCTGGCAGGTCTTCGAGCAGCGCACCGATGTCGCCTCGCCGGCGCTTTGGTCCATCGAGCAACCCAATCTCTACCGGCTCGAAACCAGTGTGGAATCAGCCGGAGCGGAGGTGGATGCCTACAGTACCCCATTCGGTATTCGCTCGGTTCGCTTCGATGTCAACAACGGCTTCTTTCTCAATGAGAAGCCGGTCAAAATTAAAGGAACGTGTAACCACCAGGACCATGCCGGTGTGGGCACCGCGCTGCCCGATCGCATCCAGTCCTACCGCATTGAGCGGCTGAAGGAAATGGGCTCGAACGCCTACCGCACGTCGCACAATCCGCCCACGCCGGAACTGGTGGATGCCTGCGACCGCCTCGGCATGATCATGATGTGCGAGACCCGCCTGATGGATTCCACTCCGGAGGGACTCAGCCAGCTCGAACGCATGATCCGCTGCCACCGCAACCACCCCTCCATCGTGATCTGGTCGCTCGGCAACGAGGAACCGGAACAGGGCACCGAGCGCGGAGCGCGCATCGAAACCACCATGAAGCGGCTGGTCAACAGCCTGGACGACTCGCGGCCAGTCACGCAGGCGATGAACGGCGGCTATGGCGGCAAGGGCGCGTCCAACCTGGTCGATGTTCAAGGCTTTAATTACAATGAGCCGCGTATCGATCAGTTTCATAAGGACTACCCGAACTTGCCGATGGTGGGCTCTGAGACCGCGTCGACGGTTTCCACGCGCGGCATCTACGCCAACGATAAAGACAAAGGCTACGTGCAAGCCTACGATACGGAAAAGCCTCGCTGGGCGTCTACCGCCGAAACCTGGTGGAAGTTCTACGACGCGCGTGCGTTCCTGGCGGGCGGGTTTGCCTGGACCGGATTCGATTACCGCGGCGAGCCCACGCCCTACGGCTGGCCGTGCATCAACTCCCATTTCGGCATTATGGATATGTGCGGTTTCCCCAAGGACAACTTTTACTATTACCAGGCATGGTGGGGATCGAAGCCGGTGCTGCATCTCTTCCCGCATTGGAACTGGCCGGGCCAGGAGGGCCAGGAGATCGAAGTCTGGGTCCACTCCAACGCCGACCGGGTGGAGCTGTTTCTCAACGGCAAGAGTCTCGGCTCGCAGGATGTCGCTCACGATAGTCATCTGATGTGGAAGGTGAAGTATGAGCCTGGGTTACTTGAAGCCAAAGGTTTTAATGATGGCAAGCAGGTACTTTCCGACAAACGGGAGACGGCTGGCGCGGCGGCGCGGATGGTGCTTCGCCCCGACCGCAGCCGCATTTCCGCCGATGGCGAAGACGTGTCCATGGTGACCGTCGAGATTGTCGATGCGCAAGGCCGTCCGGTTTCGACTGCCGGCAACGAAGTGACCTTCCGGGTGGCCGGCAAGGGCAAACTTCTGGGGGCCGGCAATGGCGACCCGAGCTGCCACGAACCGGACAAGGCCGACAAGCGCAGCGCGTTTAATGGACTGGCGATGGCGATTGTGCAGGCTGCTAAGGAAGCCGGCGAAATTCGCGTGACGGCCAGTGCGACAGGACTGGAGTCCGCAACCGCGACCATCAACGCGGCGCCCGCGACCCTGCGGCCCGCCGTACCATAGAGCGGCGACGAAACTCCGCCGATATGATTATCGGACCCGGTACTCTTTTGGCCGCTGGTTGTGGTACAAATAAGGTAAGGGTGATGGGGAGTGTTCCTGCATCGTCCGGTTTTACCTCAATATGAAAGCGCTTGCGTGGCTGTTGGCGTTCAGTCTGCTTACTCCGGCCGGTAAAGTAATCAATTTCGACACTTTTCCGCTGGGCAAGATTCCACCTGGTTGGACCGTCTCGATGACCGACAGGGGCGCAGCCCCGCGCTGGGAAATCGTCAGGGATCGAACCGCTGCCACACAGCCCAACGTACTGGCCCAGGTTTCCACCGACGGCAATAGGGCGCGCTCCCCGCTGGCGATATTCGATGGGGCCAACCTGCGCGATGCCGACGTGAGCGTGCGCATCAAACCCGTCTCCGGCCACGAAGGACAGGCGGGCGGGGTGGTCTGGCGGTATCGCGATGCCAACAACTACTACCTGGCCCGCGCCAACGCCCTGGAAAACGATGTCGCGGTTTACAAAGTGGAAAACGGCCACCGCATCCCGCTGATGGCGGGCGTCAAGCACCCCATTCCGGCCAATGCCTGGTGCATCTTAAAGGTGTCGGCTCGCGGCAACAGGTTCCAGGTCTTCCTCGACCACCGGCGGATCCTCGAAGGCCAGGACGGTACCTTTACGGGTCCCGGCAAGGTCGGCCTGTGGACGCTGGCCGATTCCGTCACGTACTTCGACGACTTTCGCATCTACCCCAAGTAGCCTGGCCTTCCGGCCAAAACTGAATCAGGCAGGATATCGATTGCCGTCCCGCTACGTCTGCGCCACCGCTTGCGGCGCGGTCTTGTTCTCGCCTTGCAGCCACTCCTGGAAGCGCTCCAGGTAGAGGTAGATCACCGGGGTGATATACAACGTCAGGAACTGGCTCACCACCAGGCCGCCGACTACGGCAAGTCCCAGCGGTTGGCGCGCGTCGGCGCCTTCCCCGTAGCCTAAGGCGATGGGCAGCGTGCCGAACAACGCGGCCACCGTGGTCATCATGATCGGGCGGAAGCGCAGCAGGCAGCCGTTCCAGATGGAATCGTAGGCGCTCTGGCCGCCATGGCGGGCCGAGATCGCGAAATCCACCATCATGATGGCGTTCTTCTTCACCACGCCGAACAGCATGATGATGCCCACAAAGGCGTAGAGGTCCAGCTCCTTATGGAAGAGCACCAGCGTCAGCAGCGCGCCGAAGACCGCCGAAGGCAGGCCGGAAAGAATCGTGATGGGGTGGATGAAGCTCTCGTACAGCACGCCGAGCACGATATAGATCACCAGGATTGCCACAATCAGCAGGACCGAAAGGTTCCTGAAGGAACTCTGAAACTCTTTTACGGTGCCCTGGAACTTGGTGGAAATGCTGGATGGCATGCGCAATTCCTGAACCGCGTTGTCCACCTGGTCGGCTGCCTGGCCCAGCGAGAAACCGGGCCGCAGATTGAAGGAGATGGTGGTCGCGGGCAGTTGGCCGAAATGGCTGATGCTGAGCGGGCCCACCTGGCGCTTCATTTTGACAATGGTGTCGAGCGGCACCAGCGACCCGGCCGAAGAGCGCACATACAATTTCGAAAGCGCGTCCGGCGTCTTCTGGTATTGCTTTTCCACCTCCATGATGACCTGGTACTGGTCGGCGGGCGCATAGATCACCGAGACTTGGCGCGTGCCGTAGGCGCTGTAGAGAGCGTCCTGCACCTGCTCGGGTGTGATGCCAAGCGCCTCGGCGCGGTCGCGGTCGATATCGACCATCACTTGCGGGCTGGCCACCTGCAGGTCATTATCGTTGACGTCGACGAAGCCGGGAAGTTTCTGCATCTTCGCCATGAGTTGCGGGCCCCAGGTATAAATGTCATCCAGCTTGGAGCTTTGCAGCGTGAGCTGATAGACGCTGGTGCTGAACTGGCCGCTCACGGTGATGGGCGGCGGGTTCTGCATGAAGGTGAAGACGCCGGGGATGGAAAAGAACCTGGGGCGCAGCGATTCGATGAATTGATCCACCGAGAGTTTCCGCTGGTCGCGGGGCTTCAGATTGGCGAAGACGAAGGACTGGTTGCCCTGGCCTCCGAACGCCCCGACGTTCAGCACGTTGGGGTCTGCCTGGAGGACTGCGGAAACGGCACGCAG
Organism: Bryobacteraceae bacterium; assembly: GCA_050014595.1. GTDB lineage: Bacteria > Acidobacteriota > Terriglobia > Bryobacterales > Bryobacteraceae > PALSA-129. The sequence continues at coordinate 60,366 of JBEKDA010000010.1, forward strand.
GTGCTGCGCCATGGAGTCGAACGAAATGTCCTGCGGGCCGATGATCACGCCGAACGTGAAGCTGCTGTCCTGGCTGGGAATGAAGCCGGTGGGCATGGTGAAGAAGAGATAACCGGTGCCGATGAGCATGAGCACGGCCACCGCCAGCGTCACCAGGCGGAAGCGCAAGGCGATGTGGAGGGTCACTTCATACCAGCGCGTCAGGCCGTTGAAGCCGCTTTCCAGCAGATGGTAGAACCAGCCGTGGCGGGTCTCGTGCTCCGACTTCAAGAAGCGGCTGCCCAGCATGGGCGTGAGGGTGAGCGATACGAAGCCGGAAATCAGGATGGCCACCACGATGGTGACCGAGAACTCATGCAACAGGCGGCCGACAATTCCGCCGAGGAAGAGCACGGGGATAAAGACGGCGACCAGAGACAGCGTCATGGAGATGATGGTGAAGCCGATCTCGTGGGCCGCGGCGAGGGCCGCCAGGCGCCGCGTTTTGCCCATCTCCATGTGACGCACGATGTTCTCGAGCATCACGATGGCGTCGTCCACCACGAAGCCGACGGAAAGCGTGAGCGCCATCAGCGAAAGGTTGTTGAGGCTGTAGCCCAGCAGGTACATCACGGCGAAGGTCCCGATGATGGAGAAGGGCACGGCGGCGCCGGGAATCAGGGTGGCGGAAACGTTACGGAGGAAAAGGAAGATCACCATCACCACCACGCAGACCGTCAGCAGCAGCGTGAACTCCACGTCGTGAATCGAGTTGCGGATGGATTGGGAAGCGTCGAAGGCGACCTCCAGGTGCACGGAGGCCGGAATCTCGTGGCGGAATTCGGGCAGCAGTTGGTTTACGGCGTCGACTACATCCACCGTGTTGGTGCCGGGCTGGCGGTTGATGCCGAGGATCACGCACGGCTTGCCGTTCATGAGCGCGATGATCTTGTCGTTCTCCACGCTATCGATGACATTGCCCAATTGTTCCAGGCGCACCGGTACGCCGTTGCGCCAGGCCACGATGATGGGCCGGTATTGGGCCGCGCGCTCCAGGCCGCCGCTCGATTCGATGGTGAAAGCCTGTTTGTCGCCATCCAGGTGGCCGGTGGGGAGGTTGGTATTGCTGGAGGAGATGGCCTTCTGGACTTCGTCGATGCCGATGTTGTGGGCGGCCAGTTGATCGGGATCCACCTGGACGCGAACGGCGTACTTCTGATCGCCTAAGACCTGGACTTGGGAAACGCCGCCGACCATGGAAATGCGCTGCGCCAGCAGGAGGTCGGCGAACTCGCTGACTTTATAAGCGGGCAGGGTCTCGGAGGACAGGGAAAGGTAAAGAATGGCCCGGTCGGCGGGATTGGCTTTCTGGTAGGTCGGCGGGCGCGGCATGGTGGTGGGGAGCAGGCCGCCGGCCGCGGAAATGGCGGCCTGGATATCCTGCGCGGCGGCGTCAATGGTGCGGCTCAGGTCGAACTGCACGGTGATTTGCGTGGTGCCGAGCGAATTCACCGAGCTCATCTGCTGGATGCCGGCGATGGTGGAAAACTGGCGCTCGAGCGGCGTGGCCACGGTGGATGCCATGGTTTCCGGACTGGCTCCGGGCAGCGCCGCGCTCACCGTAATGGTGGGATAGTCGACGCTGGGCAGCGCCGCCACCGGCAGGGCGCGGAATGCCACCACCCCAAACAGCACGATGCTGAGACAGACCAGCACCGTCATGATGGGGCGTTCGATGAAGATCTGGGAGATGTTCACTGCGGCCCCGATCCGGCCTTGGGTGCTTCCACCGCGCGCACCGTGACGCCGGGAAAGAGCGCCATCTGGCCATCGATGACCACCGTCTCGCCGGGCGCGACGCCTTTCTCGATCACGGTCTTCTTACCGAGCGAAGTCCCCAGAGTCACGGGGCGCATATCGACCGAGTGATCCGGCTTGACGACGAAGACCACCTGGCCGAGTCGTCCCATCTGGACGGCTTCGGAGGGAACCACGGTGGCGTTGCGGAGCGTGTCGAGCGTCAGCGCGACGCTGACGAACTGGCCGGGCCAGAGCATGGAGTCGCGATTCTCGAAGGTGGCTTTCAAATGAATCGTGCCGGTGGAGGCATCGATGGTGTTGTCGATCACCGCGAGCGAGCCTGCGGCGCCGCGGCCGGAGCCATCCTGCCCAGAGCCATCCTGCAAGGTCGCGCGCACCGCCAGGGCGTGCGAGGCGTTCAGGCGGCGGATGGCGCCGAGGTGATCCTCAGGCACGGCGAAGTCGACGAAGATCGGTTCCACCTGGTGGATGATGACGAGCGGCACATCATTCTCTTTGACCAGATTGCCGGCATGCACCAGCAAGTTGCCGGTGCGGCCGGAAATGGGCGCGTGGATCTCGCAGTAACTGCGGTCGAGGCGGGCCTTGGCGACCGCGGCCTCGTCGGCCGCCAGGGTGGCGCGCGCCGTCCCGACACTGGCCTGGGTGGCGCGCGACGCGGCCCGATTCATGTCGAGCGTGGTGCGGGCCTGGTCGGCGGTCATCTTCGAAGCCAGCTTTTCCCGGTTCAACTGCTCCTGGCGGGCGGCGTCGGTCTCGGCAAATTTCACTTGTGCGGCGTTCTGCGCCAGTGTGGCTTCGGCCTGGGTGATCTGCGCCTGGTCGCGCTCCACGGCAGCCTCGGCCTGATGCAGCGCTTCGTCGTAGGGGCGCGGATCGATTTGGAACAGCAGGTCGCCCTGCTTGACGTTCTGTCCTTCGGTGAAACTCACTTTGAGAAGCTGGCCAGCGATCTGCGACTTCACCTGCACCACGGCGGATGCTTCCACGGTCCCCACCACGTGCAGTTCGGTGGGCACCGATTCCTGCGTGGCTGTGGCGACGGAGACCGGCATGACGGGCGGTCCGCCGGGCCCTTTCTGTTGGGCCGGGTCTTTTTTGCAGCCGCAAAGGGCGAAAACGCATCCGGCCAGAATTGTTAACAAGATATTACGCAAGAGAACTCCCCAATTCCCGAAGTGTAGCAAAGAAAGGCGGCTGGACGGGCGGGAATGATATGCTCACGGAAGGCACCCGAGGCATGACTTTCCGCACGATCGCCGGTTTGGGACTGAGCGCCGCGCTCATCGGCGCGCTCTATGCCCAACGGCCGTTCCGCGAGTTTCCGGGCGTGGAGTACCGGCTGGGCAGCATCCCCTTGCCGCCGGACTGGCAGGAGAAGACCGAGTGGACTTTCGCGCGCCTGATGTATCCGCAGGCGCCGGGGGGACGTTATGGCGGTGGGTACGGCCGGGGATTCGGCAGCCGCGGCATCTGGACCGAAGGCAATTCCATCTGGACCCAGGACTATCCCCGCGCCGACCGGCACTTCGTGCAAGCGCTGCGGCGTCTCACGCGCATCCACGTGCGTTCGGTGGAAGAGCCCATCAACCTGGACGAAGGCGACGCCTACGATTGGCCGTGGCTCTACGCCGTACAGCCGGGCCACTGGCAGTTGACCGACGCGCAAGCCAAGGCCATGCGCGAATACCTGCTGCGCGGCGGCTTCTTCATGGCCGACGATTTCTGGGGACCCAACGACTGGGACATGTTCATGGAGAGCATGCACAAGGTCTTTCCGGACTGCGAAGCGGTCGATCTGGAAAACGACAACGCCATTTTCCACATGGTCTACGACCTGAACGAACGCTACCAGGTGGCCAGTATGGGCTCCGTAAATGCCGGCCGAAGCTGGAAGTGCCAGAACTGCCCCGACAAATGGCGGGGCATCTTCGACGACCGCGGCCGTCTGATGGTGGCCATCACGTTTCAATCCGATGTCGGGGATTCCTGGGAGTGGGCCGACGAACCGAATTATCCGGCGCACTACGCGGCGTTGGGAATCCGCATCGGCGTGAACTACGTGGTGTACGCCATGACGCATTGATGAGCCGGGTGGGACAGAGGGCCTAATATCCCTCTTGACAATAGTCGTTATAACGGATATACTGCAATCGTGAGTTCCAAGCTGGCCGCGGAGATTCGGCAGAATAAACCGTTCGCCTTGCAGGAGGAAGAGGCGGCGCTGAACCTGGTGCGCACGCACGAATTCCTGCAGCAGCGGCAGACCGACTTTTTCAAGCAGTTCCAGCTCACGCCGACGCAGTACAACATCCTGCGGATTCTGCGCGGGGCGGGGAAGGCGGGCGTGACGTGCTCGCAGGCCGCCGAGCGCATGGTGGCGGCGGATCCGGACATCACGCGGCTGCTGGACCGGCTGGAGGCGCGGCAACTGATCGAGCGGCAGCGCGGCACCGAGGACCGGCGGGTGGTCATCGGCCGGATCACCGCGCAGGGCATCGCGCTGCTGAAGGACATCGACCGGCCCCTGGCGGAGTTTCACCAGCGGCAGTTGGGCCACATCGGCAAGGAACGGCTCGCGCAGTTGATTGAGATTCTGGAATCGATTCGCGAAACCTGAGCATCTGTTTTTTTTGGGTCTTGTACTCGTGATAACGAATAGTGTGAAAACGAACGAAAGGACGATCGGCAATGGCACAAGTGGTTTATCAGATTGATTCCGCGCACTCGACGGCGCAGTTCAGCGTCCGGCACCTGATGGTTTCGAACGTGCGCGGCGAGTTTACGAAGCTTTCCGGCAGCCTGGCATACGATGCCTCAAACCCGGCCAATTCCAGCCTGGAGGCGCGTTTGGAAGTGGCCTCCATCAACACGCGCGACGAACAACGCGACGCGCACCTGAAGAGCCCGGACTTCTTCGACGGGGAGAAGTTCCCCGAGCTGACCTTCCGGAGCAAGCAGGTGACCAAGGGTGGCGACGGGTTGCAGGTGAAGGGGGGCCTGACCATCCACGGAGTCACGCGCGAGGTGACGCTCGCGGTGGACGGCCCCACGCCGGAGGTCAAAGATCCGTGGGGCGGCTACCGCATCGGCGCGACCGCCGAGACGAAAATCCATCGCAAGGATTTCGGCCTCACCTGGAACATGGCGCTCGAAGCGGGCGGAGTGGTGGTGGGAGACGAAGTCAAGATCACGATCGAGATTGAAGCGATGCGCCAGGCATAGAAAGGTGTGGCAGGCTTTCAGCCTGCGGACCCGCTTTCCAGCGGGTCCAACCGGTCTGAAAGACCGGCTTTGGAGCTTCCGCATTTTTCCAGCTCCGCCAAGACCAACTGGTAGCGCCGGCGGTCTTGCCGCCGGTGGCTTGTTAGCGCTTGACCATCGCCACTCTTCGGAACACCCGAACCGGCGGCAAAGACCGCCGGCGCTACCAGTCAAGCGGGCAGAATTGCCCGCCCGCCAGGCGCAGGCTCAATTTCCGGAGCCGGCGGGAATCATGGTGACCTGTACGCTGACCGGGGAGCCTTCGCGCATGGACACGGGTGAGCCCTTGCTCTCGACTGGCTTGAGGAAGTCGGGATCGAACCAGGCGCCGTTTTCGACATCCTCCCAGGCGTAGACTTTGTACTCACCGGGATTCACGCGGGCCATGGTGAAATTGCCGTTCTGGTCGGTGTTGGCGGTGCGGTAGTACAGGCTGGCTTCCCGGCGCTCTTTCTCCTGGGGGATGAGCACGACGGTGACGGCGATGGCGGGCTGTTGGGTAGTGGGATTCTGAACGGTGCCGGTGATCTGCGGGGCGTTGACGCCGATGACGACGTCGAGCGATGCGCCTCCGCCGCCGGTGAGGTCCAGGCCGTTGGCCAACACATCGGTGTTGCCGGCGCGAATGGACTTGAGGTAGAGCGTGCCGGGCAGCGGTGAGACGTTCACCTCGAAGTGCTCGGGGTTGACGTCGTCGAAGCTGAAATTGTTGGAAGCGTCGGCCTTGGCGGGCTGCGGCGGGCCGACGTTGAAGCCCGGCGCCCAGGGGTTCAGGCGGACCTGGAAGCTGGGGATGGGATCGGTGGTTTCGCCATCCACGCGGATATGGCCGGAAACAGTGACGCCGGGATTGATGGTCAGGGTGAGGCCTTCGACATTGGCGTTGCCGACGTCGATGGGCAGCATCGTGGCGTGACGGAGATTGCCGCTGTTGGTCATGGCGACGAGATTGTAGGAGCCCGGGGCGATGCTGGGAAACTCGAAAGTGCCATCCGGACGGACGCCGGTTCCTTGGGCCATCCCTGGCGGATTGAGTGAGTTACGTGGCTCTAATTGAAGGTTTACATTATTGATGCGTACAGGGCCGCCGCGGCCGGAAAGCTGCTCCGCGACTGCCGGCGGTGCGGTGGTGTTGATCACCGTTCCCTTGACGCTTACCGTGTGGATCTTGGTGAGCTTGAGGTTGATGCCCTGGAGCTGCTGGCCGGGTTTCATGTCCATGGGGACGGCGGCGGCGACATCGGTGACACCGGGATAGAAAGTGGCAGCGTAATCTTCCTGCTGCTGCGTCGGGCCGCCGCCGGCGCTGATGTTTCCATTCATCACGATCATGTTGAGCCGGCCGCGGTAGATGGCGCAGAGGTAGTACTTGCCAGGTTGAATCCCGGAGATCCGGTACTCGCCAAGATCGTTGCTATTGCCTCCGTTGTATTGCTGGAGCTGCTTGCGGCCGCGGGCGTAGGTCATGCGCAGAAGCTGGATTTGAACGTTTTGCAGGGGGTCGCCGTCTTCGTCGAGCATTCGGCCGGCGATGACGCCGTGAGGCGTAAGGCGGAAGTCCACGCCGGTCATCTTCTGGCCGCGGGCGAGCTCGAGCTGTGTGCCGGGGCCGTCCGACCGCCGGGCGTTGTATTGGGCGTTGAGGAAGCCGGTGTGCGTGGCGTTGACGCGGTACTGGCCGGGCTCAATGCCGGAGACTGAGAACTTGCCGGCGGCATCGGTGGTGGCGCCATAGGAATGGACGCCGTTCATGGAGATGGTGGCTTTGCGCAGAGGTTGGCCGGTGGAGGCGTCAAAGACCTGGCCTTCGACGGTGCAGAGATCCTGCGGGGGCGATGGCGGGGGCGCGGGGCGGTTGGGCTGCCCAACTGCGAACGTCGGTTGCGCGCTGAGCGCCAACGGAATCACCAGGAGCACGGCCAAGCTGCGCATATTCGCTCTCCAGTTACACATGAGACGCTGCACGGGAGTTAGACGTAACCGGAGGTGGCAAAGTTTGCAATTGGCTGGTCAGGCAGGTTTATCCTGGATTCGGCCTTTCCAGCGTCCACCGGAGCCCAGCCAGTAAGAAATGGCGGAATGGATGGTAGCGGCGAGATAGAAAAGAGCCGCCAGGGGCAGCAACGGCGCGGCGAACCAACCCCGATTGTAGAAACGCAGCGCGGGGTAGTAAGCGACAGCCATCGCCAGCCAGGCAGTAGCTGCCATTCCCGCGGCAGGCTGCGGTGCGGCTACGGCGATAACCGGCGGCAGAAGATAAGCGACCGTGAGGCCGGTAATGGTGGCAAACAGCAGCAGCGGGGAATGGCGGAGTTGGGTGAAGGCGGTACGGGAGATCATGCGGCCGATTTCCCCGAACGTGCCGTAGGAGCGGATGCTGATGGTGGCGGGGTTCAGGCCGAGCCAGATGCGGCCGCCGCTGCGCTTGATGGCGCTCGCCAGGGCGCAATCGTCGATGAGCGAGCCGCGAATGGGTTCGATGCCGCCGATCTTCCCAAGCGCCGCCTGGCGAACCAGCATGCAACCGCCGGCGGCCCCGGCGGTGGAGCGGCGCGGGTTGCGAATCCACGCGGGCGGATAGAGCAGGAAGAAGAAAAAAACAAAGGCGGGGACCAGGGCGCGCTCGGCGGGAGAGCGGCACTGCAGCGTGGCCATGAAAGAGACCAGGTCGTAAGGGCCTGCGTTAGCGCGCGCCGCGAGGTCGTCGAGCGAGCCGGCCGAGTGGACGATATCGGCATCGGTGAGCAGCAGGTAGTCGGGATGAAAACGGGCGGAGTGCCGGATGCCTTCCGAGAGCGCCCAGAGCTTGCCGGTCCAGCCGGCGGGGAGCGGGGCGGCGTGGACCACCGTGAGCACATCGGGAGTGGCGGCGGCCCGCGCGGCGGCGGCGGTGTCATCGGTGCTGTCATCGTCGACGACGATCATGTGGAAGACTCCGCGGTAGTGCTGCGCGGCGAGTGAGCGAACGGCGCGGACGACGGTGGGAGCCTCATTGCGCGCCGGGATGACGGCGGCAATGCGGGGCAGGCCGCGCGGCGGGTGGCTGAGCGGGCCTTCCGGCGGGGCATTGCGGTTGAGGAATTCCCGCCAGAATGCGCCGCGGAAGAAGATCAGGTAGAGCCAGAGGGCCAGGGTTGCCGCCGCGGCCAGTTCGAGGGGCATTCAGAAGCATTATCGCGCGATAGAATCGAGCCTGTGAGATTATTCGGGCCTCTGCACCTGGCGCTGCTGTCGGGAATCGCGATGGCGGTGGTGGCGCTGGTGAAGTTATGCCGCCGGCGGCCGCCGGCCAGACGCCCGGTCCGGCTGGCGCTGGGTTGGGGTCTGGCGCTGAACGAAGTGGTCTGGTGGGGATTCCGGTACGGGCATGAAGGCATCCATTTGCGCAATCTGCCGCTGCAATTATGCGACGTCACGTTGTGGGCGACGGTACTGGGTTGCTTGACGTTATGCGCGCCGTTCGTGGAGTTCGCGTATTTCGCGGGCGTGGCTGGATCGGCGATGGCGCTGCTGACACCGGATTTGTGGACACCGTGGCCGTCGTATCCGGCCCTCTACTTTTTTGCGGTGCACGGCGGGATTGTGGCGGGAGCGGCCGTGCTGGTGTTCGGCGGTGAAGTTCGGCTGCGGGCGGGCGCGATGTGGCGGGCTTATGGAATGCTGCTGGGCTATGCGGCGGCGGTCGGCGCGGTGAACGCGGTGTGCGGCACCAATTTCATGTACCTGTGCCGCAAACCGGCCAATGCATCGCCACTCGACGCGCTGGGTCCGTGGCCGGTTTATCTGGCGCCGGGAGCGGTCTTGGGGCTGGCGTTATTCTGGCTGTTGGGCCTCGGGGCGCGGCGGCGGACTCAGGCTTCGAAGTGATCCAGCACCTGCATCATCGTGCCGTGGGCGAGGACGGCGGCCGGATCGTGCTGCAGCGCCTCGTAGTAACGCCTGTGAAAGCCGCCGCCGTCTTCGGAGGGTGAGAGCAGCGCCCGGGCCTGCTCGATGAGACGATCGGCATCCGCCGTGGTGACCGGGGGATCGCCCGAGTCGCGGGCTTCGTCAACCAACACGATGAATTGAGAGATCTCGCGCAGCCATGCGAACCACGGGTCGCCGAGCACGAGCTGGAGATACTGGCCCGTGGAGGTGATACGGGCGACGTCGCGTTCGTAAGCGGCGCGTTCGGCGTCGAGCAGCGATTTGTGGAGATGCAGCAGGGCGGCGCTGAGGGTGGCGAGACGATCGTGGGGCGAATCGGACACTTCGATTATGGTACCGCGAATCCCGGGGGCATCTCGTAAGATCGGATACATATGCAGACTGCCAGTTTTGACCCGGGGCTGACCACGCAGGTGATTGCGCCGCTGCGGCGCATCATCAATCAGGACGGACAGTTCAACGTACACCGCCGCGGCACCACGTGGCGCGATTTTCACCCGTACCTGCACCTCATCAACCTGAGCTGGCCGCGTTTTTTGGGTGCGTTGTTCCTGGGATATCTGGTGAGCAATTGCCTGTTCGCCGTGGTTTATTTCGCGCTCGGGCCGGATCAGCTCTCGGGCGCCGACGCGGCGACGGCGTGGGGCCGCTTTCTCAACGACTTTTTCTTCAGCGCCCACACGCTGAGCACGGTGGGGTACGGCAATATCTCGCCGCGCGGGATGGCGGGAAACATCGTGGCGGCGTTCGAGGCGCTGGTCGGCGTGCTGAGTTTCGCCGTGGCCACGGGGCTGCTGTTCGGGCGCGTGTCGCGGCCATCGGCCAAGATCGGCTACAGCGAGAACATGCTGGTGGCGCCCTATCAGGACGGCACCAGCTTGCAATTCCGCGTGGTGAACCGGCGCGCCAATTCGCTGATGGAGCTCGAGGCCAAGGTCATGATGATGACGGTGGACATGGCGGGCGGCAAAGCCCAGCGCACGTACAAACTGCTCACGCTGGAACGCGAGAAGGTGCTGTTTCTGCCGCTGACGTGGACGGTAGTGCACCCGATCGACCGCGAGAGCCCGCTGTGGGGCAAAACGCCGGAAGACCTGGAGCGCATGCAGGTGGAAATGCTGATCCTGATGAAGGGGTATGATGACACCTTCAACCAGACGGTGCTCTCGCGCCATTCCTACAGGCACGAGGAAATTGTGTGGGGCAGGAAGTTCGATCCGGCCTTCTCGGTGGATGAGGAAGGGGACCTGGTGCTGGAGTTGAAAAAAGTGGGAGAACTGGCGGGGTAGGCGTAGAGAGACCGCACGTCCACGAGCTGACAGGCCAGGAGGCCTGTCAAACACCGGCGGCAAGACCGCCGGCGCTACCAGTTGGTCTTAACAAAGCTTGAAAATGTAGAAACTCCAGCGACAGGCCAGGAGGCCTGTCCTACAAAAAACATTAGCGGCAAGCAGAACTGCAAAGAATCGATTCATTTCCTGGAATTCCTCCCCCTCGTGGGGGACAGTATAGCAGAGGGGGAGGAATCTGGTGCAGCTTAGCCGCCCTTACGGGCCGGAGCGGGCGGATTGGGTGGGCCGCCTTGGCCGGGGCCACGGCCGCCTTCCGGGCGTGGCATTTCGGCCTGCAACTTCTTCCATTGGTCCTGCGTGAGAACGCGGCGGATGCCCAGCAGGAAACGGGCATTGGCCTTTTCCAGTTCGGCGCGGGCCTGCGCCACCTTGTCGATCTGAGCCAGGATTTTGGGCTCGTCGGGCGTGTCGGCGGCCATCATCGGCTCCATGGTGATTTCTTCCTTCTGCAGATTGGCGTTGAGGTCAACCAGGCGCAGGCGATTCTGCTGGAAGATGTCATCCATCTTTTTCTGTTGGTCGGAGTTGAGGTTGAGCTTCTGAACCATCACCGGGTTGTTCCACCAGCGGCCCTGAGGCAGGTGGCGCTCCATCGGCGGACGGCTGCTGCGGGGCGGCGGCGGCGCGCCGCCGCCTCGGCCGTGTTGACCCGGAGGAGGACCGAAGCGGCGGCCGGGCTGAGCGGGCGCCCCGTTGTCGCCCTGCTGGGGCGGGGTGGGAGGGTTCTGGTTCTGACCACCAGCGGGTTGAGTCTGCGCCCAAGCGGCGGCGCCGGTGAAGAGTATGGGTAGAACAAGTTTGACTGTCTTTGGGTTCATTGCATTTCCTTGTTTTGGCGTTCCTCTGTGGGACCGGAGCCCCAGGTTACAAGATTGACCAGCGGCTCCATGGTTTGCGGAACCGCACGGGAGATCCCGGTATCTACTTGCTCGAGAAGCGCGTCGGCACGGGCCATCTCGGCGGCGCGAGCCTGCCGGCGGGAATGCCAGTAGGCCGGCGCCGATACCAGGATCAACAAAGAGGCCGCAGCCAGGACCCAGCGCTGGGCCGTGTGGCGGGCAGGCGGCCGCCAGGCGATCGGCGGGGCCGAAGCGGCCTCGGCAGCGCTCCAATCGTGAACGGAGCCGCGGAACTCCGCGAGCGCGCTTTCTGTGCGGTCGAGCCGCGCGCTGCATTCTTCGCACTCACCGACGTGGCGCTGGCTTTCGGAGCTGCGCTCACCGGCGAACCAGCGGGAAATATCTTCCGGCGAGAGATGTTCGTTCATTGGCTTTCTCCCATCCGTTTCCGCACCGCTTCCAGGGCGCGAAACAGATGCACTTTCACGGTCCCTTCCCGTAGGCCGGTGACCGCGGCGATTTCGAGCAAGTCCAGGTCTTCCACGAAGCGCAGCAGGAAGACCGTGCGCTGGCGCTGCGACAGAGTCTCCACGGCGCTCCACACGGCGGCGACGCGTTCTTTAGCGAGAAGCGCTCTTTCAGGCGAAGAGCCGCGATCGGCCAGCGACTGGCTGGCCAGGTCGAAATCCGGCGCCGCGCCGCGCGTGCGATTCCAGAAGCGGAGCCGGCGGCTGCGAATGGAATCACGTATCAGATTCACCGCAATCTTCATCAGCCAGGTACTGAGGCTGGCCTCGCCACGAAACCCCTGACGCGCCCGGTAGGCTTTCAGGAAACAATCCTGCGCCAGCGATTCGGCGGCATCCCGGTCGCGCAGAGAAGCCAGGGCGAAGCGAAAGATCCTGGGCCAATACAGCCGCACAACGGCGTCGAAGTCCTCGATCTCTCGCGTTTGCTCCACTGCGTTCGGGATCCACCGGGTTGTCAAAACCGGCTCCATCTGTGAAGTGTAGACGGAAACGGAGGGGGAGGGTTTACGGCGGGGCGGTGAAACCGGTGCGAGGCGGCGAGCGGGCGCAGCGTTCTCAGTGGCTGGAGGCCTGGTGTACCGGCTTAGTTTTCGATGGGAACGCGTTCCACATGGTCGACCACGACGATCTCGACAGGGACTTTTTGAGCCTGCAGGCGGAGACCAAGCGCCTCCTGGAGCGCGCTGAAAAGCGAAGGCACCCCGTCGATGTCGGTGGCATCGGGGTTCTGATCGTCGTTGGCCCAGCGGAGTTCGAAGTCGTAGACGCCGCCGAGGCCCGTCTTGTCGACCACGAAATCCCCCAGATTGCGGGCCACCAGGTCGGCCAGTTGCGCCATCGAGGTCTTCTTCGCCGTCAGGGTTCGCACGCGCCCGCCGTCGCTGCTGGTATCTGACCCGCCGCTTGGCTCGACCGGCTTGAGTTTGAAGCCACTCTTCGCCACCACCAGCGCATAGCCGGGCATATCCTTCGATTCGCGATGCACGGCCAACTTGAAGCGGTCTTCGAGCAGCGTGCGCAGCATCACCAGGCGGTCTTCGTTCCTGGTGTCCGGCGGATACTTGGCGGCGATGTCGAAAGGGACGTCTTCCATCCAGCCCGGGCCGGTTACCTGAAACGGCTTGACGTTATAGGCTCGCTCGATGAGCCGCTTGAGCGTCTGGTTGGTCATGACGACCTGCCCCTTGGTCCCGTTGGACGAACTGTTGCCGCCGCCAGAGGTGTTGAGTTTGACGGAGGCCGCTTCGTACGCCGGGCGCGCATCCTGCGGCTGAGCTAAAACGGCGCCCGCGGCGAGAAGTATGATGAGCCCTCCCGAAATTGCGCGCATAAGGTTTCTTGCCGTTTGCCGGCAGGTTCGTTCCATGACATTATAACGAATCTGCTCGATTCCTGTTGGCAGGCAAGCGGAAACAACTCATTTCGTGCGCTACCAGTTCTTCTCCCACACCCGGACGATGGGGTAGCGGCCGTTGTCTTCGGGCTCGTACCTGGAGTGCTGATACCACCAGGCGAGGCGGGCGTTGCGGTCGGCCGCGAAGGCCGGATCGGCAGCCACCTTGGCTTCGAATTCCTTGGCGAGATCGGGATTGTCCGCCATAGTTTTGCGCGCGATGGGCTCGGAGAGGTATTCGCCCACGGGCGGCGCCGCGGCGCCCGCGGCCGGTGCGGCGCCACCGCCCCCAGGAGCTCCACCACGTCCGCCACCACCGCCGCCCGGGCCACCACGGCCGCCAACACCACCACCGCGACCTCCGCCGCCTTCAAAGACCGAGTACATCAGGCCCCAGCGCGCGAAGGAATCGGGCGCCTGCGGTTCGAGCGTGGAGAGAATCAGGCGGGCGCGGCGCTGCTTCATGGGAACCCAATACGAGCCGGCGGGAATCGTGATCTTCTCCTTCACCAGGCGGGAATCGAAGCTGTTCAGACCGATATGGCCTTCGTTGGGAGAAGTAGCCCACACGATGTTGGAAAAACGCCAGGTCTCGAATTCCTGGGTGAGGGGTTTGGCCGTACGTTCCATCTCGACGCCGTGCAGCGCCAGGATATCGGCAATTTCTTTCCAGGCCGAAGGGATCAGGTAGCCGAGCGGCATCTGCGCTTCGAGAGTGGTGTCGATCTGGTCGTGGATGACGGTCTGGATGTCGTCGGGCTCGGCCAGATAGCGATTGGTCATGGCGCCGGTGACCTCGCTCTGAACCTGGCCCTGCTTGAGGGCGTGGTAGACCAGCGGGCGGCTCTTGTCGTTGCTGACGCGGCCGGCCAGATAGACGGGCGCGCCGGAACGGTCGCCGGCGCGCGCGGCCATCTCCTTATCGGCCTGGCGCACGGCGGTGCGCAGCGCTTCCGGATCGGCCACGATGATGTCGATGGAGTGCCGCATGATGTCGTAATTGGCCCACGCGCGGGTGCGCGCGGCCTTGAGGCTGTGCGTTTCCACCAGCAGCGAAGGCCGGTTCTGTACCGCGGCGTAGAGGTGCGAGTAGCGCGGGGTGAAGACCTCCATGAAGAACTCGCGCTTGCCGTTCACGTTGCGCAGGCCCCCGTAGGGAGCCACCAAGTGGCCGTCGGCGGCCATGCGTTTGTCGAGCTCGGGGACGAATTTGTCGCGCACCCAGGCGCCGGCCGGGTCGGCGAGATCCTGGTTACGGGCCATGTCCCAGGTGACGTCGTATTGCATGTCGGAACCGTCGGTGACGTGGTTGTCGATCAGGAAATCGGGGTTCCAGGTATTGAAAACGTGCAGCCATGCGCGCATTTCAGGAGTGTCGGCCTTGACGTAATCGCGGTTCAGGTTGAGGCGCTGGGCGGTGTTGCGCAGGCCGGTATCGCGAGGGCCATTCTGCTGCGGGCGATGGTAGGGGCTGAAATATTCGTGGCCGTCGACGTTGAAAACCGGGATGATCACGAAGATGGCCTTATCCAGCCAGGAGGCCAGCTTCTTCGTGACGGCCATATCGCGAACCAGCATGAGGACGGTGTCCTTACCCTCGATTTCGCCGGCGTGAATGCCGCTCTGGATCATGATGACGGCCTTATTGGTTTTGGCCGCGGCTTCGGGCGTGAAGGCGCGATCCTTGGAAACCACCAGCGCGATCATGGTGCGCCCTTCGGGGGTGGCGCCGATGTTGAGCGCCTTGACGAATGAGGACGCCTTCTCCAGCCGGTGGGAAATGTCGACGGCTTCGGCGTAAGGGGCGGTCAGCGTCCAGCCGGTCTTTTCGCCGGTCGTCAGCAGATCGGGGGGCGAGGCCTTGGTGCTGGCAGTGAGCGAGGCCGCGTCTTTGGCGGCGGGAGGCTCAATGGCGGAATGGGGAGCGACTGGTTCCTGAGCGGCCGACAGCGCGGCCAAGGCACACAGCAACAGCGTGGAACGAAGCATGAGAAGTATGGTATCGCATGTAACAAAGTGGGGCACGCTTTAGCTTGCCCTAAGGCAATTCGAGGCGAGGACCGGTCCTGCATATGACACTGGCGCATGCAAGCAAATATATGATGTGCTTAAGAGCGGCCTTCGGTAGCGTCAATTCGTCAACGCAGATTTCAGGCACTACCCGCCGCCGCCGAGCCGTGATAAAACGCTACGATGGAAGGAGGGATACGAACATGACAACTCTCGATTGGTCCCAATGCCCCGCCGTGGAGAGCATCCCCGGGAAAGTGAGCGGCGCGTGGGTGTTTAAGGACACCCGGATGCCGGTTGCCACGGTGTTCGAGAATTTGGAAGCTGGCTTGACCGTGGAAGAAGTCATGGAGGAATTCTCCGTCACGCGCGAACAGATCAACGCGGTGTTACATTTCGCGGCAAAGAGCTTGGCAACGCCCCTCCCGCCCCCGGCGCATCGAACGCCAGCCGATGCTCATTGCCCTTGACGGACTGCGCCCCCATCAGGCCCGGTCGACGGGCTCTTTGCGCGCCAGTTGCAAAACCTGCTTGATCGCCAACAGCGACATCAGGACATTTCGCTCCCCGGCGGCGCCGAGTTGCGGCGTTGAGGCGACCATTGCCAGCGCGACCCGCGGGCCGGACCAAGCCAGCCATCGAACCAACAGCAAAGACCGCACCGCAGTCTGGGCCAACACCCCGAGAGTGAAGGCGTGAGTGACGGCAGCCAGCAGGAGAGGACCATGGAAGCGGGTTGCAGCCAGCGTCCAGACACCGGGAACGATGGCAATCGCCGCGGTGCCAAGGAACAGCATCCGGCAGAGCGACCGGATTCCCGGGTAGCGCAGGCAGAGGCTTTTCTCCAGAGCTGCAAAGGCGATGAACCAAACCAGCCAGGTGAGGAATTCGATCACCACCGCGGCCGGCAGGGAAAGCGGGCCCATGCCTAGTCGATGGCGGGTCCGAAGTAACCCTGAGCCAAAGCCGGTTCCGCTTCGAGTGCTTTGGCCCAGCAGGATCGAGCCTCTTCACCCTTGCCGGTGGTTTCCAGAATGCGGCCCATGTTGAGCAGGGCTTCGGGCATGCCGGGTTGTTGCGCCAGCGCGTCGCGGTAGAGCCGCACGGCCTTTTCGAGTTGCCCGGCTTTTTCATACATCAGGCCGGCGTTGTAGAGCACTTCGGGGGAGCGCTCGCCCAGATCGATGAGGCGGACGTGGAATTCCAGAGCGGAATCGAAATCGGAGGATTGAATCGCCAGCGCCGCCAGGCCGCGCAGGGCGTCGATGGACTTCGGGTCACCTTCGAGCATCTTCTCGTAGAGGCGTTCGGCGTGGTCGCGCTCGCCCAGACCGCTATAGGCGAGGGCCAGGTTGGCGTGTGCTTCGGGCCAGTTGGGACGGTGCTTCAAGCAACCCTCAAAAGCTTCGGAGGCGCCGCGGAAATCTTCCCGCTGCAACCGCAGATAGCCCAGGCGGAAGCGGGCTTCTTCTTCTTTGGGAGCGCGGTCCAGGATCTGCTTGTAATAGCGCTCGGCTTCATCGGCCTTGCCGCTGCGCTCGAGCAGCAGGGCCAGGTTCCAGATGGGAGCGAGACCGTCGGGGTTGGCCTGGATGGCGCGATCATAGGCCTGGCGCGCGCCATCGGTATCGCCCAGTTGCTCCCGGACAATGCCGATATTGGTGTGTGCTTCGCAGGATTGAGGACGCAGCTTGAGAGCCTCTACATAGGCTTCGGCGGCCTGTTCCCAGCGGCCGGACTTCTGGTGCGCGAGGGCCAGGTTGAACCAGCCTTCAAAGTGGCCCGGCACGGAAGAAGTCAGCAAAGTGCAGAATTTTGCGGTGAGGGCGTGTTCGCCGGCCGCACAAGCCCAGGCAGAGAGGCCTTCCAGCGCCACGATGGATTCGGGCCGCAGTTCGAGCAGCCGCTCGGAGTATTCCCGCACCATGTCGAAATCCTCTTTCGACATGCCGATCAGGACCAGGTTGGCGAGGGATTCTTCGGAGTCGGGATTCTGTTCCAGGATGCGCTGGTAAAGGGGCGAGGCTTCATCGGGGTGACCCAGCGACTGCAACGAAGCGGCCTTGCCGAACAGGGCGTCCTCGTGATCGGGCGCCAGTTCCAGGCAATGTTCGAAAGCGAACAGAGCGCTCTTGGGATCTTCCAACCGGAGTTGCGTGGCGCCCAGCCCGAGATAAGCGTCCAGGTGCGAGGTATCGAGCGTGCAAGCCTTGTGGAAGGCCTGCGAGGCCTCGTCCCACGCGCTGATGCGCTCCAGGCAGACCGCGAAATTGAACCAGCCTTTGGCGAATTGAGGCTTGAGCTGGGTGAGTGTGCGGTAGCTCTTGGCGGCTTCCTGGTAGTCGCCCAATTCGAACTGAATGTGGCCCATCGCGCGGTAGATTTCCGGTGATGCCTCATTGGAGGCGACGGCGCGCTGCAACTGCTTGAGAGCGTCGTCGCGCTTGCCGGCTAGGTGCAGGCTCACGGCACGAGCCAGGAATCCGGACGCCGGGCCCGGATTGCCGCCCGCCAAACCGGGCTTGTCGACACCTTCCAGATGGGCTGGCCGGAGGGGTTGAACTTTGGGGGATCTGATAGCGCTGGTACTCATTGTTTCCGATTCTCCTTCGTGGGGATTCCTGCAGGTGTTAGTCTTACCCAGTAAAGGCGCGCCCGGTCGTCGGGTGTGCCTACGAAACCGATACCGCCGACTGGAAACCGTGCGTCGCTCCAGGTGTCGACGGCCTGACCGTCGAGGTAGAGGGTGAACTCACTGCCGCGAAGACGCATGCGTACGGTGATGGCAGTTTTGCCGCCGGGAGACGGCGTCGCCGTGGATGGCGGACGAATAGGCATAGTGACGGCCGGCGAGGCGGCGCCGCCTGCCACCGTCGTGCGGCTGAACGTAAATCCTCCGCCCGGCGCCACGGCGATGCTGCACTGGAAGTATTCGTTGAAATCGTGCGCGCGGTAAACCCAGTTGATGCTGTGGTGGTCGATACGCGCCAGAAACTCGAGATCGTAATCGTCGAGTTCGATCGAGGGCCCGAAAAGCGCCAGCGAACCGGTGCGGACACCGGCGATATCCAGCTTCCAATCTTGCACGCCGCCCAGCCAGTTGGTCCAGCCGTTAGCAAAATGTTCCTCCAGGGGAGGGACCACCGCCGGTGCCGCGGTTGCCGCCTTTTGTTTGGGCGTCTGGGGAGCGCCGAACGGCACGCCGCCCATCAGCGAGCCGTGGAGGGCCCGTGGCGTGTACTCAAAGGTATTGTCCTGCGGCTCGAAGGCCACTAACGTGAGGCGCTGGGCCGATTCCATGCCGGCGGCGCCTGGCCGGGAAGCGATCAGCGATGCCGAGGAACGGCGGAAGCCGTCACCGCCTTCGTGCCGGCGGAACCCCAGCGGCAGCGCATCGCCGGCATCCCAACGCAAAGTGGAGCAGCGTACCACGCCTTCGGCGTTGCGCAAATCGCATGCGGCGGACGGAACGGCGCCGGGCCACACAAATGCCGCGGCGCCGGTTCCCATGGCGGGAGGCCGGTAGACCATTTTGCGCTTCGTGATTCGCCTGGCCGCGTGCCGGGGTCCGGCCTCGATCTTGCGCGCCGGCGGAGCGACTTCGTGGACCCGCTTCGAAAAGGGCATCGCCACGGGGCCGGGTTTCGCGAATTCAATGGCTGGCCGGACGGGTTCCGGAAGGCGAAAACCGGCGGACGCCGACACGCGCAGTTCCTTTCCCTTCACAGGATGGTTCCGCAATGTATGCGTTCGTTGCGAAGATTTGAGAGAATGTGCGCCAACCGGTGTAATGGAATAGCGCTTGTGGTTCTCGGACCCAATATGCACCCGCAACGGTGGATGCCGCAAAATTCCGAACGCCCGCGGATCCGCGTCGGGCTTCAGAATGCGTTCGCGCACGATGGCTTTGCGGGACTGCGGGATCTCGACCGAAAGCTTGTGGCTGCGACGGGGCAGCGGGATTACGCTGCGGCCGCCGCGCATGGCAAGCGGTAACGAGCGCGGTTGCGCAGCTAAGGCGACCTTAACATAACCTAACTTCGCAGCTTTATCGCTTCGACCGGGAACGCGAGGCACGAACAGACCCGCGGGCGTGGGCTTGAAGCCATCCATGGATGGGTTTTGGAGCGGGATGCGGGCCGGTGGATAATTACGCGAAGCAACATTGTAATCGGCAAGTAAGAACTCCGCGGAAATCTGTTTGGCATTCTCGCGCCGCCGCATCAGGCTGGCGACTTTGTTCGCCTCCATCAGCCGGTCCATCCCCAGGCGGAGACGGTATTGATTGCGGTGTTCGCGGGAACAGAAATCGCCGCCGGAGCCGACCGCAAAGCGGCTGAGCGGTTTGCCACATAATTGGCATGTTCTCGCGTTCATTGTCGATCATTATGGCACAATACTTCTGAAATTATACAATAAATGGTGAGAGTACCTTAATAATATCTAATGTTAACTGGTTTTGTTTCCTATCGATAACGGAAATAATATAGCAAAAAAGATACGTGAAAAAACAGGAAATCCTAGTAGAATTGGTAACCGGAGAATCTCATGACTGAGTCTACCGCTCGCGCAGAACGCCTCGAATTACCATCTTCAGGAGGGGCGTACTATATTTGGCAGGTTCCACAGAAACCGATCGCCGTCCGGCTGCCCCTGGCACTGATCGACCGCCTGGAGCAACAGACCGTGGAATCATTCCGGTCGCTGACATCGCGCGGTTCGGAGATTGGCGGCCTGCTCTTGGGCGGGATCGCGCCGGGAAATCCGGCAACCGTAAGTGTCGAAGACTTCGAGTTGATCCAGTGCGACTATAGCCGAGGTCCGCTTTACCGGCTGTCCGACGCGGACATGAGCCGGTTTGAGAAAGCCCTCGAGCAGCACGCCTCGGGTGCCGGGCTGCGGGTGGCGGGATTCTTCCGCAGTCACACGCGCAAGGGACTGTCGCTGGACGCCGAAGACGCGGCCTTCTTTGAGCCGCGCTTCCACGATCCCCATCATATCGTCTTGCTGGTGCGTCCGTTCGCCACCAAAGCCAGCGCCGCTGGAATCTTCATCCGTGAGAACGGCCGGATCTCGGGAGATGCCAGCCTGCTGGAATTCCCGTTCCGCTCCTCGGAACTGGGCGGTGGGTCGCGCAGATTGAGTATGGATGCGGCGCCTTCCGCTCCGCCGCACTCGCAAGCCGCTGCCGAACCGCCGGCTGCCAACAAGGCGCCGGCCCGCGCACAGATCGTGCCCATTGCATCGCGGCGTGAGATGCCGCCACAGGAACAGGAAGTCAAGCCGGCTCAGCCGAATCCGCCGGCGCCACCTCCAGTGGAAGCAAAGGCGCCCGCGCCGCAACCAGCGCCGGCTCCGCCGGCCGCCAAAATTGTTCCGGCCACCCCTGCGCCGGCGCCCAAGGCGACCCCAGCTCCGCCGCCTCCGCCAGCCGCGAAGAGCACTCCGCCGGCGCCGAAAGTGGCGCCCGCTCCTCAAACTCCCTCCGCGAAGGTGGCGCCGGCTCCGGCAGCCCCGGCAGCCAAGATCGCTCCTGCGGCTCCGGCAGCCAAGGCAGCGCCGGCCGAGGCGCCCAAGAAGAAGGAAGAAGAAAAGGTCAAAGAGAAGGTGGTTGCGCCGCCGGCGCCGGCTCCGAAAGTTCAGGAAGCGCCCGCGTTCTCCACCATCGCACCGCCGGCCGCCAACAAGAACAAGAAAGTGCGGTTGATGGTCGCTGCCGCCTTGGGCATGCTCGTCCTGGTGGGCGGATTCCTGTTCCTCTATCCCGCTTTGCTGCATCGCGGCGACCGCAGCCAGACAGTCGCAGAGCAGGACTCTTCGCCGCTCGGCCTGCGCATCGAACGGACCCCCGGCGGACTGCTGCTCACCTGGAACCGCGACGCCGTGGTCATCCAGCACGCGTCCAAGGTGGTCCTCTCGATCACCGACGGAGACCGTCACGAGAACATCGAGATGGATCCCAACCAGGTGCGCACGGGCAGCATCGTGTATCCGCCGATTTCGGGAGATGTGAGCTTCCAAATGGAAGTGGCCGACGCCAAACAATCCAGGACCACCAGCGAATCGCTCCGCGTGCATGATCCGCGGCCTTCGCCCTTGGCAGCCTCGTCGACGCCTGCCATCCAAGGCCCGCAACTCGCCGCCAAGCAGAACACGCCTGGCAAGGGGCAGAACGCCGAGAGCGCGGACGGGACTTCCGAGGCGACCCCCAAACCGCCGGAAGAGCAAGCTGTGGTCCGCAATACGACATCGGTGAAGCAGTTCGATAAGGAGTCCCTGGCGCAGCGGCTACGGCCGGCGGAGCCGGTGGACATGGCGGAAGCTCCCGCGGAGGTCCGGGCAAATACCGCGGCCCCGGGCAATCTTGGCTCGATCATGCCGGGGGCGATTTCCGCGCCGTCCGCGCCGGCAAGACCCGCGTCGGCAAGGCCCGCGGACACTTCCGCTTCGGCCGCGAACGCCAATCCGGGCGGCCAGATCACGCCGGCTGAGCCGATATACAAGAAGGCTCCCGAGTATCCCAAGGTCGCGCGCCAGATCGGCGCCAGCGGCGTGGTGGAAATCGAAGCCACCATTGGCACCGACGGGAAAGTGAGGAACGCCAAAGTCACCAAGGGCAATCCGATGCTTCAGAAAGCCGCCATTGATGCGGTGATGGAGTGGAAGTACAAACCGGCGTTGCTGAACGGCAGGCCCGTGGAATCGCCCGTGCAGATCAAGCTGAATTTCGCGCCGGACCGGTAGAAAACCGCCAGTCACGCGGGAAGGCGCAGGCGGGCGATGCATCCTGGAGCTTCCGGCCGGTTTTCCAGGGTCAGCGCGCCGCCGTGGCTCTCGGCAATCTGCCGGCTGAGAACCAGGCCGATGCCCGAACCACCCGGCTTGGTAGTGAAGAACGGGACAAACAGGTTGGCCATGCTGGAAAGGCCCGGGCCTTCGTCCTTTACCCAAATCTCCAACATGATGCCGTCGCGGCGCCACCCGGCCCACACACGGCCGTGGTTGGGGAGAGATGCGTCGGCGGCATTCCGCATGACGTTGATCAGCGCCTGCTCCAACTGGTCCGGGTCGCCCGGCACCGTGACGGTTGGACCGGGCTCAATGAAGATCGTAAGCCGCGTTTCGAGACTGGCGGCGCGCTGCACGGCTTCGGCCACCGCCAGCGGTTGCAACTGCGGCCGCGGCAGCTTCGCCAGGCGGGCATAGGCCCCGATGAAGCGGCTGAGACTTTCCGAACGGGCTGTGATGACCTGCAGTCCCCGGCGCATGTCGTCGCGCCAATCGTCCGGCAGACTCTCCCGCGCGACGATACTTTCCAGGCTCCCCGCGATCGATTTGATGGGCGCGAGCGAATTGTTGAGCTCGTGGCCCAGCACGCGAACCAGGCGCTGCCAGGCTTGCAGTTCCTGCTCGCTGAGGGCCTGGGTGAGATCGGAGATCACCACCAGCTCAAGCGGCAGCCCGCGCTCGCGGACGCGCGTGCGCCGCACGCCAAAGCGGCCCGCGCCGCCGGGAAACGAAGCTTGCAAAGTGGTCTGCTCCGGGCCGTCCAGACAGGTTGCCAGGTTCAATGCCTCGGCGGTCTGGCCGAGCAGTCCTTCGGGCAGGGCAGCCATCAGCCGCTCGGCGGCGCGGTTCACCAGGCGGAGGCGATGGTGCTCGTCGAAGGCGAAGATGGCGACATCGATTTCGCGCATCACGGTGCGCAGCAGAGTGGTGGCCTCCATGGCGCCGAGGCGCTGCTCGCGCAGCGTGCTGCCGAGTGTGTTCACTTCGCGCATGACTTCGCCCAGCGCGTCGTCCGGACAGGGCGAACGGCCGCGCACGGAAAAGTCGCCTTCGCGCAGCGCGCCCAGCAGGTTGGAGAGCGTCTGCAGCGGAAAGACCACGCGCTCGCGCACGGCGAAGGCAAAACCCAGCCATGCGCACACAATCAGGGTGGTGAAGGTCAGTTCGTATTGTGCCCTGTAACCCCCGGTCCACAGCATATAGAGTGCGATGGCGGAACCAGGCAGGCCGGCCAGGAAGGCCAGCAGAACGATGCGGCCTTCATGGCTGATGCGTGCCGGTTTGGAGGCGGACGGCATGGGGCGGCCTCACAATCCGTAGCGTTGCAGCCGCCGGTAGAGGGCGCTGCGGCTGAGGCCCAGCGCGCCGGCGGCGTGGCTGACGTTTCCGTTGAAGCGTGCCAGCGCTTTGCGAATCAGCAACGCTTCCACATCTTCCAGACTCATCTCTTCGAGACGCGGCGGGCTTTCGCGGCCGGCGCGCAGACCGAGATCGGCCGCGCGGATGGTGTCCCCCTGCGCCATCAGCACGGCCCGCTCGACGGCGTGATCGAGCTCTCGCACATTGCCCGGCCAGGCGTGCGCCAGCAGCGCTTTGATGGCGCTCTCATCGAAGGCGCCGAGCGCTTTGCGGTAATGCTCGGCGTGCTGGTCGAGAAAGTGAGCGGCCAGCAGCGGGATATCCTCGCGGCGGTCGCGCAGCGGGGGAAGCCGGAGTTCGATGGTATTCAGGCGGAACAGCAGGTCCTGGCGGAAGCGGCCCTCCGCCACCTGCGCGCTCAGATCGGCATTGGTGGCGGAGAAGACGCGCACATCCACGCGGCGCGTCTTGGAAGAACCGACGCGTTCGAATTCGCCGGTTTCGAGCGTCCTCAGCAGCTTCGATTGCAGGCCTTGCGAGATGTTGGCGATTTCATCCAGGAAGAGGGTTCCGCCATCGGCCATTTCGAAGCGGCCGACGCGATCCACTTTGGCGTCGGTAAACGCGCCCTTCACGTGGCCGAACAGTTCGCTTTCGAAGACGCCTTCGGCCAGCCCGCCGGTATTGACCGTGACCAGCGGCCGGGTGGCGCGCAACGAAACCGAATGCAGGGTTTGCGCAACCAATCCCTTGCCGGTTCCATTCTCGCCGGTGATGAGCACGTTGGCGTCCGACGGACCGACGCGCGAAATCACGTCGAGAACCGGCCGCATCGCGGCGGAGTGCGCGATCAGTTGCGGAAACCTCTCGGCGCGCAGCGCGCGGTTTTCGGCTTCCAGCCGCTGCCCCATGCGCAGCGCGCGGCCCAGCTCAATCTGGGTCTTGAGGATGGCGGAGAGCCGGGTGTTGTCCCAGGGTTTCTGGATGAAGTCGCGGGCGCCGCGCCGCATCGCCTCGACCGCCAGCTCGACCGATCCCCAAGCCGTCATCACGATCACCGGCAGCGTGGAATCGAGGCTCTGAATGCGGTTAAGCAGGTCGAGACCTTCCTGGCCGGAGGTGGTGTCGCGGGCGTAATTGAGGTCCATCACGACGGCGTCGAAGTCGCGGGACTCGACGGCTTGGATGGCGGCGGCGGGAGAAGTGGCGGCCTCGGCCTGATAGCCTTCGCCCTTGACCAGGAAGCGGAGGGCCTCAAGCACGTCGGTCTGGTCGTCCGCGATGAGGATGCAGGGCGTGCGGGAGTCGGATGATTTCATCGGCGTTTAGAGAGACCGCAATCTCAAGTGTAGGGCAGTTGCGGGGCCGATGGTATTGTACTGTGGGGCAAGGGGTTAAGGGGTAGGGCGGGGAAGTGGAGTGTCCGTAATTGGGACGGGCGTGGCAAACCTCGGATCGCTCAAGCTCGCTTCTTCGGCGTGCGGCGCCCCGGCGCTGGCTTCGGCTCCCGTCGGCGTGGCATATCGGCGAGTTTCTGTGCACCGGCTTGCGCGCGGCGCTTCTGCTTATGTGGCCGAACTGATTGGCCCGCTGGAACAATTTGAATCCCTAGGCTCAAAGATCTAAGGACGCCTAGAAGGCTGGCGTAGGTCGGATTGCCGTTTCGGGAAAGCATGCGGTACAGCGCCTCACGAGCTACACCGGCCTCATCGGCAACGGCAGACATCTGACGAGCCTCAGCGACATCGCGTAGCGCCACCAGAAGCATTTCGTTGGAATCCATCAGCGCCGCATTCAGGTAATGGGCAGCCTCCCGCGGATCGGTCAAATCGGCGAGAAGATCTTCACGAAAGTCAGTTGTCCGCTTAGGCATTGTAGTCCTCCCAACACTCCTTCGCTTTTCTGATATCTGAAACTTGGGTGCGCTTGTCTCCTCCCCCAAGTAGTACGATCTCGTTTTCGTCGATTCCGAAATACACTCTATAACCTGGCCCCATGTCGAACCTCAGTTCGTATACGCCATCGCCGACCGGCTCGCAGTCCCCGTAGTTCCCGAACTCCGAAATGCGCCTGATTCTTAAGTTGATCCTGTTGCGCATTTCACCGTCGAGCTTCCGCGTGATCCACTCCCGGAACGGGCTCCTGTCCGAACGGTCGCGGTAGTTCCTGGCTCTTCTGGCGATAGGATCCACAGACAGGGGGTTTCCTTCGGTGTGATTTATATATCACAAAACAATAGTATCACGTTCAGGGGCGGGTGGCGCCGCCGGAGAATCCTGCTTCTTCTCCATCCAGCTCGCCCAATATTCCTTCCACTCCACCTTCTCGCCCGCCGGCAGCACGTGGATGGGGTTGAGGCCGTCCAGCATCACGGCGTATTCGTCGGTGTGGGTCTTGCTCTTCTGGTTGGCCAGCGCCTTGGGATGCGGGCCATGATGAATGCCGCGCGGGTGCAGCGTGGCGTAGCCGGGCTTGATGTTGTCTTTGCTGAAGAAATCGCCGTCGTGATAGAAAAGGAACTCGTCGTAGTCGGTGTTGCGGTGGAAGAACGGGACGCGCAGCGCGGCTTCGTCCTGCTCCAGGGGGCGCGGCAGGAAACTGCACACCACCGCGCCTTCGGTCACGAAGGTGCTGTGCGCGCTGGGCGGCAGGTGCGCGCGATGGCTCATAATCGGGCGGATATCGCGCATGTTGAGCTTCCATGCGGTGAGGTCGCCCTTCCAGCCCACCACGTCGATGGGATTGAACGGGTAGAAGACCTTGGAGATCTCGTCATCCACCTTGATGCGGACTTCCCACTCGCGATTGTCGTCGAGCTGCGGAGCCGGCTCGGGCACCGTGACCACTCCCTGGTCGTAGAGCGCGTGGTGGCCGATCAGCCCTTTCTCCGGCGGTTCGAACTCCGTGCGCGATTGGATGATGAGGAAAAAATTGTCCCGCGTCTCCGGCATGATCCGGTAGGTCACGGCGCGCGGCAGCACCAGGTAATCGCCCGGCTCGAAGGTCATCGGCCCGAAATCGGTCTCGACAGTGCCCTTGCCGCGGTGGACGAAGATGAGCTCGTCGCCATCGGCGTTCCGGTAATAGAACGGCATGGCCGCGGAGCGGCGCGAGACGTAAAGCGTGACGTCGTGATTGCCCAGGAACGCCACGGGCATGCCCTCGGGATCGTGGGCATCGGTGGGCGCGAGCTGGTTAAGGTCGAACAGGTGCGGGCGCAGCTTGCCTTCGAAGCGGGTCCAGCCGGTAGGGGCGTGAGTGTGATAGAGGTGTGCGCTTTTGCCGAAAAAACCTTTGCGGCCGTGCTCTTCCTCAAACGTGCCTTCCGGAATTCCGACGTGCGCCTGCGACGCGAACTTGCCCTTCTTGAGTGGATACATGCGCCCTCCTTATTACAAGGATACGCGCAACCACGCGCCGGTGGGGGAACTTTCAGGCTATCGGAGTGCGGAGCGTGCCGATGCGTTCGATTTCCAGTTCCACCACATCGCCGCGATGCACCGGAAGCTGCAGTTCTATGGGGAACGCGATGATGTCGCCCGGCAGGATGATGTCGCTGCGGGAGAAGTTTTCGATGGCGTTCTCGAACTGGGAACGGAGCTTGCCGGTATGTGCCTGCCCGAGCAACTCGCCGTTGACGCGAACCCATACCGCCAGGTTGTAGGCGTTGCCAATCTCGTCCGGTGTCACCAGACACGGACCTTGGGCCGAGAGGCGCGCGCCGAAATCGTTCATGGCGGTGAAGCCGGCGATATATTCGCGGGCTTCCAGCGCGTTGATGTCCATGCCCTGCTTCCCAATCACGGCGGCAAGTTTCAGTTCGTACCCGGGCTCCGCCTGGCAGTGGATTTCGGTATCGGTGCCGACGCGTGCCGGATTGGGCACGGGGGCGCAGATGCGCACTTCATTGGGTTGGTACACCAGCGTCTCGTCGTTAGGGCCGCGCGGCAGGCTATCCTGCTTCCACCAGCCGGACGGTTGCGGGCCGGATTCGCGGAAAAGCTCTTCCGTCGAGTTGATCGCGCGCAGGCCGGCGCGCAGGAAGTCGAGCATGCCCGAGGGCGCCAGCGCGTTGGCCAGCCGCTGTGGCTCGGGCTCGCCCTGCTGCGAAAGGTACCAGGCGGTCGCAAAGTTCACGTCGATGATACATTCTTCGTTCCACACACCTACGCGGCTTTGCCGGCCGACAGGCGTCGACACTTCGAACGTGCAGAGCTTCATCGCTTCTATAAAGGGTACCAGGAGCGGCGCGGCGCTGGAAAATATTGAGGGGTTAGAGAACTTTTGTTTCCACTTCCGGGAGCACATCATGGCCACGGGCCATCCACACGTACAGCGTGGGAAGCAGGAAAATGCTCATAGCCAGATCGGAGATCAGTCCGCCGACGATCACAATGGCGAACGGCCGCTGTGAGTCGGAGCCGATTTCGTGGGACAACGCGGCAGGCAGCAGCCCTAGGGTAGCCACCAGCATGGTCATCATGATAGGTCGAAGCCGCAACACCGCCCCCTCGATGGCGGAGTCTACTATTGAGGCGCCTCGCGCACGCCACTGATTGATGTATTCGAGCATGATCACCCCGGTCTGCACCGAGACGCCGAATAGCGCGAGAAAGCCCACACCCGAGGAGACGCTGAAGTTGGTGTGCGTGACCACCAGAGCCAGCAAGCCGCCGATGCGCGCGAGCATCACATTGACCAGAATCAGAATCGCCCATTTGAACGACCGGAACATCGTGTAAAGAATAATCAGGATCAGCAGAATGGTCAGCGGCACGATGATCAGCAGGCGCTCCTCGGCGTGCTCTTCGCTGGCGTACTCGCCCTCCCAGTCGATGTGATAGCCGCGCGCCAGTTGGACTTGCGCGTTCACCTTCTTGATCGATTCCTTCACGGCGCCGCCCAGGTCTCTTCCGCGCACGCTGTACTTCACGGCGATATACCGCTGATTGCCTTCGCGGTAAATTTCGGAAGCGCCATCGCGCGCTTCGATGTTGCAGAGTTGCGCCAGCGAAACCCGCTCGCCGGTGGGCGACAGCAGGCGAATATTCTCGATGGCTTCCTTTCTGTCACGGTACTGTGGCAGATAGCGCATCACCAGGTCGTAACGCGCTTCCCCCTGCAAGACTTGAGTCAGTGCGTTGCCGCCTACCGCGGTCTGGATAGCGTCCTGTACATCCGCTACGTTGATCTGGTACCGGGCGGTCTGCAAGCGATCCACCGTGACATTGAGATTCGGCTGGCCCAGAACGCGAAAGACACCCAGGTCTTCAATCCCCTTCACCCCGCGCATGATGTTGACGACCTGATCGGCCTTCTCTTCGAGAACCGCTAAGTCGTCTCCATAAATCTTGGTGGCAAGCTGCCCCTTGACTCCGCTGACGGCTTCTTCCATGTTGTCGGCAATGGGTTGGGAGAAATTCCAGATCACACCCGGAATCTTGGCAAGCTCCCGGTTCATGGCCGCGATCACTTCGTCCTTGTTCTGGTGAAACCCCGGCCGCCACTGTTCCTTGGGCTTCAAGCCGACGTAGTACTCGGTGTTGAAAAACCCGGTCGTGTCCGTTCCGTCATCCGGACGGCCAACCTGGCTGGTGCATTCCGTGACTTCGGGAAAGGAGCACAGCAGAAGTCGCGCCTGATTGGAAAGCCGGATCCCTTCGCTCGGCCCCGTGCTCGGCGCCAGCGTGCCGCGTACCCACAGTGAGCCCTCGTCCAGGTGAGGCAGAAACTCCGAGCCGATCACGCCGCCAACCGTCAAATAGATCGCCAGCAGAAGGCTGGCGATGCCCCCCGCCACGGTGAGCCCGCGCAGCCGGATGGCCCACCTGAGGGCGCTGCCGTATCTGCCAGTCAGCCATGTCATCAGCGGGTTGTGCCATTCGCGCGTGCCTTTGGGGAAGAATAGACTGGCGAGCACCGGCGCCACCAGCATGGAGAACAGGAGCGCGCCAAGTAGAGCGAAGGCCACCGTCCAGGCCATCGGCTTGAACAGCCGGCCTTCCACGCTCGTCAGCGTGAAGATAGGCAGGTAGGCGGTGATAATGATGGCGATGGCGTAAAACACCGGGCGCTGCACCTCGTGCGTCGCATCGAAAATCTTCTCTTTCGGCGTTCGCTTGTCGTCCCCCTTGAGACTGAGGTGACGCACGATGTTCTCCACCATTACCACGGCTCCATCCACCACCATTCCAAAATCCAACGCGCCCAGGGATAGCAGGTTCGCGGGAATGCCCTTGAGCTTCAAACAGCTCGCGGCGAACAGCAGCGAAAACGGGATGGTCAGTGCGACGATGATTGCGCCGCGGATATTCCCCAAAAACAGCAGGAGGATAATCACCACCAGGATGATGCCCTCGGTCAGGTTGTGCAGGACTGTCTTGGTCGTATGGTGCACCAACTCGCTGCGGTCGATGAACGGAACGATTTTCACCCCCGCCGGCAGAATGTGATCGTTCAGTTCCTGTACCTTGGCGTGCAGCCCCCTCAGGGCGGCTTCCGCGTCGGCGCCCTTACGCATGGGCACCCACGCGGAAACCACGTCGTCGTTGTCGATGACCGTCCCGTCCTCGCGGCGAATCGCGCGCGCGAACTGGCCGAGACGGATTTTAGGGCCTTGCGAAATGTCCGCGATATCCCGCACCCGCAGCGGCGTGCCGGTCTTCGCCGCCAGGACCGTGTTTTCGATGTCGTGTACGTTCCTGACCAGCCCAACTTCGCGGACGTTGATTTGTTGCAGGCCCGCTTCTAGAAAACTGCCTCCGGCATTCACATTGTTACTGGCGAGCTGTTGCTCTACCTGGGCGAGACTCAGCCCATAGGCGATCAGCTTGTTGGGATCGACGCGCACTTGATATTCGCGTGTCGGTCCGCCGAAAGTGGCGACATCCACAATGTCCGGGACGGACTTCAGGTTTTTCTCAACCACCCAGTCTTCGATCGATTTCAGCTCCATTACGTCGTATTGCGGATTCGTGCTGCGGAGCGTAAAGAAGTAGATTTGGCCGACCGGGCTCCAATCGGTTCCCATCTGTGGCGACACCCCCGGCGGCAAAGTGACTTGCCCAAGTCGTTCGAGAACTCTCTCGCGGTTCCAGCCGTTGTCTGTATCGTCATCGAATATCAGCTTCAGGTCGGAAAGCCCAAAAATGGAGAACGAGCGCAGATGGGCCACTCCCGAAATGCCGTTCATCACGATTTCAAGCGGTATGGTGACCTGTTGCTCGATTTGCTCCGCGGAGATCCCCGGCCACTGCGTGATGATCTCGACATAATTGTTCGCCACGTCGGGATACGCTTCGACGGGAAGCTGGTGAAACGAGACCGCGCCCCCGGCAAATAGGAGGAGTGCGATCGCTAAGACCAGAAAACGATTGTTGAGGGCGAAATCGACGAGCCTGCGAATCATCTATTGCTCCACCGTGTTTTGCAGGACCAGAGCATTGGCAACCACCTGCGCGCCCGGCTTGATGCCCGAAACCACCTCCTGCAGATTCCCGGGTAGCATGTTCCCGCCGGCCACTTCGATGCGCCGGAATCTGCCGTTGCTCAACGGCGTATAGACCCAGTCGCGGTCGTGCAAGTGTACGATCGCCGCGGCCGGCACGGTCGCGTGTTTCTCCCTTGTCTCGCCGTGGAAGGTCGCGGTAACGAACATCCCGAAACGCATGAGGCCGGGGTTCTCGACCTCCAGCCGTATCTTGGCGGTGTGAAGGTTGGGGTCCATAATCTGACCGATGTTGCCGATCCGCCCTCGCAGCGTCCGCTTCGGATAGGCGTTCAGATGGATGTCCGCGTATTCGTCCAGATGGACTTGCGCCAGGCCGTTTTCGTACACATCGCAGACAATCCAGACGTGCGAGACGTCGGAGAGGGTAAAGGGGTTCGGCGCCGTCAAGGCCTGTACCCCCGACGCGTTGGTGATTTGCTGGTCGGTAATCACTCCCGAAACCGGCGCGTTCACTTCCACGATTCCGGTCGGGTGATCTGGATCGGACCCCAGCAAACGCAAGTGTTCGGTAGTGGTTTCCAGATCGACCTTGGCGTTATCCTCGGCGTTTTGCGCGACTTCGAGGGCGCTTTTGGGAATGGCCCCACCGTCCAACAGGAGTTTGGCGCGATTCAATTGGAGCTGGGCCAATTGTTCGTTTTTGACGGCCTTCTGATAATCCGAAAACGCACTCGCAATGTCGTTGCTCCTGACTTTAAACAGAAGTTGCCCCTTCTTTACTTCGTCTCCCAGCCGCGCATCAATTTCCACCACGCGACCCGAGGCGAGCGATGGCACCGGCACCTGCCGCGACACGTCCGGACTCACCACGCCAGTCACATTCAATTCCGGCGAGGCAAGGTACTCGCCGGCCGTCGCCAGTGGAAATTGCTCCGGATGGTCCACCTTGAAGTTGCTGGCATCCATGTCCGGTTCCACTGTCGCCGGGCGCGGCCCGGTATCGGCGTCCTGTGCCGATGCGGCGGTGACCTGCTTTCCGCACGCAGCGGTGAAGAGAACTGCGCACAAACACAAACTTGCTTCGAGAAGATATGAGCGATTCATTGAATTGCCTCCCGGCCCACCGCCATGTTCATTTGGGCCGCTGCGGTCAGGTAAGAACCAATCAGATTCAGATAGGCGAGGCGCGTATCGCGATAAGCCTTCTCCGCATCCAGGTAATCCAGCAATGAGGCGCCGCCGTTCTGGTAGGAGAAGGATTCTCTGTTACGGGTATCCTCGGCCAGCTTCAGGTACTTGTCCCGATACGGCCGCAACAGGTTCAAAGCGCTGACCAGCGTCACGTAGGCCGAATCTACATCGCTGAATACCTGCGCTTCGGTGGCATCCCGCACGCGTTCGTTGCGGCCGATATCAATCTGCGTTCTCGCCTTCTCGCCCTGATTCCGGTCGAAGATTCGCAGGGGAATCGACACGCTGATGCCGAAGTAGGCGGGAATCGGCGGATTGCGCGCAATATCCAGGCTGAACGTGGGGTCGGTCGAACCGTTGGCGACGGCCAGTTGATGATTGGTTTTGGCCAGCTCCACCGATTGCATGGCCGCCTTCAAGTCCGGCCGCGCTGCCAGTGCGATGTTTCGGAACTCCTCCAAAGGCATCAGTTGGTCGATGAAATCAAAGGGCCCCGCGACGTCGAACTGCTCGATCGGCGTCCGATCGTTCAGCAGGGTCAGAACCTGGATCTTGGCGGTGCGCAGATTCACCATGGCCGTTTCGAGGTCGGACTCGAACTGGACGCGCTGCAATTCCAGGCGATCGAGGTCCACCTGGGCCAGGTCGCCCAGCCGAAGGCGATTGCGGTTGACCGTCAGCTCCCGGTCCCAATAGTCCAGGTTCACCTGGGCATTCTGCCGGACCGATTTCGCCTGCAGCGCTTGCACAAAGGCATTTCGCAAATTGAAAAGAAGCGCGCGCTCCTGATCCGAGTAGGTCGAGGCGGCGATGTCGGTGGACTTCTTCGCGACTTCCAGGCGCAGCTCGCGCTGGTGATTGCGCTCGTGCAGATAGCTGACCGACGCGTACGGCAGCGCATTGGCAAAGGGCCTGTAAACGGAATTTCCCGGGGCGGAGGAAGGAATGGTGGTCAGAGGATTGATCTGATCGAGCGTTCCCGTCCAGGACGGGTTGGGGCGAAGATAGGCGGTGATTTCAGCGGCCCGGGACTCGTTGATGTTGCTCTGTGCCGCCTTTAACGTCGGATTCGCGGCCTCGAATTTATCCTTGATCTGCTGCCAGGTAAAGGGCGTCTGGGCTAGGGCTGCTGCCGGCAGGAATGCAACCAGAACTGCACCACGGGTTCGCCGCAGCAGATGCCGGGCAGGATTTCCGCCGGCGGTTGTCGGTGATGTCTTCATAGAAATGCAGGCAACGGCAAGAGAGCGGAGCACGAGGCCCCTAGTCTGTTCTTATCGCGGTCCGGCCAGAGACGCCACTCATCTTCCGTTCAATTCCGCCCGTCTTTCGATAATCGTTCGACTGGAATTTGCCGGCTGCCGATCTTTAGTTCAGACGATCAGTCTTTGAGACAAGAGACCGCATCTTTTGGCTGAAGGTCTTGGCAGAGTTACCGTTTCGCCATAATCTGAATGCAACGCGAAAAGCTCAGGCTGGAGGAGGCTGCGTGAACGAGCAAACCCAGGAGAACCGGATACGGCTGCTCTTGCTGGACGATCAAGCCCTGTTTCGATCAAGCCTGGCTCGTCTTCTGGCGTCGGAGCCTGGTCTTGAAGTCGTGGCGGAGTGTGGCAGTTCCGCCGAGGCGGTCGAGATCCTGGGTGCTTCACCAGTAGATGTCGTTCTGTCGGATTTCGAACACGCCGCGGACGGCGCAGACGGGTTCATGTCCACGGTTCGCCGCAATGGTTACCAGGGCCAGTTCTTGATCGTCTCGGAAGCCGCTGACGCCAGGAATTCGGCCTTCGCCATCAAGCTCGGGGCCGCCGGCATTTTTCTGAAGTCCGAGGCTCCTGCTCGCCTCGTTCAGGCCATCAGGCTTGTGGCGAACGGCGCGGTCTGGCTCGATCAGAGGATCATTCGGGCTTTGGCCGATCAGTCAGTCGATCGGTTGCCGCAACAGCGGCAAGAGACATGCGCGAATGGCCTGACTGATCGGGAGCAAAGAGTGCTCCTGGGCATCCTCGGAGGCCTTACGAATAAGAAGATCGGGGAAAATCTCGGCCTTTCGGAAAGTTCCGTCAAGGCGTCGGTGCAGCAGTTGTTTTACAGGACCGGTGTGCGCACACGGAGTCAGCTTGTCCGGGCGGCTCTCGAAGGCTCGCTGGGGAGTGCCGGAGAGCTGACCAGACGAACCCGGAATCGTGCCATCGCCGCGGCTCCTTCGAATCCCGGAAAGCCGCGTCCTCCGGCCCCGCGCAAACTCTCGGCGCTCCGCCAACCGAATGGTTAATCTTCTGAGTGACGGTGGGCTCCGGAATTTATAGTGCGGTTCGATACTGTTCGAGCGCCACCCGCACGAGTTGACTGCGAGTCCGTACGCCGGTTTTGGCGAATAGTTGCTGAATCGTGTTTTTGACGGCGCTTTCCGAAATCTCCATTCGGCCTGCAATTTCCTTGTTGGCCAAGCCCTGCACCAACAAGCGCAGAACCTCCGTCTCTCTACTGTTCAATGCGGCTGGTTCTCTTTGCTCCGGGAAATTCAAGCTCGAAGGGCCCGCCACGCCCCCCGGCATGCCCGGCGCGTCCTCTTCGCTGACGTCCGCAATGATTGCGGCAACCTTGGGTGTCCGCCCCTCCTTGTATGTGGAAAACCAGACGTCGGCGGTGAACGTTTGACCGTTGCCTCGGTGACCCCGGCATTGCATGGATGCCCGGAATTGCGGGGCTTCTTCCCACCGCAGCGCATGGTGCAGTTCCGGAAGGAACGCCGCGATCGGATTGCCAATCAAGTGGCCGTCTCGCGGCGCCATCAATTCAACGGCGGCCCGGTTGGCCAGTTCGATGAAGCCCCGCTCATCCACGGTCACGATGGCTGCCGGACTGGTCTCCACCAGCGCCTTCAACCTCGCTTGGGACTCCAGGCTCATGCGCCGGTTTCGGACCAATTCCCCGACAAACAGCCCACATCCGGCAAGCGCCAGAGTCTCGAAGGTCAGACGAACGAACGACGGCTCCAGCGAGCTAAACACCTCGGCCAGTACCGCGCAGCCGACGCCTAGTAATGCGACCAGCCATCGGGGCAGGAACGCCGCCGCAAACATGATGGGAAACAGGTAGAGAAAGCCCAGTGATACGTATGGCTTTGTCCACCAGTCGACTACGGCGATCACCAAAATGATTGTGCCGCTGATCGTCAGGACCGGAATTCGGTTCCGATCCTGCCACAAGCGTTCAATAGGTAGCATGATCTTTGGAGTACCTCATTGTCCCGCACTTCTGCGCCTATCGGGATGAATCAAAAGATTGACTCCAAGATTCCATTCGCAAGCCGGCAGTCCATTTGAATCAGCCCGCTGTATAAGATGAAGGGGATTTGCGTCCGCCCAATCAAAAGATTAGCCGCGCGATTGCGCCCTCAATTCGCTGGACCTTCGGCCGCGCCATGGACAGGTCCACCGTCAGGTGCCGATCCTTGCGCCCGCGAAATGCATCGACCATGATGAGGCCTTGAGTGGCCTCATAAATGGCCATCCGGGAGTGCCTACAAATTCCCCCGCAACTCCTGTTCTCTCTCGATGGCTTCAAACAGGGCTTTGAAATTGCCCTTGCCGAAACTCCGGCTGCCTTTGCGCTGGATCACTTCGTAAAACAGCGTGGGGCGGTCTTCCACCGGGCGCGTGAAGATCTGCAGCATGTAGCCCTCGTCGTCGCGGTCCACCAGAATGCCGAGTTCGCGCAGCGCCTCGATCGGCTCGTCGATCGGGCCGATGCGCGCTAACAGGTCGTCGTAGTACGCGCCCGGCACCCGCAGGAACTGCACTCCCTGGCGCTGCAGCGTGCTCACCGTCTCGATGATGTTGCCGGTCGCCATGGCGATGTGCTGCACCCCGGGGCCGCGGTGGAACTGCAGGTATTCTTCGATCTGCGACTTGCGTTTTCCCTCGGCCGGCTCGTTGATGGGGAACTTCACGCGTTGGTTGCCATTCGACATCACCTTGGACATCAGCGCCGAGTATTCGGTGGAGATGTCCTTGTCGTCGAAATGCTTGAACATGCGGAAGCCCATGACGTCGCGGTAGAAATCGACCCAGCCGTTCATTTCACCCCAGCCCACGTTTCCCACCATGTGGTCGATATGCAGCAATCCGGCGGGGCGCGCGACGGGATCCTCCTCGGGCGCCGCTTCGAAACCCGGCAGGAAGGCCCCGTTGTACTGGCGGCGCTCGACGAACGTGTGGATGGTGTCGCCGTAGATGCCGATAGAGGCGACCCGCGCTTCTCCGTGCGCGTCACGCAAGGTCTCGGGCTCGCGCACGCTGCGCGCGCCGCGCGTGGTGGTGGCCCGCCAGGCGGCCTCCGCATCGTCCACCCACAGGGCGATATCGCGGACGCCGTCGCCGTGCAGTCTGATGTGATCGGCAATCGAATGCTCGGGCGTGAGCGGAGTGGTGAAGACCAGGCGGATCTTGCCTTGCACTAAGACGTAAGAAGCGCATTCCCGCGTGCCGGTCTCCGGGCCGCGATAGGCAGCCAGGCGAAAGCCGAACGCGGCGCGATAGAAGTACGCCGCCTGGCGCGCGTTCCCCACGTAGAATTCGACGTAATCCGTGCCGTTGAGCGGAAGGAAATCCTTCTCAACCGGCGCCGGGTGCTCCCATGCTCGCGGCATCGCTCCTCCTGAATGCGTTACTTCTCCTGAAAGCATCGATGGCGAGGGCGTTGTCCTCGTCCGTACCGGTGGAGATCCGCAGGCAGTTCGGCAGGCCGAAGGCCTTGAGCGGACGCACCACCACCCCTTGAGACAGCAATTCCTCGAAAATGCGAAAGGCCTCCTGCTCCGAAGAGAGCACCGTCATCACAAAATTGGCCTCCGACGGCACCACCGTGAGGCCCATATCCGCCAGGCCCGCCGCCAGCAGCCGCAGGCCCCGCGCGTTCAGTTCGAGCGAACGGTGCAGGAATTCCTTGTCGCCCAGCGCCGCCACTCCGGCCGCCTGCGCGGGCGTGGATGGCTCGAACGGCAGTTTCACCTTCAGCAGGTTGCGGATCAGTTCTTCGTGCGCGAACCCGTACCCGATCCGCGCCCCGGCCAGGCCATACGCCTTCGAAAACGTGCGCAGCGTGATTACGTTGTCGTAGCGGTAGTGCATGGAATCGGGATAGCGCGGATTGTCCTTGGCGTATTCGAAGTAGGCTTCGTCCAGGATGATCAGCACCCGCTCCGGGACGTGTTTGTAGAATTCGTCGAACTGGTGTTTCGTGAAGATGGTGCCGGTCGGGTTGTTGGGGTTGGCCAGGTAGATGATCTTGGTGTTCTGGTTGATGGCGGCGGCCAGCGCCGGCAGGTCGTAGTGCCAATCGCGGTAGGCAACCGTGCGGTACGTGATGCCGCGCGAGCGGGCCAGTACCTGGAAGCCGATGAAGGCGGCTTCGGTGGTGAGCACTTCGTCCTCGTCGCACAGGAACGCGCGGATGATGTTGGACATGATGCCTTCCGATCCGCTTCCGGCGATGACGTTTTCCACCTTGAGCTCGAACTGCTGCGCCAGGACTTCGCGCAGTTCGAGGCCCCCGTTGGGGTAAAGATTGAGCCCGGCCAGCGTACGGCCCATGGCCTCGATGGCTTTGGGCGACGCGCCCAGCGGGTTCTCGTTGGACGCCAGTTTGGCGATCCGGGCGAGGCCGTATTGCTTGCGAACGGACTCGATGGTGCGCCCGGCTTCGTAGGGCCGCAACGATTCAATGTAAGGAGGTACGAGTGGCACCAGTTCCAGTTTAGCGCGCCAGTAGGACAGGCCTCCTGGCCTGTCTTCTCGCGTTACAAACGACAGGCCAGGAGGCCTGTCCCACCTTCATCGACCGCACATCTGGCAATTGCGCGGCAGCACCCGGATGCCCGTGAGTTCCACATCCGGCGAAAGATAGCCGGGCTTCACCGGCTCATCGTGCATCAGGTCGGTGGTCAGGTACTTCTTGTTGTCATCGGCGAACACCGTCACCACAACCGCATCGCCGCCGAGTGAATCCTGCGCCACGGCCGCCGCCAGGAAGTTGCAGCCCGACGAAATCCCCACGCCGAGCCCCAGTTGGGTGGCCAGTTTCTGAGCCATCAGGATGGAATCGCCATCCGAGACCGCGATGACGGGCGAGAGCTCCGCCAGGTCGACGATCGCCGGAATGAACTCGTCGGAGATGCCCTGGATGCGGTGCCGCCCCACCCTATGGCCGGTGGACATGGTGGGCGATTCCGCCGGCTCCACGGGGTGGATGCGTACCGCCGGATTCTTTTCCCGCAGAAAACGCCCCACGCCCATCACCGTGCCTCCGGTGCCCACGCCGGCTACAAAAGCCTGCGGCTCAAGCCCCGCCTCCGCAAGTTGCAGGAAGATTTCGGGGCCGGTAGTGGTGGCATGCGCCTCGATATTGGCCTGGTTGGAAAACTGGCGCGGCAGGAACACATGCGGCGTGGGCGCCGCCATCTCTTCGGCCATCCGGATGACGCCGAGGAAGCCGCCCTGCTCGGCGCTTACGGGCACGATCTCGGCGCCGTAGCTCGAGATCAGTTGTTTGCGCTCCGCGCTCATCCAACTGGGCATAAAGATAGTGGCTGGGTGGCCCAGCGCCCGGCTCAAGGCGGCGAACGAGATGCCGGTGTTGCCGCTGGTGGCTTCCACCACGCGGTCGCCGGGTTGCAGTTCACCGCTCTCGCAGGCGCGCCGCAGGATATGCAGCGCCATTCGGTCTTTGATGCTGCCGGTCAGGTTCAGATGCTCGCACTTGGCGTGAATCACGCGGCTCGAACCGCGATACCGGAAATCGATGGCAAGCAGGGGCGTGTTGCCGATCATGCGAGCCAGCGCATCGAGCGCCGGCGGGGTGGAAACCGTTGAGACTGGTGACATACGGGATCAACCCGATAGTAACTCGTGTCGGGGAGGAACCGCGAGCGTCAGCGAGCGGCCTCTTGCAACAGGCTGCCCATCCGCGCGATCTGGCCCGCCCTACCGCACGCGGATCAGTTTTCCCTCTTGCCACGTGAAAACCGCGTCGGCGGCGGCGATTTCGCCGTCGGACAGTGGTGTTTCCCGGTTGAGGCGCACCCGTGTCGCGCGGTCTCCAAACCAGAGTTGGGCGATGAACGCCATATCGTAGCTGTGGAATGGGTCCGTGAGGAAGATGACGTTGGAGCCTGGAGGGACTTGCGGATTCACGGCGCGGAATTGCGCCAGCACCTCCGTTGTCAGCGGGGCGATCGTGAGGTTGCCGGGCTCGACTTCGTTCTTTTTGTAGGACCAGCTCGTCAGCGCCATCGCCATCATGACGGCGGCGGCTACCAGGGTGCGGACATGGCCAAACTCCATCCGGCGGAACAGCGCCTCCGCGGCCACCACCCGCGCCAGCGCGGGCAACCAGGACTCGAACAGAGTTCCCGCCAGCACTGCCCAACCCGCCAGCGTCACGTACAGGCAGGCCTGATCGCGGCCGTCCAGGAAGGCCAGGGGCAGGGGCGTAAGCACGATATACCACCAGCAGAAGCGGAGCAGCCGGTTCTTTCGGCGCCACGCCAGATACGTCACGGCCGCCCAGATGATCAGGGTCGCGCTCCATCCGAAACGCGGCAGGTGGTAGAAGATGTCGCCGATGTACCGCGCCTGGAAATCCAGGAACCGCTCCCGGGAAATGACCGGTCTATAAGCGGCCTGTTTCATCAACCCATCCGCGCCGAAGCGTTTTCCATAGATGAAGACGGCGTCCAGCAGGCCGGCCCAGAAGACCCCGCGCCCCTCGCCGCGCAGCCAAGCGGCGAATCTCTTCCACGCGAAACCCGGCGGGCCGTGAAAAAGCCACTCGTAGGCCAAAAGAACGGCGGGCAGGGTCGCGCCCATTTCCTTGGAGTTGAGCGTGCATAGGTAGAGTGCCAGGAAGGCCGCCGTCTGGCCGCCGCTCAGAATGCGGCCGGAGGAGCGTATCCGCAC
Source organism: Bryobacteraceae bacterium (assembly GCA_050014595.1). Lineage (GTDB taxonomy): Bacteria > Acidobacteriota > Terriglobia > Bryobacterales > Bryobacteraceae > PALSA-129. Next base: position 100,234 of record JBEKDA010000010.1, read on the forward strand.
ATAGTAAGCCAGCGTAGCGAAGAAGAAGATGCCGCAGAGCACGTCAAACACGAAGACGCTGTTGTAGTAGAGGTTACTCAAGCCGCCGTGATAGCAGGCAATTAGCGCCACCATGGCGGATGCCACTTCGCCCGTCCCCAGCGCCCGGGAAAGCCGGTACATCTGGTACGCGCCGACGAGCAGCAGCACCAGCAGCGCGGCGTGATAAGCAACGGGGGTTAGCCCGAACACCTGATAAAGAGGCAAATAGAACAGGCCGCCCGCGGGCCGGAAGGATCCGCGCCAGATCATGAATTGCGATTCCAGCAAGCGCCAGGGCGAAGGGCTCCAGTAACTCCAGATATTCATCATTTCGTCGGGGGAAAACTGGGCCTTCAGAGTGTCCCACGAGACCAGGAAGAAGTAGGCCACGAAAAGGAGCGCACACAGCGACTTTCGCCAGTGGCCGGATGGCGCCGGCGTGTGCGTGGCTTCGGGAGATGGCGTCAACCGGCTATCCTGCCTTCCTCACGGATGCGCACTAGGCTGCGACTCCAACCCGGGACGAATCGCTACGGCGACGTCCGTGAACGCGTCGTGATAAACCACCTGTAAGCCTTCGCTCTTCATGAATTCCGTGTCCAATGAATAGAAGACCACATAAGCCTGGTAGCCGGCGGGGTATTCATTCACCTCGGTCGGCGGCGGGCCGATCTCGTGGAGGGTCTCGTGGCCGGATAACTCGCGATAAGCGTTGATTGGCGCCACATACCGCCAGTTCACCGAGACATCCTTGAGGCCATAAGTGCGGTTGTAATAGGCCAGTACGGAATAGACTTTCTTTAGGTCGGCGTCGTACTTCCATTCCTTGAAGTAAGTCAGACGCAGACAGCCGATGGAATAACAGGCGATGAGGGCCAGCACGCCGGTGGTGGCCCGGGCCGTGATCCGGCCCTGGAAAGAATCGAGGGGGATGGCGGCGGCCGCGCCGGCCATGAGGAACAGGAACAGCGCGATGTAGAGGCCCGTCCGGTCCAGCGGCAGCAGGATTCCGTAGAACCAGAACAGAAGCTGGTGACAGCCCAGCGTAATGGCGAGCGCGGCGCCGGCAATGAGGGCCAGCGCTGCCCCGCGGACCGTGGTCCGCGCGCGATAGAGCAGCGCCGCGCGCCAAAGAAAGAAAGCGCCCAGCAGCGGATAGAGGAACGTGCCAAAGTGGACGAAGTGATGCTGCAGGCGCGGATTCAACAGATAGGGGTTCGGCTCATAGAGCGAGGCCTGGAGCAGGCTGCGGCTGGTTTCCAGTAAAGACTGCGCGCCCCAGGTGAATTGGCCTTTGGGCCAACCAAGTAGCGTCGGCCCGACAAGAAAGTACCCCACTGCCAGTCCCGGCAGGACGAACGCAGCCACGGTTTTCACACGGCTGGCTGCGGCGTCGCGCCACACCCAGATGAGGATCAGAAGCCCGGTCGCGATATCGGCGATGGCGAACGAAAAATTCGCGCAAACCGAAAGCGCCACCGAGAGCGAGATGAGGGCCGCGGCCTTGTATAGGGATCCGCCCCGCTGCTTGTGCCTGACGGCCAGCGTGATCGCGCACGTCAGGAAGGCCAGCGCCAGGCTGTATCCGCGCGCCGCCACCAGGTAATCCATGACGAACGGGCTCGCCACCAGGCACACCAGCAACGACCATTGCAGCAGCAATATCGGCGTGATGAGCCGCACCAGAAAATAGACCGCGGCGATGTAGACCGCCGCGCCGACCAGCGCCGGCAGCCGGATGGTAAAGGGCGATGCGCCGAATACCATGACAAACAGGCGCATGAGAAGCGAATTGAGAACGTGATTATTCGCAGATGCCAGCCAAGCTGACGGGTACGGCCGCAGGGCGTAGACCAGAAACGTAGTGGCTTCGTCGATGGTAATCGATTGCACGCAGGCGCGGGCCACGATCCACAGGAACGCACAAGCGCCCGTCGAGATCAGGAGCGGAGAGTGTTTATGGCCGGTGCGGTCGGTGGACACAAGAGTTCGCGAACCGAAATTGTATCATCTGGGGATCATGGACATCCCGGTGGTCGGTATAACGTGCTGCTAAAATGAGGAGAAAATGATCCAAACCTTGTTTGGCGCCGTCGAGCCGGAGCCATCCCTGCTGGAAAAACTCAAAAGCGGCGTGCAAAAGACCCGCGCCGGCCTGGTGAACGCGCTCGAAGATGCGCTGCAAGGCAGGAAAGAGATCGATGCCGAACTGCTCGACGAGCTGGAAACCACGCTGATCTCCGCCGATGTCGGAGTGCGCACCACCGAGGAGATCCTGGAACGCATCCGGCAGCGCGTGGAACGTCACCAGCTCGGCGACGCCGCCGAATTGAAAGGTATGATCCGCGAACAACTGCTGGAAATCCTGGCGGCCAGTGAGCGCGCGCCGGCGCATGTCGCCGAGCCGCCGGCGGTGATCCTGATGGTGGGTGTCAACGGGTCTGGCAAGACCACCACCATCGGAAAACTGGCACAACGGCTTAAGAACGAGCACCGCTCCGTGCTGCTGTGCGCCGCCGATACTTTTCGGGCGGCGGCCATCGACCAACTCGAAGTCTGGGCCGAACGCAGCGGGGCGCAACTGGTCCGGCAAGGGCCCGGCAGCGATCCCAGCGCCGTGGTGTTCGACGCCGTGCAGGCGGCCAAGGCGCGCCAAGTCGATTGCGTGATCGTCGACACCGCCGGCCGGCTGCAGACCAAAGAGAACCTGATGGCCGAGCTGCACAAGATGACCCGCACGGCCCGCAAGGTGATTCCCGACGCCCCGCACGAAGTGCTGCTGGTGCTCGATGCCACTACCGGGCAGAACGGGCTCGAGCAGGCGCGCAAGTTTACGGAGTCGTCGGGCGTGACGGGAATTGTGCTCACCAAACTGGACGGCACGGCCAAGGGCGGAATCGTGGTGGCGATCGCGCGCGAGCTCAACCTGCCCATCCGCTATGTGGGAGTCGGCGAAAAAGTGGACGACCTGCTCCCCTTCGACTCCGAAAAGTTTATCGAATCGTTGTTTGAAAAATGAAGCCCGCACGATGAAGCCCGAAACGGTGAAGCTCGATAAATGAACTCCCCCTTCATGCGCGAAGCCTTGGACCTGGCTCGGCGCGGCCGGGCGCTGGCCAGCCCCAACCCCATGGTGGGCGCGGTGTTGGTCCGCGAGGGCGAAGTGGTGGGCCGCGGGTTTCACACCTACGCCGGCGTGGAGCACGCGGAAACTATCGCCCTCGCCCAGGCCGGCGAGCGAGCGCGCGGCGCTACGCTTTTCCTGAATCTGGAGCCCTGTTCGCACCAGGGCCGCACGCCGCCGTGCGCCGACGCGCTCATCCGCGCGGGCGTGGCGAAGGTCGTCGCGCCGCTCGAAGATCCCAATCCGCTGGTGGCGGGCCAGGGCTTTCAAAAGCTGCGCGAGCGAGGCATCGAGGTCGAGTTGGCCGCCGAGTTCGCCGCCGAGGCTGCCAAACTGAATGAGCCGTTCCTTCACTTCATGCGTACCGGTAAGCCCCTGGTCACGCTCAAGGCGGCCATCACGCTGGACGGAAAGATTTCGGCCCCCGACGACAACCAGGGCTGGATCACCAGCCCGCGGGCGCGCGCTCACGTCCAGGAACTGCGCCACGATCACGACGCCATCCTTACCGGAATCGGTACGCTCCTGGCCGACGATTGCCTGCTCACCGACCGCACCTCGCTCGCCCGCTCCCGCCCGCTGCTGCGCATCGTGATGGATTCCCAGTTGCGCCTGCCGCTCGATTCGCGCATGGCGCGCAGCGCCGCCGGCGATCTGCTGGTGTTGACCACCTCCGCTTCCTCCGCCGCCCGCCGCAAGCTGCTGGAGGACCGCGGCATCGAAGTGCTGGTCTTCGACGGCCCCGGAGGGCGCGTCGATTTCCGCGGCGCGGTGGAATGCCTCGCCCGGCGGCGATACCTTTCGCTGATGATCGAGGCCGGCAGCAAGATCAACTGGAGCGCTCTCGAGTCCGGCTCCGTGGACCGCATCTTTTTCTATTACGGCCCCAAGATTCTAGGCGGCCTGGAAGCTCTGCCGCTGGCCGGCGGGATCGGCCGCCGACGGCGCACCGACGCCATTGACGTTCATCGAATCACCATTCATCCCATCCCGCCGGATGAATTCGCCGTGGAAGGATACCTCCATGTTCACCGGGATCATTGAAGAGCTGGGCACGCTCGAATCGGTCCAGACCCGCACCGCCGGCGCGCGCCTGAAGGTGCGCTGCTCCACCGTGCGCCAGGACATGACCCAAGGGGCCAGCATCGCCGTCAACGGCGTGTGCCTCACGGCCGTCGATCTCGAGCGGGATTCCTTCTCCGCCGACATCGCGCCGGAAACCCTGCGGCGCACCAACCTCGGCGATCTGCGGGCCGGCTCGCGCGTGAATCTGGAACGCCCGCTTTCACCCAGCGGCCGCTTGAGCGGCCACATCGTGCAGGGCCACGTCGATGGCACCGGCCAGTTCCTGGCCCTGGAGCCGCTCGGCGACCAGAACTGGTGGCTGCGCATCCGCGTGCCGGCGGAACTGGACGCATTCCTGGTCTACAAAGGCTCCATCTCGATCGATGGCATCAGCCTTACCATCGCGTCGCTCGAATCCGATGTGCTTTCCGTGACGATCATCCCGCACACGTTCCGGAACACCAGCCTGGGCGGCTACCGTGCCGGGGCGCGTGTCAACCTGGAGTGCGATATTCTGGCCAAGCACGTCGAGAAGTTGCTGCGCAAGCTGGATGTGCAGTCGCCGTTGACGGTGGAGAAACTGCGCGAGAACGGCTATTGACCGTCCAACTGGTAGCGCCGGCGGTCTTGCCGCCGGTGTTCAGCCGGCTCGGGGTGCTACGTCTTCAGTTCCGCCACAATCTCCGTGGCGATTTCGCGGGCTTTGTCCAGCTCGCCGGGCGCCAGGCTGATGGCGCCCACGCGCGCGTGACCGCCGCCCCCGTAGCGCTCGCAGATCGTGGCCAGGTTATGCTTGGGCACTTGCGCCGCCCAGGGGTTCGAACCCACCGAAATCTTCGTGCGGAAGCTGGAAGGGCTGACCGACACGGTGTATCGCGAGGCGGGAAACAAGTAGTACGGGATAAACTTGTTGTAGCCCTCCACATCGTAGCCCGCCAGATCGAAGAACACCACGCCGTCGGCCTCGTGCGCGCGCCCCTGGATGATGGCCTTGATTTCCAGGTGGCGCCGGTAGAGCGGCTGGTACAGCGCCTGGATTTCCGGCTCGGCGAGAATCTCCGCAAGCTGCCAGCGTTGCATCCAGCCGATGATCTTCTGCACGATATCGGAACCTTTGGCGGCTTCGATCACCAGCGTCAGCTTCATGGCCGGCGCGCCCAGTTCCACGGCCGTCCGAGCGTCGGGATACTGCGCGCCGTCGATAATCAGCGACCACTTGACCAGCTCGTCGAGATCCGCCGCCTGGAACCCCCATCGCTCCCGGGCCACCGTGTTGATGAACGATGTGCAGGATTTGTAGGCCGGGTCGTACAACTTACGGCCGCTGGTATCGCGGCGGAAGTGCTCGGCGTCTTCGGGCGTCAGGAAGGCGCTCTGATGATGGTCGAACCACCACGTGAGGCGTGGGTCGCTCGAATACTTGAAATCCACGATGGCGTTTTCGTCGCCGTCGAACAGCGACGGCTCGAACAACTGGGAAGCCTTGTGGGCCATCCCCGTATATCCAAACTCCGCGCCCGGGTGAACTGCTCCCGCGATGAAGCGGCTGAAGTAGGCAGCGGAGGCTGCCCCGTCAAAACAATGGTCGTGGTACAACACTCGTTCCAGCATCTGGATAGAGAGGAAAGCTTTTCAGCTTGCCTGAACTGTGCGCAAAATGCAAGTCGCCAAACCTGAAAGTTACCGCCCGGGCCGCCCGAGTCTGTTACATTTGATAAAACCCTATGCGTACCATCCCCGGCTGGGACCAATATTATCTGGAGATTTGCAAGGTGGTTGCGGCGCGCAGCAAGGACCCGAATACCCAGATCGGGTGCGTCATCGTCGGGCCCAACCACGAAATCCGCTCCACCGGATACAACTCGTTTCCCCGCGGCATCCGCGACGACGTGCCGGAAAGATCGGTGCGGCCCGCCAAGTATCTGTGGATCGAGCACGCCGAGCGCAACGCCATATGCAATGCGGCCCGCGCCGGAACGGCCACCCAAGGCTGCACCATCTATGTCGAGATCATGCCCTGCATGGATTGCGCGCGCGCTGTCGTGCAGGCGGGCATCATCCAGGTGATTGTCTCCGCCACCCGCATGCAGGAATACTCCAGCGAGTATTACAACGAACATTTCGGCATGGTCGAAGTGCTGTTCCGGGAGGCCGGCGTAGTGGTGCGGCAGGTTTAGCGGATCTCGCTCCGGCCCGGCGGAGTGGCCTGGTCGTCGGCGACCTTGCGCTCCTCATCGGCGTGCTCCTCATCCGCCGTGGGGGAGAGATAAGTGTAGAAGCGATTTTGGCAGTTTCGGCAACGCTGGGGTACCCGGCGCAAAGCCTGCATCAGGGCATCCCAGGCTCCCCGTTGCTGCGAGCGACGCACATCCCGACCCCCGCAGCGCGGACAACGAAGAATGTTGTCGACCGATTTCATCGCTCGGATACCTTGAGCCGATCATAACATCATCTGCGGCAAAATCAACGCTCGTCAAGGGCCAAATATGCCGCTCGGCGCTCCGCTGGCGCACCCGAACGCTACGTACTGTGCTTCAGGACAGTAACTCCCCGAGGTCGCCCGGCTCGCCAAATTTCAGCCCTCTCAACGTTGGCGCAATCGCTCGGAGTAATCCGGTCAACACCCCGCCGGCCCCTACTTCAATACACCGCATCACGCCGTGAGCCGCCAGGTAGTCGACCGTCTCGGCCCAGCGTACGGGATTTGGCACCTGTTCGAACAGGCCCCTTCGCGCTTCTTCGCCCGTGCGGATCGCGGCCGCCTGCCAGTTGTTCACCAGCGGACACTCCAGATCCCGGAATTCGGTGGTATTCAGATCGACCAGGAGCCGTTCCTGCGCCGGCTTCATGAGGGCGCAGTGAAACGGCGCGCTCACCGGCAGCAGAACCGCGCGCCGCGCGCCGGCTGCTTTGGCCAGTTCCATGGCGCGGCCCACCGCCGCGGCATGGCCGGCGATCACCACCTGCTCCGGCGAGTTCAGGTTGGCTGCGCTGACGATTTCCCCCTGCGCCGCTTCCGCCAGGATCGAATCCAGCTTGCCCGTGGGCAGCTTGAGGATGGCGGCCATGGCGCCCACTCCGGCGGGGACGGCCTCTTGCATGTAGCGCCCGCGGTTGCGGACCAGCCGGACCGCATCGGCAAAGCGCAGGCTTCCCGCCGCCACCAGCGCCGAATATTCGCCCAGGCTGTGGCCCGCCACGAAATCCGGCGCAAGGCCGTTCTCGCGCAATACCGCATGCGCGGCTGTGGAAACCGTGAGCAAGGCGGGCTGCGTGTTCTCGGTGAGCTTGAGTTGCTCTTCGGGTCCTTCGAAGCAGAGGCGGGAGAGGGCAAAGCCGAGCGCATCGTCGGCCTCCTCAAAGACGCGTCGCGCGGCGGCGTGCGTATCGGCCAGAGCCTTCCCCATTCCAGCGAATTGGGAGCCTTGGCCAGGGAAGAGAAATGCGGTGGTGGGTGTCAAAGATCGATTATACCGGCTGGCACGGCTGCGCCCGGCCGCGGCTCATGCCGGTTTCCGCTCCGGTCCGGCCCGCGTTTCCGCCGCTCGTACCCCCGGCTTGAGGTAGTGCGCTACATTTAGCGCACTACCCGGCTTGAGCCATGACGCCGCAACGCGCTACAATCACCATGCTCCCATTTGCACTCAAGAGGTCCTATGCGCCGAATTATTATCAGTTGTTCGCTTGCGGCTGCACTCACGGTTGCCGTGCTCTGCAGCGTGCAGGCTCAGCAGACCGCTGCACAAGGAAAGGCTAAGCCGGCGAAGTCCGGCGCGGCCAAAGCGGCCCCCGCGCCCAGTTACGGAAACGCGGATGCCATCACCGAAAACGAGTTGAAGGTGTACGACTACTTCCTCGCCTCCGATCAACTGGAAGGCCGTTATTTCCCGTCGCGCGGGTATGACACCGCCGCGCTCTACGTCGCCAGCCATCTGGCCGAATGGGGTCTCAAACCCGGCGGCAGCACTACGGGCACAAATGGCCCTCTGCAACCTTATTTCATGCCCATCGAGATGGCCGCAAGAACGATCGTACCGGAGGATAGCAAGGCATCCCTCACCGCCCCGGCAGCCGGCGGCGGACGCGGCGGATTTGGCGGCGGCGCCGGCGGCGGGCAAGGCGGAGGAGCGCGTGGCGGACAAGGCGGTGGAGCGGGCGCCGGCGGCGCCAATGCGGCGCCGGCCCCACCCACAACCACCGATTTTGAATATGGCAAGGAATGGACCTTCGGTGGCGGAGGCGGCGGCGGTGGACGCGGCGGACCTGCCGTCGAGCCTCTCGACGTCTCGGCCAATCTGATATTTGCCGGCAACGGCTACGTCATCAACAAGACCAAAATCAATCCCTACGAAGGCATCGACGTCAAGGGCAAAATCATCGTGGTTGCCGGCGTTCCTCCTGAGCTTGCGGCCCAACAGGGCGGCGGTGGTGGACGCGGGCGCGGTGGCAGAGGCGGCGCGGATACTCCGGCCGCTGGCGCGGCAGGCCAGGCGGCAGCCGCCGGCGGAGCGCCGCCCGTCGCCGCGGCCCAACCCGCGGCGGCTGCCGGCGGTGGACGCGGCGCCGCACCGCCGAATCCCCTCGGCGAAGCCTGCACCGACTTTCTGACGCCCGAACAATACGGCGCCAAGAACGGCGCTCTGGCCGTCGTCACGGTGGCCAACTTTACGCAGCTCGCCACCATGAGTAATGCCGGCGGCGCGGCCGGCCGTGGGGGACGCGGAGGCGGTGGCCGTGGTGGCGCCGCGCTCAATGGTCCTCCCTTCTCGCCCGTTAAATTCCAGCAGACCTCGGCCTGTCCCGCCGTGCCTTCCGTGACCGCCGGCCTCGAGCTCACCAACGCGCTCTTCCAGGGCGAGCGCGTGACCGGCTCGCAGGTCTTTTACGATACCGGCTCCAACACCAAGCTGGATTCGTTCGCTCTCAATGCCGCCAAAAAGCTCAACCTCCATGTCGCCGTCCACACCGAACAGGGCCACGCCGAAAACGTTGTCGGCATCCTGGAAGGCAGCGACCCCGTTCTCAAGAACGAGTTCGTAGTGATGAGCGCCCATCTCGACCATATCGGCCTCAGCGCGCCGCTGCCCGACGGCCACAACGTCAACAACGGCGCCGATGACGACGGTTCCGGATCCACCGGCATGCTCGGTATCGCTCACGCCTACGCCGAAGGCGCCGCCAAGGGCATGCGGCCCAAGCGTTCCATCATTTTCCTGTGGAATGGCGGCGAAGAGCGAGGTCTGTGGGGCTCCCAGTATTTCACCGAGTTCCCGCCCATCGACCTCACCAAAGTGGTCGCCGATCTCAACATGGATATGATCGGCCGCACCAAGAACGCGAATTCCGTGGACCCTACCGCGAACCACTTCCTCGTGGATCCGGGTGAAGTCCTGGTGGTCGGTCCCAACATCTCGAGCGACGATCTGGGCTCGACCATCGACACCCTCAACGCCGGCTATCAGAAACTCAAGATCAATCACTTTTACGATGTGACCGCTCCGGATGCCACTCATGATAACCTCGGGCCGCAGCCCAACGGCCAGCGCATCTTCTACCGCAGCGACCATTACAATTTCGCCAAGATGGGAATCCCCATCGCGTTCTTCACCGTCGGATTGCACGTCGATTATCATCGGCCCACCGACACGCCGGAGAAGATCGACTACAAGGAAATCCAGGTGGTCTCGAAGACCGTGGCGGCCGTTGGATGGCAGCTCGCCAATGACCCCGGCCGGCCTAAGCTGAAGGCCAATCTTCCGGACCAGTTGATCAAAGACATGGACACCGCGCAGAAAGCCGGCTGGGGCAAGATCACCCCCGTGCTGCCGCCGCTGCCCGGCGAGCCCTACTGACTCGAATCTGGTTGCCGGCGATTTTCGGGTAACCACCGGAATCGCCGGTAACCGTACGCTTAGGCCCGATCATCTCCCTCGCTGAAACAGTTGTCGGTCCATTTCAGCAAGTTCAGGCAGGTGTTGCAGTTTCAGTACGTGCCGAACCACGATCTTATGGCTTTGCCGCGGATCCGAAAGCTCGTCCCATTCCTCCTGGGTGCGCTCGTCCAAGCCATTCACAAATTCGGCAGCTCGTACGACCCAGCGCCTGACCAGGTTAGCAACCGTGAACCTGTCTTCGCGCAGCCCGCCGCGGTTCAAATCACATAACCGGATCGTTTCCGAGGCGCGCAACCGATCCGCCTCATTGAGAGTCGGATGCGGTTCGATGTCGCCCTCCGGACCGATCCAGAAGAACCATTCGGGGTCTTCGGCGTCCGGTTTTACCAGCCTTCCCCGGTGGTCGGCGTGGCCTTTTGACGCGTTGCAAATTTGACAAACAGGAAACAGATTCTTCCACTCGAACGCGCGCTGCGGAGCAACCCTGCGCGAGATATAGTGCTCGATCTGGGTATAGGACTGCGATCCAAGCTTACCCTCGCAAAATGCGCACTTGCCCCATGTCAACGCCAGGAGCGGGGTCTTTAGTGCCGACTTTGCTGTTCGAGTTGCCCAATCGCGTTTCGTTCTGGCCTCAACAATGTGCTTCCAGCGTTCGGTCCAAGCCTTCTTGTTCCGCCGAAGCGCAGCGGGAGCGAGCTGCCGCTGGCGAGTGCGAACCATCAGCCCAGCTTGGCCCGTTGCGGTCGGCGAGTCCCATTTCCTTTAGGGGAGCGACCGTGAGGTAGCTTTCGCGCAGCCTGACCCGTCAACGAATTCAGAACGTTCGCCCTCAACTTGTTCGGGGACCTGACGATCAGCCTCAGTTCCTCGCTCCTTTCGGACAGATTCTCAGACAAGGTATCAAGCTGTTTTCGCTTGGATTGAGTCAGCTTCCCAACAGCTTCTTCCCTCTTCAGGTTGTCCCACACCTTCAGATCGCCCTCAGTTTGCACGTCGAACCGGCTCTCGACTCCGAAAATGTCCTTCAGGGTCGCCGTGACGCTTTCGCCGAACGGCGCAGCCTGTGGAGGAGATGCATGCGCGACGCCGCTTTCATCGAGAGTCAAGACGTGGATACGAGAATCCGGACAGGAAGAAATGACAAACGGGGAATGAGAACTGGCGATGATCTGCACCTTGGGCAGGGCCTTTCGCGTTGCCGGTAGAAGGGTCCGTTGCCAACGGGGATGGAGGTAGATGTCGATCTCATCCAAAAGCAGGATCCCTTCCCCCGCCGACTTAGCTCCGTTGGTCAGCTCAGTTTGGTCTTGCCGCATCATGAAGTCGGCCAACCATCCGACCGTCGTGCGAACGCCGTCGGAAAGTTGCGAGAAGTTCAGTTTCTTTCCGTGAATGTTCAGACGAGGCTCCAATATCGGCCCAAGCTCCACATCCATTCGGAGGTCATCGTTGCCGCAAACAAGCTTGAGAGCGTCCTGAAATCGCGTGAGAGATTGCTCATACGAGTCGAATTCCTGGCCCCGTTCCTTGGCTAGCGCCCTCCTGCTAAACAGATCCACCAGCCAGCGCTGTATCGCCCTATTCTGAACGGTCGCCTCAAAAGCCAAACAGTCGTCGGTCGAGCGTCTCAGAGATTCCATCTTCGCCGGTGTGTCGACGTACGAGAGCGCTCGAACCGGCGCGTAGGCGCCCACTGTGAAGGGATGTTTCTTGTTGGGACTGCTCCCGCCGCCGAAGCGCGACCAACAAGGTCCCGAGCGGCAATCGCCCGTCTCGTCGGCCAATCCCCCCAGCCCCAATGACCTCACCAAATTCTGGAGTTCTTCCCACTCGCCGTCAAGACCAACAGTTACGGCAATGATATATGGGGGATCATGCTCCGGTGCGACATGTACAAGCGCTCTGGATTTCGGACCTCTGAGAAAATGCCGCCATTCGTCCTCCGGGAAGCCGTAGCCCCACCAGGATAGCGCCCACGCAATCGCCCGCAGTACGGTAGACTTGCCCGACCCGTTTACACCAGCGAGAATGTGCGGGCCAAGATGCGGCCTGTCATGGCCGTCTGAAAAGTCGATGTCGAGTCTTTCGAATGGCCCGATGTTCTCGGCGATCAGTCGCATCAGCGGCATCGTTCTCAGTCTACCGCTTCTCCACACGCCACCGCGCGCTACACTGTCAGTTTATGGAAACCGCCGTCAGCAACCTGGAGCCGAAGGCCCTCTGGAAACACTTCGAGGCTCTCTCCGCCATTCCCCGCGCCTCCCGCCAGGAAGCCGCGGCCCGCAACTATGTCCTCGGCCTAGCCGCTCGCCTGGGCTTGGAAGCTACCGTTGACGCCGTCGGCAACGTGGTCGTTCGCAAACCCGCCGCTCCCGGCCGCGAAAAGGCCGTCCCGGCCGCGCTGCAGGGCCATCTGGACATGGTCTGCGAACAGAACGAAGGGGGCGCCCACAACTTCGACACCGACCCCATCCGCCTGGTCCGCGACGGCGATTGGCTGACGGCCGGCGGCACCACCCTCGGCGCCGATAATGGCGTGGGCGTGGCCGCCGCGCTGGCCGTCATGGAAAGTCGGGATATCGCGCACGGGCCCCTCGAATTCGTCTTCACCATCGACGAGGAAAGCGGCCTCACCGGCGCCTCCGATTTCCCTGCCGGCGTGCTGCATGCGAAGTATTTTCTGAACCTCGATGGCGAAGAAGAAGGCACCCTCTGCATCGGCTGTGCCGGCGGAATCAACACCGTGGCGCGGCGCAAGATCACGCGCCGCCCCGCCTTCCCGGGCCAGGCCTGGCGCATCCGCGTCTCCGGCCTCTCAGGTGGACACTCGGGGATCGACATCCACAAGGGACGGGGCAATGCCCTGCGCATCCTCGGCCGCGTGCTCGAAGCCGCCATGGATCGCCTGCCCGTCGAAGTCGCCGAAATCAAAGGCGGAAGCAAGCACAACGCCATCCCGCGCGAAGCTTCGGCCACCATAGTGCTGGACGCCGCCCGCGAGCCCGACCTGCGCGCCTTGCTCGGCGGCCTGGAGGCCGACATCCGCTCCGAACTCGGCGCCTTCGATCCCGGTCTGAAAATCGTCCTCGAAATCGTCGACCGGCCGTCCCACGTTCTGGCGCCGGCCGATGCTTCCGCGGTCGCCGGCCTGATGGCCAGTCAGCATCACGGGGTGCTCGCCATGAGCGCCGATATCCCCGGCCTGGTGCAGACCTCCACCAACCTCGCCATCGTTTCCACTCACGAAGACTACGTGGAGATCGAAACCAGCCAGCGCAGCTCCATCGAGAGCAGTAAATGGGCCGCCGCCCGCATGGTATCCGCGGTTTTCCGCATGGCGGGCTTTGAACCGGCGCCGGTCGGCGGCTATCCCGGCTGGAAGCCCGAACCCGCGAGCGACATCGTGCGGGCGGTCAAAGCCGCTCATCGGGAGATCCTCGGCGCCACGCCCGAGTTGGTCGCCATGCACGCCGGCCTCGAGTGCGGCGTGATCGGCGAAAAACATCCCGGCATGCAAATGATTTCCTTCGGCCCGCAGATTGAGAACCCGCACAGCCCCGGCGAGCGCCTCAAAATCTCTTCGGTGGAACCGTTCTGGAAGCTCCTGACGGGCCTGTTGGAGCGGATCTGAGAGCGGGCTCAATTGACCACGTATCGAGCTTTCAGCCCGAACGGCGCAATCTCGATATCGAACTGGCTTCCGTCCGTGCGGACCATCTGATACGTGCCGTGCATCATCCCCGTGGGGGTCTTGAGCGGGCACCACGACGAGTACTTGAATGACTCGCCCGGCTCCAGAATGGGCTGCTCGCCCACCACGCCGGGGCCTCTCACTTCCTCGGTGTGGTCCATCCCATCGGTGATGATCCAGTGCCGGCTCAGCAATTGAACTGTCTCCGCTCCCAGATTGGTAAGGCGGACCGTATACTCAAACATCCACTCGTCCTGAAACGGTTGCGAGTGTTCGGGAGAATACCGCGCCAGCACCTCCACGCGGATATGGTTGGTGACGGCCTCGGACATGGGCCTGAGATCCGGACGCAGACCTGACATATTTGGCTTGCCCATGATACCAATTGTGGGGCGGCCAATCCTGGCCGCCGCCGGCTTTCAGCCGGCTCTTTCGCGCGTCGCGCGAATCCCCGCCTCTTTCCTAATGTACCGTCCGCGTCTTGCGGTTCATATAATCCATCAGCAGGTATTGGCCCAGCGTGTACGGCGTCGTGAAGTAGGCCTTGCCGCGGCACATCTCGGTCACCTTTTGGACGAAATTCACCAGCCCATAGTCGCTGGCCAGCATGAAGGTATTGATCAGGATGCCCTGTTTCTTGCAGCGGCTCACCTCCTCCAGCGTTCGGCTGATCACCAGCGGGTCCAGGCCAAAAGCGTTCTTGTACAAGCGGCCGTCATCGAGCGTCAGGCAGCTCGGTTTGCCATCGGTGATCATGACGATCTGCCGCATGTCCTTGCGCTCCTGCGCGAGCAGTTTTTGCGCCAGGATCAACCCGTCGCGCGTGTTGGTGTAGTACGGGCCCACTTGCACGCGCGCCAGTTGGCTGATGGCCAGTTCCTCCGCCGTATCGTGGAACAGGACGCAGCGCAGGCTGTCGCCGGGATACTGCGTGCGGATCAGGTGGGCCAAAGCCATGGCGACCTTTTTCGCCGGCGTAAACCGGTCCTCGCCATAGAGAATCATGCTGTGGCTGCAGTCCAGCATCAGGACCGTGGCGCAGGAGCTCTGATACTCGCATTGGTGCACGTGCAGGTCGGCGTACTCCATATTCAGCGGCACCTGCGCGCCTTCGCGCCGGATAGCCGAAAACAGCGTTTCGCTGATGTCCAGGTTTAAGGTGTCGCCGAATTCGTACTGCCGCGAGGAGCCGTTGGCCTCGATGCCGGTCGCCAGGTCGCGCGTATCGTGCCGGCCGAAGCTCGATCGGCCCAGCGATCCCAGCAGGTCCTTCAGCGTCTTGAAGCCCAGGAAGTCGAGCGATTTATCGGTCACCTCAAAGCGCGCTCTGCTCTCCCGGCTGTCGCCCACTCCACCCCTGCCGGGCTGCGGCTCGCCCTGGTCCTCAACCGTGATCTGCCCCTCGTCGATCATCTTCTGCGCCAGGCGGTCCAGAAGCTGGCCGAGCTGCTCCGGGCTCATCTGGCGGAGCTGCTCCATCATCTGTTCGAGCGTCTCTTCATCGAACAGCTTGCCCTGTTCCAAAGCCTGTTGGATGGCCTTCTTGAGGTCTTCCAGACTGCGGTCGTTCCATTCGCCGTAGGGATTGAATTGCGCTTCGAAGCCGCTCGCCAGCAGGAAATCGGAGAGCGCCTGGAGCAGTTGCTCCGCGTCGATCCCCAGATCCTCCCCGCTATACTTCGAATATCGAATCCACTTCATAGGTGTAGCCCTGATGCTGAGTGGGGCAGCCAATCTTGGCTGCCGCCGGCTTTCAGCCGGCGCTCCGGGAGCGGCAATTCGCGTCGCGTCGGAAAGAGCCGCCTGAAGGCGTCTTGAAAGGAAAACGGCTTTTTCATGTGGGCGCAGCCCTAGTTATACTGCCTTCGGAAATTCGGCCTTTCCGGTTTGGCTTCTTCTCGCGGCGCCTCGCGCTTCTTTTCTTCGGCGCCAAAGCCCCGCTCCTCGTTGCGGCTGATGCGCCGGTGAGCGTGCAGGCCTTCCAGAATGAACTCGGCGGCGGCGGCGCGCACGGCATCCGGCTCGTTGGCCGTCAACCCCAGCCCCCTGGTCTTCTCCATCAGGCCCTGGATCCCGCCGAGCTGCCGCGCCATGCCGGCCGAATCCACCGTCTCGTCCAGCTTCAGCGAGCCGCCCAGGTCGAACCATTGCACCACCTGTCCCAGGTTCACGCCCTCGTAATACCGGTTGAAGATGCGGCCCACGGCCAGCCGGATCAATTCCCGCGCCACCGCCTCGCCGCCTTTCAGCTCGCCCTCGTATTCCAGTTCCAGCTTGCCGGTGATGGAGGGCAGCGCCGAATACAAATCCACGATGCGCGGCACGGCCGTTCGCTCCTGCGTCTTGAGGGCGCGCCGCTCCGCGTTCGACACCGCGTTTTCCAGCGCCGAAATCGGCAGGCGCTGCGACACCCCCGAACGCTTGTCGATGCGCTTGTCCTCTCGCGCCAGGAACGCCAGTTGCTCCACCACCTGCTTGAAGTAATCCGGAATGCGCACTTCCACCGGCGAGGGCCGCTCCAGCCAGGCCTCCTGTTCCGTGATGGCGATGCCCTGTTCCAGCGCCGCCGGATAGTGCGTGCGGATCTCGCTCCCGATGCGGTCCTTGAGCGGCGTAATGATCTTGCCGCGCGCCGTATAGTCTTCCGGGTTCGCCGTGAACACCAGCATCAGGTCGAGCGGCAGGCGCACCGGGTAGCCTTTGATCTGCACGTCGCCCTCCTGCATGATGTTGAACAGCCCCACCTGAATCTTCCCGGCCAGGTCCGGCAATTCGTTGATGGCGAAAATCCCGCGGTTGGCGCGCGGCAGCAGCCCGTAGTGCACGGTCAGTTCGTCGGAAATGTCCTGCCCGCGGCGCGCCGCTTTGATGGGGTCGATATCGCCGATCATGTCGGCGATCGTCACGTCCGGCGTGGCCAGCTTTTCCACGTAGCGGTGATCGCGGTCCAGCCACGCGATGGGTGCGTCGGCGCCGGCCTCTGCCACCAGGTCGCGGCAGCGCCGGCAAATCGGCCGGTAGGGATTGTCGTGGATCTCGCAGCCTTCCAGATACGGCGTGGTTTCGTCGAGCAGCGTCGTCAGCAGGCGGATCAGCCGCGTCTTGGCCTGGCCCCGCAGGCCCAGCAAGATGAAATGATGCCGCGAGAGCACCGCGTTCACCACCTGCGGCACCACCGTGTCCTCATAGCCCAGGATGCCCGGAAACAGGCTTTCGCCGCGCTGGATCTTGCAGATCAGATTCTGCCGCAGCTCGTCTTTGACGGTGCGGCTCCCCAGCTTGGCCTCGCAAAAGGAACTCTTGCGCAGCAGGCCCAGTGTGCGGGGTAATTCCAAGGTCGATCTAGACACGCATCCCCCCTCTGTTGGCGATTGTAGCAGAGGATTCACCGCTGAGGCGCTGAGACGCGGAGAAGATGCGGGAGAAAGAAAGTCTCGATGATTCCTCTGTTTTCTCAGCGTCTCCGCGCCTCCGCGGTGAGAAAGACCTTATGGAAGGATTCCGCGCCCGCGTCATTCCCGGCAATCATCCGCTACAATGGCTGCTGTGGAAGAAACCATGGCTGGTGTGGAAGAAAAGGAAACGAGCGGTTGGCGCGGCCTCTGGGGCCGCTACAAAGAGGTTTCCCGCGAGGTGCACCGCGGATTCGTCGCCGAATGGACCGTCACCATCATCCTGCTGCTGTTCGCCACCACCAGCCTGGTGCAGGCCTTCGTCATTCCCAGCGCCTCCATGGTGGGCACGCTGCTCATCGGCGACCATGTGCTGGTCGATAAGCTGACCTACGCCCCATATGGCGCCCTGGCCGGAAAGGTGCTGCCCTATCGCCAGGTGCGCCGTGGCGACATCATCGTGTTCCGTTACCCGCTCCACATCCAGGACGATTACGTCAAGCGCGCCATCGGCCTTCCCGGCGACCGGATCAAGCTCGTCAACAAGCAACTGTGGCTCAACGGCCATCCGGTGAACGAGCCTTACGTGGTCCACTCGACCAGCTATGTGGATTCCTATCGCGACAACTTTCCGGCCGCTCCCAACCTGCAGTTGCCCGCGCCGGCCCTCGACATGCTGGAGAACCACGTGGCGGATGGCGAGCTGGTGGTCCCGCCCGGTTTCCTTTTCGCCATGGGCGACAACCGCGACGATTCCGCGGACAGCCGCTACTGGGGTTTCGTTCCGCGCGAGAATATTGTCGGCACGCCCCTCATCATCTACTGGTCCTACGACGCCCCCACGCAGGAACTCACCAACGGCAACATCGGCTTCGACCACATTGTCGACGTGGTGGCGCACTTCTTCACCAAGACCCGCTGGACGCGCACCTTTCGCTTGATCCACGGCTACCCGCTTAAGTAGGTCTCCCCTGTGGTGGGGCAGGATGGTATCCTGCGCGCCGGTTGGCAACCGGCGCCTGGAGTTTGGACAAGTTCAGGCTGCCCTAACACCAACTGGTAGCGCCGGCGGTCTTGCCGCCGGTGTCTTGTGCAAACCGATGCCTTTGGTACGCGACCTTATTTCGCCTTGGGCGGATACTTTTCAAAAGCCTTCCGCACCATATCGTCGAGCTTGCCTTCCACCTTGAAGGCGTCGCCCTTGTCCTGCCGCACAATCGCCCGCCACACCAGCGACCGCGTGGACGGATCGCGCAGATCCAGCACCAGCGTCCCTTCGGTGTAAGGAACCCGCACCACGCGCGTGCCCCACCCTCGCCAGCCCGCCGGATACGTGTCCACTTCCGTTTTTTGCACTGCCCCCAACGTATATCGCACGTTGAGTTCGGATGGCCCCGAGGCCACAAAGGTCAGGCCTTTGGCCTCCAGCGCCTTCTGAATATCGGCGTTGATCCGTTTCTTGACCAGGTCGCTATTGAGTGCGGCGTTTTTGGCGTTCAGCCGTGCGTCCCGGATGGCGAACGTATGGAACCGGGAAAAATCCACCGCCTGGTCGGACTCGACATCGATCTTCTGAGCGAGGGCGCCGGCCACCCCCAGCAACCCGAGTGCGAGCATCTTCATATCCGGCGAATCTACCACAGATCGCGATGTTCCGGGGACTGACCTCTCTGTCCACGCCTCTTGTATTGTGGGGCCAGGCTTTCAGCCTGCCGCCGGCTTTCTAGCCGGCGCGTTGTTTGGGTTGTCGCGAGACGCCGGGCAGAAGCCCGGCGGCGGGCTGAAAGCCCGGCCCCACACGTACGCCAGCGATTCCACTCTTATGTCGTACACCCTTGTTGCCCCGATTTTGTTGACAGGCCGAAGAATTCTGCTGGGACGCCATATTCTTGTCGGTTGTCAGTAGTACATCGAATCCGGCTTTCTCAGCGACCTTCAGCAACTCGCCGTTCACAAAAATCTTCAACCCCAATTTCCCCTCTTTTCACCCACTTACAGCTTCGAATTTCAGACTCCATCCCCCTCGCCCGCTACCGTGGAGTCGTATGACACGTCCAGTCCCCACACCCAAACCGGCCGCCGCGCCGCCCATCACTGGTCGAAACCTCCGCCTCGACCTCCGTCCTTACCTCATCCGCGGTGAAGACCCCGCCGAACTGGAGGCCCTCACCCAGGCTTACCTCGATCAGTATCATCCCCTTGGCGCTGTAGAGGAGTGGCTCCTCCGCACCATGCTC
>JBEKDA010000011.1:0-120387 GCA_050014595.1 Bryobacteraceae bacterium
AACCCGGAGGCAATAAATCCAGTAGCAACTTCCAGTCCTCGTCGAGAGGTTGCATGGCCAAAGTGTAGCGCAAATATTAACATTCATCAATGCTTAAGTTAGCGCTTATGGGCCTCCCGGCCACGCCGGTCCAAGTTGCGAATTTGCAAACAGGCGACGCCTCGGCCACGGATTGAGTGGAGTTTCCCGACAAGAACAACGCCATCAGCGGGATGGGCTACTTGCGGGCGCGCGGGGGGCTTTGTAACCCGGTTTTCGCGGGGCCGCGTGCTACGATAAATACTTGTCAGGTCTCGGGCTCCGTGCAATGGACGGCCGCAAACCCCGCCAGGTCCGGAAGGAAGCAACGGTAGCGGTGCGGTTCGTGTGCCGCGGATTACCCGGGGCCTGGCATATTGGTCCGTGCTCGATCCGGATACCCACCCCATGTACCAGGTAATCGCGCGTAAATACCGGCCGCAGAAGTTCCACGACGTGGTAAACCAGGAACACGTCAAGACCACGCTGGAAAACGCCATTGCGCAGAAACGCATCGCCCACGGTTATATTTTTTCGGGCCAGCGCGGCACCGGCAAGACCACCGTGGCGCGCATCCTGGCGCGCTGCCTGAACTGCATCCAGGGCCCCACCGCGACGCCGTGCGGCGAATGCGCGAGTTGTAAGGAAATCACCTCCGGCGGAACCGTGGATGTCATCGAAATCGACGCGGCCTCCAACCGCGGCATCAACGAAATGCGGGAGCTGCGCGAGAATGTGCGCTACCAGCCGGCCCGCGACCGCTACAAGGTTTTCATCATCGACGAGGCGCACCAGATCACCAGTGAGGCCTTCAACGCTTTGCTGAAGACCATCGAAGAGCCGCCGGAATGGGTGGTTTTCGTGCTGTGCACCACGGAAGCGCATAAGATTCCCGCCACCATCGCGTCGCGCTGCCAGCATTTCAGTTTCCGCTCGGTGGATTTCGAAGACCTGGTGGCCCGCATGGCCTGGATCTGCCAGCAGGAAGGCATCGAAGCCGACGCCGAAGCCCTGGCCGTGCTGGCCGCCGCCGGCGAAGGCAGCGTGCGCGATTCGCTTTCGGCGCTGGACCAGGCGATTGCCTGCTGCGGCGCGAAACTGGATGCCGCCGAAGTGCGTGCGCTGCTGGGCGTCTTTTCGCTGGAATCGTTGGAGAAAGTCACACAGGCGCTAGGGGAGGGCGACTCCCGCCGGATGCTCGAGGTGGTCGACGAGTTGGAGCGCAATGGTCACAACCTGCAGCACTTCAGCCGGGAGCTGGCGCGCTACTTCCGGAACCTGCTGGTGATCCGCATCTCCGGCGCGGCTTCGCGCCTGGTGGCGGCCTCTGCGCGGCAGCGCGAGAAGCTGGCCGAAATCGCCGCCGGATTCTCTGAGGAAGATCTCACGCGCTATCTGCAACTCTCGCTCGATCTTTTCCGCGACTTGCAATTCTCTCTACAGCCGCGCTTCCACCTGGAGATCGGCCTGGTGCGCCTGGTGCAGGCCGGCCGCTTGCTTCCGATCGAGCAGGCCTTGGCGCAACTCGGCGGCCTGCGACCTGCCGCGGAACCGCGTGCGGCGCAGCCGGCGGCAGCCCCCGCGACGAGTTCGGCCCCGGCGCAGCGCACGGGGCCATCGCCCTTCGATCTCGACCGCGCCAAGAAGGCCACGTCGCGCCCGCCCGAGCCGCAATCTTCCGGCGCCAACGCGCTAGCCCCGGAGCCGGCGGCCACGCGGATGACGGCGGGAGACCCTCGCGAGCGCCTGCACAGCTACCTACATGAAAAAGGCCTGACGCACCTGGCCGACGCCGTGGAGAACGCCCGCATCGGGGTGACCGGCTCCGACCTGCACGTGGTGTCCGCCAAATCCTACGCGCTTTATTTTCGCGACCGCGGCTTCGAAGACGCCGTGCGCGAATGTTTCGGCAGGCCGCTGCGCGTCCGTTTCGAGATTGGCGACGGCGCGCCGGATTGCACGCCGGCGCCCGCGTCCGCCCCGCCGGCCGTCACGGAGGACCAGGCCACCAGCCGCGCGCTTTCCCATCCCGAAGTGCAACGCTTCCGCGAAGTCTTCCCCGCGGGCGAAATCCGTAAAGTTCGAAACCTGAAGGAGTCGTAACGTGAAACTACCAGGCAACATGGGCAACATGCAGCAGATGATGCGCCAGGCACAACAAATGCAAGAGAAACTCGCGCAGGAAATAGCCCTGATCAAGGTGGAAGCCTCGGCGGGCGGCGGCATGGTCACGGTCAAGATGGACGGACAGAAGAATCTGCTGGCCGTCAAGATCGAGCCCGAGGTGGCCGGTGATGTCGAGATGCTGCAAGACATGATCGTGGCCGCCTGCAACGAAGCCGTGAAGAAGGTCGACGAAGAATCCAAGGCCAAGATGGGCGGGATGCTCGGCGGCATGGGTCTTCCTCCGGGCCTGTTTTAAACCATGCCGGATTTCGCCGAACCGCTCGCGCGGCTCATCAACGAATTCAAGCGCCTGCCCGGCATCGGGCAGAAGTCCGCGCAGCGAATCGCTTTTCACGTGCTGCGCGCCGGCCGCGAAGATGCCGAACAACTGGCGCAGGCGATTCTCGACGTCAAAGACAAACTTGGACTGTGCCGCATCTGCAACAACATCAGCGACAGCGATCTGTGCCAGTTCTGCCGCGACACCGGCCGCGATCCACACGTGGTCTGCGTGGTGGAGGAAGCGCACAACATCGTGAGCATCGAAACCACGCGCCAGTTCGAGGGCCGCTACCACGTGCTGCACGGCTCGCTATCGCCGCTCCGCGGCATTGGCCCGGAATCGCTGAAGATCAAGGGACTGGTGGAGCGAATCGGCCAGGGAGAGATCACGGAAATCGTGGTGGCCACCAATCCCACGGTGGAAGGCGAGGCCACGGCCGTCTATCTGGCGCGCCTGCTGAAACCGCTGGGAGTGAAGGTGACGCGGATCGCGATGGGCGTCCCGGTGGGCAGCGACCTGGAATTCGCCGACGAGGTCACCATGTCCAAAGCCATGGAGGGCCGGCGCGAGATGTAGTACCAGAAGACAGGCCGGTAGGCCGGCCGGTAGGCCTGTCCTACTTCTGGGGTTTCTTTGAGAGGAACCTGATGGAAAGTTCGTCCCTGCGGCCGTACTCTTCCATCGGAAGACCAAAATGCTCAAGCGCCCGGATTGAGGTCCCATCCGGCATCGTCCAGTTCATTTCCGTGCAATGAGCTCTCAAGCCGGACCATCCATCCAGATCGCTTGGGCAATCGATGGGGAAGGTCTTCGCGGGTTTACCGTACCTTTGGATCAGGAAGTTGAATTCCGCCTGGATGTTCGGCCGGACAGACAGCGGCGCTGCCTTACTCGGGACGTCAACCATCACCTCCAGTAGCCTGCCCTTGGTGAACTTCCACGTGAACGTCCGCTCCGTACCGCCAGTCCAGCTATGCTTCGCGGAGGCCGCCCGCGGTGAGATCCGCAATCGGCAGATCGACAATCCGATTGGCCTGGCGGGGCGTGGCCAACTCCACCTTCAGATAGTTTCCGCTCAGGGCAATCCCGGTTTCGTGCAGGGTAACGGCGGAAAGAGTCCGGCCCACCATGCTCTTTCGAAAGGCCAGATTCTTGCGCGCCGCCAACTCGCGCAGCACGCGGTTGCGCTCCTTACGGACCGGAATGGGCACTTGCGCCGCTTCTTCGGCTGCCGGTGTGCCAGGGCGTTCGGAGTAAGTGAACACATGCAAATAAGTGAATGGCAGGCTTTCGATGAAGGCGCGGCTCTCTTCGAAATCGGCGCCGGTCTCGCCCGGAAATCCCACCATCACATCCGCGCCGATGGCGGCCAGGGGCATGAGAGCGCGGGCCTTGAGAACGCGGTCGGCATAATGCCGCGGCCGGTACTTGCGGTGCATGCGCCGCAGGGTGCGGTCGCAGCCGGACTGCAACGGGGCGTGCACATGGGGAGCGAAGCGCGGCGATGCGGCCATCATCCCCAGCAGGTCATCGGAAAAATCCATCGGCTCCACGGAACTGAGCCGCAGCCGTTCCACTTCGGTCTCCGCCAGCAGTCGCCGCAGTAAGTCGGCCAACCTCATGCGGCTGCCCGGTTCCCTGCCCCAGCGTCCCAGATTGATGCCGCTCAGAACGATTTCGCGATACCGCTGGGCCAGGGTGCGGACTTGAGCGACGACCTGTTCGGCGGGTGCGCTGCGGCTGCGGCCGCGCACAAAAGGAATGATGCAGAAGGAGCAGCGGTTGTTGCAGCCGTCCTGAATTTTGAGGTTGGGCCGCGTGCGGTCGCCGGCCGCATCCTCCACGGGGGCCGACAGAAAATCACGCTGCGCGAAGATATCCCCTACGTGTATGTTGCCGTGATAGGGCGTGTGATCGCTGGCCAGAGTTACTAAGTCGGCGACCTGATTCTTATGCGAGTTACCCACCACCCACTCGACGCCCGGCAGGGACGCCAGCTCTTGGGGAGCTCTCTGCGCATAGCAACCGGTGACCAGGATGCGCGCCGCGGGGTTTTCGCGATGCACGCGGCGAATGGTCTGCCGCACGTCATCGTCGGCCGCCGAAGTAACGGTGCAGGTGTTCAACACCACCAGGTCGGCGCCGCTGCGAACTTCGGCTATCTCCAGCCCCTTGGCGGCGAGCAGCGATTCGAGCGCCGCACCGTCGGCTTGTGTAGCCCGGCATCCGAAATTTTGGACGAAGTATTTCCCCACCGTGATCTCCATTATAGCTGGCAAGGCCAGCACAGCTAATCTAATGTGGGGCGGGCCGGTAAGGGTAACGCTCCCACTTCGCACAAGCCGCCCGGCTACAATGAAGGCATGCCTTTTTCATCCGCGAGGGGAGCCTTGCTGTGCGGTTTGACCGCTACCCTCCTCATCGCCCAGGACTGGCAAACGTCGCAGAACCTCCCCGCCGTCGACTTCACCGGCCTCACTTCCGCGCAAAAGGCTCTCGCCCTCAGGGTGCTCCGCACCAAGGGCTGCCCGTGCGGCTGCGGCATGAAGATGGCCGAATGCCGCACCAAGGATCCCGACTGCTCCTACAGCAAAGGCCTCGCCGCCATCGTCGTCGACTCGGTCAAGAAAGGCGCCAACGAAGCCGCTGTCCTGGCCGCGGTGGACGCCTCTCCGCTCATGCACCGCGCCGCACCCAAGTTGCTCGAGAACCCCGTGGTCATCCCCATCGACGGCGCGCCCTTCGCCGGGCCCAAGGACGCCCGTGTCACTCTTGTCGAGTTCTCCGACTTCCAGTGCCCCTACTGTGCCCAAGCCGTCGTCAAGTTGAGGGCCGTCCTCAAGGCCTATCCCAACCAGGTCAAGCTGGTCTTCAAACAATTTCCGCTCGACAGGCACTCCCAGGCCGCCCTTGCCGCCGCCGCCGGCGTGGCCGCGCATCGGCAGGGGAAATTCTGGCCGCTCCACGACGCCATGTTCGCCGACCGCACGCATCTCTCCCGCACGACGATCCTCGAGATGGCCGGCGCCATCGGCCTCGACACCAAGCGCTTCGAGCAGGACTGGGATTCCCCCGCCGTCAAGCAAGCGGTTGCGCGCGACGAAATAGAAGGAGAAAAGGTTGGCGTCGAAGCCACCCCCACCATCTTCATCGATGGCCAGAAGTACAACGGCGGGCTGGATCTGGGTGCCATCCGACCGATCATCGAAGCCGAGCTCAAACGCAAGTAGCGAAACGGGCGGGTCGCGTTTCCATTCGCCGATTAGGCCACACGAAGCCGGGCCGCCGGACGTGATCGCGGTTTCTCTTTGACGGCAATCTCGATGTCCCGGCCAAGCAGAAGCAAGAACCGCATCAGCCGCTCAATGGAGAAGCCGGACAGCCTGCCCTGCTTGAGCGCGGAGATCTTCGGCTGATCGATACCAAGAATCGCCGCAGCTTGGGCCTGCGTCATCCGCCGGCGCAGAATCTCCGCGATGATCTTGGCGGCCAACTCGGCTTTCGCCAACAGATCATCCGCCCGTGGAAGTTTCAGGTCCGCAAACACATTCCCGCTGCTCAGTACGTGGTCTCGATTGGGCATTTCTCACTTTCCGGCCCCCCGTTGATTCTATGCTAAAACTGGCATGAACGGTTGATGATGAGGAATTGAGTAGCCTGTCACGTTTTCGCCAATGTCTCATTTTCGCCCGGTGCCTTGCCGGCGGGGACGGAAATGGATAGCCTGGAAATATGAGTAGTCAAACAGCCCAGCTTCTGGAGGCTTTCGAGGCTTTGCCGGAAGACGAGAAGCGAGTCTTTACGGTGGAGTTTTTGCGGCGGGCGGCGCCGTTTGATGCGGGCGCTCTGGACGATTCGGAGACCGCACACACCGCCGATCAATTGCTGGCGAGCCTCGAATGACACCAGTTTCCTCCCGCTTTCCCGTATCGACAAGCGACACTTGTCAGTGTACGATAGAACTGTGATCAGGAGCTTCAGACACACCGGGTTGAAGAAGATGCACGAAGGCAACCCGAGCCGCATCGCCGCCAAGCTCCGGCTTCGCGTGGCGCTTGCTCTCTCGGCTCTGGACGCCGCGGAGTCCCCGCTGGAACTCAACGTGCCAGGATACCGCCTCCACCAACTCAAGGGAAACCAAAAGGGAGTCTGGTCCATCACGATCAGCGGAAACTGGCGGATCACGTTTCGATTCGACGAGGCCGGCGCAAACGATGTTGACCTGATCGATTACCATTAGGAGAGAATTATGTCCATGAAGAACCCGCCCCACCCCGGCCAGCTTGTTCGGCACGAGTGCATCGAGCCCCTCGGCCTCACCATCACACAAGCCGCCGAGGGCCTCGGCGTGACGCGCCAGGCACTGAACAACCTGGTTAACGGGAAGGCTGGAATTTCTCCAGAGATGGCAGTGCGGCTTGCAAAGGCCTTTGGCAGCACGCCGGAATTCTGGCTCCGCCTGCAACTGAACTATGACCTAGCGCAAGTGCGTCAGGAAGCGATAGCGGTGAAACGGTACAAGCTGGCCTCGTAGTCTTGGCGGAAGCATCGCGGGTGGAAGGGCTTTGATCGTTGGCAGTTCAGGATCTACCTGTTCTGCCCTGTTTTGCCTTTGCCGACTCTTTGGTCCGCTTCTTTGTTTGTGGTTGGCTGGTTGGCTATGTGGTACGGTGTTTAGCTATATGCAGAAGTGGGAATATAAAGTTCTTGGCAAGGTCAACGAAATAGAATTCAATGAGCTTGGAAAACAGGGCTGGGAATTGGTCGGAATAGCTATGGCCGTAGATTATCGTTACGGCTGTGCAGTTTTCAAACGCCCCACGTCCTAGCCTCGTCAGAGTTTTTTCGAACCCAGGGGATGGCAGACGCATCTTCGTTTCAGAGCTTGTTGTATGTTCGCGCCCACCCAGGATTCAGCCCATAAGGAACGCTCATCGCCTTTGACTCGGGCTGCAGGTCCTTTAGCCCCGCCAAGCCTCGCCGGCTCCCCTCACCGAATCCACCCTGCACCCCTCATTTTGCGGGGCATATCCCCCATGGGCCGCAAGATATACTGATATTTCAGGACTGAAGACGTCTGGGAATCCCCCCATGGCTGAAATGAGCGTCATCTGGCTGCGCGTAGCGGCTGCCCTGTACTCGCTGGGGCTGCTGCACGCTATCCTTACGCTGGTGCGGCGGCGCGAACACCTGTTTCGCGTGGCGCTGGGGGCGTTCGGGCTGGGGTCGGTGTTTCATTTTGTTTCCATCATCGAAGAGGGGATAGTCAATAACCGGTGCCCCATCACGAATTTCTACGAGACGCTGTCCATGTGCGCGTTCCTCATCGTGGTGATTTACCTGTTGGCGCATTGGCGGTACAAGCTGGAAAGCCTCAGCGTGTTTATCTTCCCGCTGGTTTTCGTGATGGTGCTGGTGGCCACCATGGGAAACCCGGTCAGCGCCTGGTCGAGCCCGGTGGTCCGCAATACCTGGCTCACGGTACACATTGTGCTGGTGCTGCTGGGCTACGCGGCGCTGCTGTTGACGGCGGTGGCATCCTTGCTTTACCTGGTGCAGGAGCGCGAACTGAAGAACAAAAAGCCGCGCGGCTTTTATTACGTGCTGCCGGCGTTGGGCACGCTGGACGATCTAATTTCCAAATCGATGGCGATCGGGTTCGTGCTGATCACGCTGGCGGTGGTGGCCGGCAGCACCTGGGGCTTCATCGAATTGAAGACGGCCTGGATCAGCCAGCCGAAGATCGAGATTTCCTTTTTTACCTGGGGCATTTACATGGCGATGGTGTTTCTGCGAACCATCGCGGGATGGCGCGGCCGGAAAGCCGCCATCATGACCATCACGGTGGTGGGCTTTGCCGTGGTGACCTGGGCGGCGCACGCGCGCCTGGGCCAAGCGTTTTTTAAACAATGAAGCTGCTGATCACTGGCGTAAGTCATAAGACCGCACCGGTCGAGGTGCGCGAACGCCTGGCTTTCCGCGAAGAGTCCCTGCCGGCCGCGTTGGCCGACCTGAGGGCGCGCGAGGGCGTGAACGAAGCCGTGATCCTTTCGACGTGCAACCGGGTCGAGATCACGGTCACGACCGACGACAGCGCCGACCCGCGGGCGATCGTCGATTCCTTCCTGGCCGACCAAAAGGCGACCGAGGCCGAGACGGTGGGGCCGTGCCTCTACCGGCATGAGGGCAGCGATGCCATCCATCACCTTTTCCGGGTGGCCTCCAGCCTGGATTCGATGGTGGTGGGAGAGCCGCAGATCCTGGGACAGCTCAAAGCGGCTTATGCTTCGGCCAAGATGTGCGGCGCGCTGTGCGGATGGCTGGAGGGGTTGATGACGCGCGCGTTCGGCGTGGCGAAGCGCGTTCGCTCGGAGACGGGCATCGGGCAGATGGCGGTATCGGTGAGTTACGCGGCGGTGGAGCTGGCGCGGAAGATTTTCGGATCGCTCGACAACCGCACGATCATGATTGTGGGCGCGGGCAAGATGTCGGAACTGGCGGCACGGCACCTGCGGCGCTCCGGGGCTTCGCACGTTTTCGTCACCAACCGCACGCACGAGCGCGCGGTCGAGATGGCGCAGCTTTTCCAGGGCACGCCGGTGGAATACACGCGCTTCGTGAGCATGCTGCCGGAGGTGGACATCGTCATCACCAGCTCCGGCGCGCCGCACTACATCCTGCACAAAGACGAGATGCAGCGCGTGATCGCGGCGCGGCGCAACAAGCCGATGTTCCTGATCGATATCGCGGTGCCGCGCAACATCGAGCCCGCCGTGAACGACGTCGACAACGTGTATCTGTACGACATCGACGACCTGCAGGAAGTGGTCAACAGCAACCTGCGCGAGCGCATGAAGGAAGCCGAGCACGCCGAGGCTTTGGTCAAGGAAGAAGTCGACCGCATGCTGGCGCGGCTGAAAGTGGCGGAGGTGACGCCTACGATCGTCGGCCTGCAGGAGCAGCTCGAACAGATTCGCGCGGCGGAGCTCGACAAGCTGCGGCGCCGCCACGGGCCGCTGCCGCAGGAACTGGAACAGGCCATCGACGCCATGACCCGCGGCATGATGAACAAGGTGGCGCACGGGCCCATCTCGGAGCTGCGGAACCACGCCGGACATCCCGAAGGGGCGCACGTGGTGGCGGCCATCCGAAAAGCGTTTCACCTTCCGGACAAATAAATGCTGGTTATTGCTTCGCGCGGCTCGCAGTTGGCATTGTGGCAGGCTCGATGGGTGGCCGGCGAATTCGCCGCGCGCGGCCACGAATGCCGCCTGGAAATCATCAAGACCACCGGCGACAAGATTACCGACGTGCCCCTGGCCAAAGTCGGGACCAAGGGGCTGTTCACCAAGGAAATCGAAGAGGCCCTGCTGGACGGGCGCGCCGACCTGGCGGTGCACAGCTTGAAAGACCTGCCCACCCAGTTGCCCGAAGGGCTGGTGCTGGCGGCGGTGCCGGAGCGCGAAGACCCGCGCGACGCGGTGGTGGGCAATCGTCTGAACGATCTCGCGGCCGGCGCCAAAGTGGGAACCAGTTCGCTGCGCCGCGCCGCCCAGCTTCGCAAGCTGCGGCCCGACCTCGTGGTGGAATCGGTGCGCGGCAACCTGGACACGCGCCTGCGCAAGCTGGATGAAGGACAGTACGATGCCATCCTGCTGGCTGCCGCCGGTTTGAAGCGATTAGGCTGGGGCGCGCGGATCGCCGAGATTCTGCCGGCGGAAATGATGTGCCCGGCGGTGGGGCAAGGCGCGCTGGCGATTGAGACGCTGGCATCGGGGGCGGGTTTTGACGCGGCGCGACTGCTGGATCACGCGGACACGCACGCGGCGGCGCTGGCGGAACGCGGTCTGCTGGGGGCGCTCGGCGGCGGGTGCCAGGTGCCGATTGGGGCGCACGCCGTGGTTCACGGGGATCGGCTGCGGCTGTTGGGAGTGGTGGCTTCTCCGGACGGCGCCGAGATCATTCGGGGCGAGAGCGATGGGCCGGTGAGCGAAGGTGAGCGGCTGGGCCGCGAGCTGGGGGCCAGTTTGCTGGAGCGCGGCGCACGACAGATTCTGGAAGCGGTCTATAACGCATAATTTGGATATGGCTAGTGTTTGGCAGGCCTCTCAGGAACAAGCGGGACAGACCATCGCATTTCGTGGTCTGTCATGCCTCACTAAGCCACGGCCGCTTGACAGACGACACAAACCGATCGTCTGTCCCACGCTCCTGGTGAGTCATGCGGGGTAAGGTCTACCTGATCGGGGCTGGGCCGGGCGATCCCGAACTGATCACCTGCAAGGGGCGGCGCATTCTGGATCGGGCCGATTCGATTCTCTACGACCACCTGGCCCCGGCGGCGTTGCTGGAGCTGGCTCCGCCGCACGCCGAACGGCTGTACGTCGGCAAGAAAAAATCGGCGCATGCCTTCTCCCAGAAGGAGGTCGCGCAGATGCTCATCGAGCGCGCGCGCCGCGGTCTTACGGTGGTACGGCTGAAAGGCGGCGACCCCTTGCTGTTCGGGCGCGGCGGAGAAGAAGCCGAGGCCCTGGCGGAAGCCGGCATTCCCTTCGAAATCGTCCCAGGCGTCACGACGGCGCTGGGCATGGCCGCCTACTCGGGGGTACCGCTCACGCACCGCGGACAGTCGTCGGCGGTGACGTTCGTGACCGGACACGACGTGGAAGCGGCCGATTGGAGCAAAGTAGGGCAAGCCGAAACGCTGGTCATCTTCATGGGCCTGACGGCCTTTGCGGAGATTGCGCGGGAGCTGGTGAAGCATGGCCGCTCGGCGGAGACGCCCGCCATGGCGGTCCGCTGGGCGACGCGGCCCAATCAGGAAACGCTGGCCGGCACGCTGGCCACTCTGCCCGCGCTGATCGTCCAGAGCGGCATGAAGCCGCCCGCCACCATCATCGTGGGTGAAGTGGTGCGGCTGCGCGAGAAGCTGAACTGGTACGAGCAACTGCCGCTGTTCGGCAAGCGGATCGTGGTGACGCGCGCCAAAGAGCAGGCCGACGCGCTCTCCGCCCGCCTGCGCGCGCTGGGAGCCGGTGTCATCGAGCTTCCCACCATCGAGATTCGACCAGCCCCCGATTACACGCCGCTCGACCGCGCCATCGCCAACCTCGGCTCCTACGACTGGCTGATCTTTACCAGCGCCAACGGCGTGCGCTTTTTCCTGGAACGGCTAGACGCCTCGTCCACCGATCTTCGCTCTCTCGGCGCACGCCTCTGCGCCATCGGTCCGGCCACGCGCGCGGCGGTGGAAGCGCTGCACCTCAAAGTGGACCTGATGGGCAAGGAGTACGTTGCCGAGGGACTGATGGAAGCATTCGCCGCACACGATCTGGCGGGTAAGCGGGTGCTGCTGCCCCGCGCCGCCGTAGCGCGCGACCTGGTGCCGGCGGAACTGGCGCGCCGCGGCGCGCTGGTCGACGTGGTGGAAGCGTACCGCACGGCGGCTCCGGAACAAGCCGTCCGGCAGGCCGCCGAGATATTCGGCGGCGCGCGCAAGCCCGACTGCATCACCTTCACCAGCTCCTCGACGGTGCGCAATTTCGCGGCGGCGGCGGGCGCGGCGGCTCTGGAAGGCGTGGCCGTCGCTTCGATCGGCCCGATCACCACGCGCACGGCACGCGACCTGGGCATCGAAGTCACAGCGGAGGCGTCGGTTTTTTCCGTCGACGGGCTTGTCGAAGCGATAGTCGGGTTGTACACTAAAGTGACTCCCCCGAAAAGCGAATGAGACCTCACATTATCGGCATTGCCGGTCCATCCAGCTCGGGGAAAAGCGAGCTGGCGCGACACCTGGTGCAGCAACTGCCCGGGACAGCCATTGTTTCCCTGGATTCCTACTATCGCGGCATGGAAGAGATTCCGCTCGAAGCGCGTAAGAAGGTGAACTTCGATCATCCCGATGCGCTCGATGGGACGCTGTTGCACGAACACCTGAAGGCCATGGCCGCCGGCGAGGCGATCGACGAACCAGTCTATTCGTTCGCCGATTACGCCCGCACCAGCCTCTCGCGCCGCATCGAGCCGGGCCAGTACGCGATCGTGGAGGGCCTGTTCGTCCTCTATTGGCCGGAATTGCGCGCCATGCTGGACACCAAGGTGTACGTGGAAACCGATCCGGCGGTTTGCTTCAACCGCCGCCTGGCGCGCGACGTGGCCGAGCGCGGGCGGACCCCGCAATCGGTCTGCGAGCAGTACGAACGCACCGTGCGGCCGAGCGCCGAATGGTTCGTTTACCCAACGCGGAAGTTCGCCGATCTGGTGGTTTCGGGAGAGGAACCGCTGACGCAATCGACCGCTGCCGTGGTGAGAGCGCTGGGGCGCGCCCGCAACGCTCAGTCCGCCGGCGCGTAGCTTCGCAAACTTTACTATCGAAAAGGTCATCGTCTTCCCAGGAACAGCGGCACGCCGTACCCAATCGGACGGCCCCGCCCAGACCTTACCCCCACCCGTCCGGCGCGGTGTAGCGACCCGTAGCGTGGCTAAAATCCAACCCGGCGACAGGCCGGGCCGTCGAAAGGTGGCGCGGCGTGCATAGCCGGGCCGCTTTGGTTCGCGGGGATGAACTTCTGAAGGCTCTCACCGCGACCACCGTAGAGGTCAAGTGGTTCCGGGCCGGAAGCCCTCGCCCTCATAGGATCGACGCCGGGCAAGCTCTGTGTATTGCCAAAGCCGGAGCCTACGAGGGCAAGGCCCGGCGGGGTCGCGTTTATCTCATCCGTGAGATTGATACCAGCGGCCCTGCACCCTTGCGCGATGAAGACTACTGGCGCGACCGGGCGATGATGCGATGGTACAAGGCTGTCGATAAGAAGAGTGTCGAACTTTGGGATCGGATTCTCAAAAGCCTTGGACAAAAGCGGTCATCAACTTAGGGCTAGCTTTTCGGGGCTTTAGGGGTTAAACTAATAGTAGCCCCGCGATCCCTCGCGGAGCCGGTGACACGAGAGTGTCCGGTCCCCGATGGTTGCCTAGGCAGTCCAGTGTAGTAAGAGGCGCTGCACGGAAGTCAATCAGGGTGACTAAGTCCTTCTGCGCCCCTATCCCAAGTTTATGACAATCAAATCGTTCGATGCCAAGGTATTTTCCCTGGCGGATGTGATCCGTCTCACGGGAGTCTCTAAACCGCGGATTCATGGCTACGCACATCGCAATTTGTTCCGGCCGCTCCACTATCCCCGGCTCGGAGCACCACGCGGTAACACGAACGTTCAGAACTACTGCCCACGCGATGTATTGCAACTTTCGTTGCTAGGGGCGGTGATTCCATGGGACTCCAACCGGCAACGGCTGGGAGCTTTGCTCCTGGCCCTTGATGCGGCTATTGCAGCCTTCGCAACCGGCGGGAAGCGCGGCCACGAACGCTTGCTGTTCCCTTCCAAATCCTTCGCACCCTGGTGCCGCCTCTCGATTGATCTGGCGGCGCTGGTGGAGTCTCAGGTCATGCGAATGGAGGGAGCGTTGAGCGACGCCCAAGTATAGTTTAGTCAGCCAATCTCCAGGGCTTCAACTCGCGGGCTAGCTACCTGCGAACGGCTCCGGATGCAATAAGGCGGCGGGTGCCTCGTCCTCGCTCGCCGCCTTCTCAAGAGTTTTTACAGGACGAGGAAGGACGAACATGAACACACACAGCGGAACAAACGGTAAGACCGACATGTCGGGATTTCATGCCGGTGGCGGTATAGCAAACATAGCCCCGGAATCGGATCGGTTCTGGGATGACGAAACTTATCAAGACCAACTTGTACGTCTGATCCTTCGCGACAAGGAAGCCCTGGAAAAGTGCGCGGGAGCAAAGCTGGTTCCCGAGGACTTCCGCCCGTTACGTGGGATGAAAAACGGGCGGTCCCGCTCCATCGTATCCGCCCGAGCGTTGGAGCATTACGAAAAGTATCAGGAGCCGTTAGATACACAGGCGCGGGCCGATGTGCTTGACTACGCCGCCAGCATATCCCTCGGAGCGCAACAGATTGGTGATCTGAAGCAGTACCTTATCTACCTGGACAAGCTGAAGCCCGCCGCCCCGGGTTCTATCACGGAAAAGGTCGTTCGGTTTAAAGATCAGCATAACAAAGCCGCTGCGATACAAGAATTGACAGAGCTTCAAAACGCCGGGCGGCTTACCGATGACAAGTGGCACGATATAAGCGACGCCGCGCTCTCCGGCAACACCGAACCGGATAAGACCCTTCTTGAAGCTCCCCAATGGCCGTTACGGCCCGACTGGGAATCGCCTGCCTACTACGGCATCGCGGGGGAGATCGTGCGGGCCATCGACCCGTTTACTGAGGCCGATCCCGTAGCGGTGCTCGCGCAGATCCTCGCGGGCTTCGGTTGCATGGTCGGCCATCGGCCTTACCTCACCCTGGACGCGGACGAGCATCATACGAACTTCCACGTATGTTTGGTGGGAAACACCGGCGAAGGTCGAAAAGGCACGGCGCTCACGCGCGCAAAACAGGTTCTAGCTTGGATAGAGCCTTTGTTTGTTCGGCAACGCTGCTTCGGCGGCGTGGCGAGCGGACAGGCGATGATAAAGGAAGTGTGCGACGATCTTTACCGCAAGGACAAGGAAGGGAACGCGGTCCTAATACAGGCGGGCGCGGAAGACAAGCGCTGGTTATTGGTGGAATCCGAATTCGGGCGGACGCTGACTATGTGCCGAGCGGAAAACAGCATCCTGTCGCACGTAATCCGCGAGGGGTTCGATTCGGGCAATCTACGGAACACGTCAATCGGAACTCCGCTGTGCGCCACGGGGGCGCACATAAGCCTCGTGGGGCATATTACGCCCGGCGAGCTTTCAAGCCTCATCAAGAACACCACGCTGCACTTGAATGGCTTTTGTAACCGTATCCTGTTCCTCTGTTGCGTCAAGTCAAAAGAGTTGCGGCGCGGAGGGCAGCGCGCCGTGCCAGGCTGGAAGGCGTTCCAAGAGCGCCTGTGCACAGCCTACGCGTGGGCGAAGAAGGTGGAACGTGTCGTGTGGAGCGAAAGTGCGATGGAATTGTGGAGCACTGCGGGCTACGACGAAGTAACGCGCGTGCACGGCAATGCGCTGGATGAGATCACGAACCGCGGCAATAGCATCGTGCCGCGCCTAGCTGCAATCCAGGCAGTCATAAACGGTAGCCGCTCCCGCGAGCCGGGCAAGGCCCTGATCTTGCGGCCGCACCTGGAGGCCGCTCTAGCGTTATGGCGCTACAGCGTCGCCAGCGCTCGGTACATCTTCGGCACAGCGGCCACGCTGGACCCGAACGGACGCAAGGTGCTGGAGGTGCTGGAGGAATGCGGCAGCGCATCACGAAGCGAGTTGTCGGTCAAGGCATTCCAAAACAACGACGCCCGGCGACGGCTCGAAGCCGCATTGTCGCTGCTTCAGCGTAAGGGTCTGGTACGAGTAACCGAGGTAAAGACCGCCGGGCGGGACCGGGAAGTTTGGTCACGCGTGGCCCCGTAGGGGGGGGGGCTTTTTAAGTACATAAGTAGTGACCTCGGGGGTCTTCGAGCCGTCGGTGACGTGAGCGGAAATGAAGCAAACGGTAGCAAAACCGTGTTGAGGCTAACTTCTTTTAAAAGAGCTTTTTAAGTATATAAGTCGTGATCTAAAACCCTTCTAAAACCGACCCACCAGGGTCGGACTCACTACTTAACTACTTAAAAAGCCCCCCAGAGAAACTTTCCCACGTCAAATGGCACTCACCTACGAAGAAAACATCCGTCGCATGGAAGCCCGCCGGAGGGGCGAAGAGAAGTCTTACCTCCACGTCACTTTCTTGTGCTTGGGCCACGTCGAGCGCGAAAAGATTCTGGAAGCAGGGTACGCTTGCCGTGCGATGGAGAACTGGATGGCAAGGGGCCTTGAGTACAAAGTGAAGAACCATCCTGTCACGTTACCACGTGTCGGCGCTCTGGCTCGGGTTCTGCAAAACCGGCAGACACGTGTTAACGCGGCGCGGTTGTTGAGTTGGAGATAAATGATGTACACGCCCATCAGTGAGCTTACTTGGCGGCGCTGGCTACGTGATGAGTGCCCGGCGTTCCCAGTAGAGTTAAGGCATGAGCCTTCGGATTCTCATGATGGACGGACGGCGCGTGGATTACGGCCAGAGTCAAGCCCTCAAGCGACTCAACGAGCGGCGCGTCGAAGTAGGAATGTTGCCTGTGCTAGCAGACGCTGAGGTACGGGCGTTGTTAGAAGAAGAGAGTTGTTGTGAGGAAGCCCCGGAGTCAAGACCGCGAAGAATAGCGTTGAGGCATTACGTCAAGAGTTAAAAGGGACCGCCCTACGATAGCGAAAGCGTTTGGATTTTGCTCATGATTTTGTCGATTGCCTCCGGCTCCGTTATGCAGATGGGATCGGCGACTCCCGCCAAGTAGATCTCAAAACCGGCTTCGTGGCGAATGTGAGTGATCTGATCCAGGTTGATGAGCAGATTGGAATTGATTTGATAGATGTACATAGCAGGGCCATCATACCTTGTTTTGGCTCCGATAGTTTGCTTTCAGAGTATGACGCTCCACCCCCTACGGCCTGCTGGGGGTTAGTATTCGTCCAGTATACGGGGAGAGAGCTAATGGGGAGAAGGTCAACGCCGGGTGATGCGCTGTACCGTCATCAGCATCCAAGGTCTGCCGTAGCGCGTCGTCGAGCCTTCGCCGTTGAGCGTGTCACAGATCGAGCGGAGAGTAGCGCCGCCCTTTCGCAGCGAGCGAATACGATCACGAATCGCAGATTCACCCGGCTTGTCGCCGTACCGCTTGCGGCCTTCACACCTGCCGGTCCTAGTCTTCATACGCTGCCTCGCGCCTCGGAGCTTCGCAACGATCATGGCTTTCTCATATTGGGCGACGGCTCCGAAAATCTGCCGCATCATAGTTCGGGTCGGGTCGTTCTGCAACAGGTCGGGTTCCAGGACGCTGATGAGATCGAAGCCGCGTTTCCGCAAGTCGCCGATGATCGTCTCCTGGATCATGAGGTCACGCGCCAAGCGGTCCAATTTCTCGATCAGCACTAGTTTGGTTCCGTTGGAGACCAGGGCTTCCAGCATCGCTAAGAGCGCGGGCCGGTTCTCCAGGTCGGTTGCTCCGCACACGCCTTTTTCCTCGAAGACCTGAACGATGCGCATATTGTGATCGGCGGTGTACTTCCGAATCGCGGCCAGTTGGCGCGGGAAGCCGTCGCCTTTGATCTGGCCCTTGCCGCTGACGCGGAGGTACGCAAATACGGGTGTTTTGCTCATACCCTAATTATAGCCTAATTCTTTAGTTTTAGTTAACTTATTGACAATAAATGGCTGGTTAAGGAAAGCGCCTGCGGCTGGGTATACCGCGTCGAGAACCGGCCCCGCCCTTATCCCTAGCCCCGGCCCGGCGGGCGTGCCTTAGCGACCCGTAGCGCGGAGGGCAGTGGTTTTAAGAGGAGATCCATGAAGACGAAAACGGCGGTAGCGACCCCGAAACGAAATCAGAAGGGCCAATACTTGCCCGGTCGGAACGCGCGGGGCCAATGGCTGAAGGGCGTGAGCGGCTGCCCACCCGAGAAGCGACGCCTTGTGCCGGGTCATCCCTGGAGATTCCCGCCGGGGCAAAGCGGCAACCCGGCGGGAACTTCAAAACGGCGTGTTGAGTTCGAGCGGCTGTTTTATGAAGCGCTGATGGGAATAGGCAACCCGGACGAAGCTGCGCGGCTATTGTGGGAATCGGCGCGGGCAAAAGAGCCGTGGGCCGTGCAAATGCTTTTAGATCGTATCGCCCCGAAGGATACCAAGCTACGGTTGGAGGTCTCACGTGGACAAGACGAAGTTGACTTCAGCAGACTCACAGACGCCGAACTCGAAGTCATGGAGCGAATCCTTGAGCGCGCTCGCCCCGTTGAGACGATTGAAGGTGGAGCGAGCGCGGCGCAGCCTGCGGACGTTCATTGAGGTGGCTTGGCCGGTAGTTGAAACGGAGGCGTTCGTTTCCGGCTGGCACGTGGATGCGGTTGCCGAGCATTTGGAGGCCGTCACTCGGGGCGACATTCGCCGCCTGCTGATTACAATTCCGCCACGATTCGGAAAGAGCAACTTGGTTTCGGTGTTCTGGCCGGTTTGGACTTGGGCGAGCAGGCCAGAGGCACGATGGCTGTATGCTTCCTATGCCGAAAGCTTGGCGGTGAGGGATGCGGTGAAGGCGCGCCGTTTGATCCAGAGCCAATGGTTTCAAGAGAACTGGGGCAGCGTGTTTCAGCTTGCCGGTGATGCAAACCTTAAGCATCGGTATGAGAACGACCACGGCGGGCATCGGCTAGCCGTAGGTGTCGCCGGTTCCATTACGGGTGAAGGCGGAGATTTCATCGTGTGCGATGACCCACATAACGTAAAGGAAGCGGAGAGTGACGCTATGCGGCAGGGCGTGTTGAGTTGGTTCGATACCGTGCTATCGACGCGCGCCAACGATCCGCAACGGGCGGGTTGGGTCATCATCTTGCAGCGATGCCACCAGGATGACTTGGCGGGCCACGTGCTGGAGCAGGGCGGCTGGGAGCACCTGAATCTGCCGATGGAATATGAAAGCGACCGGCGCTGCGAAACCTGCATTGGCTGGCGTGATCCGCGAGCGTCCGAAGGTGAGTTACTGTGGCCTGCCCGGTTTGGGCTTGGAGAGGTTGCGGACGCTAAACGAGTGCTGGGAAGCTACGCTTACTCGGCTCAATTCCAGCAGCGACCCTCGCCTGCCGGTGGCGGCATCTTCCAGCGTCATTGGTGGCGCTACTGGCGCCCGGCGCATCTGAAGCTTCCGCCCGTAATGGTGCGCATGCCGGACGGGTCGCTATGTGCCATTGCCGCCATACCGCTGCCGGATCGGTTCGATCAGGTGTTACAGAGTTGGGATTGCGCGTTCAAGGACAAGATCACGAGCGATTACGTGGTAGGCCAGGTATGGGCCGCGCTCAAAGCTGATCGCTTCCTGCTCGATCAGAAGCGCGACCGCTTGAACATGCCAGCCACCAAGGCGGCCGTAACGACGATGACAGAGAAGTGGCCCGCCGCCGCAACCAAGCTGATCGAGGATGCGGCCAACGGCCCGGCCGTCATCGCTGAGCTACAGCACGACATCGCAGGGCTGATTGCCGTGAGTCCGCAAGGTTCCAAGAGTGCGCGGGCGCAGGCCGCGTCGCCGCAGATTGAATCCGGAAACGTCTATCTGCCGCATCCGGCCATTGCCCCTTGGGTTGACGCTCTTATCGAGGAGTGCGCGGCATTCCCCAATGGCCGCCACGATGATCAAGTAGATAGCATGTCGCAAGCTTTGAACCGGCTGCGTAAGAGTCGATCACTCGACCCGGAATTCTTCAAACAGTGTATGCAAGCAAACCGCGAACTTACGGGTTACAGCGCATGGCGCAACGGGGACGATCCCTGTCTTGACCCCGAGTGCGGCGGCGGACAAACGGAGAGCGACGACCGCACCATAATCGGCCTGGACGGAAAGCGCATCCGAGCGAGCGATTGGCTCCAATGACAGAACCCACGCGATTGGCTGCAACGGTAACAGGTCCCGGAATGGTACGCACGAGTGAGGGCCTGATTCGCTGCCCCGACGCCGAACGCTTGCCGGTGGGAAGTCACCTCCTGGTTGAAATAGCGAGCGATTCCCAAGGCGAACATGCCGTAGCAATCAGCGGAGCGGCATCATTTGCCCGCGTCAACCTGGAACTGCGGGGTAATCCGTGGAGGGAGTAACTAGCGACGCTAGGACGCGCTAGGACGGTTAGGGGGTATAAAACCCCTACCCTAGCCCCGAAAAACTAACCTAGAGCTTCCTAGAGCGAATACGGGGCTGTCTAGGGGTGGGGTAAAAGGTCTAATTTCAGCGTCAAAAGGAGAATCAAACGATGGTAACAACGGTAACAACCGAAAACACAGTAACCGGCTGGGCCGGTGTAATTGCCGACTTATCAGCCAAACGGCAAGCTGCGCAGGCGCACGCCCAGGAGTTACGCAATCAAAAAGCGGCCTTGGCATTGGAAGCGGCGATGGGAAGCGACGCTGCCAAAAAGCAAGTCACCAAGCTCAATCAGGAGTTGGCGCATCTTACTCTGGAGGCCGACGATTGGGATAGCGCCATCCGTCAAGCCGAAAGCGAGAAGCAGAAGGCCGAGCAGGCCGAGAAAGATGCTGCCGAACGGGAACGGCAAGCGGAACTGAGTCGGCTTGCAAGCACGGCCATCAATCACGCTGCTGAGTTTACCGCCAGCTTACAACAAGCCGTGAAAGCGGGCGCGGCAGTTAAGGCGGTAATACAGAAAATGCTCCCGCTGGCCCGGCCCGACGAGATGACAAACCTCAACCGGATCTTAGAGCGCGGCCCGTTTATGCGGTGCGCTCAGTGGGCCGGGCTTCAGCCGTTCATCGAATTTCAAGGCTATCCTGGTCCGAAAGATCACATCACGGCGCTACAAACCGAACTTTCAATCTATCTCGGCAAGTGGCTCAACAACCAAAATGGAAAGGAGTAATTGAAGTGACGAATACTCAAGCCGACATTGGCATCAGGCGGATGATCTACACATTGACGCCGCCCGCGTACAGAAACTTCGAGCCGGGCGGCACGGTGCAGTACAACTGCAACAAAGGGGGCATGGTCATTGCGGGCGTCACCTACCAGCCCGGCAATGCGTTGCCGCTGGGCGTACTGCCCGACGATGTGCTCGAAGTCTTGTTTAACCAGGGTGACATCAACCCGGCGAGCTAAGGAGGAAACATGCCGCAAAAGCTCGATTCGCTCAAGGTCAACGAGGTCTCGGTTTGCGACTTTCCGGCCAATGCGTCTATTGATCCGCGCACCGGCAAGAAGATCGCTCACAGCCGCGTTGCGATCTTCAAAAGGGACACACCCGAGTACGTACCCATCCGGGTTCGCGCCCAGCGTATCCGCGATCAAGTTACAGCCAATGGCGAAAGGCTCGCGGAGCTATTGGCAAAGTCATCGGTAAAGCGCAAAGACGATCCCGGCACTCAGGATGTCGATGCCGACGATGTTACTCCGCGTCAGAAGAAATCCAAGAAGAAAGGGAAGAAAATGCCTAAACTCAAAACGATTTTGAAGTCCGCGGCGGTGCAGTCATCGGCCGCATACACAAGCGACGATCTTTACCAAGCTGTCCAGAAACGGGCGCGGAAGATTGCTCTGAAAAAGAACTGCTCCGTCGAGTTAGCCGAGGGCAGGATTTGGGAGGAAATCTACAAGACATCAGCCGTCATGGACCCTCCCGAGTTACGACGCCAACCGAAGATGATGCGGGCGACAAAAAGTGAAGCCGAGCTTGATCGACGAGCCCGCAGCCTCCAGAAAGCCAACGCCGGTTTATCATACGCCGAAGCTGCATCAAAGGCTTTGGAACAAGACCCGTCGCTGTATACAAAGTACACCGAGGAAATCTCCACGCCGGGGGCGCAATATCTTGTGCCCGAGTCCTCGCAACCGGACTTCTCGAAGATCGGCAAGGATGACGCCGATGGGTGCCCCCAGTGCGGCGAAGACGTCGATGACGATGATACCTACTGCGCCGGTTGCGGCAAGAAACTCCCGGAGACATCTAAGCGGCACTAAGCTTTCAAGTTTTCCCTGGCAACCTCCGGCTATCCTTCCGGAGCTAGGCCGCCGGGCCGTCAATGGAGAACGCTTGCGCTTTTTGTTTCTCCACGGGGTGTATCGTTTCGATTTCCCCCCGGAGTCAGCGGTCCGCGTGGCGGTCCAGGGGCAGAGCCTATGGCAGGTTCACTCGTCGGACGCGTGCGCGGTAGAGGCAGCCTCCCGGCGGAGCCTTGCTATAGGCTCTTTTTTGTTTTCCTCGCGGTCAAAACCTCCTTCATCCGCGAGCAAATCGGGCGGGCGGGCGGTCCAGCATGGGGTCCGTCCTCGCCCGGAATCCCTTCTCGCGGTACACATCCTTCCGCGAGCGCCGGGCAGGGGTCATGAGCGCGGAGCCGTGGGCCAGCTCCGCGTCCTGCCCGGAATTCCCCCTTCCATCCCTCCTAAAACACAAATCCCCTCTTGACAACGTTCGGACGCCCATGCCATGATCGGAGTGAAGGAGAGCAAACCCTTGAAAGGGGTGAAATTGTGCTCTCCGTCGAAACTCAATCAAAAACCTCCAAGATAAATTCTGCAGTACGCCTCAACCTTCCCACCAGAAGTCTCCGCAGCCTGCTAGCGTTCATGCAGGAACGGCAGACCATCTACCTCAAGCGCAAAGCAGGCCTGCCGTTCCCATGGACCGAAGACCCTGTTTTGAGAAACTACCGCCTCGAAAATGTCTATCGCGAGCAGGACAAGGAAACCACATGGTGGCGAGAAAATTGGGCTATTCCTTACGCCGATCACGAAAATCTCTGGTTCG
The DNA here is from genome assembly GCA_050014595.1 of Bryobacteraceae bacterium. Classification (GTDB taxonomy): domain Bacteria; phylum Acidobacteriota; class Terriglobia; order Bryobacterales; family Bryobacteraceae; genus PALSA-129. The sequence continues at coordinate 22,854 of JBEKDA010000011.1, forward strand.
CAGCCTGCCTGTTCCGGATGATTAACTGGAGTCCGACGCTGGCCGAAATCGGCTTCCCGGAAGATTGGAATCCGGCGCGGGTTCTTCAAATCATGGAGCAACGCAAGGCGCGCGGCGAAAAGGTCTACACTTCCGCCTACATGATGCCGGAACACGGCGAGAAGAGTAAAGCCCGCTACACGGTTCTCCGTGTATTGAACCCGCTGTGGACGCAGGTCGCCGACGGCAATCGCCCGGTCTGGGAGAAGGATGACCCAGCGAGATATTCGTGGGCTAGCCTCCGGGATGCTCACGAGTGGCTAGGCCAGTTCTACGGATTCGGGGCAGGCTTCTTAACCTACGAAATCGTAACCGATCTCCGCCACACGCGCTACCTCTGCAACGCGCCGGACATCTATTGGTGGGCAAACCCCGGCCCCGGAGCGGAGCGCGGTATCTGTCGCCTCCGGGGCGACTGGACGAGGATTCCCGCCTGGGATCAACTCCGCTACATGCGTATCGCCTTCCGTTGGCTCCGTAAGAACCGTGACCGGGGAATCCTGCCCACGCTGGAGATGCGCGACGTTGAGCACTCGCTTTGCGCCTACGATAAATGGCAGCGGGCGCACGAGCGTTTGCAGGCGGGTTCGAAGCCGAGTCTCGAACGCTTCCGCCTCAGCCTTCCACTGGTTCGCAATCTGTTCGGCGAGATGGTGCCGGGCCGGAAGACGGCTTAAAAGCCGGGCAGGCGCGATGCAGGGTGGTGGCCGGTGGGGCGGGGGGTATAAAACCCCCACCCCGGCCCCGGCGGCGCGTCCTAGGACTCCGTATATGGTGAAAAACGTGGTTTAGGCCCGACCGGCGGGACGGCTTAGGGGCCGAATCCCCCCAAACTACTGAAACTGGACCACTTGCGCTAGCGCTAGTAGTATAATAGGGTAGGAGGCGAAATGAGGAAACGGAAGAAAAACGCGGCGGCGATGGCCCTGGCAAAGCGGAGCGCCACCAAACGCTATAAGACAATGACCGACGCCGAGCGCTCGGAGCAGGGGCGGCGGGCCGCAGCGTCGCGCCGCGACCGGCAACCGAAAGGGCCGTGGTATGGATTGGTCGCGCTCCCGGCAGATTACGTCTGGCACGGCGCTGCCCATGCTGCAAAGGTATTAGACGAAGCCCACGCCGATTCCGCCAACGTGGTTTTCTGGAGCCGTAATCGAGCCGAGGTCGTGTCACGGTCGCAGGAGGACGATCTCTGTGACCGTACCACTCTGATCGTCGAACAGGACTGGGACCCTCACGCCTTCCGAATCATACGTGAGTATAGGCCCGACACGGAGCGGCAACTGCGGGCCTTGCGGACTGTACTCGATAGCGAAGGAGGCCAGTCATGAAGATGAAGGTCGCCTACTTGCGCGTTTCCAGCGATGAACAACGCGAGAAGCAGACCATCAAAACGCAACGCGTCGAGGTCGAGAAGTTTTGCGCTGCGCAGAAAGTGAAACTTGACAAGTTCTACCAAGACGACGGCGTCAGCGGCACCATCCCGCTCGGCAAGCGGCCATACGGGAGCGCTATTATGAGGGACGCGGCGGCGGGTCTTATCGGGGAAATATACGTCCTGAAATTCGACCGGCTCGGCAGGGGAACGCGTCATTTTCTCAACGCGGTCCATCGACTGGGGCAACTCGGGGTTGTCGTCCGCTCGATTATGCAGCCCCTCCCCGACGGCGCCAGCGGAACCATGATGATGCAGATGTGGGCCGTTATCGCGGAGTGGGATCGAAACAACATTCTGGCGACCACGCGGGCGGGCCTGCAACGGAAGGCGGCGGCGGGCGGATGGACCGGGGGGCTGGTGCCGTTCGGGTATCGCGTAGAGGGCAAGGAGCGCGACGCGCGGCTGGTCAAACACGAAATCTATGCCGATCTCGTCCACCGTCTTTTCGAGCGGAGAGCCAAGGGCGAGTCCTGCCAGGTGCTCGCTGATTACCTGGATGCGCGGGGTGTTCCGACTTCAAGACAAAACCCCGGAAGCGTCTGGCGCTCCAATTCCGTGCGCATTATCATCACGAATCCGGTTTATACCGGCAAGCGGCAATACGGGCGGCGGCAGTGGATCAAGGTCGAGGACGAAGCCGGGGATGAGACCCGGCATTTGAAATTGACGCCGGAACGGGTCATCGAAGCGAAAGTCCCGGTAATCGTTGACCAGGACTTGTGGGATCGGGCCAACGCGATGCTGCATCGGGACCAGCTTGCAGTGATGGCCCAAGCCAAGCAGAATTATCTTTTGAAGGGCCTGATAACGTGCGGCCTCTGCGGGTTGAAGTTCACGGGATGTGGTGCGAACTACTCCTGCGGCGGCCGGAATCGTGCTCGGCAGCTGTACGGCAAGAACGGGAAGCGCTGCGAGGCTCCCATCATTCGCCGGGACGGGCTGGAGGCGGCGGTCTGGGAACCAATTGCCGTTTTCCGAACGAAGCCGGGCGCGGCGAAGGTGCTCTACGAGCTTGAGCAGCAGATGGGCGGCAAAGATCGCAGCGCGGCGGACGAAATCGCTGAACTGGAGTTGCTTTTGAAGAACGAGGAGGCGAAGAAGGATCGGGCGGTGACGCTATTCACCGAGGGCACGATTACCCGCGACAAGCTGAACGAGCAACTGCAGCGCATCAACGCCAGAATAGCGGAGGCCGAAAAGCGCCATGTGGAATTGCGAAAGCTCGATTCTGAAGCGAAGATCGACGTCATAAAACTCGGTCAAGCGCGCGCTACCCTCGAAGCCCTTCGGGAAACGGACGAGGATCCACCGTTTGAGAAGAAACGCAGCCTCGTCGTCGATCTGGTCGGAGGCGTCACTATTACGCCGGTCGAGGGCCAGGACCCGGATATCAGGGTCCAGTACACGTTCCTTCCGCATCATGAGCGCTACAACAGGCAGTGGGATGGAAAAGTTCTTGGAGCTAGTTCGGCGCGTAGTAGCCGTGGCGCCAGTAGGCGTGCAGGGGCGGCAGGCCGTGCGGCGGAATGATCTTTACGGTGACGGGATGGTAGCGGCCGTCGCGCTGTTTGTCGGTGGGGGAATAACCCAGCACGTAGCGGTTGCGCAACTCGACGCCAATCTTGGCCGCAATGTCTGGAAGTTCGCCGAGTTCCGCCGGAAAATGACGGCCCCCGGTCTGTTCCGCGATTTCGCTGAGCAGCCCCGGCCCTTCCAGTTCCTCCGGGCTGCGGCTGCGCGTTCCGAACGGCTCGTAGATTCCGACGGCGTAAATCAGCACGTCGCTTTCGCGCACCAGGTTGCGGACCTCGGTTTCGGTATAGCGGCTGCAGTTATCGCCGCCATCGGAAATAATCAGCAGGGCCTTGCGGTTCTTCTCGGATTTCTTCAACTCGTGCAGCGCCAGAAAGACAGCGTCAAGCAATGCCGTGCGGCCCTTGGATTGCGCGAACGTGAGCTGGTTCTGGATATCGGGAACCTCGCGGCCCAACGGCACCAACAGCCTGGGCGTGTCGTTGAACTCCACCAGGAAGAATTCGTCTTCGGGATTGGCGGTCTTGAAAAACTGCGAAGCGGCTTCGCGCGATGTGCGCAACTTCGGGCCCATGCTGCCGCTGATGTCGAAAACCAGGCCCACGGCCACGGGTTCGTCATCCATGGCAAAATGCGTGACGGTTTGCTCGACTTTGTCGTCGTAGATTTTGAAGTGGTCTTTCTCCAGGCCGGTGACGGGGCGGTTAAAGGGATCGCACACGCTTACCGGGACCAGCACCAGGTTGGTATCGACGCGAAGGTTGGCCTGGGGTCTGGTCTGCCCCGGTGGAGCGGGCTTGGGGCGAGGTTGGGTGGTGACTTGTCCACGGAACGCGAGCGGCGCCGCCAGAGCCAAAAGCAACGCCATCCCCAGGATTCGCTTCGAGCCCATGATGAGATCTCTGGTGGTATTGTACTGCGATGCGGCGGCGGCGGGGTGACAGACGTGGCGACAGACCACAAAAGGCGATCGTCTGTCCCACCGAAAATCGGATATAATCGAGGCTTAGCGGAGGTGAGTCTTCTCGAGTAGCAGACTAGCCGCAGTAGCAAGGTTCGGTCCATCGGCAGTCCGAACAGCCTCCCACGCTCTTTTTTCCCTCTTTTTCCCCGACGATTGCCGGGTTTGCGCCCGGCCCTTGGCGGGAGTCTCACGCATCCCGGTTTGCCCAGAGTGTCTGATGGAGCCGCAGCCCATCAGCGCGGAATTCTTCTGCGTGAGCTGCCGGACGCCGTTCCTCAACAGCTTCCCGCTGGATTTCGAAGGCCGTTGCGCTCTCTGCCGCAGCGGCCTGCGCGGTTTTGACGCGGCCTATTGCTACGGTTCCTACGAAGGCGCGCTGCGCGAGTTGATCCACCTGTACAAGTACGGGCGCGTGCAGACGCTGGCGAAGCCGCTCGGGGACCTGCTGGCCGCGGCTTTGCCGCGCGAGGAGCGCTTCGACGCGGTAACGGCTGTGCCGCTTCACTGGCGCCGCCAGTGGCAGAGAGGTTTCAACCAATCGGAACTACTGGCGCGCACCATGGCGGCGCGCTACGGAATTCCGGTAGTGTGGGCTCTGCGCCGCGTGCGCGCCACGCTGAGTCAAGCCGGCCTGAGCAATACCAGGCGGCGCCAGAACGTGGCCACGGCTTTTGAATGCCGGCGCGGCGCGCGTGCGCTGGCGGGAAAACGAATTCTGCTGATTGACGATGTGCTGACCACGGGCTCTACGGCGGCGTCCTGCGCGCGCGTTTTGAAGCGCGCCGGGGCGGCCAAGGTGGCGCTGCTGGCGGTGGCGCGCGTCGACTGGCGCATGGAAGGGTGGCGCGGCGCGTCCGCCCCATCCACGGAGGGGGTGAATCGGGATGTCGAGTGAGCGATTGCAGCGGCCCGTGCTGGTGCTGAACGCCAGCTATGAGCCGATCAACATCTGCGCCGCGCGGCGCGCCCTGGTGCTGGTCTTGAAAGGCGTGGCGTCCGCCGAAGAGGAATCGAGCAGCGCCGTGCATTCGGCCCGCGCGTTGGTGCGGCTGCCGTCGGTGATCCGGCTGCTGGAATATCGCCGGATCCCGCACCAAACGCGAGCCCTTTCGCGCAAGAACATCCTCATGCGCGATCGTTACACGTGCCAGTATTGCTACCGCGTGATGCCGTCCGGCGAGCTGACCCTGGATCACGTGGTTCCGCGATCGCGCGCCGGCGAAACCGCCTGGGAGAACCTGGTGGCCTGCTGCCATCCCTGCAACAACAAGAAAGGCAGCCGCACTCCGGAAGAGGCGGGCATGAAGCTCGCGCGCCAGCCCCGGCCTTTCAGCTTGCACACCAGCCGCCACCTGATGCGCATGCTGGGCAAGAGCGACGCGCAGTGGCGGAAATACCTTTTCTATTGAGAGCGCATGTGCGCTGGCAAGAGCGCGACCAGGGGGTCGCGCGCAGTCCAAGGGGACTGCAGCACATAGCGGCTCATGCCCGGAGGCGGCACGGGCCTGCCCGAAGTTAGCACTTCCGGGCAGGCGGTCCGATGCCGGTAAGAGACCATGGCGCAATCGCGTTCGGCCGCACATGCGGCGGACAGGACACGCCAGTTGCTTCGCTAGACCGCTGCGAAAGTGGACAGTTGTGCATCCAGATCCGCCAGGGCTTTCGTGAGAACAGCCCGGTAGCGCGGATTCTGTGCGGCACTCAATTCCCGCACCACTCTGGTGCGGGAGAGAAGGATAGTTTCCTTCTTGCGGATTGCTTCCAGTGTTTCAGGACTCGGCGCTTTTCGTCGTACAGGTGTGCGGCGGGACTCGGCCATGTCGATCTGCGCCTCGACCGACTTGCTTTCCCAACCTCTGGCCATGATTCCATTCTAGCGCGATGGGCGGCCGCTGGCGCCGCCAATATCCGGCACAATATCCGGCGCCCGGGAAAAGGAGCCGGAGGTTTGATATGCTCTAGCAGTTAAGCCTATGTCCAGAAAAACACTTCTCATTGGAATACTTCTCCTGTTCGTTCCCCTGCTGCTCGTCTCGCAGCAGGCCGTCGAGCGGGTAGACCTGAACGTGATGCACAAAATCAAGACCGCGGAGTTGGGCGGCGGGGGCGGGTTCGGCGGAGGCGGCGGGGGCCGCGGCGGCGCCGGGCGTGGCGCTCCGATCATGGAGACCATGTACAACCTGACCGACCGTTACGGCCCGCGTCTGACCAATTCTCCGCAGTATCGCGCGGCCGGCGATTGGGCGGTCGGCCAGCTCAAGGAGTGGGGGCTGAGCAACGTCCACCTGGAAAAATGGTCGACTAAATCCGAAGGGCGGGGTGGCGGCGGTGGCCGCGGCAATGCCGGCCCTTCCTCCATCCCCAGTTGGCAAATCACCGGCTACAGCGGCGCGATGGTCGAGCCCACTTACATGTCCATCATCGGCTACCCGCAGGCATGGAGCGGCGGGACCGATGGGCCGGTCACCGGCGAAGCCATCCGGATTCAGCTTCAGACGCCGGCCGACTTGGACACATGGCACGGAAAGCTGAAAGGCAAGATCGTGCTGACGGGGGCTGGGCCGCTCGATCTGCCCTTTCCCACGACGGCGTTGGCTCATCGTTATACCGATGAAGAACTCCTGGGGCTGATCCCCGAGCAGTTCCCCACCGGAGGAGCAGCCGCTGGACGCGGTGGACGCGGCGGCAACAACGGCCCGACTCTGACCCAGGAACAACAGCAGGCGTTTACCGAACGCATGCGCACGTACTACCAGGATGAAGGCGTCCTGCTGACGATTACGGCTTCCGCGCGCGGCGAAAGCGGCGTGGTCTTCGCCAGCAATGGCGCCCCACGCACCGGGGATCCCACCAAGAACCTGCCGCAGGTGGCCATTACGGCGGAGAATTACAACCGCATCGCGCGGCTGCTGCAGCACGAAGTTCCGGTGAAGCTCTCCTTCGACATCAAGGTGCAGTTCGACACCAGCATTACCGACGCGTTCAACGTGATCGCCGAAATCCCCGGCGCGACCAAGCCCAATGAGCTGGTGATGGTGGGCGGCCACTTCGATTCCTGGCACATGGGCACCGGCGCCACCGATAACGGCGCGGGCAGCGCCGTCGCCATGGAAGTAATGCGCATCTTGAAATCGCTCAACCTCAAAATGGATCGCACCGTCCGCATGGCTCTCTGGGGCGGCGAAGAAGAAGGTCTGCTGGGGTCCGCGGCTTATGTGAAGGACCACTTCGCCGACCGGACAACCATGAAGACGACGGCCGAGCATGACGGCTTCGCGGGCTACTTCAACATCGATAACGGCACCGGGCGGGTCCGCGGCATCTATCTGCAAGGCAACGAAATGGTGCGGCCGATCTTCGAACAATGGTTTGCCGCGCTGAAAGACGTGACCCCGGGATACATCACGATTCGCAATACCGGCGGCACGGACCACCAGTCGTTTGACGCGGTGGGGCTGCCCGGCTTCCAGTTCATTCAGGATCCGATGGACTACGATACCCGCACCCACCATTCCAATATGGATGTGTACGAACGCATCCAGCAGGGCGACATGCAGCAGATGGCGATTGTGGAAGCGGCTTTCGTGTACAACGCCGCGACGCGGCCGGAGAAACTGCCGCGCAAGGATCTGCCGGCGCCGCCACCGGCGGGCGGACGCGGGGGCCGTGGAGGCGGCGGAAACTAGGGCAAGAGCGCGACCAGGAGGTTGGCAGGCGGAAGCGCCTGCCCCACCTCTTGGAGCTTATAGGCAAGTCCTCAGACGATTCAGGCCTTCGTTGAAAATCGCCGGGGCGGTCAGCAGACTCACAATCAGAAACGCCTCGGTTTCGAAATCGTAGAAGAAGCCCGGTTGGACCAGGACATCCTCGCGGGCGAGCAATTCCAAGGTCCATTCTTCTTCGCTTCGAATCTTCGGCACCTGGACGGTGATGTACCAGCCGCCCTCCAGCGCCAGAATATTCCCCGCCGACCCGGCAAGAGCCTCGCGGGCGGACGCCAGATTTTCCGCGCAGCGCTCCCGGATCTGCCTCTGTACGTCATCTCCCACTTTCAGCAGACGCGCGGCGGCGCATTGCACCGGCGTGCTCACCGAAAGGTACGTGTCGGCGATCCACTCCAACTTCTCGAAGGCTTCGCGCCGCAGGTCCTGCGGCCCGCTCGCCACAATCCAACCCAGCTTCATTTGCGGCAGGCCGGCGATCTTGGAAAGCCCGCTCATGGAAAAGGCCAGGCATTCCTCGACACCGGCCAGCGTCTGGACGCGGCTCTCATCGGGGGCGAGCGCATAATCGGAGAAGACTTCGTCGGAAATCAGGGCCATGCTGCGTTCGGCGCACAAGCGCACCAGCGCTTCCAGTTCATGGCGCTTCACGTAGGAGCCGGTGGGATTGTTGGGATTCACCAGCACCAGGGCGCGCGTGCGGGGAGTGAGCGCTCGACCAAGCGCGTCCAGGTCGATGCTCCAGGCGCCGTGGTAGACCAGCGGGTACTGGCGCGGCTCCATCGATTCCATGTGGGCCAGGAATTCAAACAGCGGATACGAAGGGCGGGGCACCAGCACCTGGTCGCCGGCATTCGCCAGCAGTTTAAACAGGTAGGCATAGGCCTCGCTGGTGCTGGCCGTAAGGAGGATTCGGGAGATGTCCAGGCTGTGTCCGCGAGCCCGGTAATAGGATGCCACCGCCTGCCGGGCTTCGGCGGCGCCGGCGGGCGCGGGCTCATAAATCAACGCGCGGGGGTCTTCCAGGGCACTCAGAGTGCCCGCCGGGTACGCGAGCGCGGCGCGCGTGGGATTGGATTCCGTCAGATCCAGAATGCGGGCGCCCGCGCGGCGCTTGGCGGCCAGGAGCTGGGTGAGGCGGTTGGGCTGAAGATCCCAAGGGAAGCGGGAAGAAAACATCCCGCTCAGTGTCGCAGTTCCGCGGCCGTATAGTAAAGGTCGCGATCCAGCACCATCTCGACCGAGGTGCCGCGCGGCAGCACGACATCCTGGTTCTTCGAGAGCAGCACAGCGGCCAGCCCCGCCGCGGCGCCGACGCCCAGTCCGGTGACGGGATGGCCCGCGGCGCCGCCCACGATGACGCCGCCCATCGATCCGATGCCGACCCCGGTGGCCACCTTGTGGGGATCTTTGCCGGTGTCGCCGCTGATCTTGCCTTCGTCGGAATCGACCTTGCCCTTGGACGCGTCGGCCGACGTCAGGCGGGCGCGGAAGTCGCGCGTCACGCCGTTCGGCAACGTCAGCGAATCGAAGAGAAGGTACAACTCGCCTTTGCTGGACAGGCGGCCCGCCGGCTTGGTTTTGGTGACGGTACCCTGCACATAGCTGCCGCGAGGAATGACGATGCGGCCGTCCTGCGCGACCGGTATGGCGGTTTGCAGATAGACGCGGTCGCCTTCCTTGGAGTTCCTGGTGCTGATGCTGCTGGTGAGAGAGAGCAGAATATGGGTGCCCGCGGGAATCGTAAAGTTGAGCGGCGCCGGAGGAGCGGCCGGTCGCGTGGTCAGGACCGGTTGCTCCGCGAGCGTGGGCTTGGGAGCCGCGGCTGTGACCGGTGGATGGGGCAGAGGCGCGCCGGTGTCCATGGAGAAGTGACCGTATACGATGCGGCCCTCCGCCGGGATGGCGCCGCGCGAGATCTGGCGCACAATGACCAGTTGCCGGCGGTCGCGCGAAAGAGTCCAGCGGTCCATCACGGCGTAATTTTGCGGGCCCGATACCAGGGTGTTGATGAGCAGCGCGCTGCCTTCCCACTTCGCCACGCTGTTCAGGGATTCCGCGCCGATCTGGTATCTGCTTTCGTCGCCGTTCAAAAAGTAAGTCCACTCAATCGAGGCGCCGCGGGTGTCGATGGCGGTGCAGTGTATCCCGGTATCCTGCTTCACCTCCAGGAATTCGTAGGTTTCGAGCGAGAGAGCGCGCAAATCGCTGGCGTTGCGGTCAAGATCCCATCTTCCGGAAAAATCGCGATCGGAATCGGCCGAGGAAAGCTGTGTAACCGCGCCGAGCGCGAGTATCGCGGCCATTACCAGACGAGCGAACTGTAACATAGTGACTGCTACTCTTCCCGCAGAGCCCTGAACCAGATCTTAGCACCCGGCTCCAATACGGTTCACTTCCGCCGGAACGACAGGCCAGGAGGCCTGTCCTACTGGACCCTTGACAACGGGGGCGTCTAACAATTACAGATATAAGTGTCTGAATATATTTCTTTAATTCATCTCAGACCTTGGGGGGCGTCATGGCCGCGACTACGGCCCAATCCGCGCTATCGCAGGAGGAACAGACCTTCGCCGACCGTACGATTGTGGGGCACTGCGGCAAGCCCGGAGCGCTCTTGGGAATCTTGCAGCAGATTCAAGAACATCATCCGCACAAATACCTTACCGCCGAAATCCTGGAATACGTCGCCGAAAAGGCCGATATCCCGCTGGCCCGTATTTACAGCGTGGCGACATTCTTCGCGCAGTTCAATCTTGATCCGCAGGGCGAACACAGCATCTGCATCTGCCGCGGAACGGCGTGTCACACTCATGGCTCGCGCAGCCTTTTGCAGCGCTTGCGCCACGAGCTGGGGCTGCCCGACGACGACGCCGAACAGACTTCGGTGACGACCCCGGACGGCCGCTTTTCGGTGCGCGTGGTGGCCTGCTTCGGCCAGTGCGCGCTGGCGCCCGTGATGGAAGTAGACCACGCCATCTTCGGCCACGTGAATGAACAGACGCTGGAGCGCGAACTGCAGCATCTCGGGAGGACGAAGTGATTCGCATCCAGGAATATCGCCACGTTCAGCGCGGTGCGGGAGGCCGGCATGGCGAAGCTGCTTTCCGCACGGCCCAGAATCGGCGTTGGAATGGGAACGTGCGGCGCGGGCAACGGCGCCGAGGGCGTCTACCAGTCCTTTGCCGAGCTGATCGATCGCCAGGGCCGCGACGTCAAGCTGGCCTCGGTGGGCTGCTTCGGCTTTTGCGCCCAGGAGCCGCTGGTGAATGTTCGCATCCCCGGCCGGCCGCTGGTGATCCTGCGGCGGGTTGACGCCAGCGACGCGCAACGGATTCTCGACGACATCGCAGCCGGCAGAGTGACGGAGGACCTGGCGCTCTGCAAAATCGAAGAATGGGACCACCTTACCGCCCACGTGTTATATGGCAGCGGCTACCCAAAGATTCCCTCCTGGCAGGAGATTCCCTTCTTCAAGCCGCAAAAAAAAATTGTCTTGCGAAACTGCGGGCTGATCAGCCCGGACGATATCGAAGAGTACATCGCGGTCGGCGGCTATCAATCGCTTTACAAGGTGCTGATCGACGCCCACCCGGAAATGGTGATCGAGCAGCTCAAAGCTTCGAAGCTGCGCGGCCGCGGCGGCGCGGGCTTCCTCACCGGGCTCAAATGGGAGTTTCTGCGCAAGGCGGTTTCAGAGCGGAAGTTCGTCATCTGCAATGCCGACGAAGGCGACCCCGGCGCCTACATGAACCGCAACGAAATCGAGAGTGACCCGCACTCGCTGCTGGAAGGCATGATCATCGGCGGCTACGTGATGGGCGCGAGCGAGGGCATCATCTATGTGCGAGCGGAGTATCCGCTGGCCGTGCACCGGCTCAACCGCGCCATCGAACAGGCGCGCCAGTCCGGCGTCCTGGGGGACAACATCTTCGGACGCGGCTTCAAGTTCGATATCCACCTGGTGGAAGGCGCCGGCGCCTTCGTATGCGGCGAAGAAACCGCGCTCATCGCATCGCTCGAAGACTACGCCGGCCGGCCCCGCCCGCGGCCGCCCTTCCCCGCGCAGGAAGGACTCTGGCGGCAGCCCACCAACATCAACAACGTCGAAACCTGGTACAACGTGGCGCCGATCGTCTCCAAAGGTCCCGCCTGGTTTAGTGAAACCGGCAGCGCCAAGAGCGCCGGCACCAAGGTCTTCTCGCTGGTGGGCAAGATCACCAACACCGGCCTGGTGGAGGTGCCCATGGGCACCCCGCTCAAGACGTTCATTTACGATATCGGCGAAGGGGGCCCCCGCGGAAAACACGTGAAGGCCGTGTAAACCGGCGGCCCTTCGGGCGGCTGCATTCCCCAGGAAATGTTCGACACGGCGGTGGATTACGAAACCCTCGCGCAACTCGGCTCGATCATGGGGTCGGGCGGCATCGTGGTCATGGACGAAGACAACTGCATGGTGGACGTGGCCCGCTACTTCATCGAATTCACCCATGCCGAATCGTGCGGCAAGTGTGTTCCGTGCCGCGTGGGGCTCGACAAGTCGCTGCGCATTCTGAATTCCTTCACGCGCGGCCGGGCCACCGAAACCGACCTCGACCGGCTCGACGAGATGGGCCGGATGATCCGCGACACCTCATTGTGCGGGCTGGGCCAGAGCGCGCCCAATCCGCTGCTCACCACCATGCGGCACTTCCGCCACGAATTCGAGGATCACATCCGCGCCAAGCGCTGCCGCGCGGGCGTGTGCGAAGAACTGGCGCTCTCCCCCTGCGAGAACAGTTGCCCGCTCCACATGAATATTCCGCGGTTCCTGCAACTCTACCAGGAAGGCCGCCTGGAAGACGCCTTCGAAGCGGTGGTGCTCGACAATCCGCTGCCGGCCTCCACCGGCCGCGTCTGCCAGCATCCCTGCGAGAACCGCTGCCGGCGCCGCTCGCTCGACGAATCCGTGAACATGCGCGAAGTCCACCGCTACATTGCGGACGCGATCTACCAGTCGGACCGGTTCGATGCGTTGGTGGAGCGCATCGCCGCGCGCAAGCTCCCGCCCACCGATCGAAAAGTGGCGGTGGTAGGCGGAGGCCCCACCGGCCTGGCGGCGGCATTCTATCTGACGCTCCTGGGACATGAAGTGACGGTCTACGAATCCAATGCGGAGCCCGGCGGAATGCTGCGCTACGCGCTTCCCGAGTACCGGTTGCCCCGCCACGTGGTCCGTCGCGAAGTAGAGTTGATCGGCCGCATCGGCGTGAAGTTCCAATGCGGTGTGACGGTGGGCGCCGACATCACTCTCAGCGATCTGGATAACCAGTACAACGCGGTCTTCCTGGCCATCGGCACCTGGAAGGAATCGTGGGTCTCTCTGCCCGGAACGGAGCTGAAAGGCGTTTTGCCGGCGCTTCTTTTGCTGGAAGCCGTGGCCAAGGAAGGGCCTGTGCAATTGGGCCGCAAAGTCGCCGTAATCGGCGGCGGCAACGCCGCCATCGATTCGGCCCGCACCGCGTTGCGCAAGGGCGCCGAGGTCACCGTGATCTATCGCCGCGAGCGGAAAGACATGCCGGCCATCCGCGAAGAAACCGACGCCGCCCAACAGGAAGGCGCTAAATTCCAGTTCCTGGCTACGCCGCACCGCATCGTGGGCGACGAAGCGGGCAACGTCAAGGCCGTCGAGCTGGTCAAGACCAAACTCGGCGAGTTCGACTCTTCGGGCCGCCGCCGCCCGGTGCCGACCGAGGAAATCATCCGCATCCACTGCGACACCGTGATCCTGGCGGTGGGAGAGGTGGTCGACCCCGACTTCGCCCGCGCCTCCGGTCTGCGCATCAAGGAGGATGGCACCCTGGAAGTGGATCGCTACACCCTGGAAACCAGCCGCGCCAAGTTCTACGCCGGCGGCGACCTCATCAGCGGCGCATCCAACGTTTGCAATGCCATGGGCTACGGCAAGAAGGCCGCGCGCACCATCGACAAGCGCCTCATGGGCTCCGGGCGATGGGAGAGCATCGGACCCCAGTTCACTTACAGCAACGTCGCCCCGCCACAGCCCAGCGAAAGCCCGCGGCACCGGGCCGGCGAACTCCCCTCCGGGGAACGCGCCGAAAGTTTCGTCGAAGCCACGATCGGGCTTTCGGCCGACGACGCCCTGGACGAAGCCAGCCGCTGCCTGAGGTGCGACATCAAGGATCACCATTAGCCGATTAGGAGAGCTCGCTTGCCTGACAAGATCTCAATTCGAATCGACGGCGAATACGTCGCCGCGCGTGAAGGCCAGACGATTCTGCAAGTGGCGCGAGCCGGCGGCAAGTATATCCCCACGCTCTGCTGGCTGGAGAACATTTCGCCGGTGGGGGCATGCCGCCTGTGCATCGTGGAAGTGTCCGGCGTCAACCGCCTGTTGCCGGCCTGCACCACCCCGGTGCAGGATGGCATGAGCGTCACCACCAATTCGGAAAAGCTCAAACACTACCGGCGTATCGCGCTCGAGTTCCTGTTCTCCGAACGGAACCACATTTGCGCGGTGTGCGTTTCCAACAACCACTGCGAGCTGCAGTCCATCGCGCAGCGCCTGGGCGTGACCAGCGTACGGTATCCGTACGCGTTTCCCAAGCTGGCCGTGGACGTCTCGCACCCGCGCTACGTGCTGGATCACAACCGCTGCATTCTCTGTACACGCTGCGTGCGCGTGTGCGCCGAAGTGGAGGGCGCCAACGTTTGGGACATCGCCCGGCGCGGCATTCGTTCCATGGTGGTGTGCGGCATGAACTGGCCGTGGGGACAGTCCAGGAATTGCACCAACTGTGGCAAGTGCGTGCAGGTTTGCCCCACCGGCGCGCTGGCCGAGAAAGGTTGCGCGGTGGAGGAGATGGTCAAGCAGGGCGACAGAGTGACCCGCCTGGCCGGAAAGCGCGGAGGCCACTCATGAAAAAGGTCCGGCTCGCCACGGTGTGGCTGGACGGCTGTTCCGGCTGCCACATGTCGCTGCTCGATATGGACGAAGCGATTCTCGCCGTGGCCAAGAAAGCCGACGTGGTCTACGGCCCGCTGGTGGATGCGCAGGAGTTTCCGAAGGCCGTCGACGTCACGCTGGTGGAAGGCGCCGTCAGTTCTCAGGACGATCTGGAAAAGATCCGCACCATCCGGCTGCGCAGCAAACTGGTGGTGGCGCTGGGCGATTGCGCCGTCACCGGCAACGTTCCCGCCATGCGGAACCCGCTGCTCACGCGCAAGATGCTCGAACGCATTTACATCGATGGCGTCCAGCAAACTCCCGGCGTTCCTCACGAAGGCGTTCCGGCCTTGCTCCGCATGGCGGTGCCGGTGCACGAGGTGGTCAAGGTGGACATCGAAGTCCCCGGTTGTCCGCCGCCCGCCAAGTCGATTCTCTTCGTCCTGAACGAACTGCTCGAAGGCCGCATGCCGGACCTGAGTTCCAAGGTGAAGTTTGGCTAAGCACATTGTTTCAAAAATGCACGTTGGTACTCCGCGAAAGCCGGCCGGGCGGCGCCCGGCTGCACCGATTGACAATCGGTGCGCAGGATACCATCCTGCCCCACCAGCGCAAAGCACAAAGCAGGAATTGCTATGAAGAAAATCACCATCGACCCGGTCACGCGCATCGAGGGCCATGCCAAAATCGACATCTACCTGGATGACGACGGCCGTGTCGCCGATACGCATTTCCATGTCACCCAGGTGCGCGGATTCGAGAAATTCACCGAGGGCCGCCCCTATTACGAGATGCCGTCCATCACCGCCCGCATCTGCGGCATCTGTCCGGTGAGCCACCTGCTGGCTTCCGCCAAGGCCTGCGACGCCATTATGACGGTGGCGCCACCGGAGGCCGGCACGAGACTGCGCGAACTGGTTCACTGCGGACAGTTCGTGCAATCCCACGCGCTTAGCTTTTTCCATTTATCGGCGCCCGATTTCCTGTTGGGCTTCGACTCCGACCCGGCGCGGCGCAACGTCTTCGGGCTGATCGAGGAAAATCCCGACGCCGCCAGAAGCGGCGTCGAGCTCCGCAAGTTCGGACAGGCAATCATCGAGGGCCTCGCCAAGGAGCGCATCCACGCGTCGTGGATCGTCCCCGGCGGCGTCAACGCGCCGCTGGCCGCGGAAGTGCGCGATCGCATTCTGGCCGGCTTGCCGGCCGCCCGCTCCATGGCCTTGCGCACACTCGAGTTCTTTAAAGGCATCCTGGACCGCTTCGACGAAGAAATCGCCAGCTTCGGCACCGCCCCCACGATGTACGCGGGTATGGTGGACGATGGCGGCGGCCTGCAGTGGTACGACGGTCTCCTGCAATTCAAAGACGCCGAGGGCAAGATTGTGGCCACCGACATCCGCGCGCGCGATTACGGCCAATTCATTGGCGAAGCCGCGCTCAAGGATTCCTACCTCAAGGCGCCTTACTTCAAACCCATCGGTTATCCCGCGGGCGTCTACCGCGTGGGGCCGCTGGCCCGCCTCAACGTGGCCGATGCCTGCAACACTCCCGAGGCGGACCGCGAGCTGGCCGAGTTCCGCCAGCGCTGCGGCACGCCGGCTCACAGCGCGTTCCACTACCACTACGCGCGCCTGATCGAGCTGCTGCACGCGCTGGAAAAGATCGAGCTCCTGCTGAACGATCCGGACATCCTCAATCCACACGTTCGCTCTCACGCCGCGGTGAATTGCCTGGAAGGCGCCGGCATGATCGAGGCGCCGCGCGGCGTGCTGATCCACCATTACAAGGTGGACGAAACCGGCGCCATCAAATGGGTCAACCTGATTGTCGCCACCGGTCACAACAACCTGGCCATCAACGCCAGCGTGGCGCAAGTGGCCAGGCGCTTCGTGGACGGCACACAACTCAAAGAGGGCATGCTGAACCGCGTCTCGGCCGTGGTGCGCGCGTACGATCCGTGCCTGAGCTGCTCGACCCACGCCGACGGCACACTTGGCATGGTGGTGAGACTGATCGGGCCGGACGGCAGCCTGCTGGATAAGATAGCCGGATAAGATAGAGAGTTGACTCCGTCCATCCCTCTCATCGATTTCCAAAACATTACCGTGCAACGCGGCGGGCGCGTGGTGCTCGACGGCGTCACGCTCACCATCGCGCAAGGTGAGCACGCCGCCATCCTCGGCCCCAACGGCTCGGGCAAATCCACGCTCATCAAACTGATTACGCGCGAGCTCTACCCCTCCATCAAGCCCGAGCCGTGGCGGCTGCGCATCCTGGGCCGCGACCGCTGGCACATTTTCGACCTCCGCCATCACCTGGGCATTGTCTCCAACGACTGGGTGCAGATGTGCACGCGCGATTATTCCGGCTACGAGATCGTGCTTTCGGGCTTTTTCGGCAGCGTCGGCATCTGGCCAAACCACGAGGTGACGCCGCAGATGGAAGAAAAGGCGCACGCCATCCTGGATCTGCTCGAGATCTCCCACCTGGCCGCGCGCAACACCAATGAGATGTCGAGCGGCGAAGCGCGCCGCATCCTGATCGGCCGCGCGCTGGTCCACGACCCCCAAGCCCTGATCTTTGACGAGCCGACTTCCAGCCTGGACCTCCACGCCACCCACGAACTGCGCGAGGTTCTGCGCAAACTGGCGCGCGCCGGAATCAGCCTTCTGATGGTGACGCACCACCTGCCCGACATCATTCCGGAGATCGGGCGCGTAGTCGCGATCCGCGGCGGCCGCATTTATCGCGACGGGCCAAAGGAGCGGGTGCTGGACGCCGCCACACTGTCAGCGGTCTTCGGGCTCCCCGTCGAAGTGCTGCTGCGCGCGGGCTACTACCACGTGTTATGACTCCAGCGGGCGCCGGCACTCGTCGGGATCCAAGCTCGTCCTCATCGCGGCCATTGGCCCGCGCAAGTACGCTAAACTGGGTTTTTCGAAGGCGGATTTCGTTGCATCGGTTAGTTCTTCCAGCCATTCTGGCGATAGCCCTGTCGGCTCGTGCCACCCCCGCCGAACAGGGACAACTCGACGCCAGCCAGACGCTTTTCACCGTCATGGCCGCCATCAATGCAGCCGGATACGACGCCGGTCTGGCTTCCCCCAATAACAACCCGCTTCGCGCCGCCATTCGCGCGGAACTCGCTAAACGTGATATTCCCTCCCTGCCCGCCCTGAAAGTCTTTTTTGAGCAGCACCATCGGACCAACGATACCGCCGAACTCAGCCAGTACATCTCCTTCGCGCTCACCGCCGGCGGCCCGCCGGATTTCGCCGTCAAAATACGCGAAGTGGACATCCCGCCCGATGTCACTCCGCTGCTCGCGCTCTCGCCGCTGCTGGCGGCGTTTTATAAGGAAGCCGGCATCCAAGAACTGTGGGCCGGCGCGCAGCCCGCCATCGACCAGATGATCGCGTCTTATCACGCGCCCGTCAGCGAAGCCGTTTTGCAGATCAACGCTTACCTGCGCCAGCAGACTTCCGGTTTTCGGGGCCGCCACTTTCAGATCTTCGTGGAGCCGCTGGCCGCGCCCAACCAGGTTCATTCGCGCAGCTATGGCAACGAGTACACGATCGTGGTGACGCCATCGGCCGCGCCGCGCGTCGCCGAAGTCCGCCAGGCCTACCTCTACTACCTGCTGGATCCGCTGGCGACACGCAATGAGGAGATCTTGAACCGCAAGAAACCGCTGGCGGAACATGCCCAGCGTGCCCGCATGCTGGGCGACGCGTACAAACAGGATTTCCTGCTGCTCACCACGGGATCGCTGGTGCGCGCCGTCCAAGCCCGCATGGACCATAAACCGCAAGCCGTCCAGGACGCATTGCGCGAAGGCTATATTCTGGCTCCCTACTTCTTCGAAGCCCTGCAGGCTTACGAAAAGCAGGAGCTGACCATGGCTCTCTACTACACCAGCATGGTGCAGGCCATCGACCTCTATAAAGAGGACACGCGCCTGACCTCGGTGCAGTTCAACAAGCCCGAAGCGGCGCCGCCTGCCGCGCCCGCGACACCGCCTCCGCCCGCCACGCCGCCGGTGTTCGAAACACTCCAGAGCGCGGAGCAGTTGCTCAAAGACAAGGAATGGGAAAAAGCCGAGAAGCTTTTCCAGCAGGCCATCCAGCAGGCCATGAGAAAGTCCGAGCAGGCCGCGGGGTATTACGGACTGGCGCGCATCGCGCTGGCGCAGGACAATCCGGACGACGCCGAAACGCTCCTGGAACAGACGCTGGAACTGGAACCCGAGGCATCCATCCACGCCTGGGCCTTGGTTTACCTGGGAAAACTGAAATTGGAAGTGGGCGAGCGCGAAAAAGCGGCCATCTGCTTCCAGGATGCTTTGAAAGTGGAAGGCGCCACAGACCTGGCGCGCACCGAGGCGCAAAAAGGCCTGCAACAGATTTCGAAGTAATTAGGAAACTTTAAGGAGTTTTGCAATGAAACGTATAATTCTCACCGGTATCCTGGCTTTGGCGACCGGTTTCGCGGCCCTGGCTGCTCCCCAGGCAGCACCGGCCCAGCCGAAGGCGCCCTCACCGAAGTCACCGGCGGAAGGCCAGGCGGTCATGGCATTGCAATCGGCCGGGCAAAGCAACAACCCCGATGCGATGATCAAAGCCGCCAACGATCTGGTCACGAAATTCACCGATACCGATTACAGGGAATGGGCCCTCAGCATGGAAGCCAAGGCCTATCAGATGAAGGGCGACGCTGAACACGCCCAGGTCTACGGCCAACAGGCGCTCCAGGCGAATCCCAAGTCCTACTCGATGATGTTGCTGTTGGGTGAAGTCATCGGCAGCCACATCGGCGACCACGACCTCGATCGCCAGGACAAGCTCAACGCCGCCACCAAGTACTTGAACGACACCATCGAGGTCGTGAAGACCGCCCCCAAGCCGAATCCCCAACTCTCCGACGACCAGTGGGCCGAGTACAAGAAATACACGATCGCCGAGGCTCACAACGGCCTCGGCATCCTCGCCATGGTGCGCAAGGACTGGGACGCCGGCATCACCGAATTCAAAACGGCCGTAGAGGGCGACCCGCAAGACGCTTACTACACCCGTCTGGCCTCGGTTTATCTGTCGGCCGGCAACAATGACGAGGCGATCGCCATCTGCGACAAGCTCCTGGCGAAACCCGACCTGCATCCGACCATCAAGGGCGTGGTCACCAACCTCAAGAACGCCGCCGTCGCGGCCAAGGGCAAGAAGTAGTACCGCTCCCTTTCATGCGCGCGGAGCTGGAATCGCTGGAATCCCGGATCAACTACCGGTTCTCGGGCCCGGAATTGGTGCGCCGCGCGCTGACTCACAGCTCCGCCGCCAACGAAGCGCACGGGGGGCTCAGCTCTCCGCAGAACGACAACGAGCAGTTGGAATTCCTGGGCGATTCGATCCTCGGGTTCCTCATTTCCGAAGCTCTGGTGCGCCGCTACCCCGAGTCTCGCGAAGGCGAACTCTCGCAGCTCAAAGCCCACCTGGTGAGTGCCGCGCACCTTCACGGGGTGGCGCGGCGGCTGGACCTCGGCAGCTATCTCGAACTGGGCCGCAGCGAGGAAATGAGCGGCGGCCGCGACAAGAAAACGCTGCTGGTGGATGGCCTGGAAGCCCTCATCGCGGCCATCTACCTGGACGGCGGCGCCGAAGCCGTCCGCAGTTTCGTCGCCGCGCACGTGCTGGATGCGCCATTCTCCGGCGACGAGGATGCGGGCACCGACATCCAGCCCGCCATCACCAACTTCAAAAGCGCACTCCAGGAGCTGGCTCAGGCCCGCCAACTTCCGGCGCCGCGCTATACCGTGGTCCGCGAACGCGGCCCCGAGCACTCCAAGACTTTCACCGTGGAAGTGCGTGTCGGCAAAGACTGGACCGGCCAGGCCGACGGCCGGACCAAGAAGGTGGCCGCCCAACGAGCCGCCCGCGGAGTCTTCGAGCGTATGGCGCAGGACGCGCCGCGGACCCCGGAAACCGCTGCGCCGCCCGGCCCATAAGAAGCCGGCTCTTCGTGCACCACACAGAAGTGTTGCGTGTTCCGGCCCTCCGCTCCCTTGCGGTCGAGCGACAAGTCGCGGCTCGCATCGGAAATCCGCTCCTTACGCGCTTTAGAAACGCCCGCCCCCAGCGTTGACACCTCAGCAGCGAGCCGCGACGGTTAGGGAGCGAAGGGAGCCGGAGGGCGATGGGAACCTGGCGCCGAAATCACCCCGGCGGCTCCTTCGGAGTTGCGGAACGATGTGCCATGCGATACAAATAATTCATCGAACGGTTGGGTTTACCAGCGGAGAAGGTCGTCTCCGATTACAGGAATTCCAAGGTTCTGGTCACCGGAGGGTTGGGTTTCATTGGAAGTAACCTGGCTCTGCGGCTGGCGCGGGCTGGCGCCCGCGTCACGGTGGTGGATTCTGCCGTGCCGGGCTGCGGGGCGAATCAGCATAACGTCGCGGCGGCCGGCGGAGATTTGCGCATCATCATAGCCGATATTGCCGACGCCACTGCCTTCGCCGCCGAAATCCGCGGCTGCGCTGTCATCTTCAACCTAGCCGGCGAGGTCAGTCACATCCACAGCATGCGCAGGCCCTGCCGCGACGCCGCGCTGAACTCGACCGCCCAGCTCCGTTTTCTGGACGAATGCGCCCGGCAGGCGCCCGGCGTGCGCGTGGTCTACGCCAGCACGCGCCAGATTTACGGCGCACCTAAGTATCTGCCGGTGGACGAATGCCATCCCGTTCAGCCCGTGGATTTCAACGGCATCCATAAGTACGCCGCCACCGCCTATCATCTGCTGTGGAGCTCCCTGGGCCGCATCGACGGCCGCGTGCTCTGCCTCACGAATGTGTACGGCCCGCGCATGGCGCTCCATCTCACGTGCCAGGGCTTCCTCGGCAATTTTGTGCGCCGCGCCCTGTTGCGCCAGCCGATCGAAGTGTTCGGCGATGGCCGCCAGTTGCGCGACCCCGTATATGTGGATGACGCCGTCGACGCCTTTCTGCTGGCCGGCGCCTCGCCGGCTCCGCACTCGCGCCTCTGGAACGTTGGCGGCGAGGGCACACTGCCCCTGGCGCAGATCGCCTCCATCATCAGCTCCGCGGTGGGCATGGCCGGCCCCGTCTTCGGGCCGTTTCCCGAGGAGCAAAAAGGCATCGATATCGGCAGCTACTCGAGCGATTCGACTCTCATCCGCACGGAACTTGGCTGGCAGCCGGCCGTGGCCTTCGAACCGGGAATTCAAAAGACCCTGGAGTACTTCCAGCGCGAGTTCCTTCACTACCTTCGGGCCGAAGATTGGAAGCCCGAGTGTGCTCTCGAGGTCCCGGTCCTCGGTCAAGCCGTGCCAGCCGCATGAGCGGCTGCATGAACCCGGCGGAATTCGCCAACATTCGAAACTGCGAGCGCGATTTCTGGTGGTATCGGGGAATGCGCGAGATCTTCTTGCGCTTCCTGGACCGTCAACTGGCCGGCCGCAAAATCGGCCGCGCGCTGGAAGCCGGCTGTGGCACCGGTTACCTTTCCTCGCTCATGCAGAACCAGCGCCACTGGCCCGTCGTGCCCATGGACATCAGTTGGGACGGCCTCCGCTACGCCCGCGAAATAGGGGTCGAGCGTGCGGTACAGGGCGATACCACCCGGCTGCCCTTCCCCGATGGAATCTTCGACCTCGTGCTTTCGGTCGACGTCCTGGCCTGCCTTCCGCGCGGAGAAGAAGCGCGCGCCGCCGCCGAACTGACCCGCGTCCTCGCCCCCGGCGGGACGCTGGCCTTGCGAACCTCCGCTCTCGACAGCTTACACAGCCGCCATTCCGAGTTTATTTCGGAGCACCAGCGTTTCACGCGCCGGCGCCTCATGAATCTCTTCGAAGGCGCCGGCCTGCGCATCCGCCGCTGCACCTACGCCAACTCGCTGCTCATGCCCGTGGCGTTCGCCAAGTTCCGCATCTGGGAGCCCCTCATGCGCCAACCGCCCTCCACCGGACTGGCCCCGGTGGCGCCCTGGCTGGATCGCCTGCTCCACGCGCCACTGGCCCTGGAATCGACCTGGATCGGCGCCGGCCGCGGCTTTGCCGCCGGTCAATCTCTGCTCCTGATCGGTGAGAAGATAACTTAAATGGAGGCGGCCAAGTTTCCATCGTTGAGCGTGTTTTTCCCGGCGTATAACGACGCCCCGTCGCTGCCGGCGCTGATCCGCAAGACTTTCGCGGTCCTGGAGCAGCACGTGGCGGATTATGAAGTGGTCGTGGTCAACGATGGAAGCTGCGACGATACCGGCGCCGTGCTCGACCAATTGAGCCGCAAGTTCGCGCCCCGCCTGCGCGTCGAGACCCATCCGGAAAACCGGGGGTATGGCCGCGCGCTCCGCACGGGCTTCGCCACAGCCACCCGGGAATTTGTTTTCTATACGGATGGCGACGGCCAGTATGACGTCGGCGAATTGCCCCGCCTGCTCGAGCTGGTGACGCCTGAAATCGGGCTCGTCAACGGCTACAAGCTGGAGCGCCACGACCCGGCCCACCGCATCTGGATCGGCAACGTTTACAATTTCTGCGCGCGCCTGCTCTTCCGCATTCGGATTCGCGACATCGACTGCGACTACCGTCTGATTCGCCGCGAGCTGCTCGATCGCATTCACCTCACCTCGACCAGCGGAACCATCTGCGTCGAACTGGTGCGCAAATTGGAATTGAGCGGCTGGCTGGTGGCGGAGATCGGAGTGCACCACTATCCCAGGCTGCATGGAAGGTCGCAGTTCTTCCGCCTGCGCTCGCTGGCGGTCACGTTCGCGCAACTGCTCCGGTTGTGGATAAGGCTGGTGATCCTGCAATGAACCTCCCGATGGTGGATTTGCGGCCGCTCCTGGCGGCCACCGAACCGGCCTGGCGCGCCAACCTCGAAGCTCTGTTCGACCGCATGCAGTTCGTGCTGGGCGAACAGGTCGCGGCCTTCGAACAGGCGCTGGCTGAATCTTTTGGCGCCGGCTACGCCGTGGCGGTTGGCTCCGGCACAGCCGCCATCGAGCTCTCGCTGCGCGCCGCCGGCCTCGGTGAAAGCGGGTCGGAGATCGTTGTTCCCGCGCTCACTTCGCCCTTTACCGCGCAAGCCGTGCTCGCCGCCGGATGCCAGCCGCGCTTCGCCGACGTGCTGCCCGATTCCCTGCTGCTCGATCCTCAAGACGCGGAATTACGCCTCCGCAAGCGCACCGCCGCGCTCCTAGCCGTCCATCTTTACGGCCAGCCTGCCTCGCTCGCCGAACTTTCGAGACTGGCGCGCCGGCGCGGCATCGCGCTGCTGCAGGATGCCTGCCAGGCTCACGGAGCGCAGTGGGACGGCCGCCCCTTCACGGGCTTCTCCCGGGCGGTGGCATACAGTTTCTATCCCACCAAGAACCTGCCGTGCCTGGGAGATGGTGGGGCCGTGCTCACGGATTCGCGCTCCGTCGCGCACCAACTTCGCCTGCTGCGCGATGGCGGCCGCCGGAGCGATCAGAGCAGCCGCATCCGCGCGCTCAACACGCGCCTCGACGAAATGCAGGCCTGCTACCTGCGCGCGTTCCTGCCCAAACTCGCCGAGTGGAATGCCCGGCGCGCCCGCCTCGCCGCACTCTACGACCAGGCCCTTGCCGCGTGCGGCCCGCTCCGTCCGGTCGCGCGCACCCCGGATTCCGTTTGCCATTTATACGTCGCCCGGGCGCCCCGCCGCGACCGCCTGCGCCAATACCTGGCGCAACACGGCATCTCGACCGGCGTTCACTATCCCGTGCCGCTGCACCTGCAGCCGGCTTTCAGGCATTGCGGAGCGAAGCGCGGCGATCTACCCATCGCCGAACGCGCCTGCCGCCAGATTCTGTCGTTGCCCTTGTGGCCCTACATGCCGGAATCCGCCGTGGAGCAGGTGGCAGCCCGCATCCGCGAGTTCTACCGGCGCCCGTAGTGCGACGACGGCAGGCACAAATTCTTTCCATGTGGGGCAGGCTGACAGCCTCAAGAGCGGCGAAATTCGAGCCGGTCCCCGCTTTGCAGCGCCTTCCGATACGCAGCGATACTTGCGACGCACTACACTAACGCACCTCGCTAGTCTATAGTCTAGTTCTCCGACGGTCTTTCCGCCCGATCGATCACCAACACCTCCAACGGACCCTTCCTGGCTTCCAGCTTCAGGCCCAGCCTCTCCACTGTCTGGAAGATGGATGGGGCTGGGCGTCCCGACTCCTTAATCTCGTCCAGCAACGCTTGCTGCTCCCAGGTGTATTCGTAGGTTCCGGTAAGACCGGTCTTATCGATTAGGGGGTGATCCAGGTAGAGGGAGATCAGCATGATCAGTCCGCCGATGCCACCCTTGATGACCCGTCCCTCGGCGGCGCCGGTTGCACCGAAAGTGCTGTCAACCGGACGGACGGCGGCGGACCGCCCGGCCTTGGTGGCTGGTTGGGGGGGCGCGGGCGGCTGGGTTTCGCCGGCGATCTCTTTCATCTTCAGCCCATTCTTTCCGGTCACCAGATAGTACAGCGGCAGCTCCCTGGTCTCACGGTGCAGCTTGAGTTGAAATCGGTCGGCCAAGAGCGTCTGCAGCATGAGCCGCAACTGGTTCGAGGTGGGAGAGGCTTCACCCTCCGCCTTGGCAATCACATCGTAGATCTCTTCGCCTGGCTTTCCCCATGCCGGCAGACCCAAGATCTGGTAAGCCTCCACGTCATACGCGTTCACGATAAGGTCGTTCAAGGTGAATCTTCTGAGGGTGAACCGGTTGCCCACCGAGGTCAGGTTTCTCTTGGAGGGGTCGGAGTTCCTCAATTGGAAGATCGTCTGTCCGGGCGGCAGGATGACCCGCTTGATGGACACCACCTCGAAGGCCAGCGGCTTCGTATGCGGCTCTTGCGCGCGAAGCCATGGAGCATTCACAATCCCGACTGCCAACGATCCCGCGATTGCCGCCGCCAACAACAGTTTCTTCGGAGAATCCAGTTTGTACCCGATGCGGCGTGTCATGTTGTCCTCAATTCGTCCTTTGAAACCGGCGCCAGTCACTCCAACCATCCTGGGTCCAGCCTACTACATTGCGGTCATCGTTAATCTGCTTGCCGCACTACACCGGCAGCGACCTCAGGGCCGCCGGTAGATCGTGCCGCCCTTCATCACAAACGACACTTTCTGTAACGTTGCGATGTCCTGCAAAGGGTTCCCTGATACCGCCGCGATATCCGCCAGAAAACCGGCCTTGAGCACGCCGATCTGCCCCTCCCAACCCAGCAGTTTCGCGCCGTTCACGGTGCCGGCCCGGATGGCCGCCAGCGGCGTCATGCCGAACTGCACCATCAGCACGAACTCCCGCGCCTGCGTGCCGTGCGGGAAGGGGCCGACGTCGGAGCCCATGGCGACGGGCACACCCGCCGCCATCTGTTTGCGGAACTCCTCCGCGTGGTAGTCCAACATCTGGCGCTCGAGTGCGCCTTCGGCAGGCGTCGCGGCATGCTCCGCGAAATACTCGAAGATGGCGAAAGTGGGGACCGCGAAAATCCGCTTCTCGCGCATCAGCTTCATGGTGGCGTCGCTGAGTTGGAAAGCATGGTCGATGGAAACCACTCCCGCCTGCGCCGCGTAAAGCGTGCCCGGCTCGCCGGTGGCATGTACGGCCACGCGTTTCCCCACGCGGGCCGCCTCGCGCACGGCGGCGTCCATCTCCTCCGCGGTGAACTGGAACGGCGTCGAGAAACGGCCGCCCAGCAGCGAATCCTTGCCGGTTTCGTAGATCTTGATGAAATCGGCGCCTTCTTTCAGTTGCTGGCGAATCGCGGCCACCAGTTCAGCCGCATTGTTGGCTTGGGTGGCGTTGGGGAGCACGCGCTGCTCGGGATTGTAACCGATGGCATCCTCGTGCCCGCCCAGAATGTCGATGGCGTTGCCGCTGATGCGCAGCCGCGGCCCTGGAAACAGCCCCTGGTCGATGGCGTTCCGGACCGCCGTGTCGGCCGAACCGGCGCCTTCGGTTCCCATGTCGCGCTCCGCCGTGAAGCCCGCCATCAGATCGTCGCGCGCCGCCAGTACCGCCGTCAGGGTGCGCTGCGGCACGGACTCCTGCACGGTCTGCAAATCCTCCGCGCCGGGATGCAGGAACAGATGGACGTGGGCATCGATCAATCCGGGCAGCAACGTCCGGTCGCCTAAGTCGATGATCTCCGCACCCGCGGGATGGGTCACGGAAGTGCCGGCTTCGGAGATCCGCTCGCTCACCACCAGGACCTCGCCGGGTGCGAGCATTCGTCCGGTCTCCACATCCAGCAGCCGTGCGGCGTGCAGCACGATAGGCCGGACGGCCGGTTGCGGCTGGGCCGCCGCACTCCAACAGAGAATCGGAAGGATCGTAAACATCATGTATCGCCGCATAGGTTTCGCGCGCCATCATACCACGTACGCTTTGCCGAAAAATCGTTGTAAACCCCGAGCGCCCATCCCGCGTCCATAGTACTTGAGAGCGCCTGACGTCCTGCAGGAGCACTTCAAGCAAAGAGGAGACTTATGCGCAAGAGATTGGGCGTCGCCGCCCTCACCGTCCCCGTATTGGCTTTTCTGTTCGCCTTCCCCCTCAGCCTCACGGCGCAAAGCCGCGGCGAGCGCGTGCTCATTACGCAACCGATCAATGAGAACGTCCTGCACCGTCTGGCGGGCAATACCCGGCCGCAAGCCACCGCGGAGAACGACGCCGGCCCGGTCCCCGACAGCCTCTCCATGGAACACATGCTGCTCCAGATGCAACGGCCAGCCGAGCAGGAAACGGCCCTGCGGCAGTTGATCGACTCGCTGCACAATCCCAAGTCTCCCAACTACCATCGTTGGCTCAAAGCGGCGGAATTCGGACAGGCCTTCGGCCCCGCGCAGGCGGACGTCAGCACCGTCACCGATTGGCTCCAGTCGCACGGTTTCCAGATCAACGTGGTCTATCCGAGCGGAATGTTGATCGATTTCTCCGGCACCGCCGGCCAGGTGCGCTCCGCCTTCCATACCGCCATTCACTATCTCGATGTCAATGGCAGCCGCCACGTGGCCAACATGAGCGATCCGCAGATCCCCGAAGCCCTGGCGCCCGCGATAGCCGGCGTGGTTTCCCTGCATGACTTCCAGCCGCGCGCCATGAAGAGAGCGCACGCCGACTTCACCTTCTCTTCCGGCGGAAACCCCATCCAGGCTCTCTCCCCGGCCGATCTCGCCACCATCTACAACCTCAACCCGCTATTCGCCGCCGGCACCGCCGGACAGGGTCAGACCATCGCGGTGCTCGAAGACAGCGACCTCTACAGCACCGCCGATTGGGGCACCTTCCGCTCCACGTTCGGCCTTGCGCAATACGCATCCGGCACGCTCACGACCGTTCACCCGGCTCCGGCCAGCGGCGCCAGCAACTGCCTGGCCCCCGGCGTGGTAGCCGGCGACGATGGTGAATCCATCCTGGACGCCGAATGGGCCAGTGCCGCCGCACCGGCCGCTAACATCATGGTGGCCACGTGTGCCAGCACCCGCACCACCTTCGGCGGACTGATCGCCATGCAGAATCTCCTGAACTCCGCCGCCGGCCCGCCCGCTATCATGAGCATCAGCTATGGCGAATGCGAAGCCGGGAACGGCGCGTCGGCCAACGCCGCCTACAACTCCACCTTCCAACAGGCGGTGGCGGAAGGCGTCTCCGTTTTCGTGGCGGCGGGGGATGAAGGCGCGGCCAGTTGCGATGCCGGCGCCACCGGGGCAACCCACGGAATCGGAGTAAGTGCCTTTGCCTCCACACCCTATAACGTCGCCGTGGGCGGTACCGATTTCGGCGACTCGGTTGCTAACACCAACAGCGTCTATTGGAACTCTGCTAACTCCACCGCTTATGGCTCGGCGGTATCATATATCCCCGAGATTCCTTGGAATGACTCCTGCGCCGGCTCGCTCCTGAGCGGTTACTTCGGCTATTCCATCAGTTATGGCGCAGCCGGCTTCTGCGCCAGCAATGCGGCGCGCCAGTACAGCTTGCAAGAGGTGGTGGGCGGCAGCGGAGGTCCCAGCGGCTGCGCCACCGGCACTCCCTCGTCGTCCGGTGTAGTAAGCGGCACGTGCCAGGGCTATGCCAAACCGGACTGGCAAACCGCCGTGACGGGCATTCCGAACGACGGCGTTCGCGATCTCCCCGACGTTTCCCTGTTCGCCGGCGACGGCGTGTGGGGCCACTACTACGTGATGTGCTGGTCCGACGTGCGCAACGGCGGAGCCCGCTGCACGGGCGATCCCAGCACCTGGGCGGGCGCCGGTGGAACGTCCTTCGCCTCTCCGATCATGGCCGGCATTCAGGCCCTCGTCAACCAAAACACAGGCAGCGCGCAAGGCAATCCCAACTACGTCTATTACCAGCTTGCCGCCAGCGAATATGGCGCCGCCGGCTCTTCCATTTGTAACTCGAGCAACGGAAGTGCCGTGGACAGCGGCTGCGTTTTCTACAACGTCACGCAAGGCGACAATGCCGTCAATTGCGCGGGAAACCAGAACTGCTTCGGTTCCACGGCCTCTACCAGCAGAGGCGGCCGCCACAGTGTCGTATCCGCCACCGGCGGGCTCTCTACCGCCGGCGATTCCTTTGCCCCGGCGTACGGCGCCGCCGTCGGCTGGAACTTCGCCACAGGTATAGGAACGGTGAACGCTTATAACCTGGTGACTAACTGGATCACCGGCCAGTAAGCACTATATACCTTGAGCGCTCCGCTCCCTGACGGTCGCGGCTGTGCGAAGCCGGGTCACTTGCGCGGGTCCGGTTTGACTACCAGCGGCTGCGTGTAAGTTTGGTCCCCTACGGTTAGTTTGACGGTATAACTGCCGGCGGGGAGCCACGGGCCCTCGCCGTTGGGCGTATCCATATAGATGGCCGAAATGGCGGGGCCGCCGCCCCGTCCGCCGCCGCCGGCCGGCCCGTGCAGGTCCCAGATAAAGCGGTGCATGCCCGCCTCCGGCGAAAGGGGCTGGAATGGCCGCAGCCAGTAAGTTGGGACGTTGAGGTCCGCCGGTACCGGCGGCGCCTTATCCGCACTCGAGAAGCGCCGCACCGATTTGCCGGCCGCGTCGAAGATCTCGAGCGTCATCTCCCCGGTCGCGGCGGACTTCAGATAGTAATAAAGGATCGCCCCGTCCGGCGGATTCTTCCCGGCCGGCTCTTCGGGCGGCAGCGGCGTGTCGGTGTTGGTGTCGCGCGGGAAACGCCATGTCGGACGCGGCGCAAACAAGTGCGTGTCGGCGCCGGCGATGGCAGCGGTCAACTCGCGCAGCGGGGAAATGTCATCGAGAATCCAGAAACTCCGCCCGTGCGTGCCCACCACCAGGTCTTCTTCGTGAACCACCAGGTCGCGAATCGAGGTGGCCGGCATGTTCAGGCGCAGCGGCTGCCAATCGTCGCCGTCGTTGAAAGAGACCGAAACCGCGGTTTCGCTGCCGGCGTAGAGCAGCCCCTTGCGGACCGGGTCCTCGCGCACCACGTTGATGGGGCTCGCCGGCAACCCTCGTACGATTTCATTCCAGGTGGCCCCGCCATCGTGCGTGCGGAAAATATGCGGCTTCAGGTCGTCCAGGCGGAGACTGTTGATGGCCGCGTAGACCGTCTGGTCGTCGAAGTGCGAAGCATCCAGTTGCGATACTTTGCTCCAGGGCTTCAAGGCCGGCGGCGTGACGTTCTTCCAGGTCTTGCCACCATCGCGAGTCGCGTGGATCAGCCCGTCGTCGGTGCCCGCCCATATGGCATTGACGTCCAACGGCGAGGGACCGATGGCGTACACCACGCCGCGGCGAGTCGCCTGGGCCTTGGCGGCGTCACCGTAGGATGCGACGCTCTCCGGGACCTCGTAGGACTCGCGCGAAAGGTCCGGGCTGATGGTCTCCCAGGTCTTGCCGCCATCGCTGGTCTTCACGACACATTGATATCCCACGAACAGCACGTGCGGGTCTTTGGGCGAAAACAAAACCGGGTAGGTGCGCAGATGGCGGAAGGTGCCCTGCGGCCCGATTTGCTGCACTTCACCCGTGATGCGGTTCCAACGGGTGATGGAGCTGCCGCCCATGCCGCCGCCGTAAATGATGTTGGGATTCAGCGGATCGGGCGCTACGTAGGCGTACTCCGCCGCGCCCACCGGATGCCATTCGCGGAAAGTGATCTGGCCGTCGTTGCCGCGGCTGGCTATGCCGGCCGACCCGCTCTCCTGCTGCCCGCCATAGACCCAGTAGGGCGCCTGGTTGTCGGTAATCACGTGATAAAACTGCGCGGTTGGCTGGTTGTACCAGGAACTCCAGGTGCGGCCGTAGTTCACGCTGATGGTCGCGCCCTGGTCGACAGCCAGCAGAATAATGTTGGGGTTTTTCGGATTGATCCAGACGGTGTGGTAGTCGTCGCCGCCGGGCGCACCCTTGATGGCCGTGAAGCTGGCGCCCGCATCGGTGGACCGATAGGTAGTAGTGTTGGCGACGTAGATCACGTCCTTGTTCTTCGGGTCGACGCGTACGCAGGCGAAATCCGATCCGCGCCCGTAGATGCGATTCTCGCTGTTGACCCTCTTCCAGGTAGCGCCGGCGTCATCGGAGCGATAGAGCCCGGGGCCACCCGCCGCGGCTTCAGCCGGATCCGCGGCACCCGCGCCTCGACCAGCCGCGCCCGCGCCGCCACGTCCGCCGCGGCCACCGCGTCCGCCGCCACCGGTGGTTTCGACCAGGGCATACATGCGATTGCCGTCGCTGGGCGCAATGCCGATGCCGATGCGGCCCAGCCCCTGAGCGGCCGTGGGCAAGCCTCCAGTCAGTTGGCTCCAGTTGTCGCCGCCGTCGGTGGACTTGAACAGGCCGCTGTTCGGGCCGGAGAAAGTGCCGTTCTCCCACGGGCCGGAGCGCGTCTGCCACATCACGGCGTACACGTTTCGCGGGTTGGCGGGATCGAAGGCCAGATCAATCGCGCCAGTGTGCTCGTCCTTGTAAAGCACTTTTTGAAAATGCTCCCCACCATCGGTGGAGCGAAAGACGCCGCGCTCGGTGTTCGGCCCGAACGGGTGGCCCACCGCCGCAACGAAAACACGGTTGGCGTCCTTGGGATCCACCAGAATTGCGCCGATCTGCTGGGCATCGCGCAGCCCGAGGTGCCGCCACGTCTTGCCGCCATCGACGGACTTGTACATGCCGTCGCCGACCGAAAGATCGGGTCTCTGCGGCAGCCCTTCGCCGCTCCCCACGTAGAGCACGTTCGGATCGGAGGGCGCCACGGCGATGGCGCCGATGGAGCCGGTCGGCTGGTCGTCGAAAATGGGCTTCCATGTCATGCCGAAGTCGTCGGTCTTCCACACGCCGCCGTTGTTGACGCCGATGAAGAAGACGTTCGGCTGGTCGGCGATGCCCGCGGCGCCGACGGTGCGGCCTCCACGGAAGGGGCCGATCATGCGCCACTGGAGTCCGGAGTAATACTTGGGCTCGAAGTTTTGAGCCGAAACCACCGTCAGCAAGCAGACCAAAGACAATAGGAAGCGTCGCATCGTTTTCAAAGCATATCACCCGGCGCGGGAGGCGGAGCGTGAGTGGAAGCGGTTGTTTGGTACCGTTTTCTTTGGTCCTCATCATTGCTATTCTGGGAACTGGTGGAAACAGGAAGTCAGGATTCCTGACTATCTAAGAAACTAGACTCTACGTTTTTATGAACACCACAGGGAAAATCCAAAATAAAGGTCAGGTCACCATCCCCACCAGCGTTCGGCGCCAGGCCGGCCTGTCCAAGGGCGATCTGGTCAACTTCGCTTTCCAGCGCGGCAAAATTGTCATCACGCCCAGGTTGGTGATTGACCGCTCGAAATTCCCCACCGCCGACGACGAGTACACCCCGGAACAGCGGCGCACCATCGACGCCAGGCTGGCCGAGGGTTTGGCCGACATCAAAGCTGGTCGTACTTTTGGCCCTTTCGATACCGCTGACGAAATGATCGCCCACATGAAACGCGGTCTCCGGAAGAACGCCGCGAGCCGAAGAGTCACCCGCTCCCGATGAGAATCGATTACTTGCCACGTGCAAGGAAAGCGTTGGGAGATGCCCCGCCCGCAGTGCGAAAGGCCTTTTTCAAGCCGGTGAAATTTCTGGAGATCAACTTGCACCACCCTTCACTGCGCTGCAAGAAGTACGACGAATCGCAAGACCTCTGGCAGGCCCGAGTCAACAAGGGCTGGCGTTTCTATTTTCAGATCCGAGGCGACATCTACTATCTGGTGGATATTATTCCCCACCCCAAGAAATAATCCCATGTCGCACTGGCGCGCTGGTGAGTAGGCGGGCAAGCTAAAGCATGCCCCACGTGTTAAATTGAGGGGAATCGCTCCCCTCATGATGGAAACCCAAGGCACCACAGGCGAGAAGTTTCAGAAATTGGTCGACATCATGGCCCGCTTGCGCGCGCCCGGCGGCTGCCCTTGGGACCGCGAGCAAACCTTCGATACCATCAAGCCGTTCACCCTGGAAGAGACCTACGAAGTGCTCGACGCCATTGATCGCCGCGCGTGGGGCGAACTCGCCGAAGAACTCGGCGACTTCATTCTGCAGGCAGTCTTCTACGCGGAAATAGGCGCCGGGCAGAACCTGTTCAGCATCGACGACGCCCTCGATGCCATCAACGAAAAACTCATCCGCCGCCATCCCCACGTGTTCGGAGAGCAATCCGCCGAGACCGCCGGCGATGTGAAGCGCATTTGGGGCCAGGTGAAAGCCGCCGAGAAAGAGGATAAGGGCAAGCACTCCGACAGCCTGCTGGCCCCCGTGCCGCGCGCGTTGCCCGCCTTGGTGGAAGCGCAACAGATCGCTTCGCGCGCCGCGGGCGTGGGCTTCGATTGGGAGAATCCCGAGCAGGTACTCGACAAACTCCACGAAGAGCTGGCGGAATTCCAGGAAGCGCGTCAAAATGCGTCTCAGCAGGAGATGGAAGACGAGCTCGGCGACATGCTCTTCGTGCTGGTGAACCTGGCGCGCTTCGTCAAGGTGGATCCCGAACAGGCGCTGCGCCGCACCAACGCCAAGTTCCGCGAACGCTTCGGCTACATCGAACGCAGGCTCGCCGAGCGCGGCCGGAAACTGGAAGATTCCAACATCGCCGAAATGGAGGAGCTATGGCAGCAAGCCAAGCTGTGATTGAGATTCGCCAACTCTTCCAGCTCGCGGAATTCGAAGACGTGGTCCGCTTGCAGAAGGTCATCTGGGAGTTCGCCGATGTCGAATTGCTGCCGGTGCGCTTCCTGGTGGTGGTCAGCCGGATCGGCGGCCACGTCTTCGGCGCGTACGACGGCGCGGAAATGATCGCATTTTGTTTCGCGATTCCCGGCATCAAGCCGGCCGGCAAGAGTTACCTGCACAGCCACATGCTGGGCGTGCTGCCGCCGTATCGCAATACCGGCATCGGGCGCCGGCTCAAGCTCCGGCAGCGGGAGGACGCGCTCACCCGTGGGATCGAGCTGATCGAGTGGACCTTCGATCCCATGGAGTTGAAGAACGCTTTTCTGAACATCGAGAAGCTGGGCGCGATTGTGCGGCGCTACAACCAGAACCAGTACGGCCACACAGCCAGCCCGCTGCACGGGGGCCTGCCGACCGACCGCTGCTATGCGGAGTGGTGGATCGACTCGCCCCGGGTCAAAAAGATTCTGGCCGGCGGGCCCCACCAGAACAACGCCGTGGAACGCGTTAGCTATCCCGTGGATATCGCACGCATCCGCCGCGACGACGCGGCGCAGGCTCGCGCCATTCAAAAAGCCAATGGCGAAAAACTCCGCCGCGCCTTTGAGCGGGGCCTGGCCGCCACCGGATTCGAACGCGGAGAAACCGAAGGAACCTACCTGCTGGAGCCCTGGTCGTGAAACTCGAACGCATCACTCTTCGCCAGATTCGCATGCCGCTGGTGCACTTCTTCGAAACCAGCTTCGGCCGCACTTATGAACGCCACATGATCCTGGTGGAAGCGCAGGGCGATGGCGCATCCGGCTGGGGCGAAGTCACGGCCGGCGAAAACCCCTTCTATAACGAGGAGTGGACCGCATCCGCCTGGATGATCCTGCGCGATTACGCCGCGCCGCGCGTGCTCGGCCGCGAATTGCGCAGCGCGGAAGACGTGTACCCGCTCACCGCCCACATCCGCGGCCACAACATGGCGCGCGGCGGCCTGGAGACCGCCGTCTGGGATCTCGCATCCCGGCTCGACGGCGTGCCGCTGTGGCAAAAGATCGGCGGCGGCGCGCGGCGCGAAATCCCCTGCGGCGTTTCCATGGGCATTCAGGATTCGGTGGAACAGCTCATCGAGAAAATCGAGCGTGAACTGGCCGCCGGGTACCAGCGCATCAAGATGAAGATCAAGCCCGGCCGCGACGTCGACGACGTCCGCCGCGTGCGCGAGCGCTTTCCCAACATCAAGCTGATGGTCGACGCCAACTCCGCCTACACCCTGTCCGACACCGCTCACTTGCAGAAGCTGGACGATTTCTACCTGATGATGATCGAGCAGCCGCTCAGCCACGACGACATCATCGATCACGCCGAGCTCCAGTCCAAGCTGCAAACGCCCATCTGCCTCGACGAGTGCATCCGCACCGCCCACCACGCCGAGCAGGCGGTCAAGTTGCGCGCCTGCGGCATCATCAACATCAAGCTGGGCCGCGTGGCCGGCTTTGCGGAAGCCAAGCGCGTGCATGACGTGGCCCAGGCCGCGGCCATTCCCGTCTGGTGCGGCGGCATGCTGGAAGCCGGCATCGGGCGCGCTCACAATATCGCGCTGGCCACGCTTCCCAACTTCGTGTTGCCGGGCGATGTTTCGGCCAGCCGGCGTTACTGGAAACGGGACATCATCCAACCGGCCGTCGAAACCACTCCGCAGGGCACCATCGCCATCCGCGACGATCCCGGCTTCGGCTACGCGCTCGACCGCGATTTCATCCGCAGCATCACGGTGCGCGAGGAGTCCATCGGTTGAAAGGCAGAGCCGGCCTTTACTCGCTCATCGCCCTGATGATTGCCGGCTGGACGGGAAACTATATCGCCGGCAAGATCGCCCTGCGCGCGTTTCCCCCGGTGCTGCTTTACGGCATGCGCATTTCGATGGCGGGCATCCTCATCCTGCCGGCCTACTGGTGGGAGCGGTGGCGGCGCACCGAGCGCCCATGGAAGCTCCGGGACGTGCCGCAACTGGTCATCCTGGGCCTGTTCGGCGTGGCCCTCAACCAGTTTTTGTTCGTGGTCGGGCTGAGCCGCACCAGCGTTGCCCATTCCTCCATCTTCGCCAACCTGACGCCGATCCTGGTTCTGCTGCTGGCCAGCATGCGGGGCCTGGAACGGCTCACCGGTTGGAAACTGGTGGGCGTGATGGTGGCGCTGACGGGAGTGGTGTTGCTCCGCACGCTGGATGCCGGCCCGCAAGGTGAAGCTACCCTGACGGGTGACTTCCTCACGTTTTGCGGTGCGCTGGCCTTCTCCATCTTCACGGTCCTGGGAAAGCCCCAGGCCAACCGGTACGGCACCGTCACCGTGAATACCTTTGCGTATGCCGGCGGCGCGCTGCTGATGTCACCGGTCACGCTGTGGCAATCGGCCGGGTTCGATTTTCGCGCGGTGCCGTTTTCCGCCTGGGCCAGCGTCTTCTACATGGCGCTGCTGCCGTCGGTGATCTGCTATCTCATCTATTTCTACGCTCTGGCCCACATGGAAGCCTCACGCCTGGCGGCTTTCTCGTATCTGCAGCCGTTGCTGGCCACTGTCTTCGGAATCTTCATCCTGCATGAGCACGTCACGCTCGCGCTGGTGGTCTCGGGCATCGTGATCTTTGGGGGCGTCTACATCACGGAGCGGGCGCGATGAACGCCTTCGTTTCCCTGCTGCGCGACAATCGCAACTATCGCTACACCTGGATGGGCCAGGTGGTCAGCGAAATCGGCGACCACTTCAACAACATCGCGGTTTTCAGCCTGGCCGTCGCCACCACCAAATCCGGGCTGGTGGTCAGCGGCGTGCTGCTGGCGCGCGCCATTCCGGCGGCGCTGGCCGGCCCGCTGGCGGGCGTCACGCTCGACCGCTTCGACCGCAAGCGCATCATGATCGCGAGCGACCTCATCCGCGCGGTGGTGGCGCTCGGCTTCATCCTCACCGTCAAAGGCCATGCCACCTGGCTGCTCTACGCACTCAGCGCCCTGTTGATGGTGGCTTCGCCCTTCTTCACCAGCGGGCGCTCGTCGATCCTGCCCTCCATCGCCACCAAGGAGGAGCTGCACACCGCCAATTCCCTCACCCAGACCACCCAGTGGACCACGCTCGCCGCCGGCGCTTTCCTGGGCGGCATCATGGCGCAATTCGGCTATCCCCTGGCGTTCCTTTTCAACTCGCTCTCCTTTGTCTTTTCGGCGTTGTGCATTTCGCGCCTCTTCCTGCCGGGCCGCGGTTTCCGTCCGGCCCGCCGCTCGCTCACCGAAAGCGACGTGGTGCGTCCGTGGCACGAATATACCGAGGGACTGCGCTACATGCGCTCCGTCCCGCTGATCCTCGGGCTCGCCATGGTCAACGTGGGCTGGGCCACCGGCGGCGGCGCCGCACAGATCCTGTTCAGCATTTTCGGCGAGCTGGTCTTCAACCGCGGACCTTACGGCCTGGGCCTCGTCTGGGGCTGCGCCGGCGTGGGCCTGCTGTGCGGCGGAGCCTGCGCCTACCGCTTCGGCCGCCGGTTGACGTTTCAAAATTACAAGCGCTCGATTGTGATTTGCTACATCGTGCATGGCGGATCGTACATCCTCTTCAGCCAGATGCGCAATTTCTACGTGGCGCTGGTCTTGATCGCGCTTTCGCGCGCCGGCGTGGGTTTCAGCTCGGTGATGAACATGTCGTACCTGTTGCGCTGCGTGCCCGACGCCTTTCGCGGCCGCGTCTTCGCCACCATGGAAACCACCACGTGGAGTGTGATGATGCTGTCGATGCTGGGGGCTGGCGTGGCTTCCCAATACTGGGATCCGCGCACCATCGGCGCCATCGCCGGAGCGCTCAGCTCCACGACCGCGATATTCTGGGGCTGGGCCCATGTGACCGGCCGGTTGCCCGAACCGGCGCGCGAGGGCGTGGACCCGGAGGAGATCGAGATCCATGGCGAGCCCACAGTCTAGCTTCGTGGCGCAGGCTTTCCAGCCTGCAACGCCGACATTCTTGTCGGCACTTAGGGCGGCGTCGGCTGCCTGGTGGGGCAGGGTGGTATCCTGCGCGCCGGTTGGCAACCGGCGCTGGTCGTCTGCCGGAGCGGTTGCATGACCGAAGCTAATAGCCTCGCGGGCCAGGTCGTCCTGGTCACCGGCGCCGCCAAGCGTATTGGACGCGGCATCGCGCTGCGACTGGCCGCGGAAGGCGCGCGCGTGGCCATCCATTACAGCCGTTCCGAAAGAGAAGCGCGCCACACCGCCGAAGAGTGTGGCGGCGCCGAGTTGTTCCGCGCCGATCTGGAAAACGTCGACGCCATTGCCCGCATGTTCGCCGAGGTCGAAACCCGTACGGGCCGACTGGATGGCCTGGTCAACAACGCCGCCCGCTTCACGCGCTTCGACCCGCTCGACATCACCGAGAAGGATTGGGACTACATCCACTCGGTCAACCTCAAGGCGGTCTTCTTCTGCTGCCAGAATGCCGCTCGCCTGATGCGAAAGACCGGCGGCGGCCGCATCGTCAACATCAGCTCGCTGGGCGGCATCCGTCCCTGGGCCGAGCACGCGCACTACTGCGCTTCCAAGGCTGGCGTCATCATGCTGACACGCGCGCTCGCCAAAGCCTTCGCGCCGGAAATCACGGTGAACTCCGTGGCGCCCGGCGTGATACCGTTTGAAGACATCGACAGGCGCGGCAAGCGCATGATCGAAGCCACCCCCGCCGGGCGCGGCGGCACGCCCGCCGAAATCGCCGACGCCGTGGTCTATTTCCTGAAATCCTCCAACTTCGTCACGGGACAAATCCTGGCGATTGATGGCGGCCTGAGCTTGAAGTGACTGCGTAACTGGTACTGTCACGGCGGCGCGCCACTATACTAAAATTGTGGAACAGCGACGCTGGCGAAGAACCGCATCGTACGCCGGGCTGCTGGCGG
This sequence comes from Bryobacteraceae bacterium, assembly GCA_050014595.1. Classification (GTDB taxonomy): domain Bacteria; phylum Acidobacteriota; class Terriglobia; order Bryobacterales; family Bryobacteraceae; genus PALSA-129. The sequence continues at coordinate 61,615 of JBEKDA010000011.1, forward strand.
CGGCCTTCCTGGTGGCCGTGCTGGGCAGTTGGAAGTTCGGCCGGCAGGTGGATAATTCCGCCTACGATCACATGTTCCGCTTCTACCAGCCCAAGCCCTGGCAACCTCAATCCGCCATCCTCGCCATCGATGAAGCCACCCTCGCCGCGATCGGCGGCATGCGCCGCATTCGCCGGCCGCTGGCCGACGGTTTGCTCCTGGTAGCCGCCGCCCACCCGAAGGCCGTCGCAGTCGACGTCATCCTCACCGACCAGGGAGACGCCGAGGAAGACCTGGAACTCGCCAAAGCCTTCTGCCAGACTCCCAACCTGGTGCTCTCAGCCTTACTGATGGACGACCCCGTCCGCTGGGAGGATCCCAAGCCCCAGTTCGCAGGTTGCGCCGCCGCTGTCGGCCACGTCCACGCCGAACCGGATGACAACGACTCCATCACACGGTCCATTTCTCTCGAGAAATATATCGGCGAAGACCGGCGATGGGCCCTCGCCGCTGAAGCATTCCGGCTGAGCCGGGGCGCGCCCGCGCCACTGGAACGGCAAGGCCGATACCAGGCCGGAGACGTGGAAGTAGGCGGCGTGGTGATTCCCGCAAGGCGCACCGACGACGGCAGAGTGATGCGCGTCCGCTACATGCCGCCCGGCATGCGTATTCCCAAGGTGTCGCTCGCGCGCCTGCTGGAGAATCCCGCGCTGGCGTCGCAATTCACCGGCAAGGCGGTCTTCGTGGGCGTCACCGCGGACACCGAAGTCCGCGACCGCCTCTTCACCCCCTACGCCTACGGCCAGAGCACCACCGGAATCGAAATCAACGCCGCCGCGTTCGAAACCATCGCGCAGTCTCTCTTCATTACGGATGCCGGCGAGCAGTGGGTGCTCTTGATCAGCCTCGGATTCGTGGTGGCCGCGGGCCTCTCGTTCCGTTATCTGCCTGGCTGGTGGGCTTATGCCGGCGGCGCGGCGGTGGTGGCGGCTTCCGTGATTGCGCCTTATCTTTTTTTCATCCACCAAAGCGCGTTATCGTTCGCGACGCCCGTATCGGCCGCCGTGATCTCCACCCTCGCCGCCGCCGGCTACTATCATCTGGTGGTGCGGCGCGATTGGCACATCGAGCAATCCGCGCGCCAGCGCTACCAGCAGGCCATGCACTTCGTGACCCACGAAATGCGCACGCCGCTCTCCGCCATCCAGGGATCAAGCGAGTTGATTTCGAAATACGCGCTCACCGAAGAAAAACGCAAACAGGTGGCCGACCTGATCAACTCCGAATCCAAACGCCTGGCACGCATGGTGGAGGTCTTCCTGCACGTCGAGCGCCTCACCGCCGGGCAAATGGAGCTGAAGCGCGAGCCCATTCCGGTGGAGCCCCTGATCGATGTCTGCGTCACGCGCGTGCGGCCCGTGGCGGAGCGCAAACGCATCGCCCTCTCGGTCGCCCCCGCGACCGAAGAATTACAATTCAATGGCGACCGCGAGCTCATCGAGTATGCCTGTTACAATTTACTCACCAACGCTGTGAAATACTCTCCGCAGCGCACCGAGGTCACGGTGGCCGCGTCGAAAGACCAGGGTTTTGTGCGGATCGCCGTGAAGGACCAGGGCATCGGCATGGACCAGAAGGAAGTCAAACAGATCTTTCAAAAATTTTACCGCACGAAAAAAGCGGAAGAATCCGGAGAAGCGGGCACCGGAATCGGGCTTTCCATCGTCCAACAGATCGTGGAACAGCACGGCGGACAAATCGAAGTGACCAGCCAGCCCGGCGCTGGTTCCTGCTTTACCCTGGTGCTGCCGGCGGCCGTGCCCACGGCGGCGGAACGAAACTGAATGCCGAAAATATTGCTAGTCGAAGACGATCCCGCGTTCCAGTTCACCATCCAGACGGCTTTGGAAGAAAACGGCTATGCCGTGGATGCCGTCTCGACCACCGGCGACGCCATCGAGCGCCTGGCCGGTCAAGCTTACCCCATCGTCGTCTCCGATATCTACATCGACGAACGCACCGGCCTCGACGTGCTGGATGCCGCCAAGCGCAAAGACGCGCGCTGCTGCGTGATTCTGATGACCGGCCGCGGAACCATTGAAACCGTCATGGCCGCCACGCGCGGCGGGGCGTTCGACTACATCGCGAAGCCATTTGAACTGGATGTGCTGCTGGACGCAATCGGCAGGGCCGAAGATGCGCATAACCAGGACGAGGATGAATCGGAAGAAGAGGAACCGCTCGAAACCGAGATGATCGGCACTTCGGCCGCCATGGTGGAAGTGTACAAGACCGTGTCTAAGACCGCTTCTACCGACGCGACCGTCATCATCGAAGGCGAGACCGGCACCGGCAAGGACCTGGTGGCGCGCATGATCCACCGCTTCAGCCGCCGCAAGGATCAGCCCTTCGTGCCCGTGGATTGCGGATCGATCGCGCCGTCGCTGCTCGAAAGCGAGTTGTTCGGCGCCATGCGCGGCGCCTTCACCGGCGCCGACCGCGACCGCATCGGCGTGTTCGAAGCCGCCAACCGCGGCACCGTCTTCCTCGACGAAATCGGCGATATCGAACAGAATTTCCAATTGGCGCTGCTGCGTTTTCTGGAGAGCCACGAGATCCGTCCGGTGGGCGCTTCCCGCTCCAAAACCGTGGATGTGCGCGTGCTGGCCGCCACCAATCGCGACCTGCAGCGCATGGTGAATGAAAGCAAGTTCCGCGAGGACCTCTGGCATCGCCTCAACGTCGTGCGCATCGTCATGCCGCCATTGAGAGAGCGCCGCAGTGACATTCTCCTGCTCACCCAACACTTCGTCAGGAAATACAACCAGCGCTACAACCGCGACGTGAAACTGATGGACTCGGGCGCCCAAGCACTAGAGGACCAGACGTGGCCCGGCAACGTCCGGCAGTTGCAGCACGTGATCGAGCGGATGGTCATTCTGGCCGACCGCATCGACAAGGACGCCGTCGATGATGCGCTCACGGTGATGGAATCGCGCGAGAAACCGGCCGAGACCCTGGCGGACGCCGAAGGAGAGCAGATCCGCAAGATGCTGGTTGCCATGGGCGGCAACAAGAGCAAGGCCGCAAAGAAATTGGGAATCGAACGCAAAACCCTCTACCGCAAGCTCGAGCGTATGAAGCCGCAAGCGTAGTAAGTGACGCCCGCTGGATCGTCAGTAAGCCGTTGGCGACTTCCGGCGATTGATCCGATGGAGAACGGCTTCCGGCTCATGCGCCGCTGAGCAACTGCTCACCGCCTGCGTCCAGGAAAGCAGCATGGATTTCAAGCCGGCGGCTTTCCGCCTTTTGCGCCAGCTCTCCGAACCCAGGCGCCTCCCGGAGCGGTGCGAGCCACGGGTCGTGAGCCAGAGACGAGGCGCACAGAAAGCCGCAATCGATCACCTTACCGAGAGTCAGGATGGCCCGCTCGGGTTGGTTGATGCGCGCGAGGTGACGGGCGATGTAGAAAAGAGCTTCCGGGTCCGGGCGAATCGGGATCTCCAACTCCGGGATGGCCCTCAGACACTCCGCCAAGTTGCCCTCCAGATAAGCCCGCAGGGAATGCATCGCGGCTCCGACCAAGCCGGCGACACTTCCAGTCCCCTCGCGCTGGCGTAGCCGTTCCAGCGCTTCCTGGTTACGGTCCAACGCGGCCAGCGCGGCGGCGTCCAGGTAGTAGCCAGCCTTGGTGTCGTAGAAAGCGAGCGTCTTCTGATACTCTCCCAGCAGGAAGTAGGTGTGCTCGGCGCTGGTCACGATGTGCGGATCGAGTCGCCGCGCGTAATGGTGGGCGGCGACGGAGGCCTCCAGCTCGTCGCAATAGCGGCAGGACTGGACCAGGCGCGCGAACAGGTCCGGGTCGTGGCGCCGAAAACGCGCGCGCTCGAGCAGCCGGACCATGGCTTGCTGCGCGCGGCCCTGGTCGCATTCGATCGGGGTATACAGGTTGTGCGCCAGGGCCAGGTCCGGATTAAGAGTAAAAGCCCGGCGGAACTCCTGATCCGCGAGATCGAGATTCTCCTCGGTTTCCTCGTCGAATTTTTCCAGGAAGCGATGGACCCTTCCCAGCCGCGCCCATGCCGGAGCATAGTCCGGGTCCTCCTCCAGACACTGGACGTAAAGGTCGCGTGCGAGCCTCATGTTATCGATGCTCCGGTGCGCGGAGAGCTGGTTAGCGCGAAGATAGTACTCGTATGCCTTGGCGCTGCGGGGCACATCGTGCCGAAGTATCCGGCGTTCCCGCTCCGTCAGAGGCAGCATCAGAGACCGCACGATCTGGTTAGCCAAGGCATCCTGAACCTGGAAGAGGTCGTTCATGGACACGTGCAGCGCGTCCGACCAGATCAGCGTGCCGCTGGGCGCTGCCAGAAGCTGGCAGGAGAGCCGGAGTTGCGCGCCCACGCGGATCAGAGAGCCCGTGAGAATGGCGTCGACATCCGCCTCAACCGCGATCTTCTTCGGGTCTGCCGCCTGCCCTTCGAAGCGCAGGGCCGCCAGGGTGGAGCGCACGGTCAGGCTGTCGAGAGCGGAGAGAGAGCTGCTGATGGCGTCCGGCAGGCTGTAGGCAAGGAACTCCGTTTCCTCATCTTTCCGGAGAATACGAAACGGCAGCACAATCAAACGCGTGGTTGTGCGGGTTGGCGATGCGGCGCCTGCGGTTACGGACAGGGTAGCGGCGTCCAGCGCCTCGAGCATTTCAATCGCCGATGCATAGCGATCTTGGGGCCGCTTGGCCAGGGCGCGCCGGATTACCCCGTTGATCGCCTCGATCTCTGGCGACCCGCCGAGCGCAGGCGACTGGTGGTGCATCACCTGGTACAGGACATCGACGAAGGAATCGCCATCGAAGGCCCGCTTCCCCGCGAGCATCTCGTAAAGGATGCAGCCGGCCGCGAAAATGTCGCTGGCCGGGCCGGCCACCGCGCCGCCGGCTTGTTCTGGCGACATATAGTGGGACGTGCCGAGAATCATTCCGGGAGCCGTAAGGTTGGTCACCGTCGGCGCGCACTCCCCACCGGCTGGGAGCGAGATGCCGGTGGAGCGCGCCAGCCCGAAATCGAGCAGCTTGACACCGTGCGGGGTCAGGAAGACATTGGAAGGTTTCAGGTCGCGATGGACGATACCGAAGCCGTGCAAGGCATCCAGTGCGGCAAGGACCTGGCGGCCAATCTGCACGGTTTCGGAGGTGGCCAGCGGCCCGGCCGCGAGACGGCCTGCCAAGGATTGGCCTTCGAGCAACTCCAGCACCAGGAAGAGCGTCTCGCCGTCTTCGTCCGCATCGAACAACTGGCAGACGTTTGGGTGGCTGACCCGGGCGAGCGACCGGGCTTCGTGCCAGAGCCGCTTTCGGGATTCCTCTCTTTCGTGCACCCCCCGGATCGTCTTGAGCGCGACGGCCCGCTCCAGCCGTTCGTCCCAAGCTTCGTAGACTACCCCCATGCCGCCCTCGCCGATCTTGCGCACAATCCGGTAGTGCCCGATCGTCTGCGGCATCGTAACCCATATTTATGCTAGACCGACACCCTGCGCCACGCAATCGAGTCTGGCGGGGCAGGCACTTCCATCTCGGAAGTTGGCCAGGATCATCTCCGCCGTAAACAAGCCTAAACTCAGCGCGCCTAGCCGTCGATACTTCTCCAGACGGATGATCGACATTCATAGCCACATCCTGCCGGGCTTCGACGATGGCGCCGGCAGCATGGAAGAAGCCATCGAGATGCTGCGCATGGCGGCCGCCGCCGGCACCACCGACATAGTGGCTTCCTCGCATTCCAATGCGGAATTTGCTTTCGATCCCGCCCGCGCCGCGCGCTCGATCGCCGAATTGCAGCAGGCCGCCCGCGATATTCCCCACATCCATTACGGCTGCGAGTTGCATTTCACCCTGGAAAACGTCGAAGCCGTGCTGCGCTCGCCGGAGACCTGGTCCATCAACCATCGCGGTTATGTGCTGATCGAGTTCTCCGATTTTGTGGTTCCCAAAACCAGCGGCGAAATTCTGGCCCGCCTCGGCGACGCCGGAACGCCGCCCGTTCTGGTCCATCCGGAACGCAACCCAATCCTGCAAAAGAATCTGCCTGAGTTGGAATCCTGGATTCGCCAGGGCAGCTTCATCCAGGTGACGGTGCAGTCGCTCCTGGGCCGCTTCGGAAGGTCGGCGAAGGCCGCCGGCGAGTACCTGCTGAACCATGGCATGGTTCACTTTTTGGCCAGCGATGCGCACGACGTGAAACACCGCCCGCCGGTACTCACCGAGGGATGGAGGTTCGTGGAAGAACGATTCGGCGCTGAAACCGCCGAGCGCCTCCTCGTCGCCAATCCGCGGGCCGTATTGTTTGGCGCCCCCATTCACTGTGACCAGGCGCGCGCCCGGCGCAAGGCCTGGTACTCGCTGCGGTAGTTCGACCGCGGGCCGGCGAGGCTCCGCACTGAGCCGCGACCGTAACGGAGCGGAGGGCCGGAATACGCAACCAAACTTCCAAATAAATGTGCTTAGGATGTAGAATGTCGTGCTCGGTGTGAATCCCGCGCTGGGCCGCCTGATCGGCCCGGAGGACGGAAGCGCGGGCTCGCCTGCCAACGTAGCCGTGGTGAGTTGGTCCTACTGGAAGCGCAGGTTCAACTCCGACCGGGGGATCATCGGCAGGCAGATCATTGACGGCAACCACCCGTTGACCGTTGTCGGAGTAGCCCCGCGCGATTTCGTTGGCTTGGAGCCGGCGACCAGGCAAGACGTGTGGCTGCCGCTGACCTCCAGCCACCCCAGCTACGCCGCCACCGCGCGCTACTGGCTGAAACTGGCGGCCCGGTTGAAGCCGGGTGTGTCCATTGAGCAGGCCCGCGCGGAAATGGCCGTGCTGTTCCAGTGGTCGGTGGAAGAAGAATTCAAGACCAATGACGACCGCTCCGTTCGCGACTGGAAGATGGAGGTGCAGCCCGCCGGAGCCGGCCTCTCGCACTTGCGCGATCAGTTTGGGAAGCCGGCGCTGGTGCCGATGGCTGTGGTGTCGCTACTGCTGCTGATCGCGTGCGCCAATATGGCCAGCCTGCTACTGGCGCGCGGGGCGGCCCGCCAGCGGGAAATGGCAGTGCGCGTCTCGCTGGGCGCCGGCCGGTTTCGCCTGCTGCGGCAGGGGTTGACCGAGTCTCTGCTGCTTGCCGCGTCGGGCGGCCTGCTCGGCATCTTGCTGGCGTATTGGGGCACGGGCGCGCTGGTGCGGATCATGGCCAGCGGACGGCAGCGCATCGATCTCCAGGCGCGCCCCGATTTGTTCGTGCTGCTCTTCACCGCCACAGTCGCCCTGCTCACCGGCGTCCTGTTCGGACTCGCGCCCGCCTGGCAGACGTTCAGGTTCGCTCCGGCTTCTTCCCTGCGCGAAATGGCGAGGGCCGGCGAAACCCGGCGGCGGCGGCTTTTCGGCAAGAGCCTGGTGGTGGCGCAAGTGGCCTTTTCGGTTGCGCTGCTGAGCGGCGCCAGCCTGTTTGTCCGCCACCTGTCGAACCTGGAGCACCTCAACCTGGGCTTCCAGCGCGACCATGTTCTGCTGGTAGAGCTCAACGCGGCAAGCAGCGGGTATGACCGCGAGCATCTGTCCCGCGCCTACCTTGAACTGCTGCGGCGCCTGCAAACTAATCCCGGCGTCCGTTCCGCTACCATGTGCGGCTTCTTTCCGATGGCCGGCGTGGGAGCGATGCGCCCCGCCACCGTGGAAGGCTACCAGGCCAAGCCCGGCGAACGCCGCTTCCTCTCGGAAACTTTGTAGCGCCGAAGTACTTCGAGACTCTCGGAATCCCGCTGCTCATGGGGCGCGATTTCAGCTTCCAGGACCAGGGCCGCCCGCGCGTGGCCATCGTCAATCAGACGCTGGTCCGCTACTTTGATGAGCTGCGCGGGCCTGGTGGTCGGAGTGCCCATCGCGTACTGGGGCAAACGGTTCGCCGCGAGTCTGATCCCGGGCCTGCCAGTGAGCGCATTCCCGATCGCCTTTGGCGCTGTGATGATGGAGTTGATACAATTCGTTCCTGGAGGACCGCATGCCCCAAGAGCCGACGAAGGGCCAATTACTTATCGTCACATGTGTCGCACTTGTGTTCTTGACTTCAACGGCACCGCGACGGGCGCACGGAATGAGTATGAGCTTCGAACAGAATTCGCAGACCGCCGATGCCACGACCCGCATGGCGGTCGATCGCTTCAACGAGGCATTCAATCGGCACGACCCGGACGCCCTGGCGTTATTGCTGACCGACGATACGGTGTTCGAGGATACGTCTCCCGCGCCAGACGGCCAGCGCATAGAGGGAAAGGCCGCGGTGGTCGCGTTCTGGAGGGAGTGGTTCGCGCGCAATCCCGGTGCGCGATTCGAAGCCGAGGAAATCATCGTCAGCAGTGATCGTGCCGTCGTGCGGTGGGTGTATCGCAAAATCCGCAACGGACAACCCTGGCATCTGCGTGGCGTGGACATCTTCACTATACGCGACGGAAAAGTGGCCGCCAAGCTCGCGTATGTGAAAGGGTGAACTTCGCGCCCCAGTCATGAATGGGTCGCCGGACGTATCTTCGGATCAACTCGAGCGCCGGAGCATGAGTACCGCCCCGAAAGCGCGCTATAGTGCTCGCCCGACCTTTGGCGGCAGCAGGGAAAGTATCGGTGGGGTACTCCCGAGTTACGGCGCATCTAGAAGTTGGCCGGTCGCCAGCCGAGCCAGATCATCTGTAACGCCGAATTGCATAGGATTGCGTTCACTGGACTCGTAGTCGCCTGGTCGGACGAGTGTTCCCCAAAACGTGCCGCATCCGCCGCAAGCACGAATCCGGTGTACGATCATCTCCGTGCTGCGCGTTCACCACGCGCACGATGGAATTCCCTCCGACAAGGATCAAACGCCTTTATGGGAAGTGAGTCGGGATGTCCCCCTTTAAATTTAATCGACCCGCATTGGGCTGGAGCTTCTTCAGTCCAGCCGTCGCACCAGGGTGGCCGTTCCGGAAATCAAACCTAGTTCCGCGCCCATCCGGTGCGCCTCCCACGTCACTTCGAGCGCGCCACTTTCCAACAACCGCATCGTGACCTCGCCTTTGGCCCCGCCCGCTCCGGTCCACGGCAGCCTGGCCTCGTCGTTCGATCCCCGGCCTTCAAATTCAAATGCCACCGTGGGGGAAATCGCTCTGTCCACCACGCGATAGCGGGCGCGATAGCGGCCGCGCAGCACACCCGCTTCTTCCATTACACGCAGTTCGATGTACTCCGGCGGATACAATCCGGCACTCTTCGTATCGGGCGTCGGCACGAACAGCCAACTGCCGGCGATGGAGGGACTGGCCGGTGTTTGCCCCGGTGCCGCTACCGGGTTCGCGACCGGAGCCGCCGTCGCGCGGACCGGCGCCGGTTCCTCGAATACTGGTCCCGGCACGGAACGCCCGCCCGTCGGCCCGCGAGCCTGCGCCGGCGCGTGATCTACCGGTAAACCCTCCAGTTCCGAATCGTCCCCAGCGGAATCCCTGACTGGCCGCTCGTGCGCATGTGCTCTGGGCGCCTTCGGTTCGGGTGGGGATGCCGCTTGCTCGGTGGCGGCCTGGTGTGTCCCGGCGGTCTTGGCAGCCGGCCGGGGAGTTCGGATCAGCAGGGAAAGGATACCCCCCAGCAGGATCGCCGCTAGCACCGGCCAAAGCCACCGTGGCGCCGTCCAATCCAATGATCCCGGCGGGCCGCTCAGCGCCGGCGTGCGGGAGAGTAACGAACGGTCATAGCCCTCCCGATCCACCGGATTGGTCAGCACCTGTAACATGCAATTCAGACGCTTCATTTGCAGATCCGCCAGACGCCGGCCTTGCTGGTCGCCGCAATGGTCGGGATGGAGCAACCGGGCGAGGTGCTTGTAAGCCTGCCGGATCTCGTCGGGAGAAGCCGAATGCTCTACGCCCAGTTCTTCGTAGTAGTCCATCATAGGCTCAAGTGCGGTCGCTCGACCTGGCGGCCACGGCGCCCGCCATCACGAAAAACCACGCCGCCAAAACCGGCCGCTGCTGCATCGGATAATCCACCAGTGCATGCAACAGGAAAGCCACTGCACCCAACCCATAGATCGACGGAACCGCCTTTTTGCAACAGAGCAGGGAAAAAACGGCCAACAGCGCCAGGAAGGGCAAGCCGCCTTCCGCCGCCCATTGCGCCCAATCGTTGTGCGCCTGGTTCAGGAACAGGCCCGTGTCCAGTTCGGCATAGGCCGGGTATACCGAGTTCCACGTTCCCAGCCCCGTACCGAACCACGGATGCTCCCGCAGCATTTGCATCGATGCGCGAACCGCATCCACCCGCAGCGCTTCCGAGCTTTGTGTCTCCAGCCGGCTCTGCAATCCCTGCCATCCGGCCGCCGTCGCGGCAATCCCGGCCAGAACCGCAATCTGGACGGCAGCCGCCACCAACGTCTTGCGCGAAACAAACTTTCGAGCAGCCGCCACCGCTACCACCGCCAGCAACTCGCCACCCGCCAGAACGAAGCCGGCTCGAGACGCCCCCGCCACCAGAGATCCAAACAGCACCGCGGCCGCCGAGCCCCACAGCACGCGGCGCCGCGGATCTGAAAGAGCCAGGTAGAGCGCCACCGGCAGCAGCAGTTCGATCCAGCCCGAATACTGGCCGCGGTTGACGAATGGCCCCATCACCCCTTCGCTATAGCCGCTGGCGAAGAGCCAGAAGATTTTCCCTCCCGAGGAGTAATTCTGAACCGTCGCCTCGGCCGCCACCAACATGCCGAACAGCGCGGCCGCCCTCAGAAACCAGCGGCGTGCGCCCTGGTCCGCAAGCGCCTCCGCAGCCAGCGCAAACACCACCAGAAACGTGAACCAGTCGAGGGCCGCGTTCCAGGTCCGCGCCGGCGCCATGCTCCGGCCAAGTAAGACTTGCAGGAACGGCCAGCAGCACGCCGCCGCGAGCGGCCAGAAGGGGACCGGAACCTGCCTCCAGCGTGCCTGCACGAGCCGCCACCCCGCCAGCAGAAAAACCCCGAGTTGAAACAGACTCCACGCCCAGCGTTCCTCGACCCACAACGTCAAGGCGCCGAAAAACAGCAAGGCGGCGAAGCCCTGCGCCGCTCCTTTCATGGCTCCATCCCCAGCGCCACCTGTGTCACCGCCACCGTCCCGGCCAGACGCGGCGAACCCATCGGTCTCTCATAGGACAGCATCAATACCAACACGTCCGCGGGGGCCACAAAGGTCAGGCTCCCGCCGCTTGCCTCGGTAGTGACACGCCGTCCCGCCAGATCGTAGATCTTCCAGCAGACGCCGTCCGGCGAGTCTACATCGATCCCCCGCAACTTTGACCGGAGCCGGTAGCTGCCCCCCGGCCGCGCCGCCAGATACTGCCACGCCACGCCGCACCACTCCGCCTGGCGCCCGCTAAAGGTCACTCGCAACTCACCTTTCATCCGCCGGCTGGTCACGCCATCCGTATCGTTTAAGCGCCAGTCGAAGGCTTGCCCCAGCGCCCGATGAGCGAAGCTCCCGTCGGTCAGTGAAATCCCCCTCGCCGGATCCAGCTCTGCAAACGGCAGTAACCGGCTCACACACAGCCGGTTCCAGACTTCCACCGGGTGCGCTGGACGGCCTGCCGCCAGGCTGCGGTCGCAAAATTCCAACAGAGCCGGAAGGTCCGCGGCTGCGGCTGACTCGGAGAGTTGCCCGGCTACAACCTCGGCAGCCTCCATTTGCCGGCGCCTGGAAAGGAAAACCAGGTATTGCCGGGCGATCTCCAGGCGGCTGGAAAGCGCGTGCGCCCGCAGCCACTCCGGCTCCGGCCGCATTCTCCAGCACAAATCCAGCAGCGGCAAAACATCGCCGTAAGCGATATCGAAGGCTGCGCGCGACCATTTGAAGAATCCATCGGCATTTTGCCGCCGGAAATAGTACTGCGCCAGCAGATATCGAGGCTGGTAAAGGCGGCTCAGACGGGCCGCCGCGAGCAGATTCCGCTCCGCTACATCCAACTGGCCGGCCACTTCCGCCCGCAACCCCAGACGCATCCGGTATTCGGCGTTCGCCGGATCCAGATCCGCCGTATGCGCCAGCGCGGGCAGAGGATCGCCGCCCATCTCCTCGATTTTGTCTGCCAGCCTTTCATATAAGGTTGCGCCACGCGCCAGCCGCACCGCGCGCTGGCGGTCGGCCATCTGGCTGCTCCGCGAAAGATGGTCCGCCCATGCCAGACGCCCCGCCCAATACGCAGCCACTGCCAGCGCCAGCACGATGTTGCAATGGATCAGGATGCGGACCGGCGAGGCAGCCGGTCGCGAAGCCTCAGTTCTCACGGAACATACTATCGACAATAAATTCCGGAATCATAGACCTCACATTTTCTTTAAAATCTTCCCGGCTAGGTCTAAAGGACCTGCCGATCCCGCCGATAGAGTTGTTAGTTATGATGACCAAACCAAGTAACCTACCATTACTCGTCCGGGGAACATTGATTCTATTGGCCCTGGGCCCTCTGAACTCCTTGCCCGCCTGGAACAACGCCATTGGCTCGGCAATCGCCAACGGAAGTTTTCAGGTTGACCACGCGCGCGTGTGGGGTAATAGCACCCTATTCGATGGGAGTATCATCGAGACTGCCAGCGCTCCCTCCCATCTTCAACTGATCGGCGGAGCCCAAGTCCGCCTGGCGGCAGACACGCGTGCCACGGTGTATCAGACGAAGCTCATCCTCGAGTCGGGTTACGGCCAGGTCGAATCGGCTCCGGGTTACGAAGTGGAAGCTCGCTCTCTGCGCGTCTCCGGGTCTCGGGATGCCATCACGCGCGTCAAGCTGGAGGGTGACGGCAAGGTGATTGTCGCCGCCGTTCGTGGCGCCGTTCGGGTGACGAATTCCACCGGCGTCCTGGTCGCAACCATCGAAGCCGGAAAGAGCCTGGACCTCGAACCCCAAGCCGCCGGCGCATCGGCCCCCACCAAAGTGACCGGATGCCTGCTGGAAAAAGCCGGGAAGCCGATCGTCGTCGACCAGACGACCAGCGTCGTCCTTGAACTGAGGGGCACGGACCTCGAGAAAGAAATCGGCAACCGGGTGGAAATCACAGGCGTTGCGGAGAACTCACCCGCCGCGGTGCCGGGAGCCTCTCAATTGATCCGCGTCGCCGGCCTGAAGGTCGTCGGCAAAGGTGGTTGCTCCGCGGTCGCTAAGAAAGTCGGAGTTGCTGCCGGCGCCGGCGCTGCCGCGGGAACAGCCGCCGCCGCGGCCGGTGCCGCGGGCGCCGCAACCGGCATCGGCGCCGGCACCATCGCTGTAATCGGCGGCGTGGCAGCCGCCGCTACCGTGGGCGGCCTGGCTGCGGCCGGAAGCCTCCCCGGTCAGGGTCAGGCCCAACCTTCTGCTAGCCGTTAACCTCGCAAGGGTTGTTTGTCCTCCTCCTCAGGGCTTCGGGCTTCCGCTCGAAGCCCCTTTTTTGCTCTAGCGCGCATCGAGCGGCTTCACGATCTTCAACACAACCTGCAGGCAGAGCCACCCGATCTGAAACGGCTGAATCAAACCCAAACCGTTTGTGGCGTATTCGAGCAAGGCTCCCATCCGGCGCGACGCTTTCTCATCAAACCATCCCCGCGAAGCAAAACAACGGCCGGAAACTTCCCAGCCATGACGTCCCGCCGGCCCGGAACCGCCAGATCTGTTTCTCGTCTAAAAAACAGACCCTACCCCTATAGCAATCCGGCAGACAGTCGATAGTAACAGTGAGCATAAGATGCCTGGCCTGCGGAGATCGAACAAGGGCAATGATCCGAGTAACTCCCGAATCTTCCGTCGGCCCTGGGTTGCATGGGAGTAAGCGGAGCTAAGGCATCTCTGCGGAATTACTGAGGTTGAGTTCGAGACATTCGCCATGAAACTACTCACTCTTTTTCTCGTGTTGGTGCCGGCTTGGATCCAAGGCCAGGTGCGCCCCGGCGGCCTGACTGAGCCGTCCACAAATCTCCCCGCGCAAAAGATTGGACCCAGAGACCTGATTGCGATTCAGGTCTACGATTCGCCCGAACTGACTCGCACCGTCCGCGTCGGAGCCGACGGCAACATCCGCCTTCCGATGTTGAAACAACAGATCAAGGGCGAGGGACTGATGCCCAACGACCTGGAGGACGTCATTGCCAAAGCATTGGCCGAAGAGGATCTGATCGTGGATCCCTTCGTAACCGTCACGGTCGTCGAGTACAGCAGCCGGCCAATCAGCGTCGCGGGCGCCGTCCGAAGTCCCGCCACCTTTCAAGCCAGCGCTCCCGTTACTCTGCTCGAAGCCATCACCCGGGCAGGCGGATTAACCGAGGACGCCGGCTCCGAGATCCTCATCAGCAAGAGCCAAACCGGCCCCTCCGGTCTCCCCACGGCACTGATTCAACGGATTCCGGTCAAGGCGCTCATCGACTCCGCCGACCCCGACGCCAACTTGAGACTGACGGGCGGAGAAGAAGTGCGAGTGCCCGAAGCGGGCAGGGTTTTCGTGGTAGGCAACGTCAAAAAGCCCGGAGCCTTCGTGGTGCGGGACGGCTCGGAAACCAGCGTTCTGAAGCTGCTCGCGCTGGCGGAGGGCCTCGTGCCGTTCGCATCGAAACAGGCCTATATCTATCGCACGGAGGGGTCTGGGCCGAAAAATGAAATCCCCATCGAACTGAATAAGATTATGGACCGCAAGGCAGCCGACGCGGCGCTGCTGCCCAACGATGTCCTTTACATCCCGGACAACCGGGGGAGGCGCATTGGGATGGCGGCGCTCGAGAAAATCCTCGCTTTTGGCAGTACGGCCGGCGCAACCGCGCTGATCTACGGACAGGTTCGGTAATTGAGCGATGACTGAAAACAATCTCCTGGCAAGCTTGCCGGCTCCGGTCGCGGACATGCCGGCGCGAAATCTTCCCGTACCGGCAGATGTCTATCGTGCCCCCGGGTCCGGGTCCGCGCCCGAGCCCGATGCCGCGGCGGTGCCGGTTCCGCTTTCACACTACCTTTGGATCCTCCGGCGCAACTGGTGGAAGATTCTCTTGTTCGTGGCGTGTTCGGTCACCGCCACGGTGGTCGTCTCCAGCCGCCTGATGCCGATCTACGAATCCACCGCCACCGTGGATATCGACCGGCAGATGCCCAGCGCCATCATCGGGCAAGAGTCCACACGCACCGTTGCCAACGACTCCGATCAGTTTCTGGCCACCCAGGCCAAGCTGATTCAGTCCGACTCGGTTCTGCGGCCCGTGGCGGGGCAGTTCGGGCTCCTCGAAACCGATGCGGAAAGACCGGACACTACATCCGGAACCTCCGACAGCCGGCAGGACGCACCGGTCCGCCTCAAGAACCTCAAGGTCACCCGCCCGCCCAACACCTATCTTCTGTTCATCAGTTATCGCTCCCCCGACTCGCGGCTCGCAGCCGATGTCGCCAACGGCATCGCCCGCTCCTATCTGGAACACACCTATGACATTCGCTACAAGTCTTCAGCCAGCCTGTCGGCCTTTATGGAAAAGCAACTCGAGGAACTCAAGGCCAAGATGGAGCGGTCCAGCGCCGCGCTTAACCAGTTTGAACGGGAACTTAACGTCATCAATCCGGAAGAAAAAACCAGCATCCTGTCGGCCCGCCTGCTGCAGTTGAACACCGAATTCACGAATGCTCAGGCCGACCGCGTGCGCAAGGAGGCCGCTCACAATTCCGTGGCCGGGGGCACCATGGAGGCCGCACAGGTCTCCAGCCAGGGCGAGTCGCTGAGAAAGCTCTCGGAGCGGCTGGACGAGGAACAGCAGAAGTTCGCGGAAATCAAAGCGCACTACGGCCCCAATCATCCGGAGTACAGGAAGGCAGCCCTGCAGGTGGCTGAAGTGCAGCAGCAATTGCAGCGCACCAAGGACAACATCGGTCAACGGGTCGACGTGGAGTACCGCGAAGCGCTCAACCGCGAGTCCATGCTGCGGAAAGCCGTCTCGGAGACCAAGATCGAGTTCGACAATCTGAACGCGCGATCGTTCGAATACCAGTCGCTCAAGCGGGAAGCCGAGGCCGACAAGACACTCTATGAGGAACTGGTAAGAAAAATCAGAGAGGCAACCATCAACTCCGGCTTCCAGAACAGCGCGATTCGCATTGCGGACATGGCCCGGCCCGCTCTGAAGGCCGTGTTCCCAAACCTCAAACTGAATATCTTGCTGGCGTTCCTCTTTTCCATCCTGCTGGCGGTAGCGGTCGCCATCATCGGCGACATCCTGAATAACACCGTTAGGGACCCCGAACAGATCTCGCAAACACTGGCCGCGGAGGTAATCGGCACTTTGCCGGTCGTAAAGCAATGGCATGGAAGAGCTCTTTCTCCGGGAGACCGAAATACGGCGCTGGTTCCATTGGGCGAATCTGCCTCGGGCCTCAGCACATTTGAGGAGGCCGTCCGCACTCTCCGCAACTCCATTCTCTTGACGGACTTCGACCGCCGCATCCGCTCTCTGATGATCACCAGTTCCGCCCCGTCGGAAGGGAAATCTACTACCGCCGTTCATCTGGCGCTGGCGCACGCGCAGCAGGGCCGTCGAACCCTCCTGGTGGATGGAGATCTCAGGCGGCCCAGCATTCATCGCCGCTTCGACATCCCCAGCCTCGTCGGACTCTCGAACGTCCTGACCAACGGAACGTCCTGGCGCAGCGTGCTGGTGCATAAAGAAGAGGTCCCGACGCTGGACATTCTTCCGGTGGGACCGCCTTCGCGGCGCGCCTCCGACCTGGTGGGTACGAAACTGGCTGAAATCCTGGAGGAGGCTTGCGCGGAATACGACTTGGTGGTGCTGGACTCTCCCCCTCTACTGGGCTTTCCGGAGCCCTTGCAGATGGCGGCGGCCGTCGACGGCGTCCTGATCGTGGCGGTCGCTGGCCGCACCAACCGCAAAGCCCTGCGTTCGGCCATCAACACTCTCAATCGTTTGCGCACGAACATCGTCGGCGTCGTGCTGAACGAGGTTCGGGTCGACAGCAGCGACAGCTACTACTATCACTACTACCACCCGAAATACTACAAGAACTACCACGACGTTGCGGCCGGGCAGTGATCCGGTACGCCTCGGGTACGCCATGCTCATTGACACTACAACCTTGCGGGCGACAGCGATCCCGGCGGCCGCTCCCGATCGGGGATTCGGACGTTTCGTAACGGTCCGAACTGGAATCCCTCGCTCTGCATCCGAGCGTCTGCTGCGGGGCGTGGGTTGGAACGCGGCCGGTTGCATCGTCGGGCAAAGCGCATCCTTCGCCGGCTCAGTAGTGGCCGCTCGATGCCTCGGCAAAGAAGTCTTCGGCCAGTTCGCCCTGGTCCAGACGACCGTGGCCGCCTTCTCCACCTTGGCTGGTCTCGGACTGGGTACCACGGCCATGAAGTTCGTATCGGAGTATCGAACCAGCAATCCACAGAAGGCCGGGATCATCATGGGTCTCTCATCGCTCGTGGCGTTTGTGGCGGCTGCCCTATTCTCGGTGGCTCTGGCTTTGTGCGCACCGTGGCTGGTCGTAGGAAGCGTCAGCGCGCATGTCTTGACCGATGCCATGCGCCTGAGTGCACTCTGCATGTTCTTCATTACTGTGAATGGCTATCAGATGGGGGCGCTGTCGGGCCTGGAAGCCTTTCGAGGGATCGCTTCCATCAACGTGGCCTATGGACTGGCAACGCTGGTGTTGACGTGGGCCGCCAGCCGCTGGTTCGGTCTCTGCGGCGCAACCTTGGCACAGGGTTTGAGCGCCGCGCTGCTATGGCTCCTGTACCACTACACCCTGAAAACTGAATGCCGGCGCCGGAACATCGTAGTGGCCTATCGTGGCGCCTGGAACGAACGGTCGGCTCTCTACCGGTTTTCAGTTCCTTCCACAACTGCCTGTATCATCTCTTCGCTAGCCATCTGGTGGTCGAACGCGGCGCTCGCCAAGGCCAGCGGCTACGCGGCGTTGGCCGTGTTCAGCGCCGCCAACAATATGCGCCTGATGGTCCTGTTCATGCCGATCATCATCGGGCGCGTCACCACTCCGTTGCTTAATAACATGCTGGCCGCCGGAGATCTGTGGGGTTACCGCAAAACGTTTTGCGGATCGGTCGCCCTGAACGGAAGCACGGCCATCCTCGCAGCCACCGTGCTGGCGCTCGCCGGCCGCTACGTCCTTCATCTCTTCGGCAAGGAATTTGCGGGCTCGTCCGCCTTGATTCTGCTCCTGCTGGGCGCCGCTACCCTGGAAGTAATCGCCAGCAGCCTCTATCAAGCTGTATTCGCCGGATCAAGCCTCTGGCGCCTGGTTATCATCAACGGAGTCTGGACCGTAGTTCTGATCGCCACCCTGCAACTCACCGTTTCGCGGTACGGCGTTTCCGCGCTGGCTTTCTCGTACCTGGCGGCCTGGAGTTCTTCGGTGATCCTGTACGGCGCCGAAGCATGGCGACGCCTCAAACAGTTGGAGGTCCGGAGATCCCAAACCTTCGAGGGAGCCCTGTGCAACCCATGATGTGCGCGGATTTCCCGCTGGTGGAAAGGCGGCCGCGAACCGCGCGGGCCCGGCGCGCGATTTGCTTTACGCACGCATTCTTCCTGTTCAGTCTGATCGTCGCCGGTGTCGCGACTTCCCTGGGAAATGTTGACGCCGAAGATACCTTGCCCGTGGCCGGCCTGGTCTTTGCGGCGCTGGCCTTGTGGACCTTGTGGTCTTGGTTCAAACTGCACGGCACGCTGATCGAGCCTTACGGGCTGTTCCTGATGTCGAGCTGGACATTTAACGGCGGACAGGTATTCCTCGAAGTGCTTCACCTGAATAGCAACGGGATCTTGGGTGGCATGTTCAGTCCCTTCACCACTCTGAAAACCGAATACCTGGTGGCGCTCGCGATCTGTGCCCTGCACATGGGCGCCTTGTGGGCGGCGTGTGCCGGAAACTCGACATCCAGGGCCAACCTGTGGCGGAGCACGGCGCATCGGGACCTTGCCTGGCACACTCGCTGGGTAGGCTGGTTCCTGCTGCTGGCTTCCATCGGCCCCGCCGTCTGGGTTTTCTGGGACACCGGGCAGACGGTGCTCTCGGGGGGCTACGTGTCCCTCTATCAGCGAACTCTCGACATTGGGCTCGCTACCGGACCCCGGGTGTTGGCCAACTTCCTCGTCCCGTCCGCCTTGTTGCTTCTGGCCGGGAGTAAGGCCAAGAGGACCGGCGTGGTCATTTCCGCCGCGATCACCGTCAGCGGTTCACTGGCGATGTTTTTTCTCGGTGGACGCGGCGCCGCGGCTACAGGGCTGGTGGCCTACGTCTGGCTGTACTCCCGTACGATTCGCCCCATCCCCGCAAAACTGTTGATCTTGCCCGCCCTCCTGCTCGGGTTTGTGGTTTTCCCCCTGGTGCGGGCGGTTCGCGATACCCGCGGCCTCGACCGCACATCCGTGGAGTTCGTAACCAGCGCGTGGTCGTCGATTGACAATCCGGTGGTTGGTTCGCTGGCGGAAATGGGCTACTCGATGAACACGGTTGCCTACACCCTGGAGTTGGTTCCCACCACACGGCCCTTCGATGGAGGCGTGAGTTACCTTTATGCGCTACTCGCCGGATTCCCGAACGTGGCTTGGAGCGTTCACCCCACCACGGCGCATGGCACCCTGTCCGCCTGGCTGGTCTACACCGTGATGCCTTACGCCGCCGCTAACGGCAACGGCTTGGGGTACTCATTCATTGCGGAAGCGTATGAAAACTTCGGTTGGATCGGTGTTCCGTTGGTGTTGTTCGTAACCGGATGGATTGCGGGCAGGCTTTCGGAAGCCGTCCGCGGCCGAAGCGATCCCGCGATTCTGGCGCTGGGCGCCACGCTGCTTCTGACGGCTACCCTGTATGCGCGCGCCGAGACGGCGGATCTGGTACGCAGCGTGTGCTGGTATTCGATCCTGCCCTACCTGTTGATTCGGCTTCTCTCGGGGGTTCGCCAGTGATACCGGCGGTCGAAATCCGTCCTTTGGTAAATGCCGGTCCCGCCCCACGGAGTCGCACCGTCCGTGTCTTGCACGTGGTCCGCAACCTGAACCGCGGCGGAACTGAAACCTGGCTTGTGGATCTGTTGTCTCGCACCGACCACACCCGCTTTCAACACGATGTATTGACCCATGCAAACAGCACCGCTTCCCTGGATGAGGCTGTCAAAGCCACCGGCGCGCGGCTCATCCAGGCGCCCAAAGCCAGCCGTCCGTGGAGCTATTCGGCGAAGCTCCGCCGTGTGATCGAAGAGCACGGCCCCTATGACGTGGTTCACGCCCACCTGCACCACTTCGGCGGTCTGGTTTTGCGAAGCGCCGCACATGCCGGCGTCCCGGTTCGCATCGCACACAGCCATTCGGACACGCGGCGGATCGACGGGCGGGCGAATCCGGTCCGCCAGCTCTATCTTCGTCTGGCGGAGCACTGGATCCGGCGGTATGCCACACGCTGCCTGGCAGTCAGCCGTCCCGCGGCGGCGAGCTTGTTCGGAGAGGCCTGGGAATCCGATCCCCGCGTTTCGGTGGTTTACTGCGGCGTCGCCCTGGAGAAATTCAGCCGGCTTAACCTGAACCGCGCCGACTGCCGGCACAGCTTCGGCATCCCCGCCGACGCGCGCGTCTTTGCCCACGTGGGACGGTTCGCAGAACCGAAGAACCATGCCTTTCTCATCGAGATCTTCAGCCGCATCGCGCAGTTGGATCAAAACGCCTGGTTCGCACTGGCCGGGGACGGCCCGTTGCGGCCCCAGATCGAAGTCTGGGCGGAGCGTGCCGGAATCGCCCATCGCACTTTGTTTCTGGGGATGCGCAACGATGTGCCGCAACTGCTGGCCGGTCTCGTCGATGTCCTGCTGCTTCCCTCCCTTTGGGAAGGCCTGCCGATTACTTTGATCGAATCTCAGGCGGCCGGGGTGCCCGCCCTGTATTCCGACGCAATCACCACCGAAGCCGAAGCGTTGCCGCAACTGTTGCGGAGAGTTTCGTTGCGGGAATCGGCTGGCGAGTGGGCCGTCGAAGCGATCTCGTTGGCGAAATCGCCGCCTGTGATCCCGGGTCGGGATCGGCTTGCTGGCAGCCGCTTCGATATCCGGGCATGTGCCGCCAGGCTGGAGGAGATCTATTCGAGCGCGCCGCGCTGGGGGGCAGAATGATGCAAGTCTCAATCGGATTACCGTTCTTCAACAACCAGAAGACACTGGCCGATGCCATTCGGTCGGTTTTTGCGCAAACTCTGTGCGATTGGGAGCTGATCCTGGTTGACGACGGCTCCACCGACGGCTCCCTGGCGCTAGCGCAGAGCATTCGAGATCCACGCGTCCGCGTGGTCAGTGATGGTGTGAACCGCGGCCTGTCGTCGCGGCTGAACCAGATCGCTGCTCTGGCGCGCGGCCGGTACCTGGCGCGCCTGGACGGCGACGACATGATGCATCCCGAGCGGCTGCAGCGCCAGATCGCGGCACTCGAATCCAACCCCCGCGCCGACATGGTCGGCACCGCGATGTACTCCATGGATCGGAGTGACCGCCCGCGCGGCATACAGGGCCTCGCGCGCGGGGACACCCGCCCGACCGCGGTGTTGACGCGCGCGCTCCTGTGCCACGCGACCATTACGGGCCGCACCGAATGGTTCCGGCGTCATCCCTATGATGAGTCCCGCCGCCGCTCCGAGGATCGCGAGCTGTTTATCAGGACATTCCGCCATCTCTCTTTCGTCCACCTCGCCGAAGCCTTGTACTTCTGCCGCGAGGAGCTTTCGGTCCGTCTCGACAAGTACCTGGCAAGTTGCCGGGAAGCTCGCTCCATTTTTCGTCAATACGCCCCGGAACTGGTGGGCCGGCCGCGCACGGCCGCCCTCTGTCTCGCCTCCTGGCTCAAGGGAGAGATCTATCGGCTGTCGATCCACCTCCATGCCGAGCACTACCTGGTGCGAAGACGGAGCACCCCGCTCGCCGAGGAGCAAACCAGGGCAGCAGCAGAAACCATCGAGCGAATCCGCTCGACGCCCGTCCCGGGCCTCCCATCGATATCCCCACACACGGCGCGGGAATGGGTCTTCAGTCCGCGCTCCGATCTGCCGATAGATCTTCGTCGAGGACGAGCGGAACGCGGCCCGGTGACTTAAATATGGAAAATTCCCTCTTGCAAACGCGACCTGCCGACGCCTTGCCCGGCTGGTGGTCCGGAAGCTTCAGCTCGTTATTCCGCAAGCTGATCGCGAGCCAGACCCGCCTCACCCGGAAATTCGACGAGCTCTTGCCCAGCCAACACCTCATCGACGGAAACGCCGACTTTATCGATAACCTCGTCCCCCAATACACCCTTGCCGGCGCAGTTGTGTATGACGCCGGCGGCGGCAAAAATCCCCTCATCGGCGCGGAGCGCAAGGCCCAACTTGGCCTGAAAATCATCGGACTGGATATCGATGCCGGGGAACTGGCGGCGGCCCCGCCAGGCCGTTACGACCACGCCATCTGCGCCGACATCGTCAGTTACCGCGGCGCCCGAGATGCGGACCTGGTGATCTGCCAGGCGCTCCTGGAGCACGTGCTCGACACGGGCCAGGCGCTTGAAGCCATCGCGAGCATCCTCAAGCCCGGTGGGCGGGCGCTGTTGTTCGTGCCGTCCCGCAACGCCGTCTACGCGAGAATCAATCTTATCCTTCCGCAAAAACTGAAGGAGCGCATTCTCTTTGGCATTTATCCCCACATGCGGCGGAGCCAGGGTTTCCCGGCCCGCTACGACCGCTGCACTCCGGCTGCGCTCGAGGCGCTAGCGCTGCGCAAAGGCCTGCACGCGGTCGAGCGCCGGGTCTATTTCCAGAGCGACTACTTCCGCTTCTGCTTCCCAATCCATGCCTTGTGGCGTCTCTGGGTCCTGCTGTTCCGGAGTCTCGCCGGGGACCAGGCGGCGGAAACCTTTTCCGTCGTTCTCCGCAAAGAGAAAGGAGCGGCCGGCTGAGCATACATGGAAAACCGGGTAGTCGTCTTTGGCATGAACAGCTCTTTCGCGGTTCGGCAATTCCTGCCGGAAGTTCTGGCCGCCATGCAGCACCGTGGTTTCGACGCCGTGGTCGCCGCGCCACAACCTGCCGAGCCCGCGGCCTTCCGGGCGTCGTTCCCCGGAGTTGAGTTCCGGCATGTGCCCATGAAGCGGGAGATTTCTCTCCTGTCGGACATCCGAAGTCTGTGCCGGCTTTGGTTCCTTTTGAGGTCGGTCCGGCCGGCGCTGACCAATATGAGCACCCCTAAGATGGGGCTGATCGGCGGTCTGGCCGCCTGGCTCGCCCGAGTGCCCCACCGCATCTACACCCTGCGCGGGTTGCGCTATGAAACCGCTCGTTCTTGGAAGAGGAAGCTGCTGATTACCTGCGAGAAAATAGCCTGCGCTTGCGCTCACCAGGTAATCTGCATCAGCCGGAGCGTCCGCCAAACCGCCATCCTGGAAGGCCTGGCGCCCGCCGGCAAGCTGGTTCTGCTCGGTGATAGAGTCAGTGAGGGCGTCACCATCGAGGCGGAGCCCGAAACCCGCGGAAGCGATCTGGTCCACCTGCGAAAACAACTGGGGATTCCGCAAGAGGCCGCGGTGATTGGCTTTGTCGGCCGGTTGACCAGAGACAAGGGAGTCTGCGAACTGGTCCAGTGTTTCCAGATCCTCCAACGCGAGGGACGCGCCGTTCATCTCCTGTTACTGGGCGATTTCGAATCCGGCGACCCCGTGGATCGGAAAACCGTGGAATGGATTTCCACCAACTCCGCGGCACATTGGCTCGGCTTCGTCCCCAACCCAAAGCCCTACTACCGCCTGATGAGTGCGTTTGTGTTTCCGACCTACCGGGAAGGGCTTGGGAAGGTGCTGCTCGAAGCCGCCGCCGCCGGCGCCCCGGTGGTATCGACGACGGTCACCGGGGTCGTCGACATCGTCCAGGACGGGCTGACCGGCATCCTGGTGCCGCCCGGCGACGCGCCTGCTCTCGCCCGTGCCGTCGGCCGGCTGCTGGATGAGCCGGAAACGGCCGCGCGGATGGCGCGGGCGGCGCAGAGCATGATCCGCGAGCACTTCGATAACTCCGTCTATCTGGCGCGGCTCGGGGAAATGATCGAGTCCCTGGCTGCCGCGGACCGCACGCCCGAGCGCCGGCAGCCCGTCCAAGAAGTGCGGCGCCGGTGAGGAATCTTCCATGTACTCACTCTGCTTTCTCGCCGTCGCATCCTGTCTGCTGTGCCTGCTGCTGACGCCGCTGGCCCGCGACTGGTCGGCGCGTCTGGGGCTTGTCGACCGCCCCGACCGCCGGCGGAAAACTCATCCGGAGGCCACGCCTCGCACCGGCGGTGTCCCCATCCTGGTCTCTTACATCGCGTCGTACGCCCTGCTGTTTCTGTCGCCCCTCCGGGCGGGCGGCGTAATCCAGGGCAACATGGGAGCGATCACCGCCCTCCTGCCGCCGGTCGGCCTGGTTTTCTCGACCGGCCTCATCGACGACTGGCTCAGCCTCAAACCCTGGCAGAAACTTCTGGGCCAGTTGGCGGCGGCGGCCTGGGCCTATGAGGCCGGAGTCCGCTTTGTGAGCCTCGCCGGACACCTCCTCCCGCCCTGGTGCGGCTGCCTGATGACGATTGCGTGGCTGATCCTTTGCTGCAATGCGTTCAACCTGATCGACGGCGTCGACGGCCTGGCTACGGGCGTCGGCTTGGCCGCCACGCTCACCACTCTCATCGCCGCCCTGCTCCATGGCGACGTCATGCTGGCGCTCGCCACCGCGCCGCTGGCCGGATGCCTGATCGGTTTTCTGCGATACAACTTCAATCCCGCTTCCATCTTCCTGGGGGATTCCGGCTCCTTGCTCATCGGCTTTCTGCTTGGCTCCTACGGCATCATCTGGAGCCAGCAGTCTGCTCCCGGCCTGGGATTCGCCGCGCCCGCCATGGCCCTCGCGTTGCCGCTTCTCGAGGTCTGTCTTTCGGTGGTTCGCCGGTTCCTGGCCAGCGAGCCCATCTTCGGGGGAGACCGCGGGCACATCCACCATCGCCTCCTGGACTTCGGTTTCACTCCCCGCCGCGTGGCCCTCCTGCTCTACGGCGTCTGCACCGTAGGCGCGGTCCTCTCTCTGCTGCCCATCGTGGTGCGGCGACAATACGCCGGTGTCGTGGTGGTGGCTTTCGGCTTGGCCACCTGGCTCGGCGTGCACTGCCTGCGCTATGTGGAGTTTGAAGCCGCCAGCCGGTTCTTGTGGAACAGGCTGCGCCCCATGCTGCGCGGCCATGTGCAGTTGGAGCGTCTGGAGCGCTCGCTGCGATCGGCCTCCACCATCGCGCGGTGCTGGGACGCCGTGGAAGATGCCGCGCGCTCCCTGGGTTATAGCGAGGTCAACGCGCGTCTCGCCGGGACGCGCTACTCGACCACCTCGCCGTCCGCCCGCAAGGGCGCCTATTGGCAAATGCGGCTAAACCTTCCCGGAAGCGACTACGTCAACATCACCCAGCGCGATGGGGCCGCCAGTAACCCAATCCTCGTAATCCCGTTCGTCGAACTCCTGAGCCGGATCCTCCCCGCGAAACTGGAGAGTATGCAGATTCAGTTGCCTGCCATGGCGCCGCAGAACTCCAGAACCACCAGCGTAATGTCGTCCGACTGGGCCACTCCTTCCGTGAATCCAGCCACGCCTTCCTGAATCGCGTCGTGAATCGCGGTGCAGGATTCCGTGGCGTGGGCCTTCGCGATTTCGAGCAGCCGCTTCTTGCCAAAAAACTCCGCGGCGCCATTCTGCGCTTCGGTCACCCCGTCGGTATAGATAATCACCCGGTCTCCGGCGGTTAGCTGCTGTTCGGCCACGGTGAACTCGGCGGCCTCCAGCAATCCCACCGGCATGCCCGTGGCCTCCAACTCCAGCAATGTGCCGTCGGGATGCACCACCAGTGGCGGGCAGTGCGCCGCATTCACGTAGCTCAGCCGTCCACTCTCGGTAAGCAGGCAATAAAAAACCGTGGCGTACTTCTCACCGCCCGTCCGATCGATGAGGAAACGATTCAACCGCGCCATACGCTGCCCCATGCTGCCCGGATGGTCGGTCCCCGTGATCAGCGCGCCTTGCAGCAGCGATGCCAGCAGCGCGGAGCTCACTCCCTTCCCCGAGACGTCGGCCACTACCGCCGACCAGCAGTCCGCGTGCACCGGGGTTACGTCGAAGTAATCGCCACCCACTTCGTGCGACGCCAGGCTGCTGCCCGCCGCCCGCAACCAGCCCGTCGCCGGCAACTTGCCAGGGAGCAGGCTCTGTTGGATCGTCCGCGCCAGGCGGAGTTCCTCTTCCATCGTCTGCTTCGTCCGTTCCTCCACCAGCAGTCGCGCATTCTCGAGCACGGTGGAGGCCTCAATCGCCAGGGTCTGCAGCAGTTCGCGATTGCCCCCCGTCAAATCGGCCGCCGCCAGCCGCGAATCCATGTAGAGCACTCCCACCGTTTCCCCGCCCGTCGAAAGCACGCTGGTGGCGTCGCCCTGCCCGGTCCGAATGCGCACCAGCGGGACGCAAATCACGCTCCGCAGCTCCAGGTCCACGACGCTCTTCTGCGGCCCCGCCTCTTCCACGGACAGCGGATCGAAGTTCATGGACAGCAGTTCCCGCCGGTGCTCCAGCGCGCGCCGGATCACTTCGCGCGGCACCCGCAAGTCGGTCTCGTTCAGATGGTGCCCGCGCTTGTGGCGCGCAATCCGCGTCTCCAGCCCCGCGCCCGCGCGCAGCATCAGGAACCCGCGTTCCGCGCCTGTAATCGTCAGAGCCGTATCCACCACCGACGCCAGCACATCGTCCACCGAAAGCGAACTCTGCACCGTCCGGGCCAGGTCCAGAATCGCGCGCAGCTTGCCCAGGTTGCCGCCCACGCCCGGCCCAGCCGCCCTCTCCGTCGCCACCATCTGTTCCATCAGCCGTTTCAGCTCAGCGCCCTCCAGCGCGAAAATCAATTGGTAGGAATCCTGGGCGCCAAATTCGATCTTGTCGGAATTCGACAGCATGTGCCGCTTCACGCGTTGCCCGTTGACGTAGGTGCCGTGGCGGCTGCCGCAATCCTCCAGCCAGTATTCGCCGCCCTCAGCTACGATCCGGGCGTGCGTGCGGGAAACCCGGCTGTCCCGAATGATGAGGTTATTCTCCGGCTGCCTTCCAATCTGAAACGGCAGTGGATCGAGCGGCGCCCGCGCACGATGTCCGTTCGGATCGATCACCACTAAGGAAGCCGCCGGAACCGCGGATGGTGAAGCTGCAACCACAGGCCCGCCTAGCCGCGCCGCGGCCGGCTATTCGCCCCGGCCGCCGCTCGCCGCTTCGCAGCCGCCTTGGGAAGTTCGGCCGGCTGATTGCGCACCGCTTCCACCTCGCGCGCCCGCAGCGTCTGGCAGTGCGCGCAATAACCGCCTACTTCCGTGCGCGCCAGCAGCACCTGGAAACCGAAGTGGCTTTCAATCTGCTTGCGCAGGCGTTGCAGCGGCTCGCCAAAAAACTCTTCCACCTTGCCGCAGCGGAGGCAGATGACGTGCGCGTGTTCCTGCTTGAGGCGCGTTTCGTAGTAGTGCTGGTCGCCCCCGTAGTGCATCAGGTCCAGCTCGTCCACCAGCCCGCCCGTCTTCAACATCTTAATCGTGCGATACACCGTAACCCGGTTCAGCCTCGGATCTTTTTCCTTGGCCAACTGGTAGAGCCGCTCGGCGTCCAGATGCTCGCCGGTCTTGTCGATCAGCTCGAGCAGAATCTGCCGCTGCCGCGTCAGGCGGACGCCCCGCTCCTTCAACGATCCTTCTATCGAGTCGAGCGCCATATGGGGAGACTTTCCAATTCTAGCAAGCCTGTAATCCTTCCATAAGCTCGCCTTCACCGCGGTGAACCCAATTTCCCGAATGGACGCGTCGTCGACGGACTACGGACAAGCCTGTGCCGGGCCTGAAGGCACGCTAGCCCTGCTACAATTCGGCTTCATGTTCCGCAAGGTCCTGATTGCCAACCGCGGCGAGATTGCCGTCCGCGTGATGCGCACCCTGCGCGAGATGGACATCGCTTCAGTCGCGGTCTACTCCGATGCCGACCGCACCTCCAAGCACGTGCGCATGGCCGATGAGGCCGAACACGTCGGCCCATCGCTCTCCAGCGATAGCTATCTCCGTATGGACCGCATCCTCGACGCCGCCCGCAAACACGGCGCCGAAGCCATCCATCCGGGCTACGGATTCCTCAGTGAGAACGCCGATTTCGCCGCCGCTTGCGAAGAGGCCGGCGTCGTTTTCATCGGCCCCTCGGCCCATTCCATCCGCATGATGGGATCCAAGACCGCCGCGCGCCAGACCGCCATCGCCGCCGGCGCCCCCGTCGTGCCCGGCACCGATCATGGCGTCTCGCTCGACCAGGCCCGCGAGTTTGCCGCCGCCAACGGCTATCCCATTCTCTTGAAGGCCGTCGCGGGTGGCGGCGGCAAGGGCATGCGCCGCGTGGATCGCGACGCCGATCTCGAGTCCGCCCTCCGCAATGCTTCGAGCGAAGCCGAGCGCTCTTTCCGCAACTCCGAGGTCTACGTCGAAAAGCTCATCGAGCATCCCCGTCACATCGAAATTCAGCTCATGGGCGACCACCACGGCAACATGATTCACCTGGGCGAGCGCGAATGCTCCATCCAGCGCCGGCACCAGAAAGTAATCGAGGAATGTCCCTCGCCGCTCGTCGAACAGCACCTCGAAATGCGCCCCGCCATGGGCCAAGCCGCCATCCGCGCCGCGCGCGCGGCGGGCTATTACAACGCGGGCACGGTCGAGTTTCTGGTGGACCAGGATCGCCGCTTTTACTTCCTGGAAATGAACACCCGCCTCCAGGTCGAACATCCCGTCACCGAACTGGTCACCGGACTCGACCTCGTCAGGCTCCAGATCGAGATCGCCGCCGGAGGCCGCCTGCCGCTCACCCAGCAGCAAGTGTCGTGGCGCGGCTCCGCCATCGAATGCCGCATTTACGCGGAAGATCCGTATAACGATTTCCTCCCGTATCCCGGCAAGATCACTCGCCTCAGCCGCCCTCTGGGTCCCGGCGTTCGCGTGGATGGCTGCATCTATGCCGGCTGGACCGTCCCCATGGAGTACGACCCCCTGCTCGCCAAACTGGCCGTCTGGGCCGGCACGCGCGCCGATTCGACCGCCCGCATGATTCGCGCCCTCGGCGAATACGACGTGGGCGGCATCCGCACCAACATCGGTTTCTTCCGGCAAATTCTGGAAGACCCCGAATTCCGCGCCGGGAACCTTCATACCGGATTCATCGAGGAGTTCTTCGCGCGCAACCAGCGCCCCAAGCCCTCCCCCGATCTGGTGGCCGTCGCCGCCTTGGCCGCCGCCGTCCACAGCCAGTCGCGCACCACCGCCGTCACGGCCCAGCCGGATGCCCCATCCAGCGCCTGGCGCCAGGAAGGGAGGAGCGGCCTGCTGCGATGAGACTCGAACTCAAGATCGACGGCGTGGATCAGCCCATCGAACTTCTGCGGAACGGTCCCGACTGCCGATTCCGCCTCGCTGACGCGCCGGCGCGCGCCGCACACGTGGAAACTCCCGAACCGGGAATATATTCGGTCCTGCTCGATGGCTTGAGCTACGATACCAGCGTCGAAGAGACACCCACCGGTTTGGTCGTCGTGATCCATGGACACCGCTTCGAGATTGAAGTGCGCGACCCGCGCCGCTGGACGCGCGGCTCGGGCGCCGCCGGCGCCGAAGGCCTGCAGACGATACTCTCCCCCATGCCCGGCAAGATTATCCGCGTCCTCATCGCGCCCGGCGACGCCGTCGAAACCGGCCAGGGCCTCATCGTGGTGGAAGCCATGAAGATGCAGAATGAAATGAAGGCGACCCGCGCCGGACGCGTACTTTCCGTCACGGTCAAGGAGGGCGCCACCGTCTCCGCCGGCGAGATCCTCGCCACCATTGAATAACCGCCCTCGTCGCGTCTTTCTCAAACATGACTCCGGACATGCGGTTATAATCATCTCCATAAGGGAGGATTTCCGTGGCAAAGGACAAAAGCCCAAAAAAAGAAGTAAAGAAGCCCAAGAAGAATAAGAAGTAATCCGGGCCGGGTAACCGGCCTTTTTAAGTCCGGCGCGGGCGGGACTTTTCCTGAAGTTCCGCCCGCGGCCACAGGAGCCATCATGCGCACTCAATGGGTAGCTAGACGTAGAGACGACCAGATCCGCACTCAGATGCATTACGCCCGCCAGGGCATCGTCACCGAGGAAATGCACTTCATCGCGCAACGCGAGAAGATCGCGCCGGAACTCGTCCGCTCGGAGACTGCCCGCGGCCGCATGATCATCCCCGCCAACGTCAACCACACCAACCTCGAGCCCATGTGCATCGGGGTCGCCTCCACGTGCAAGATCAATTCGAACATCGGCAACTCTTCGGTCTTCTCCAACGTCGATGGCGAGCTCGAGAAGCTCCAATACTCCATTAAGTACGGCGCCGATACCGTCATGGATCTTTCCACCGGCGGGGATATTCCGGCCATCCGTAAAGCCATCATCGCGGCGTCGCCCATCCCCATTGGCACCGTGCCCATCTATGAAGCGCTCTCGCGCGTGCGGCGCGTCGAAGACCTCAGCCGCCAGGTCATGCTCGAGGTCATCGAGGAGCAGGCCGAGCAGGGCGTCGATTATATGACCATCCACGCCGGAGTCCTGGTGCAGCACATTCCGCTCGCCACCAGGCGCGTCACCGGCATCGTCAGCCGCGGGGGCTCCATCCTGGCCGAGTGGATGGTCAAGAACCACAAGCAGAATTTTCTTTATGAGTGCTTCGCAGATATCTGCAAGATTTTCCGGAAGCACGACGTCAGCTTCTCCTTAGGCGACGGCCTGCGCCCCGGCAGCGTGGCCGATGCCAGCGACGAGGCGCAATTTGCCGAGCTCAAGACCCTCGGCGAGCTCGCCAAGAAGGCTTGGGAGTACGACGTCCAGGTGATGATCGAAGGCCCCGGCCACATTCCCATGGACCAGATCGAGCTGCAGGTCCGCATGGAAAACGAAATGTGCTACGAGGCCCCGTTCTATACCCTCGGGCCGCTCGTCACCGACATCGCTCCCGGCTATGACCACATTACCTCGGCCATCGGCGCCGCCATGATCGGCTGGTACGGCGCCTCTATGCTGTGCTACGTCACGCCCAAGGAGCACCTCGGCCTGCCCAACCGCGACGACGTCAAGGCCGGCCTCATCGCTTACAAGATCGCCGCGCACGCCGCCGATATCGCCCGCCACCGGCCCGGCGCCCGCGACCGCGACGACGCTCTCTCCCGCGCCCGCTACACCTTCGACTGGAACCGCCAGTTCGATCTCTCGCTCGACCCCGAAACCGCGCGCTCCATGCACGACGAAACCCTGCCCGACGACGGCTTCAAGGACGCGCACTTCTGTTCCATGTGCGGCCCCAAGTTTTGCTCCATGAATATCTCCGCCAAGGTCGAGAGTTTCACCGCCGAAGACGCCGCCGCGGTGGTCGACGGCGCCGCGCCGGAGCCGTTCGTACAGATCGCTGGCAACGGCTAGAAGGCATTGTACTACTGTACTACTGTTGGCGGAAACTCAAAAAATGTTGTCGATCTTAAGCTGCGATCCCCAGCTCTTGGAATAGCTCTCTCATTTGGTGTCGAAGCGCCGCGTAGTGCGCGTCTATGGGCGCAGTTCGGGTGGGCCGCCGACCAGGTTTGAGCCGGCCCTGGGCTGCCAGTAGGGGTTTGATCACGTCATCCCGGAGCACGATTAGGGCGGTCATCGACCGCAGACCCTCCCCTACAGCTTCATACCGGCGTGAGTTTCCTTTTCGCTGTATCCACTGTTTACCGCGGAGTTTCTTCAGATCGTATGCGGCTTGCCGCCAGCTGTAGGCGTCTTCTGGCAATCCGACCAGCGAGCGAGCTTTGATGCTAACGTCCCGAGCGGTAAAGCCCCTGGGTGAAGTCGATAGTGCCACAATCGCTCGCAGCGCCAGACGCATCCGGGAACGATTCAGGTCTATTCCCCCTACTCTGGTCTTCCCGACGATGCTTGGCTCTGGCAGTTTTTCCAGCTGGTCGTCGGAGATGAAGCAGACCTCGATACAGTGAAGGGCATCGAGAAAACGTTCCAGGACACCCCTCATCCAGCCCACGATTTTGGGAAAATCCACCAAGGCGCGTCGAAACGGCGTCTCCGCAGCATTGTGCACCATCATTTCTATGCGGAGAATGTTCTCGCCTTTGCTGTAGATCTTCAGGCTCAACTTGCCATAGTGCACATGAAAAACCGTCAGATCATAGGTAGGTGTCTCGACTTCGATTCCCCACTGATTTTGTTTCAGGCGCTTCAGCCGCGGACGGCGTTTGAAACCGAAGATGGTTTTCACCACCTCCAGGTCCAGTCTCGCTCGCGTACGATCGACTAACCGTTGCAGTAGTTCCCACATCTGCTTGCCGCTGGAAAAACGCAAGTTCCGGCTGTACTCCAGTTGATACGAGGAATAGCGATACTGGAAGCCCCCACGCTCTTGCTCCTCCAGGTCCAGGCCGAATATCAAACAGCTACTATAAATCCAATGGTCGCAAAGCTGCCGAAGCCGCCCTTCTGTCTCGGGTTCCGACAAGGTGTCTGCGATCTTCGTCAACCCAGGGCCGTCGGAAACCTGGACAAAACAGTTTCCTTGCTTGCTCACGGTAATCCCGGCGCGTTTGGCCGCACAGGACACATAGTCATAGCCATTGAGAATGATCTGCGCGCCATACGGTGGATGCCCGCTCATCTTTATCGTGACGTGTCCCCACTCCGCATCCCAAATGTGGAACGAATAATGATTCACGAACGGCATCGGTTTCTTGCGACGGATAGCGCCGACTTTGCCAGACCGAGTCCGCTCGACCTCCCACACCGGTGCCCGTGATTTGGCCACCAGAATCAGGAAAACCCCCGGCCGTCCATCATGTTTGCGGAGATCAGCCTGCGCAATCTCGAACTTCTTCACCTTCGGCGCACAATCCACGATCCGTATACCATTGGCTTCGGCAAACGCTCGCACACGTCGCGAAAAACGTCCGGCCATGCGCATCAGATGGGCGGTATCCATGTCTTCATCACCCCCATACAGGGCTCGCCACCACACCAGCATGCCTCCCGGTTCCTGACCCATCGGGAAATACGCATTCAAAACGATACGATCCGAACAGTCGTAAATGCCCTCGATCAGCTCTTGGTAGTGTTCCGAGAATTGGTCCATCCCGCCGCTCCTCAATGGAACCACAATACCCCTGGAGGCTGCCCGCAGGGCCTCTTTTTCCGAGCGCAGTCTCGGAAAAAGCGTGTACTACTGTGCTTTGTTTTCTTCGCGGGCCGCGACGATTTTTCCGCGGCCCGAGTCCGAAGGACGCAAGAGCATAGCCCAGTGCGCCAGCACTGGGAACCGCTGTATGACTGCCTGTTTATCTCTTGGACTCCACCCTGGCTCGCGCTCCCCCGCTGCCTGCTATCGTGAAAGCCATGTCCCGCATGATCGACGAAATCTGCCAACAACCACAAGCTCTGGAGCGCACCCTGGCGGGAGCAATTCGGCGCGCCGAAGCTTTTCGCGGCCTGCTCGCCAAGCGAAAGCCCAGCCTGGTGGTGCTGGTAGCGCGGGGCACCTCCGATAATGCCGCGCTCTTTGGCCGCTACCTCATTGAGATCACCACCGGCATCCCGGTCTCGCTCGCCGCGCCTTCCATCTCCACTCTTTACGAAGCGCGCTTGGATTACCGCAACAGCCTGGTGGTGGCGCTCTCGCAATCCGGCGAATCCACCGATACCAACCTGGTGCTGGAGCGCGCCCGCGCGCAGGGAGCGCTCACCCTGGGAATCACCAACGAGCGCTCCAGCACGCTGGCCAAGCTCGCCGAGCACGTCTTCCTGGTGCGCGCCGGCAAAGAAAAAAGCGTGGCCGCCACCAAGACCTATACCGGCCAGTTGCTGCTCCTCTATCTGCTGGCATACGCCTTGGGCGGAGGAGTTCGCCTCTCCGACCTGCAACGCATTCCCGAAGCCGTCGACGCCGCGCTCTCGCTCGCGCCGGAGATTGAGGCGCTCTCCGAACGGTATCGCTTCATGCGTCACGCTGTCGTGGTGGGCCGCGGCCTGAATTACGCCAATGCCTTCGAGCTCGCCCTGAAACTCATGGAGACCTGCTACGTGGTGGCCGAGCGGTTTTCTTCGGCCGATTTCCTGCACGGCCCCATCGCGCTGGTCGAGCCCAGCTTCCCCGTCTTTGTTTTCGCGCCGCCCGACCGCACCTGGCCCTCCATGCGCGAAACCCTCGAAAAACTACAGCACCTGCGCGCCGAGATCGTGGCCATCACCGATTCTGGAAACCGCCAGGCCTCCGGCCACGCCACCCGCGTGATCCGGCTGCCGCGCCGCCTGAAGGAGGCGCTCACGCCCATTCCGTACATTGTGCCGACGCAGCTTTTCGCGGCGTCCCTGGCCGCTCAAAAAGGCCTTGACCCCGACCGCCCGCGCACCCTCCACAAAGTAACCTTGACCCTCTGATGCTCAAGTTGTGGCGCCTCGGGGTGGTGGGCCACGGCGGCAAAATGTGGAGCGGGCCTCCGGCCCGCAACGCCGGCTTTCCAGCCGGCGGCAAGCCACGAACGGCAATCTTGTTTCCCGACAGGCGCCCCCGCCGCGCATGCCCTCCCCCTACCCGCCCTTGCGGCTCGAGTACTTGTTCAGCTCTTCCATCACTCTCCCGGCCGCCGCCGGAGGCTTCGCGCCGCTGCCCAGAATCTGTTTCAGGTTCCAACGCTGGCCGTACATGGCCTGGTTCTCGTCGATGTCGTTGCGCATCGTGGCGCCATCCAGCGATACCCCCGCAAAAATCCCCCGCGAGCGCGACCAGGAAAGAATCTCGGCCGTCATCAGCGCGTCGGTCTGCGCCGTGACGTTGCGGCCCACCGGTCCCGCGGCCGCCGTCGCCTGCACCCCGATGGTGAATTTGCTGGTCTCCAGCCGCTTCATTCCCCGCTCGTTCATCACCAGCAGGATCACGTCGGTGGCCGCCACTCCGATCTGCAAACCAAAGCTTCCGCCTTCGATCCGCACCGCTGCCGGCGGTCCCCATCCTTGTCCGCCCGCCGCCCGGCACATGGCAAAGCCGCGGCCGTATTTCGCCCCCACCACGAAGGCCGCCTGCTTCAAGCTGGGCACCAGGATGATGCACTGCGATTTGTTCAGCAGATCCTGCGGGATGGACTTGTCGGGAGTTGCCATCACTTCCGAGAACAGGCTGGCGGCATCGTCCAGCCTTTCATCCGTCTTGCTCTTTTCCTCGTTAGCCATGATGGGCGCCCATGCCAGCGCCATCGTAAGCGTGATCGTGAGCCAGCGCATACCTTTATCCTATCCCGCGCCTCCGCCCCTCGACAGCATGCGCCGCCATCGATTCGTCTTCTAAAGCACCTTCCGGCTACTCCGAGCTTAGCGCCGCCGCGGGATTGAGCCGGCTGGCGTGCCGCATCGGCGGATAGGCAGCCACCAGCGTCACCACGAAGAAAAACACCATTACCAGCACGTACATCCACGGCGAGCCCTCGACCGCCGTGCTCGAAAGCCAACGCACCGTGTTCCGGGTAGCGAGCCCCAGTCCCAGACCGCAGACCAGGCCCGCCACCACCCAGGCGGTGGTCGTTCCCAGAATGGTCCGCACGATGGCGCCCCGGCCGGCCCCCAGCGCGATGCGGATGGCGATCTCGCCGGTCCGTTGCGAGACCAGGCAGGCGATCACGCTGTACATCCCCGCCGCCGCCATCGTCACCGCCAGCAGCGCGAAAGCGCCGATCAGGAAGGCATCGAATCGCGGCCCGGCCAGCGAGTCCGCAATCGCTTCGTCCATGGTCTCGACCCCGAACACGGCCTGCTCGGAGTTGGCGGAGCCAATCGCCGTCTTCACCTGCTTCAGCAATTGTCCCGGCGGGAGTGGCGAACGCACCACCAGGTAGGCGTTCGCCCAGGAAAGTTGCAGCGACGATAGATAGACTTCCGGAAACGGGGCAGTCTGCAAGCCGCGCGTCCGCACGTTGCCGCACATTCCGACAATCGTGATTGGCTGCTCGCCCGGCCCCTCGTCGATCTGCCTGCCCACCACGTCCGCCCCCAGTCCGAACCGCCGCGCGTATTCCTGGTTCACGATCGCCACCGTAACCCGCCGCCCCGCATCGTCGCGGCGAAACGTGCGCCCGGCCAGAATCGGAATGCCCAGCGCCCGGAAATAATCCGTGCTCACCAGGTGGTTGTCCCCAATCACGCTTTTGAGCTTGCCGGTTTCGTCCGTCACGCCGACGATGCACGATCAACCCGGAGATGCCGGCGTCCCGCCACAACAGGATCACGCCATGCCGCAAATCCCGCAAGCAGGACGCCAGCCATTCCGGCTTCATTTGCGCCATACGTTTCTACTCCACACGCGCCAACGCTAACGTCTGCTCGTTTTCCCCCAATCGCTTCAGTTCCGCCTTCTTGTCCCCGGTCACCGTCATCGTGAACCGCACACCTGGCGCGTCGGGGTCGAAATCCGGAGCGCCCGCCGCGAACCGCAGGGTTTTGCCGTCCCAGTGCGTCTCCAGCATTTTCCGTTCGTCCTGGCCCATGATCCGCTTCCCTTGCCCGTCGTCGTCGCGCACGACATAGAAGATCACGCTGCCCTCCATCTGCCCCTTGTTTTCGTGGACTGTGACAGTGACTGCCTTCAGTCCATTCATTTCGCCTTCCCACTTGCCCTCGATCGCCGGTTTCTCCATCGCGGCGGCCAGCGCTCCCGCCATCAAACACACGTACAGCACTTTCTTCATGGTTTGCTCCTCTCGGTTGCCATGTGGCGCACGCACTCGTGCGTGCCGCGTCGACACTCGTGTCGACGCCCGTGGGGCGGGCGCCCTCGCCCGCGCCGGACCCCCTGGTCCGGCTCTTCCGTAGAGCCCCGCTCCCTACTGCGTCTTCATCCCGCCCATCGAAGCCGTTCCCAGCATGCCGCCCAGCCCCATCGTCTCCACCGCCGACGAAGGCACAATCACCATCGCACCCTTCTCCTTGATGGCCTCATACAGCATGTTCATGGCGCGCAGGTGCATGGCCACCGGGTTGTTCTGGTAGGTGAGCGCCGCCTGCCCGAATTTCTCCGCGATTTCGGTCTCGGCCGTGCCCAGAATAATGCGCGCCCGCCGCTCCCGCTCCGCCTGCGCCTCCCGCGACATGGCGTCCTGCAACGCCAGCGGGATCTGCACGTCGCGAATCTCCACCGATTGCACCGTGATCCCCCACGCCGTCGTCTTCTCGTCCAGGATGCGCTGCAATTCCTGCCCCAGCATCTCGCGCTCCGCCACCATCTGGTGCAATTCGTGCCGCCCGATCGATTCCCGCAGCGCCGTCTGCGCGCTCATGGTGATCGCCTGCGTGAAGTCCTGCACCTCCAGAATCGACTTCTCCGCGTCCCACACCATCCAGAACACGATCGCGTCCACGTTTACCGGCACCGTGTCCCGCGTCAGCGTCGATTCCGCCGAGACGTTCGACACCCTCACGCGCTGGTCCACGTAGCGGCTCAGCTTGTCCACGATCGGGACCATGTGGAACAAACCGGGGCCGCGCAGCCCCCGGAAGCGCCCGAACCGCAGCACCGCAACTTTCTCCCACTGGTCGGCCACGCGAATCGAAAACAGAAAGTACAGCCCCACCAGCCCTCCCGCCGCCAGCGGCGCCCGGCTGTCCGTCACCGCCATGGCGCCGCCGCCCGCCGCCAGCGAAATCACCAACAACGCCACACCCACATTGCTCAACCGCCACTGCGTTTGATCCGGCCACATAACTTCATCTCCTGTTCTTCTGCGATTCGTTCTGACGATCGTGTAGTTGCTCCACCAGGTCCCCAATGCTGAATCCGGCGGCGCCCGCCCGGGACACGAATTCGCCCACAAGCTGGTTGAGCTGCCGCTGGCGCTCCAGGTCGTCGCGCTTCACTTTCTGCTGGCTGATGAAGGTGCCTGTGCCCTGCTGCGTCTCCAGCACGCCGCGGATTTCCAGCTCGCGGTAGGCCCGCACCACCGTGTTGGGATTGATTTCGAGATCCACCGCCACCTGCCGCACCGTCGGAAGCTGGTGCCCGCCGGCCAGCCTGCCGGCCGCCATCCCTCCCATTACCTGGTCGATGATTTGCCGGTAGACCGGAACGCCGCTTTCGAGGTCCAGCCGGAACTCGAAGCTTTTTCGTTCATTGGCTCGTGTGTTACTCATCTAAAAAGATAGTGTACTAGTTTACTAATACATGTCAAGAGGTTTTTTTCGGCCCGTGTCAAATCTTCGTCTCCGTGTTTCCACGCGTGTTCCACCAAGACACGTGCCGCACGCACTCCTGCGTGCCGCGTCGACACTCATTTCGACGCCTGGTGGGGCAGGATGGCATCCGGAGTTTCTACATTTCTCAAGCTCCGTTAAGACCCGTCTGGTACCGCCGGCGGTCTTGACGCCGGTCTTTGCCCGGCCGGCTATCACAGGCACTCAGCCCGCCTGGGTTCCTGTTTCTTCTCCCGCCGCCTTGGCCCCCCGCGTGCCTATGCCCCGCCGGGAGAAACCAACCGTGCTCACCTTGAAGTACCTCTTCGAAATCGCGGGCCTCGCGCTGCTGGCTGCGGCCGCCGCGATCCTGCTCCGGGATCTCTATCGCCTGTACCAACAGTCCACCCTGATCCTCAACAATCAACCGCGTCCCGAACCGGTCCACCCGCGCTGGCGGGCCTCCGGCCGCATCACCGCCGTGGCCCTCGGCGTTCTGCTCGCCGGGCTCAGCATCCAGGTGGTGCCCGCCGGTATGGCCGGCGTGCGCATCAGCCAGATCTCCGGAACTCTTCCGGGAACGTTGTATCCCGGCCTGCACCTGATGGTCCCGCTGGTCCAGCGCATCGAGCTCTATGATGTCCGCGACCAGATCTTCCTCACCACCGTCGGCGAAAAATCGATCCAGCCGCTGAGGGTGCAAACCAAGGAAGGGCTCTCGGTGGGGCTCGCGGTGGCCGTGCGCTACCGCATCGATCCGAAGCGCCTGTCGTTCGTCAACGCCAACCTGCCGCAGCCGGTCGACAAGGAGTTGGTGCCGCCGGTGGTCTCGACCGCCTTTCGCGAGGTCGCGGCCAACTATCTGGTGCGCGACCTATTCGCCTCGCGCCGCGAAGAAATCCGCCGCGAAGCCGCCGGCGCCATTACCACCAATCTCGCTCCCGACGCCATCCTGGTGAAGGAAGTGATGCTGCGCGACATCGATCTTCCCGCCGAATACGCCAAGGGCCTCGAGGGCGTGTTGCTCAAGGAGCAGGAGAACGACCGCCTGTCCATCGAAGTGGAAGTCAAACAGAAAGAAGTGCGCACGGCCGAGCTCGAAGCCGAAGCCGACAAGGCGCGCCAGGTGAAAGCCGCCGAAGCCGAGGCGCAGGTGACCGTCTTGCAAGCCAAAGCGCAGTCCGACGCCATGCAATACACCCTGCCGCTGAAGCAGAAGCAGATTGAGCAGACGCGCCTGGAAGCCGAAGCCCGCGCGCAGGCCAAAGTGATCGACGGCAAGGCCGAGCTGGAGCGCCGCAAGCTCATGAACCAGGCCGATGTGGACCGCGTCCAGGTGATGTCCAAAGCCGATACCGACGACCTGCGTTTGCAAGCCGGCGTCTTGAAAGAGAGCCCCATCCTGCTGCAGAAGATCATCGCCGACAAGCTGTCCGACAAAGTGCAGATCATGATGGTCCCGTCCGACGGCAAGTTTTTCTTCGCCAATGACGTGATGCACGGCATCATGCCCGCCGCCGCACAGCAGCCGCCGGCGCCGGCCACCGTCCCCGCCGTTGCCGACCCCGATCCCGACTCCGACACCCCGCCGCCCGCGCCGCCGAAACCAATCCGCCGCCATCGGTAGCGCTGTGGTGCAGGCTGAAAGCCCGCTCCATCGTGGAGCGGGCCTCCGGCCCGCAACGCCGGCTTTCCAGCCGGCGCTCGCCCGTCCAAGGAAAGTAAGCGCATCGAGCCCTGCCCCCGATTACACTGTCTAAGAGTGTCCACCAATCATCAACCTGTCGCCTGGTGGCGCTGGGCCGTCGTGCTTGCTCCCGGGCTCCTGCTCTATTTCCTCCCGCTTCCCTCACTCACCTCCCCGCAGAGCCGCCTGCTGGCCGTGTTCGTCTCCACCATCGTCGCGCTGGTGGCGCAGCCCGTGCGCATGGGCGTCAGCGTGGTGATTGCCATGACGCTGCTGGCCGTCACCGGCACGCTGCCGCCCGCGCAGGTGCTCTCCGGTTTCGGCAACCTCACCGTCTGGCTGGTCTTCATCGCGTTTCTGTTTTCCCGCGCCGTCACCTCCACCGGTTTCGGCACGCGCCTCGGCTACCTTTTCATCCGGCGCTTCGCGCGCACGCCGCTGAGCCTCGGCTATTCGCTTGCCGGCGCCGACCTGGTGCTCGCCCCTTTCATCCCGTCCGACACGGCGCGCGGCGGCGGCGTGATCTTCCCCATCACGCGCGGCGTGGCCGCGGCGCTCGGCTCCGAGCCCGGTCCCACGGCGCCGCTGATCGGCAGTTTCCTGACCCTGGTCTGCTTTCACACCACCTACGTCGCCTCTGCCATGTTCCTCACGGGGATGGCCGCCAATCCTTTGATTGCGGAATTCGCGCGCCAGATCGGGCACGTGGAACTCAACTGGGGCCGCTGGCTCGCGGGTTCCATCGTCCCCGGCTTCATCAGCCTGGCTGTGGTTCCCTGGTTCCTCCACCGCGCCGTCCGGCCGGAACTCCGCGACACCGCGCCCGCGCGCCAGATGGCACACGCCCACCTCGAGAGCATCGGCCCGTTGCGCCGCGAAGAGAAATGGCTGGTGGCCATCTTTCTCGGCATCATGGCCGGCTGGGTGACGTCGCCGTGGCACGGCATTTCCAATACCTTCGTCGCCATGGCCGGCCTCGCCGCGCTCCTGCTGGCCCGTGTCATCACCTGGGACGACCTGCTCTCCGAGAAGCGCGCCTGGGACGCGCTCATCTGGTTCGCCCCGTTGGTCATGATGTCCGACGCCCTCAATCAGTCCGGCGTCGTCAAAATTCTTTCCGGCCGCCTGTTCGGTCTGATGATCGGATGGCCCTGGCTGCTGGTCTGGTTCGCCCTGGCGCTCGTCTATTTATATGTGCACTACGGTTTCGCCAGCATGACCGGCCAGGTCACCGCGCTCTACCCCGGCTTCCTCACCGCCGCGCTGGCCGCCGGCGTTCCTCCCATGCTGGCCGCGCTTCCGCTGGCCTATTTCTCCAGCATCAACGCCGCCATGACCCACTACGGCACCGGTTCGGCCCCGGTTTTTTTCGGCGCCGGTTACGTTCGCCAGACCGACTGGTGGCGCCTCGGCTTCCAAATCTCGCTCATCAATCTGGTCATCTGGCTGGGCATTGGAGTATGTTGGTGGAAGCTGATCGGCTTGTGGTAAGGTAAACGCCCGAGCCCGGAAGCGCGTCTGGATCTTTATGGAGAGCTATCGAATCGCGCGCTACACCCTCGCAGCCGCTCTGTTCCTGGGCGCCGCGCACGCGCAGCCCAGCAAAGGCACGCCCGGAGCAAAGGCTAAACTCGACGAAGCCCGCGCCGCGCTTAAAGACAAGGACGAGGCCAAAGCCGAGGCCGCTTTCCGCGCAGCCATCGAGCTCGATCCCAATTTTCTCGATGCTCACGAGGCGTTCGTCCGCGCGGTAAACGCAGCCGAACGCGACAAGGTGAAAGACGTTCCGGAAGCTCAGAAGCAGGCCGCCAACCAAAAAGCCTCCGATGACGCCGACCGCAAGCTGGACGCCATCTACCAGGAGTGGGTGAAGCGGTACCCGTCCAAAGCCGCGTTCCCGTACATGCTGGGCGACATGTACATGTACACCGACTATGACAAGGTGGAGCGCTACACCCTGCAAGCCATCAAAGTCGATCCCCAGTTTACGCCCGCCTATCAGAGCATGGCGCTGATCGAAGAGGTCCGCGGCAACACCGCCAAGCGCCTGGACTATCTCAAGCATGCCGCTGACGTGGACCCCACCGACGATGCGGCCGCATTTTATTACGCCAACGCCCAGCGCGATGTCGATCCGGCACTGTACCGCAAACTGGCCGAAGCCGTGGCCACTCGTTTCCCCAATAGCGAACGAGGCGCCCAGGCGCTCTACTGGCTGGCGCACGATACCACCGATCTTTCCGGGAAAATTGAGATCCTGGAACGATGCAAGTCGACGTTCCCGCCGGACAAATTCGGATGGTCTTCCGACGCCATGGACTTGCTCTTCGATGCATACGGCAAAACCGACTCGGCGAAGACCCTGGCCCTGGCGGATGAAATGACGCATCACGCCTCACGCGAGGATGCCACGACGTGGGGGAAGATATTGACGTATCAGAAGCGCCTGGTCCTGGCTCGAACCTCGCTCGACGAAGGCACTGAAAAGAGCACGCTCGTGGCAATCCGCCTGCTTGAGGACCTCCTTGCCGACAAGCTCCTCCCGCGCTACCTCGACTCGACGCCGGCCTATCTGCTCATGGCCGAAGCCACTGCCGCCCGTGGCGGTCCGCAGCCTGCCTACGACGCCCTCCTCAAGCCCATGGCCGAGCTGCCGGGCGACGATCTCTATCAAGCCATTCTGCAATATGGCGCCATGCTCAACAAGACCCCCACTGAAGTCGAAGCCGACATCCGCACTTTGCTCGAAGCCCACGGGTCCACGCCCGCACCCTTCACGCTGCCTCATTACGGCGATGAGCATCCCACGTCGCTCTCCGACTATCGCGGCAAAGTCGTCCTGCTGAATTTCTG
The DNA here is from genome assembly GCA_050014595.1 of Bryobacteraceae bacterium. Lineage (GTDB taxonomy): Bacteria > Acidobacteriota > Terriglobia > Bryobacterales > Bryobacteraceae > PALSA-129. Next base: position 104,483 of record JBEKDA010000011.1, read on the forward strand.
GTATCCCTTCTGCGGCCCGTGCCGCGGGGAAGCGCCGTATCTGCAAAAGGTGCTGGAGAAATACGGTCCGCGCGGCTTCGTGATTCTCTCCCTCAACGTGCATCCGGCTGAAGACCAATTCGTGCTGCCCTATTTAGAGAGTTACGGCTACGGCTTCATTCCTCTGCGTGCCAGCCAGGAGTTTGCCGAGAAGCAGTACAGCGCGCGCGGCATGCCGGCGAATTTCCTGATCGATCGCGAAGGCCGCATCCTCTATAAGCCCCGGGTCATCAGCGGCGCCGATGCGCAACGCTCGCTGGAATTGCAGGTTGAGACTCTGCTGGCTCCTAAGGAGAACTCCAGTCCCGTCGATGCCGGCGCGGTGCTCGATCCTGCCAGTTTGCCGGCAGGCGGTAAAGGGCGTTTTCAGATTGTCCTGCGGCTGGCCGATGGCGCGCACGTCAACTCCCATGCGCCGGCCGACCCGCACCTCATCGGCACTACTTTCACCCCCGAGCCCGCCGCCGGCATTGTCTGGGGCGCGCCCGAGTATCCGCCCGTCTCCTCCGTCACGGAGTGGTACGCCACCGATCCACTTTCGGTCTACCAGGATGGCGCCGTCATCACCGTGCCCTTCACCGTGAGCCCCTCCGCCAGCCCGAAGCCGGTCGCACTCGGCGGTGCGCTGCGGGCACAGGCGTGCGATCACGAAAAGTGTTATCCGCCGCGCAGCATCCCACTCTCTGCGCAACTCACCATCTCGGGAAAATAATGGGCGAATACGACTCCGAAGAACTTTCCAAAATCGTAGCTGAGCTGAATCGCGCCGCGCCCAGCCAGAAACGCACCCCCACGCGCGGATCGCAAGCCACGCCGACGCTCGACAAGCTGCTCAACCTGGCGGCCACGCGCAACGCCTCCGATATCCTGCTGGTGGCCGGCGCGCCTGCCATGTTGCGCGTCACCGGCAACCTGACGCCGGCCTCGGGGCCGCCGCTCGAGGCCGAGGAAGTGCGCAGCCTGGTGACGCCGCTGCTCGAACCGGCCCAGCTCGACGAACTGCAGCGCGTCAAGTCGCTCGATTTCGGCTTCTTCCGCGACGGCATCGGCCGCTTCCGCGTCAACGTGCATCACCAGCGCGGCACCCTGGCGGCCTGCATCCGGCTCCTGCCCTCCAAGATTCCTTCGCTCGAATCCCTGCACCTGCCGTCTTCTCTCGCCAAACTCGCCGAACGGCGCCAGGGCCTGGTTCTGCTTACCGGACCCACCGGCTGCGGCAAGTCTTCCACGCTCGCCGCGCTCATCGATATCGTCAATACCCGCCGCGCCGCCCACGTCGTCACCATCGAGGATCCCGTGGAATACCAGCATGCCAACCGCAGCGCCGTCATCGAGCAGATTGAAGTCGGCCGCGATACCCCGGATTTCGCCGTCACTCTGCGCAGCATCATGCGGCAGTCGCCGGACGTCATCCTGGTGGGTGAAATGCGCGACGCCGAAACCATCTCGACCGCGCTCACCGCCGCCGAAACCGGCCACCTGGTCCTTTCCACGCTCCACACCAACGACACCATCCAGTCCGTCTCCCGTATCCTGGACACGTTCCCTTCCTCCAACCAGCCGCAAATCCGCCAGCAGTTGTCGCTGGCTCTGCTCGCCATCGTCGCCCAGCAGCTCGTGCCCGGCCTCGATGGCGTCATGCGCTGGCCCGCCACCGAAATCATGCTCTCGACCGACGCCGTCCGCGCCCTCATCCGCAAAGGGGACGACCACCAGCTCCGCTCGCAGGTCTCCGTGGGTAAATCCGAAGGCATGATGACTATGGAGCAATCGCTCGCCGAGCTCGTGCGTGCCAACCGCATCACGCGCGACACGGCCTACGCGCACTGCTACCGCGCCGACGATCTCCAGCGGTACTTAGGGTAGGGAGGCGCAATCCGTCCCGCGCAGCTTGCAGGCCAGTGTCAGCCCATCCCCCATGGTGGCCATCGCCAGCGCCACGCGGTGGTCCTGGTGGAGTTTGCGGTTGAAGGCCCGCATCGTCAAGGTGTCGGCGTCCTGTTGTTCGGGGTCCGCCACTTTTCCTTTCCAGAGTACGTTGTCCACCGCGATCAATCCCCCGGGCCGCAGCAACGCGAGCGCTCGCTCGTAGTAATTAGAGTAGTTCGGTTTATCCGCGTCGATGAACGCGAAATCGAAAGTTCCCGCATCGCCGCCCGCAATCAGCGCATCCAGCGTCGCAAGCGCCGGCGCCAGCCGCAAATCGATCCGGCTCTCGACGCCGGCTGCGCGCCATGTCTTGCGCGCCCGCGCCGTGAATTCCTCGCTCACGTCGCAAGCCACCAGCTTGCCGTCCATGGGCAGCGCCAGCGCCACCCAGGTGGAACTGTAGCCCATGAAGACGCCCACTTCCAGAGCCTTGCGCGCGCCCATCAGGCGGACCAGCAGGTGGAGGAATTGGCCCTGCTCGGGCGCGATCTGGCAGGATGCCTGCGGATGGTTCTCGGTCTCTTCCCGCAGGCGCCGTAACGCCTCGGGCTCGCGCAAGGTGACCGTGCGGACGTATTCCGCCAGCCGCTCCGTCATGGGGGTGTAGGTTCTGGACATGCAGAATCCAATTCTACCCCCGGCCGCTTCTGGCGGTTAGTGAGGCAGTCCCCCTGGAGGCCGTGTTGGCAGGCGAGAGCGCCTGCGCAGGCCGGGCTCCGCCCGGCAGCACCGATTGACAATCGGTGCGCAGGATACCATCCTGCCCCCACCAAACACCGGCGGCAAGACCGCCGGCGCTACCAGTTGGTCTTGAAAATGCAGAAACTCCATTGGCAGGTTCTCCCGAAACCCACCCCCAAACCACTGATTCCATTTAGGTTGCTAAGATGGGTTCCTGAAACTTGTGACGGCGCGCCGCGAGTCGTCCTCGTTGAAGCCTGCCCCACAGTCAACCTGCAGATCTCAACTGCCCGGCTACCGCGCCGCTGTTTGCAGGACCGCGGCCTCGATGGCCCGCGTCACTTCCTCGGGCGGCAGGCTGCCGTCCACCGTGCGTACGGCCGCCTCGCCGTACCACCCCAACACCGGCCCCGTGAGCTCCCGGTAGGCCGCCAGCCGCTGGCGGATCACCACTTCCTGGTCGTCGTCCCGCGCGATCAATCCTTCGCCATCGTCGTCGCACCGGCCGGTTTGCCGCGGTGGCTGCCACATCACGTTGTAGATGCGAAGGCACTTCGGGCACTGGCGCCGCGCCGTCAAACGCGCCACCAGCGCATCCTCCGCGACATCCAGGTGGACCACCGTCGGGTCCGGCAATCCGCGCTCGCGCAGCAGCGCCGCAAACTGCTCCGCCTGCGGCACCGTGCGCGGGTATCCGTCCAGCAGGAATCCGCCCGCGCAATCCGGCCGCGCGATGCGCGCCGCCACCATGCTGTTCACGATGTCGTCGCCCACCAGCGCGCCGCTCGACATGATCTTGCAGGCCAGTTGGCCCAGGTCCGTTCCGGCCTTGCACTCCGCACGGAATATTTCGCCCGTTGAGATGGCTGGGATCTGGAAGCGCTCCGCGAGATGAGCCGCTTGCGTGCCTTTGCCGCATCCCGGGGGACCAAACAGCAAAAGGATCACTTCAACCTCCCGCGGCTCGCTTCCCACCAAGATATATATAAGGCCTTAAACTATTAAATCCAGCAAGCCTGCTTGCAGCCTAACTCCTGTGCGCTTGCGAAATCAAGTCCGGTCGATTGAGGCGCTCTGGCGCGGCTCGGTCAGAATGCTGCCGTCCGCCCGCAGTTCCAAGTGCTGGTCGCGCCACTCCACCTGGCGCCCGAACAGGCCGCACACCCAAACCGCAAATCCGAACAGGTCGCGCACCGGGATCAGCCAGAAGTTGGGCGCGACTCTCGGGTCCTGCAGGATTCCCGCGCCGGTCATCACACCGGCCGTCAGCCGCAGGCCCAGCGCCGCCGCTCCCGCCCACCACTGGCCGGCCGCAAACGCCACTAATGCCCACACCGTGGCCTGCGTCACTGCGAACCCGCAATAACCGGCCGGGCGCGACACCCGGATGGTCCGCGACCACCGCAACTGGTGCCGCCACACCTGCCCCCACGATCCCGCGCCGAGCCCCGTCTCCACCACCACCGTCGCAAACTCGATGCGGTATCCCAGTGCGCGGATATGCTTCCCGAGTTGGTAATCGTCGGCCAGATACTTGCCGATCGCTGCGAAGCCGCCAATCCGCCGCAGCGTTTCCGCGCGGAAAACCATGGTCGAACCCAGCGCGAATTCCGCCTGTCCGAGCAGCCGCGCCACCATCACGCTGGGCGCGAATTCCGTGGCGATCCCTAACGCTTCGCAACCGGCCGCCGCCGAGTCCGACCGCGCGCGGTACAGGCACGTCACCAGGCCGATACCGGGATCCGAGAGCGGCGCCGTGGCCTCTTCCAGATATCCCGGTTCCACCACGATGTCGCTGTCGTTCACCAGCAGCACTTCGTAGCGCGCGCGCCGCGCCAGTTCCGCCAGCACGCCCACCTTGGCGTTGGGCGTGTCGCTCGAAACCAGCACCGCCTCGATGCGCTGGCGCGGAAACTCGCGCTTGAGACGCTCGATCTCGGCCACCGCCGGATCGTTCGCATCCGCGAAGCCGAAGAGAATTTCGTACTCCTTATAGCGCTGCATGGCATGCGAGCGGATGGCCTCGTAGAAGCGCGGATCCTTCCCATGCACCGGTTTCAGGATGGAGACCGGCGGCCGGGTGCTCGTGGCGCCGTGCCACGCCAGCCGCTTCCGCCACACCGCCGCCGCCACTACCGCGAGCAGGTAGTAGGCCGCCGCCGCGATCGCCGGTATCGCCAGGAGGATCACAGGGAAACCAGCGCCACCCCGCAGACGACCAGCGCCGCGCCCGCCCAGCGCAGCCGGTTGACCCGTTCCTTCAGAACATATTTGGCCAGTACCGTTTCGAGCACGTAGGTCACCGCCGAAACCGGGACAGCGAAACTCAGCTCCGTCACCGACAGCAGCTTCATCAGCGAAAAGAAGGAGACCGCCATCGAAACCAGCGATGCAATCACGTAGCGGTTGCGCGCCACGAGCGACAACGCGCGCCCCAACGCGCCCGGCCGGAAATCGCGGATTTCGCCGTGCCGCCGCATTCCATAGGCCTGCAGCACTTCACCCGCCGTGGTGGCCGCCACCATGATCGCCACAATCAGCCACTTCACCGTGCCGCCCCCCTGCCGCCCGATGCGGTGGTCTGTGGCTCCGTGCCGCCGCCCACCAGCGCTACACCGGCCACAATCAGCACGATGCCCACCCAGCGCGCCATGGTGATCCGTTCGTCGAGGAAAATGCGCCCCAGCAGCGCCACCACCACGTAGCCCACCGCCGTCACCGGCACCACGTAGCTCAGGTCCGCCCAGCTCAGCAGCGCCATCCGTGAGAGCTGCCAGACAATCAGCAACACCACGCCCAGCGCCACCCACGGCTGGAACAAGGCGCCGATATACTCAAGTGGAGTCCCGAGCGAGGCAGGCATGCCCCGCTTCATGAAAAAATCACCGAAGGCGTTGGCGAGCACCACCACCGGGACGCACATCCCCGTCTTGAGCCGCAGGCGCGCCGCTTCGGAACTCATGCCGCCGTCAATCGCCCGAGCTGGCGGGCACCGGCGCGGTCTTCGCGGCCGCCTTGTGATCGGCCACAAACTTCTTCCGCTTGGACCGCAGCGCCATGTATTCCCGGGCTTCCTTGGTGAGCCGCTTCCGCTCGTCGCCGTTGAATACGGCCTTCCTCACGATCCGCCAGATCACCCGCGGCCGGAAGAAATACTCGCCGTAGAAACGCTCCACGAAATCCACCAGCTCTCCCTGGTCGAGCCCCGGGTAGATGATGTTGGGAAGCTGGTGCCCCGTGTCATCGGTCATCGAATCGATGGTAATGAGGTTGTTCTTCTTGACGTAGTCGTAGAATTCCGTCCCCGGATAGGGATGCGCAATCGACACCTGAATGGTTTCGGTGTCCAGCTTCTTTGCAAAATCGATGGTTTTGCGGATGCTCTCGCGCGTCTCGCCCGGCAGCCCGATGATGAAGTCCCCGTGGACCAACAGGCCCAGCTTCTTGCAGTTCGCCGTGAAGCGCTGCGCCATCTCCACCGTCGCGCCCTTCTTGATGTTCTTCAGGATCTGCGGGTCGCCCGATTCATATCCCACGATCAACAGCCGGCAGCCCGCTTCCTTCATGGCCTTCAGCGTGTCGTAGTCGGTGGTGACGCGCGACGTGCACGACCAGGTCGCCTTCAACGGCTGCAGCTTCTTGCACAGCTCGATGGTCCGTTCTTTGCGATAGTTGAAGGTGTCGTCGTCGAAGAACAGTTCCTTCATCTGCGGGAACTGCTCCATGGCATACCGCACTTCGTTGGCCACGTCGCCGGTGGAACGCAGCCGCCAGCGGTGCCCGGAGTGGGTTTGCGGCCACAGGCAGAACGTGCACAGCGCCGGGCAGCCCCGCGAGGTGTACAGCGAGACGAACGGGTTCAACAGAAACGGCACGTTGTAGCGCGTGATGTCCAGGTCGCGCTTGTAGGTCTTGGTCACCCACGGCAGTGCGTCCAGGTCTTCGATCACCGGCGCCTCCGGGTTGTTGGCGACCTGTCCGTTCTTGCGGAAGCTGACCCCTGCGATCTCTTCGAGCGGTTTGCCCCTGGCGTAGTCCACGATCTGGTAATCGAACTCGCGCCGCACCACGAAATCGATGGCGGGCGTTCCCAGCAGCGTCTTCTCCGGTTCGGTGGTCACCGGCGGCCCCACGAACGCCACCTTGAGTTTGGAGTTGACGTCCTTCATCATCTCCGCCATCTTCACGTCCACGTGAAATCCCGGCGTGGACGTGTAGAGCACCAGCAGTTCAAACTGTTTGGCCATCTCGACGGTCTGCTCGATCGACACTTTGTGCGGCGGCGCGTCCAGCACTTTGCTGTCCGGCAGCATCCCCGCCGGGTAGCACAGCCACACCGGATACCAGTAGGATTCGATCTCCCGCGAGGCGGGCCAGCGCGAACTCGCGCCGCCATCGAAGCCTTCGAAAGATGGGGGATTCAGAAACAACGTCCTCATGTAATCTCCAGTCGAACGGAACCCTCCGGTCGCGCTTATTGAATCTCGGGCCCTTCGGCAACCACCCGCGTATCGATCGCGTAGTTGCTGAATTGGACGGTCATTTCCAGCGTGCCGACGCCCAGTCGCGTATCCACCACGCTCTGTTCTTCCCTCGGCACCGAAATTCCGTTCCGGATTTCGTACTTGCGGACGAAGGCTACCCTCTTCAGAAAAATCGATGGCGATTTCACCAGGTAGCCCGATTCCTGCACCCGCAGGAACGTCTGGGCGTCGATCCAGATTTCGCCTTTGAACAATCCCTGGCGCTTCCGTTTTGGCGTCACCTGGAACTCGTGAACGTCCCGCCCGTCCAGTGGCTTGCGGCCTTTGTATTTGAAACTGTAATTCTCCGGCGTCACCGCAACCGACGCTCCCGGTTCTTCCTGCGCTTCGGCTTCCGCTGCCAGGTAACGGTTGATCACCTGGTTCTTCACCGTCCCGTCGCCTTCAAACCGCAGCTTTTCGTAGGTGATGCGCCCCAGCGCCGTGATGTGCCGCAGGGCGTGCAACTTGCCTTGTTTCTTTAGCTTGGGGAGTGCGGCCGCAATGTCGACATCCATGCTGGCGGCCTGGATCTTGCGTTCCTGCCCCCGCGTGGCGGCGCAGTAATTCTCTACAATGCGCTCCGGAGCCAGCGTCACGGGCGTTTCCGCCCCCAGCGCCAGGCACGCGGTAATCGAAAGCAGGATGACGCGGACCTTCAATTTACAGACCCCGAACCAACCGAATGATTGCTTAATGCTTAAGTCTATCAAGATCAGGGGTTGGGGGCAAACGGCCGGGTGTCATTTTGGGCAGGATGTCATTGCCCTGGCCGCCAAGGGATGAGATGCGGGGCCACCATGCCGATGAATTCGCGGGACGTAATCACCTTGGTCTTCTTCCAGAACCCGGGAAAATGCCGCTGGTTGCCGGTCACCAGGTAATCGGCGCGGGCGGCGTCGGCGCACTCCAGAAACTTGTCGTCGTCTGGATCCACCGCCACCTGGAGCGGGCGCACAGCGCGGATCATTTGTGAGTGGTTCTTGATGAGGCGCAGGAGTTGTTGCCGGACTCCCTGGCGGATTTGTAGTTCCGGACGCGCGAGCACCTCCTGGTATTCCACGAGCATTGCTTCGGTGACATATAGCCTGGCCGGTTTGGTGAGCGCAAGCAGCAGGACGGTGCGTTGTAGCCCATCGGGTTTCAGGGCCGCCGAAACCACGATATTGGTATCGATGACGAGCCGAAGCGGGATCATCCGCGCTTTCGTTTGCGCAGACGCGCGGCCTTGATCACCCGGTCAATCTGCGCCGAGCTGAGCTTGTCCGTGCCTTTGCGCCGCGATTCCTCGCCGATTACCCGGAGCACTTCCGGCTCGGGGGCAGCCAGCCGCACATAATCCCGGATGCTGAGCAGCACCGCCTTGGGTGCGCCGCGCTTCTCAATCACCAGCGACCGCCGCTCAATATCCACCCGGTCGAGCAGCTTGCCAAAATTGGCGCGGGCGTGTAACGCGGAGACGACGATACGCTGATTCCTGGCGGCTCTCATGAGAAACTCTTCAGTTCAATTATATGAACTGTACAGTTGAATCCGCAAGCGCAGTCCTCTCTGGTATTCCCGCGCGGGCCAGGAGTGAGAAGTCAGGAGTCAGCAGCCGAGGAAGTCAGAATGGCAGGCGGCACCGCCTGCCCCACCGAAAACGGAAGACACTTGTGGTGTGAGATCGGGATGGAACGAGGGCGTTGCGGCGGCCGGGGCTCGCGGACTTGTCGCCGGGCGTGTCTCCGGATTCTCTCGGACCCAATTACGGGCGGCCGCCAATGATTTGAACCGCATCTTCGGGGTTAGCGACGCTGGATGGCGCCGGGCTCCCCAATTCAATGCCTGATTCTCTGAAACCGTACTCCATCTGGGCATTTACGCCGGTATGTTTCGGGATTGCGAAATCGATTCCACGTTTCTTCCGTCGGTCCCCATCAGGCAAAGCCCGGTGAGTGCCGCAAGGCCTTAACAGCCGCCGAGAAGTATCAGTACCACCTGAAAAGCAACGGACGAGGAAGTTAGCGACGAGCGCACTTCCTTACCCGATTCAAAAGTAGCATGAGGGGAGTACCAAGCCGCGGGAGAAAAACTGCAAGCGCATGAAAACAAGGCGAATTTAGGCGAAAGATTTTTGAACTGGTCTCCAAATGTTGGCCCAATGTTGCAAAATGGAACGCGAACCGGCGTGAGGTCACCAGTCTTCCGTTGAGCTTCAGCGCGCGTGAAGCGTGGCCTACTGGGCAAAGCCGGGACAGCCACCAATTCCAAAGGCGGGAATTGGTGGCAGTCCCGGTTTTGCGGCGGTTGGTCGAGTGCGGGGTTGGCAGGCGAAAGCGCCTGCCCCACGATTGGCGCAAACGTTTGCCGGATATAGAGGCCCTATCCCCTGGCCCCCAGCCCTGATACGCTTGGGGCATGCCCCGTGAAATCGAACAGCGGCACCCACATCCTTCCCGTGCGGGCCGCATCGCATTCTTTGTCGTCCTCGGACTGTTGCTCCTCGGCGCCCGCTCCTTCGCTTCCTACGCCATCGAGATCGAATGGTGGAAGGAACTCGGACAATTTCACACCTGGCTCAGCATGCTGTATTACAGCATCGCCCCCGTCACCCTGGCCACGCTGTTGGGCTTTGGCGCCTTGTGGATCACCCACGCCCGCGCTTTGAAGTTCGCCGGCACATCCCTCGGCCAACACCGCCTCTACAGCCGCATTTCCACACTCGTGCTGTTGCTGGTCGGCTACCTGGTGGCGGCCGCCGCCATCGATACCTGGACGGTGGTGCGCTTCGCGGGTTCGCGCGGCCTGCCCGCCGCCGCAACGGGCTGGCGCGATACGGTCTTCGACAAGCCACTCTCCTTCTATCTCTTCGATCTGCCGTTTTATGGCATGCTGCGCGGCTACGTGCTGGCGCTGGTGATCGTGGCCATCCTGCTGTACTGGCTGGTGGCGCGCGGCTGGCAACTGCGCCACAGGCTGGCCGACATCCAGCAGACCCGCGAAATCGACCCCACCATTTTCAAATTGGAAGGCGGTCTGGAATCGCGCTTCCTGCGCGGCGCGGCGGTCATTCTGCTTTTGGCGCTGGCCGTGCGCTTCTTCCTGGGCCGCTACGAAATGGTCTACAACGTGCACGGCACCTTCCTGGTAGGCGTGGATTACGTCGACGAATTCGTCGGGCTGCCGCTGCAGTGGCTGCTGATCGGCGCCTGTTTTGCCGCCGCCGCGTTTGTCCTGGCCGGGCGCTGGATTCTGGCCGCCTGCATGGCGCTCGCGCTGGTGGTCTCGTTCGCCACGCCCCAACTGGTTTCCGCCCTGCACGTGCGGCCCAATGAAATCTCCCTCGAAAAACCCTACATCCAGACGCACATCCACGCCACCCGCAGCGCCTACGGCCTGGAGCAGCGGGTCCACGAGATGGAATTCAACGCCGATCCCAACGCCGCCATCGACACGGCCCACCATAAGGCCCTGCTCGACAATGTGCGCCTCTGGGACCAGCAGGCTTACCACGACACCATCACGCAGCGCCAGGCGCTGCGCACTTACTACGTTTTCCACGATAGCGACGTCGACCGGTATACCATCGACGGCCAATACCGCCAGGTGCTGCTCTCGCCGCGCGAGCTGGATATCTCCAATCTCCCCGACGCCCGCAACAACTGGATCAACCCCGCCTTCATCTACACGCACGGCTACGGCCTGGTGCTCTCCGAAGTCAGCAAGATGACATCCGACGGCCTGCCCGTCCTGATGATCGAGGATGCGCCGCCCAAGATCCACACCGAGAGCCTCAAGCTGACCCGTCCGGAAATCTATTACGGCGAAGTCACGCATGAGCCGGTCTTCGTCAATACCGCCGAGGCCGAGTTCAATTATCCGTCCGGCGAAAAATACGAAAAGTCCCGCTATGAAGGCAAGGGCGGGTTTCCCATCTCCTCATTCTTTATGCGCCTGGCTGCCGCCGTCCGGGAAGGCGAGCCCAACATCCTCCTGACCAATTACCTCACCCCCAACAGCCGCATGATGATCCGCCGCAAAGTGCGGGAACGCGTGCAGGAACTCGCCCCGTTCCTGGAATGGGACACCGACCCCTACATGGTCATCAACGATGCCGGCCACCTGGTCTGGATCATCGATGGCTACACCACCTCGGAAGCGCATCCCTACTCGCGCGCCGTCGACGTCCCCGGTTTCCCCAGCCTTAATTACATCCGCAACGCCGTCAAGGCCACCATCGACGCCTACGACGGCGAAACCCACTTCTACGTCTTCGCGCCCGACGATCCCATCATCGACGCCTACCAGAACCTCTTCCCCGAGTTGTTTCTCCCCGCCGGGCAGATGCCGGCCGATCTCCGCCGCCACGCCCGCTTCCCCGAAATGCTCTTCTCGGTGCAGGCCGAAATCTACCGCACTTACCACATGCTCGATCCGCAGTCGTTCTACAACAAAGAGGATGTCTGGGAGCTGGCGCTGCACTCTGCCAGCCAGGACAACAGCTCCACGCCGGTCACGCCCACTTATGTGATGGCCACTTTGCCCGGCGAAGACCAGCCCGAGTTCCTGCTGCTGATTCCCTTTACGCCGCGCAGCAAGAACAATTTGATCGGCCTGATGGCGGCGCGCTGCGATGGCGTCCACCTGGGTGAGACGGTGGTGTACCTGCTCTCCAAGCAGGAGCTCATCCCCGGCCCCATGAACGTGGCCGCCTATATCAACCAGGATCCCAACATTTCCAAAGACCTGTCTCTCTGGAACCAGCAGGGCTCGCACGTGCTGCGCGGCCAGATTCTGGTGCTGCCGGTGGGCAACACGTTCCTCTACGTCGACCCGATTTACATCCAGGCCAACCAGGGCAGCATGCCGCAATTGAAGAAGATCGTGCTGGCCGTGGGCAGCCGCCTGATTTACGCCGATACCTACGATGACGCTCTGGCGCAGCTCTCGGGCGGCGCTCAACAGTTGATCCGCCAGGCGACCGCGCCAGCCGCGGCGGGAGCGGCCCCGGCGGCGAACGCGGCGCCCTCCGCCGACGCCCGCCTGGCTCGCATCCGCGACCACCTGCGCCGCTACCGTGAGTTAGCCTCGCAGGGCAAGTGGGCCGAAGCCGGCAAGGAACTCGAAGCCATCGAGGCCGAGGTGAAGCAGTAGCGGCCGAAGCGCCGCGCACTGGATAGGCCGTGTTGCCGATGCGCCCGCCGCAGCCTCGCGCCGCCCTCATGCTCACGCCGCAAGCACTGCCGTACTGCCAGATGGGGGCAGCCGCGAGGATTCTCGCCGAACCCGAAGAGCCGCCTGAAAGGGCGGCTGCCGGCATGATTGCCCGCCCCACATTGCGGCATAGCCGCAACCCGGGTAGAGTCCGGCCACGCGTCGACACGAGTGTCGACGCGGCACGCACGAGTGCGTGCGCCACGATGGCGGCGAAAGGTCCGCGGCGATCCAAGAAACGGAGCAGCGGAGTGGCCCTGCTGCTTGCCCTGCTGGCCGTTCCCGCGTGGCCGCACGCCGTCAGCTTCAGCTCCGGCTCGCTCACCATCGCGGGCGTCCGCGCCCATTACGAGCTGCGCATGCCGCTTTATGAGATCTCTCACGTCGCCTCGCCCGAGCGCACGCTGCTCAGTCACGTGCGCTTTTCCGGCGCGCAACTGCTGAACGCGAGCTGCGCGGCCCACGCGGAAAGCGGGTTCTACGTGTGCGAAGCCGATTATCAGTTCGCCGCGCCGGTTGAGACGGTGGGAGTGGAGTGTACCCTGGCGGCCGCCACCGTTCCCAACCACGTCCACCTGCTGCGCGCCGAAATGGACGGCAAGCGCGATCAGGCGCTCTTCGACATCTCGTTCACCAGCGCTACTTTGCGGTTCCGTCCGCCCACGGCGGCGGAGACGGCGGTTTCGGAATCGGCCGCTGGTTGCATGCGTGCGCTGGGCGGCGCCGTCCAATTGCTCTTCCTTGCCGCGCTGGTGCTGGCGGCGCGCGGCCGCAACCAACTGGTGGCGCTGGCGGCCATGTTCCTGCTGGGACAAGCCGCCTCCGCGCTGGCCGCCCCGCACGCCTTGTGGCAACCGGCGCCACGATTTGTGGAAGCTGCCGCCGCGCTCACGGTCGCCTATCTGGCGGTCGAGATTCTGCTGCTGCCACAAGCCGGGGCGCGCTGGGCCATCGCGGGCGTGTTAGGCGCGTTCCACGGTCTCTATTTCCGCCTGTTCCTCCAAACCACCGGTTATTACGCCGGATATGTGCTGGCCGGCGCGGCCATGGCTGAATTGCCGGTCATTGCCATTCTGGCGCTGGTTTTCTCCCGTCTGCCGCGCCTGGTCCACAAGCTCTCGGCCTGCGGCTTACTGGCCTTCGGCCTGGTTTGGTTCGCCTTGCGGCTGCGCGGTTAGCCCCCATACTGTGCACTTAGGTCAGCGTAGAGGGTGGGCGATCGGTTTTTGCCGTCAAGCCGAGGTGCTTCAGCGAGGCATGACAGGCCACGGAAGGCGATGGCCTGTCCCACCTTCCAGCCGCAGCGCGCCTCTTACCCCTTGGCCAACACTTCCAGCGCTTTCTTCACCACCGGGTCGTTCTCCGTCTTCTTCTGCAGCTCTTCCTGCGGCGAGGGAATCGGCAAGCCGTTGTCGTCGTACTCCACCTGCGTTTCGGGCTCGCGCATCAGCGTGGCCGGGACCACACCCGTGTCCTGGATGGCCTTGCCGCCCGGAGTGTAATATTTCGCCACGGTAAGAATGATGGCGCCGCCATCCTCCATGGTGATCGCCTGGAGCAGCCCGGCATCGCCGTGAGTCCGTTCACCCACCACCTGTCCGCGCTTGTTGTCCTGCACCGCGGCCGCCAGAAACTCCGCCGCACCGGCCGTGCCCCCGTTGGTCAGCACGGCAACCGGCAGCGTGGTCACGGCCTTTGCCGGATCGGCGTTGAAAACCTTCTGCGGATACCGCTGGCCCGTCAGGTACGTGATCTGGCCCTTATCCAAGAACAGGTTGGTCAGCGCGATGCCGTCTTCCGGAGAGCCTGTCCCGCAATCGCGCACGTCGATCACCAACTGCTGCGCGCCCTTCTTCTGCAGCGACTGGATGGCCGTCCTGGTGTCGTTCACCAGCGCCGGGGAAAGCGCGTCGATGTTGATGTAGCCGGTCTTCTCGTCCAGCAGCTTGCCTTCCACCGGTGGCAGCACGATGTTGGTGCGATTCAGCGTGATGGTGGCCGGCTCGGGCCGCCGCACGCGCACCACGCTCAGATCCACCGCCTCGCCCAGATCGCCTTCGAGCATCATCCGCGCATACGCCAGCGGCATGTCGCGCGTCGTGATGCCTTTGATGCTCTCGATCATGTCGCCCGTTACCAGGCCGGCCTTGGCGGCCGGAGAGCCCGGAATGCTGTCCAGCACTCCCAGGTATCCGAATTTCTTAGAGAGAACCAGCCCCACGTCCGGCCGCTTGACGTCCTTGTTCTTCAGGTAGTCGTGATATTGATCGGCGTTCAAGTAGCTGGCAAACGGGTCCACCGCGTCCAGCATCCCGTTCAGCGCGCCCAAGGTGACGGCCTTCATATCCGGCTCTTCCACGTAGTCGTTCTTGATGTGCGCCACTACGTCGCTGAACACATTCAGGTGCTTGTAAACTTCGTTTTTCTGATCCGCGCTCTGGCCGAACATGCTCCCGATGAGGAGCATGATCGTAAGGCAGGTGGAACCAATCACGACAAACCACTTCGTACGGCTATTCATAGGTATGGAACTCTTTTCGCGGGCCTGAAGCCATTATACGCCAAGCCCCCTCATCCTTTGGACGCGCGAACCGCCGGTTCGGTTTTACCCTTCTCTCTACCAACCCATTCTTTCCCTCAGCCCCATGATGTGGGCGGTATGATGCCGCCCATGCCACGAAATTGTAAACTCAGTGAATCTTCCATGCGCCCCGAACATCTCCCCAGGGTATGCGCAAACTTGTCTTGACCGGCATGGTCGTAGCAGCCTCTCTGCTCGGAGCCTCCAGCGTGCTCGAATATACACTCAACTCCATCGATGGAAAACCCGCGCCGCTTGCCCAGTACAAGGGCAAAGTGGTCATGATCGTCAACGTCGCCAGCCTTTGCGGTTACACGCCGCAGTACGAGGGGCTCGAAAAAACTTACGAAAAGTACAAGGACCAGGGCTTCGTCATCCTCGGATTCCCGGCCAACAACTTCGGCGCCCAGGAGCCCGGCACCAACGAGGAAATCAAAACCTTCTGCAGCCGCAAGTACAACGTAAGCTTCCCCATGTACTCCAAGATCTCGGTGAAGGGCGAGGATAAACATCCTCTCTATCAGTTCCTCACCGACAAGCAGGCCAACCCCTCGACCGGCGGCGAGATCCAATGGAACTTCACCAAGTTCCTGGTGGACCGCGACGGCAAAGTGATCGCGCGCTTCGAGCCCAACGTAACTCCCGAATCCGCGGGCGTCACCAGCGCGATCGAAAAGGCTCTGAAGTAAACTACGCTCGCGGCACCCGCGGAGTTCGCGGTATTTCCCATCGGAACATTTACCCGGGAACTGCGTCAGAGATCGATGCGGCGAGGTTTGGCGTAGTCAGGTACCGGAGTGGGCCGCGAAGCGGGGACTGGACTCGCCGAGATCGCCGGGTTGACAGACGAAAGCGTCTGTTTGAATGTATAAGGGCTGAAATGGCGAAGGGTTCTCCTGAAGGGTACAATGCCGAGACCGGCTCTGAACAGCCGGCTCAGAAACTTCAAACAGGAG